>NZ_JBHXIC010000067.1:0-2689 GCF_042723955.1 Cellulosimicrobium cellulans | reverse complement strand
GGCGGGCTCTCGCAGCCCGTCCGACCGACACACCCACTCACCCAAGCGCACCGCCGCCCCCCCCCCGGCCCCGCGCCCCCCCCCCCACTTCTCGCATCTCGGCGCGCGATCGCCGGTCCGACCGTGGTCTGGACGGGAACGGGAAAGGAGGCCGACCGGCCTCCCTTTCCAAGGTATAGCGCACGGGGGATCTTGCGGCAAGGCCCCCCTGGGGGCGCAGAATCTCCGTTCGTGCGTGGACCGTCGTCGGTCCGTGCCGTCCCGATCGACCTCGGACCGGAGCTGATGACGTTGCCCGACGCCCCCGTGACCGCCGACCGCACGACCGACCCGACCGCACGTCCGAACCCGGGCGCCGCCCAGACCTTCGACCTCCCCGAGCGGCTCGCCGCGAAGGCCGACCCCGCCCTGGTCGCAGCCGACGAGCGGCACTTCGCCGCGATCGCGGCGAGCCTCGAGCACTCCGTCGGGGACCTCTCGCAGCGCCTCGACGCGGCGCGCCGCGCGCCCGGCGGGAGCGGCACCGAGGCGCTCGAGCGCGACCAGGAGATCCACCGCCTCAGCGGTCGCCTGCGGCTGCTCCAGCGCTACGGCGTCGACCTGTGCCTGGGCCGCATGACGTTCGCCGACGGCTCCGCCCCGGTCTACGTCGGGCGCGTGGGCCTCACGGACACGGCGGGGGAGCGGCTGCTCGTGGACTGGCGCTCGCCCGCAGCCGAGCCGTACTTCGCCGCGACTCCCGCGCACCCGCTCGGCCTCGCGGCGCGACGCCGCTACCGGTGGACGCGCGGTCGCGTCACGGACTACTGGGACGAGGAGCTCGTGCCCGACGGCGCGGGCTCGGGCGCGGCGCTCGACGACCAGTCGGCGTTCGTCGCGAGCCTCGGCGTGAGCCGGTCGCCGCGCATGCGCGACGTGCTCGGCACGATCCAGGCGGACCAGGACGCGATCGTTCGCGCGGGCTCGCGGGGCGCTCTCGTCGTCGACGGCGGCCCGGGCACGGGCAAGACCGTCGTGGCGCTGCACCGCGCCGCCTACCTGCTCTACGCCGATCCCCAGGTGGGCGGCGGGCACGGAGGCGTCCTCGTCGTCGGGCCGAGCCGCCCCTACCTCGCGTACGTGGCGGACGTGCTGCCGGGCCTCGGCGAGGAGGGCGTGCAGACGTGCACGCTGCGCGACCTCGTGCCCGAGGGCGCGGCGGCGCGCCCCGAGACCGACCCCGAGGTGGCGCGCCTCAAGGCGTCCGCCGAGCTGGTCGCCGCGATCGAGCCGGCCGTGCGCTTCTCGGAGCGTCCGCCCGCGGAGGGGATGGAGGTCGAGACGCCGTGGGCAGACGTCTGGCTCTCGACGGCCGACTGGGCCGAGGCGTTCGAGTCCGTCGACCCGGGCACCCCGCACAACGAGGCGCGCGACGACGTCTGGGCCGCTCTCGTCGAGATCCTCGTGGACAAGACGGTGGGCGAGGGAGCCTCGGAGGACGCCGGGGACCTGTCGGCCGACGACGTGCGCCGCGCCCTGCGCGGCCACCGCGCGCTCGGCGCCGCGTTCGACCGCGCGTGGCCGCTCGTCGAGGCGACGGACCTCGTGGCCGACCTGTGGTCGGTGCCCGCCTACCTGCGCCTGTGCGCGCCGTCGCTCACGCCCGAGGAGGTGCGGGCGCTCCAGCGTGCGGACGCGCAGGCGTGGACGACGGCGGACCTGCCGCTGCTCGACGCTGCCCGGCAGCGCCTGGGCGACCCGGAGGCGTCGCGCCGCCGTCGCCGCAACGAGGCCGCGGCCGCGGCCGAGCGCGCCCGCATGGACGACGTCGTCGACCACCTCGTCGCGTCCGACGACAGCGAGCTCATGGTCATGACGATGCTCAAGGGGCAGGACCTGCGCGACGCGCTCGTCGACGAGGGGGCGATGGTCACGGCCACGCCCGACCGGCTCGCCGGCCCGTTCGCGCACGTCGTCGTCGACGAGGCGCAGGAGCTCACGGACGCCGAGTGGCAGATGGTGCTGAGTCGCTGCCCGTCACGCAGCGTCACGGTCGTCGGGGATCGCGCGCAGGCGCGTCACGGGTTCGCGGAGGGGTGGCGCGAGCGGCTCGGGCGCGTCGGGTTCGACCGGGTCGCGGAGGCGTCGCTGAGCGTCAACTACCGCACGCCGCAGGAGGTCATGGCGGCGGCGGAGCCCGTCATCCGGGCGGCGCTCCCGGACGCCAACGTCCCGACCTCGGTGCGCAGCACGGGCGTGCCGGTCGCCTACGGCTCGGTCGCGGACCTCGACGGGGTGCTCGACGGCTGGCTCGCCGAGCACGCCGAGGGCACGGCCTGCGTGATCGGCGGCGCGGGGTCCGTCGCTGCGTCGACCGAGCCGATCTCCGCGCGCCTCGGCGCGGAGCAGGACCGGGCGTCGCGCGTGCGGGTGCTCACACCCGAGACGGTGAAGGGCCTCGAGTTCGACCTCGTCGTGCTCGTGGACCCGCAGGCGTTCGGCCACGGCGTCGAGGGCGCCGTGGACCGGTACGTCGCGATGACGCGCGCGACGCAGCGCCTCGTCGTCCTGGATCGCTGAGGACCGGCGTGGGGGGGGGGTAAGGGGGAGGGAGGGGGGACCCACCAGGGGGCCACACACGCGAAGGAGGGGGGGGTGGGGGTGGGGGGGGGGGGGGGGCGGTAGAGACAGAAAAAAAGAAACACAGACG
>NZ_JBHXIC010000066.1:22179-24342 GCF_042723955.1 Cellulosimicrobium cellulans | reverse complement strand
GCCCCGCCCCCCCCCCCCCCCCGCCGCCCCCCCCCCCCCCCCCGCGTCTCCCGACCCGGCCGAGGGAGAACCCTGGCCGGCCAGGGTGCTCCTCGGCGGGATGGAGGAGGTCAGAGGCGGGCGATGCGGCGGTCGACGGCGCGGCGCACGGAGCGCAGGACGAGGGCGGCGGCCCAGGCGGCGCCGGCCCAGCTCGCGGTGCGGACGCTGCTGCGGGCGACGCGGCGGCGACGACCCCGGAACTCGCGGATGGGCCAGCCGACGTCCTGGGCGTAGCGGCGCAGGCGCGCGTCGGGGTTGATGGGGCACGGGTGGCCGACCGTCTCCATCATCGTGACGTCGTTGAGGGAGTCGCCGTACGCGTACGACGCGTCGAGGTCGATGTCCTCGCGCTCGGCGAGGGCGCGGACCCCGGCGGCCTTGGCGCGGCCGTGCATCATGTCGCCCACGAGGCGGCCGGTGTAGAAGCCGTCCTCGTGCTCCGCGACGGTGCCGAGCGCGCCGGTCGTGCCGAGGCGGCGGGCGATGAGCTCGCCGATCTCGACCGGGGTCGCGGAGACGAGCCACACCTGGTGCCCCGCGGCGAGGTGCTCGTCGAGCAGGCGGCGGGTGCCGGGGTAGATGCGCAGCGAGAGGACGGTGTCGTAGACCTCCTCGCCGATCGCGGTGACCTCGGCGACCGAGCGGCCGGCGATGAGGGCGAGCGCGCGCGACCGGATGCGGTCGATCTGCTGCTTGTTCTCGCCGAACAGCAGGTAGCGCGCCTGGTGGACGGCGAAGCGCGCGATGTCGAAGGTCGAGAAGAACTCCCGCTGGTACAGAGCGCGCGCGAGGTGGAACGACGACGCGCCGCGGATGATCGTGTTGTCGACGTCGAAGAACGCGGCGGTGCGGTGTGCGGGGGCGGGCGACGCGCGTCCGGCGGTGGGCGCGTCCTCGGGGGCGGCCGGGACGCGGCCCGGACCGGAAGACGTCGCCATGTCCCCACTCTAGGCGGTCTCCCACCCCGACCCCGGACCGTGCTCGTACCCTGGGAGGCGTGACCACCTCTGACGCCCCGACCTCTCCCGTCGTGCTCTACGGCCGCGCGGGGTGCCACCTGTGCGACGACGCACGGGCGGTCGTCGAGGCGGTGTGCGCGGAGGCGGGGGTCGCCTGGGCGGAGGTGGACGTCGACGCGCCGGGCGCGGACCCGACGCTGCGGGAGCAGTACGGCGAGTACGTCCCGGTCGTGACGGTCGACGGCGTCCAGCAGGGCTTCTGGCGGGTCGACGCCCGCCGGCTCGCGCGCGCGGTGGGTCGGATTTCGGCGGGGCGCACAGACCTGGGATGATTCCTCCCGGTGGAGCGCGACCGTCGACGAGGACGGTCCTAGGACGACGGGGTGACGGGTGGCTGAGCAGGTAGTCGGTGAGGTGACGGCGCCGGGTATCCCGAGCGCGACGGTGGCGCGGCTCCCGTCCTACCTGCGCGCGCTGCGGGACCTCGTGGCGCGGGGTGTCGCGACGACGTCGTCGGTCGAGCTCGCGGAGCTCTCCGGGGTCGGTCCGGCCCAGCTCCGCAAGGACCTGTCGTTCCTGGGCTCGTTCGGCACGCGCGGCGTCGGGTACGACGTGGACTCGCTCGCGCAGTACATCACCGAGGCGCTGGGGCTCGTGGACGAGCACCGCATCGCGATCGTCGGGATCGGCAACCTGGGGCACGCGCTCGCGAACTACTCGGGCTACGAGCAGCGCGGCTTCCACGTCGCGGCGCTCCTCGACGCGTCGCCGGACGTCGTGGGGACGCGGGCGGCGGGCCTCGTCGTCGAGCACGTCGACGCGCTCGAGGAGGTCGTCGAGCGCGAGAAGGTGTCGATCGTGGTCCTCGCGACGCCCGCGGCGCACGCGCAGTCCGTGGCGGACCGCGTCGTCGCCGCCGGGGTGCGCGAGATCCTCAACTTCGCGCCGCGCGCGCTCCAGGTGCCCGCGGACGTCGACGTGCGGGGCGTGGACGTCGGCAGCGAGCTCCAGATCCTCGCGTTCCACTCCCAGGCCCGCGCGCTCGCGGAGGCCCAGGACCGCTGAACGACGAGGGGGGGCGGCGGGCGGGCCCCCCGCGCCCCCGCGCCCCCCCCCCCCCGGGGGGGCGCGTGTGGGGGGGGGGGGCGGGGGCGGGGCCAGG
>NZ_JBHXIC010000066.1:4950-22169 GCF_042723955.1 Cellulosimicrobium cellulans | reverse complement strand
GTGGAGGTCGGCGCGTCCTACTACTTCCGTGTCAACAACGGCCTCGGCCCGGGCCGCGCGGCGCCCCCCGGCCTCCGAGCGCGGGGGGGCGGGGGGCCCGGCCCCCCCCCCCCCTCGGGCGGCACCCCTGCCGGTGGGTGCAGTGTTCCTGGGAGGTCCCGGGGAAGGGTCCCGGGAGTCGGTCGTCAGCCCTGCTTGATGGCCGAGACGTCGAGCGCGATCTTGATCTTGTCGCCGACGAGCACGCCGCCGGTCTCGAGCGCCGCGTTCCAGGTCAGGCCGAACTCCTTGCGCGAGATCTCCGTCGTCGCCTCGAAGCCGGCGCGCGCGTTGCCGAACGGGTCGGTCGCGGTGCCCGCGAACTCGGTCTCGAGCTCGACCGGCTTGGTCACGCCGTTGATGGTCAGGTCGCCCGCCACGACGAAGTCGTCGCCGTCGCCGGAGATGCTGGTCGACGCGAAGCTCCACGTCGGCTTGTTCTCGGCGTCCCAGAAGTCCGCGCTGCGCAGGTGGTTGTCGCGGTTCGCGTCGCCCGTGCTCACGGACGCCGCGTCGAGCTCGGCGGTCACGGAGGTCGACTCGAGGTCGTCGCCCACGGTGATGGTGCCGGCCGTGATGGCGAGCGTGCCGCGCACCTTGGAGATGCCGGCGTGGCGGACCGTGAAGGCCGCCTGCGAGTGGGACGAGTCGAGGGCGTAGGTACCGGCGTTGAGCCCGGCGGGCAGCGGCGTGGCCATGGGTGCTCCTGAGGGGTCGTGGGTCCCGGAGGACCGAACTTGGTTGAAGGTTCAACTTCGTACGAGCGTATCAACAGCAGGGGGTGATCCGTCTATTCCCGGTGGGGTGGAAGAATGTTCCGCGAGGTTCCGCCCCAGAACCGACCCCTGTCCGCGAGCGCCCGAGGACCTATGACCAGCAACGACGTCGACGCCCAGCCGACGACGACCACCCCCAGCACCACCGCGACCGCGAGCGAGGAGCCTCGCTGGCTCGACGCCGAGCAGCAGCGGTTGTGGCGCGCCTACCTCGACGGGACCGTGCGCTTCATCGAGTCGCTGGGGCGTGACCACGAGGAGCAGTCGGAGGTCTCGCTCAACGAGTACGAGCTGCTCGTACGGCTCTCGGAGAGCCCCGACCACACGCTGCGCATGTCCGCGCTCGCCGACGGCCTCGCCCGGTCCCGCAGCCGTGTCACCCACACGGTCGCGCGCATGGAGGCGCGCGGCCTGGTCCGGCGTTCGGCGAGCACCGGCGACCGCCGCGGGGTCAACTGCGAGATGACGGCCGAGGGCTACCGCGTCCTCGTGGCATCCGCGCCGGCGCACGTGGCCGCCGTGCGCCGGTTCATGGTCGACGTCCTCACGCCGGAGCAGTTCCGCGCGCTCGGCGAGGCGATGGCCGCCGTCGCCGAGGCGTGCAAGGCGGACCGCGACTCCTGACACCGCGGTCGCCTCGGGCACGTCCGCGGCGCGTCCCGGGAGCGTCTCGGGGCGACCGGCTCGCCGGTGCGGGTCCGGGCCCCGGAGTGCGGGACACTGGTACGCATGGTCTCCACCATCGTCCACCTCCTGCGCCACGGCGAGGTCCACAACCCCGACGGCGTCCTCTACGGCCGCATCCCCGGCTACCACCTCTCCGAGCGGGGCCACGAGATGGCCCGCCGCGTCGCCGCGCACCTCGCGGGCGAGCCTGGCCCCGACGGCACGTCGCGCCCGCGCGCGGACCTCGCCGTCGTCGTCGCGTCGCCGCTCCAGCGCGCCCAGGAGACGGCCACGCCGGCCGCCGAGGCGTTCGGGCTCGAGCTCGGCACGGACGACCGCCTCATCGAGGCGGCGAACCACTTCGAGGGCAAGACGTTCGGCGTCGGGGACGGGTCGCTGCGCCACCCGCAGCACTGGCCCTACCTGTGGAACCCGTTCCGCCCGTCGTGGGGAGAGCCGTACACCGAGCAGGTCGCGCGCATGCGCGCCGCCGTCGCCGACGCCCGGGACAAGGCCGCGGGCCACGAGGCCCTCCTCGTGAGCCACCAGCTCCCCGTGTGGCTCACGCGCCTGAGCTTCGAGAACCGCCGCCTGTGGCACGACCCGCGCAAGCGGCAGTGCTCGCTCGCGTCGCTCACGTCCCTGCACTTCGAGGACGACCGCCTCGTCGGCCTGCACTACTCCGAGCCGGTCGCCGACCTCCTCCCGGGCGCCGCGACCGTCGCGGGGGCGTGACGTCGGTCATGTCTCGCGCCGTCGTCGCCGCCCGGACGCCCGAACCGTCCCGTTCGGGAGTGGCGGAGGTCACGTCTCCCAGGTGGCGTCCAGGAACCCCGGGCAGGGTGCCTCCCGTGATGACGCTGTGACCGCCAGCTCGCGCGCGCCTGACGTGCGCGCCCTCCTGCCCCTGCGCCGCGTGCTGACCGCGGGCGTCGTGGTCGCCGCGACGCTCGGCCTCGCGGCGTGCGCCCAGGACTCGGGCGCGACGACCGACGTCGTCGGGCAGGGCTACGTCTCCGGCGACGGCTCGGTCCGTACGTGGGACGCCGGCGAGCGCGGCGACGTCGTGGCGCTCACCGGCACCGACTACGAGGGCGAGCAGGTCGACACGAGCGCCTGGCTGGGCGACGTCGTCGTGCTCAACACCTGGTACGCGGCGTGCGCGCCGTGCCGCGCCGAGGCGCCCGACCTCGTCGCGCTGGCGAACGACCGCGCCGACGACGGCGTGCAGGTGCTCGGCATCAACACGACCGACGAGGCGGGCGCCGCGCAGGCGTTCCAGCGCCGGTTCGAGGTGCCGTACCCGTCGATCGACGACCGCAGCGGGGAGGTCGTCGCGGCGCTCTCCGGCACCGTGCCGCTCCAGGCCGTGCCGTCGACGGTCGTGCTCGACCGCGAGGGCCGCGTCGCGGCGCGCGTCATCGGGCTCGCCGAGGGCTCGACCCTGGACGCGCTCGTCGACGACGTGCTCGCCGAGGACGAGGCGGCCGGCTGACCGTGGTCACCCTCGCGTCCCTCGCCGCCTCCGTCCCGGCCGCCGCGCTCCCCGCGGCCGCCGCGACGAGCGTCGGCGACACGTTCGCCACGACGGTCTGGAGCGGGTCGATGCTGCTGGCGGTCCCGGTGGCGATCCTGGCGGGGCTCGTCTCCTTCGCGTCGCCGTGCGTGCTGCCGCTCGTGCCCGGGTACGTCGGCTACGTCTCGGGCATGGCCGCGGCGAACGCCGGGAGCGGGCGCGGCGCGTCCGGGGGCACGACGACGGCCACGCGGGTCACGGCGCCGAGCCGCGGGCGCGTGCTCGCGGGGGTCGGGCTCTTCGTCGCAGGCTTCACGCTCGTGTTCGTCGCGCTGATGGTCGCCGCCGGCGCGATCGGCGTCCACCTCGTGCGGTGGGAGGACGTCATCACGCGCGTCCTGGGCGTCGTCGTGATCCTCATGGGGCTCGCCTTCATGGGCGCCGTCCCGTTCCTCCAGCGCGAGCGGCGCCTGCACCTGAGCCCCCAGGCCGGGCTGTGGGGAGCGCCGCTGCTCGGCATCGTCTTCGGGCTCGGCTGGACGCCGTGCCTCGGTCCGACGCTCGTCGCCGTGCAGTCGCTGTCGCTGACCGAGGCCTCGGCGGGCCGGGGCGCGATCCTCGGGGTCGCCTACTGCCTCGGTCTCGGCGTGCCGTTCCTCCTCATCGCGCTCGGGCTGCAGAGCTCGCAGCGCATGCTCGGTTTCCTGCGCCGGCACCGTCTCGCGATCATGCGGATCGGCGGCGGGCTGCTCGTGCTCATCGGCCTCGCGCTGGTCACGGGTCTGTGGGCGACGTGGACGACGTCGCTGCAGGGCTGGATCGGCGGATTCGTGACGGTGGTGTGAGATGAGCGACGAGACCGACCAGGCCGAGAGGGCCGCGAAGCCCGGCGGGCGGGCGGCGGGCTACCGCCCCGAGGGCATCGACGACGCGTTCTCCGCGGGCGACGGCCCGGGGGACCGGACGCCGTCGGGTGGCGAGGGCGGCACGGGAGGCGACGGCGGCCCGGCGCTCCCGAGGCTCGGCTGGCGCGGCACGCTGCGGTGGACCTGGCGCCAGCTCACGAGCATGCGCGTCGCGCTCATGCTCCTCATGCTGCTCGCGGTCGCGGCGGTGCCCGGCTCCGTCCTGCCGCAGCGCCCGCAGGACCCGGCAGCCGTGCTGCGCTACCTCCAGGAGAACCCGACGACGGGGGAGTGGCTCGACCGGCTCGGCTTCTTCGACGTCTACGCCTCGGTGTGGTTCTCGGCCATCTACATCCTGCTGTTCGTCTCGCTCGTCGGGTGCATCCTGCCGCGCACCAAGGCGCACTGGCAGGCGCTGCGCACGCGTCCCCCGCGCACGCCGCGGCGCTTCGACCGTTTCCCCGCGCAGGCGCGCGCCGTCACGGACGCCTCGCCGGACGACGTCGTCGCGGCGGCGAGCACCCACCTGCGCGGACGGCTCCGCTGGCTGCCGACGTTCCGTGTCGACACGGGCACCGAGAAGGCTGCCCCGGCGCGGGGCCGCGCCGCCGCACGACCCGCGGCGCGCACGGTGTCCGCCGAGCGGGGCTACGTGCGCGAGACCGGCAACCTCCTGTTCCACCTGTCGCTCGTCGGCCTCCTGGTCGCCGTCGCGACCGGACAGCTCCTGCACTACCGCGGCCAGGCGATCGTGACCGAGGGCCGCGGGTTCGCGAACGCGGTCGTCGACTACGACACGTTCGAGAACGGCGCGTGGTTCCGGCCGTCGTCGCTCGTCCCGTTCTCGATGACGCTCGACGCGTTCGAGTCGGAGTTCGCCCAGGACTCCGTCGCGTTCGCCCAGTCGCGCGACTTCACCGCGACGGTCACCGTGCGCGACCCCGACGGCACGACCCACGAGGAGACCATCAAGGTCAACCACCCGCTCACCGCGGGGGGCGCCAAGATCTACCTCCAGGGCAACGGGTTCGCGCCCGAGGTCACGGTGCACGACGCCGACGGCGAGGTCGCGTTCTCCGGCCGCGTGCCGTTCCTGCCCGAGGACACGATGTACACCTCGCGGGGCGTCATCAAGGTGCCCGACGTGTCCTCCGGCCTGGACCAGGTCGGCCTCGTCGGGTACTTCCTCCCGACGGCCCAGCTCAGCGAGGACGGCGAGACCGCGGCGTCGGTGTACCCGCAGCCGATCAACCCGCTGCTCGTGCTCGAGGTCTACCGCGGCGACCTCGGCCTCGACGAGGGCCTGCCGCAGAACGTCTACCGCCTCGACACCGACGACCTCACGCCGTCGGTCGACGAGGACGGCGAGCGCGTCAAGCTGCTCGTCGCGCCGGGCGAGACGGTCGACCTGCCTGACGGCCTCGGCACGATCACGTTCGACTCGCTGCCGCGCTACGTCGCCCTCGACCTGCGCCACGACCCGTCGCTCACGTGGGTCCTCGTGTTCGCGCTCGGCGCGCTCACGGGGCTCGCCGTCTCGCTGTTCACCCCGCGTCGCCGCGTGTGGGTGCGCGCGTGGCGCGAGGAGGTGCCCGGGACGGGCGACGACGCCCCGCGCGAGCGCACCGTCGTCGCCGTCGCGGGCCTCGCCCGCGGGGACGACGCCGGCCTCCAGGGCGAGGTGGACTCGCTTCTCGCCGCGCTCCCGGGCGTGGCACCATCGGGTGAGGGTGACCTCACCTCGTCGCCGGGACGCGCACCGGCCGACCGCACCCGCCCTACTGCGCGTCCCGCCCAGGACCCGACCGCGCGACCGCGCACGAAAGGCTGACCGATGACCGTAGCCGAGCTGAGCCAGGACCTCGTCTGGGCCGCTGCGACTGCCCTGACCGTCGCGCTCGTCGCGTTCGCGATCGACCTCGCGCGGCTCGCGGGCCGCGCCGACGACGAGCGGGCCGAGGCACGGGCCGACGCGAAGGCGCCCGGCGCGGAGGTGCTCGCGGGCGCGGGCGCGCCCGTCTCGCCGTACGGCCCGGACGCGCCGGACGCCGTCGACGCCGCAGCCGTCGCATCGCCCGAGCCGTCGCGCAAGGCCGCCAACATCGGGATCTCGCTCACGTGGCTCGGGACGGCGCTGCTGCTCGTCGCGATCGTCACGCGCGGGATCGCCGCCGGCCGCACGCCGTGGGCCAACATGTACGAGTTCACGCTCGTCGGCGCCTTCGTGGCTCTCGCGGTCTTCCTCGGCGTCTCCCTCAAGCGCGACGTGCGCTTCCTCGGGTCGTTCGTGACCGGTCTCGCGGTGCTCTTCCTCGTGCTCGCGCAGAACGCGTTCTTCGTCGCCGCGACCGGCGTGCAGCCCGCGCTCCAGTCCTACTGGCTCGTCATCCACGTGGGCGTCGCGATCATCGCGACGGGCATCTTCACCGTCGCGTTCGTCACGTCGGTGCTCCAGCTCCTGCGCGACTCGCGCGACTCCGGGAACGCGTTCCTCGGTGCGCGCGGCTGGCGCTGGCTCGACTCGACGCCGGGACCGCTCCAGCTCGAGGCGCTGAGCTTTCGCCTCAACGCGGTCGCGTTCGTGCTGTGGACGTTCACCATCATCGGTGGCGCGATCTGGGCCGAGCACGCATGGGGCCGCTACTGGGGCTGGGACCCCAAGGAGGTCTGGAGCTTCGTCGTCTGGATCGTGTACGCGGCGTACCTGCACGCCCGCACGACCCGCGGCTGGTCCGGGCGCCGGGCGGCGTACTTCGTGATCGTCGGCTACGCGTGCGTGCTGTTCAACTTCACGGGCGTGAACCTGCTGTTCAACGGGAAGCACTCGTACTCGGGCCTCAACCCGGGCGACTGACCCGGTCCGACACCGAGCCTCATCGAGCGCTGCGTCCCCGCGCGAGCGCTGCGTCCAGACACGCAGCGCTCGACCGCGGACGCAGCGCTCGACCTGCGCTTGGTGGGTCGGTCAGCGGGCGGTGTCGTCGCCGTCGTCGGACCCGTTGCTCGCCCCGGGTCGGCGCGCGTCGCCGTCGTCCTCGGTCCGGCCGTCGTCCGTCGTGTCCCCGGCCGCCGGAGGAGCGTCGTCCGTCGCGGGCGAGGGTGCCTCGTCCCGCGCCTGGCGACGCTGCTGCTGCTCGAGCCGCCAGAGGAACTCGGGGTCGTCGTCGGGCGCGACGGGGGCGTTGCGGCGCCGGCGCGGGCCGCCGTTCGTGGAGCCGCCCGACGGGCGGCCGCTCCCGTACCGCGAGCCCGAGCGCGACGCGGACCGCTTGACGAGGATCCAGGCGATGGGGCCGAGGAACGGCAGCAGGATGATGAGGACGATCCACAGCCCCTTGGGGATGCCGCCGCGTTCCTCCTCGTCGCTCGAGGCGAGGTCGACGAGCGCGTAGACCGCGAGGCCGACGGCGATGAGGGGGAGCAGCACGCGAAGCATGGCTCCAGCCTACGGGCCGTACCCTGGAGTCGTGCCTGTCGTCGTCTACTCCGTCCTGCGTCTGCTGCTCTTCGCCGCCGCGCTGGGCGTGCTCTGGTTCGCCGGCCTCCGGGGCTGGCTGCTCGTCCTGGTCGCCGCGGTCGTCGCGCTCATGCTGTCGTACCTGACCCTGCGCAAGCCCCGCGAGGCCGCCTCGCGCTATCTCGCCGCGCGGGCCGAGCACCGCGCGCGCACGGGCGAGCGGTTCTCGCGCGAGATCGAGGACGACGCGGCGGCCGAGGACGCGGCCCTCGACGCCGCCCTCGACCGCGAGGAGAACGCCGCCGCGCCGGGCACGGACCCGGCGCCGACCGAGCAGCCCGGGACCTCGTCGACCCGCTGAGCCGCCGGGGCCGCGGCCTGGGGGCGCTCAGAGCGCGAGCCCGACCCCCAGCAGCACGCCGTACGCCAGCTCGAACAGCCCGGTCCCGGCGAGCACCGGCACCAGGAGCGGCCCGCGCGCGCCCGCGATCACCGGGAGCGTGAGGAGCACGGCCGGCAGCAGGAGGACCAGGGTGCCGAGCGCCCAGGGCGACGCGAACGCGCACACGACCGCCAGCAGCAGCGGGACCCAGATCATCGCGACGTAGGCCCGGCGGGCCCGGAAGTCGCCGAGCCGGACCGCGAGCGTGCGCTTGCCCGCGACGACGTCGGTCGGGATGTCGCGGATGTTGTTCACCATGAGGATCGCGCACGCGAGCAGGCCCACCGCGACCGCGCCGACGGCCGACGGCCACGTGACCACGCCCGCCTGCGTGTAGGTGGTGCCGAGCGTGGCGACCAGACCGAAGAAGACGAACACCCCGACCTCGCCCAGGCCCCGGTAGCCGTAGGGGTTGCGGCCGCCCGTGTAGTACCAGCCCGCGAGGATCGCGAGCGCGCCCACGGCGATCAGCCACCAGTGGCCGGTCACCGCGCAGAGCACGAGCCCGAGCACGGCGGCGACGCCGAACGCGCCGAACGCCGCGGCGCGCACCTGCCCGGGCCGCGCGGCGCCCGTGGCGGTGAGCCGCATGGGGCCGACGCGGTCGAGGTCGGTGCCGCGCACGCCGTCGGAGTAGTCGTTCGCGTAGTTCACGCCCACCTGGAGCGCGAGCGCGACGCCGAGGGCGAGCAGCGCGGGCCAGAAGGCGAAGCCGTCCACCTGGGCCGCGGCGCCGGACCCGACGATGACGGGCGTCGCGGCGGCGGGAAGGGTGCGCGGGCGCGCGCCCGCGACCCACTCGGTGGTGCTGGCCATGGTGCTCCGTCTCGGTCGTGCGGGTCGTGCAGGGTGGTGGGACCGCGGGCGGCTCAACCAGGGCGGGCCTGGAGGTGCCCGACGGCGAGCCGCGCCACCGCGGCGCGGTCCACCTTGCCGGGCCCGCGGCGCGGGAGGTCCGCGACGACGAGCACGCGGCGTGGTGCGGCCGCCCGCTCCAGCCTATCCGCGACGTGGTCCCGGACCGCGGCGACGAGCGCGGCGGGGGCGTCCGCGACCGCGCTCCCGGTGCCGGGGCCCGGGGCCGAGCCGGGAGCGGCGGGCGCAGGCCTCGCCGTCGTGACGACCGCGACGACCTCCTGCCCCCACTCCGGGTGCGGCACGCCGACGACGCACGCCTCGCCCACGCCGTCGACCTCGGCGACCAAGGCCTCGACCGCGGCCGGGGCGACGTTGACGCCGCCCGTGACGACGACGTCGTCCGCCCGGCCGAGAACGGTGAGCGAGGGTCCGTCCGGCGCCACGTCGAGCCGTCCGAGGTCGCTGGTGCGGAACCAGCGCGTGCCGTCGTCGTCGGTGCGGAACGCGTGCGCGGTCGCGGCCGGGTCGCCGAGGTAGCCGTCGGCGAGGAACGGTCCGGAGAGCTCGACGACGCCCGTGGCGCCGCCCGGCCTGTCCGCGAGCGTGGTGCGTGCGAGGCGCACGCGTGCGCCCGCGAGCGGGACGCCGTCGTACACGCACCCGCCGCTCGTCTCCGTCATGCCGTACGTGGTCACGACGCGCGCGCCCGCCGCCCGCGCGCGGCGCAGCAGCGGGGGAGGCGCGGCGGCACCGCCGAGCAGGACCGCGTCGAGGGCGCAGAGCGCGTCGAGTCCCGCGGCGCCGCCGTCGGAGCCCGCCTCCGCCGCGGCGAGGAGGCGGTGGAGCTGCGTGGGGACCAGCGAGACGTACCGGCGCTCGGCGCGCGGTGCGCGGGTGACGAGCGCGGCGAAGCCGGCCGGGGTGAACGGCTCGTCCTCCGGCGCGACCGTGAGGCCTCGCCCGGCCGCGTGCGCGCGGGCGACCACCTGCACGCCCGCGACGTGCGTCGCGGGCAGCGTGAGGAGCCAGTGCCCGGGCCCGCCCAGCCGCTCGTGCGTCGCGGCGCCCGAGGCGCGCAGCGCCGCCGCGGACAGCACGACCTCGCGCGGCTCGCCCGTCGAGCCCGACGTGCGCAGGACGAGCGCGGCGCCCGGCGGCACGTCGGCGTGCCCGGGCCGGGGGAGCAGCGGGACGGGCGCCACCGGGGGACCGGCGCCGTCGAGCGCGGCGCCGACCGCAGCGACCAGGGAGTCGAGATCGGCGGGGACGACGGCGCGGTTCACCGGATCAGCGTAGGCCGGGCCGTAGGGTGACCGGGAAGCGCACGTCCGTCGCAGGGGCAGTGCCAGGACCGGGTCCTGGACCGACGGGAAGGTCGAGGATGACGAGGACGGCACGAGGACCCGGTGCGGTCCGGGCGGGGCTGGTCGTCGCGCTCGCTGCGGCGTCGGTCCTGCTCGCGGGGTGCGGCGGCGAGCCGGCCGCGCCCACGACGGAGACGGTCGACGCGGGCGTGTCCGCGGACAAGGGGGCACCGCCGACGCCGGACGTGCCGCTCGTCTGGCCGCTGACCGGCGTCGAGGCCGAGGAGGTCGCGGACCGCCCGGCGCTCGCGGTGAAGATCGAGAACGCGCCCCAGGCGCGCCCGCAGACCGGCCTCGAGCAGGCCGACGTCGTGTGGGAGGAGGTCGTCGAGGGCGGGATCACCCGGTTCGTCGCCGTCTACCACTCGCAGGTCCCCGAGAGCGTCGGCCCCGTCCGCTCGGTCCGGCCCATGGACCCGGCGATCGTCGGCCCGCTGCACGGGATCCTCGCGTACACGGGCGGGCAGCAGCCGTTCATCGATGCCGTCGGTGCGGCGGGGGTCCAGTCGGTCGTCATGGACGAGGGCGACGACGGGTTCACCACGACCCGCGCGCGCCGTGCGCCGCACAACGTGTACGGCAGCCCGGAGGAGTTCTGGGCCCAGGCCGACGGCGACCGCACCGCGCCCCCGCCCGCCCAGCTCGTGTTCGCCCGGGAGCCGGGGACCGGCACGGCCACCGTGGCGGGCAGCGCCGCGACGCGGCTCGACGTGCGGCTCACGTTCGCGAGCAGCGCCGTGTGGGAGTGGGACGCCGACGAGGGTCGCTACGTGCGCAGCGAGGGCGACACGCCCGCCGTGTCCTCGGACGAGGTGCGGCTCTCGGCGACGAACGTCGTGCTGCTGTCCGCGCCGATGCAGGACACGGCGTTCAAGGACCCGGCGGGGGTGCCCGTCCCGGAGACGAAGCTCGTGGGGACCGGCGAGGGCGTCGTCGCGAGCGGGGGCAAGCAGGTGCCGGTGACGTGGTCCAAGGAGACGGCCGAGTCCCCCGTGGTGCTCACCGGGGCGGACGGGAAGCCCGTCGAGCTCGAGCCCGGCGCCTCCTGGATCGAGCTCGTGCCGATCGGGTCGGGGAGCTGGGAGATCGGCTGAGCGCCCCTCTCGCCCGGCGGCGGTCTCCGGGGTCCTCCCCACGGCGTACGACCGCTCCGCCCCGAGGGGGACCGGCGGACATCCAGGTCGAGCCGCGGGGCCGACGCGGTGACGGGGCCCTGCGCGGCACCGTGGAGTCATGGCAACCGTCGTCCCGCACCCCGTCCATCCGTCCCA
This sequence comes from Cellulosimicrobium cellulans, assembly GCF_042723955.1. Lineage (GTDB taxonomy): Bacteria > Actinomycetota > Actinomycetes > Actinomycetales > Cellulomonadaceae > Cellulosimicrobium > Cellulosimicrobium cellulans_H. The sequence continues at coordinate 10,875 of NZ_JBHXIC010000066.1, read as the reverse complement.
GCCCGGCACCCCCGGTGAGGGCGCCGCGCAGCGCTCGACCGAGGACCGGCTCCCGCCGTCCTACGCGCCGCGCACGCCGCGCGACGCCGAGCCCGGCGCCGCCCGCTCCGCCGCGCCCGTCGCGATCTCGGTCGGGCTCCTGTTCGGCCTCGCCGTCGCCGCGGCGTTCGTCGGCCGCGGCCTCATCGAGATGCTGACGAGCCTCGTCGCCGGCTCCTGACCCGCAGGGTCAGAACGCGTAGCCGAACCGGCCCCAGTCCGGGTCGCGCCGCTCCAGGAACGCGTCGCGCCCCTCCACGGCCTCGTCGGTCATGTAGGCGAGCCGCGTCGCCTCGCCCGCGAAGACCTGCTGGCCCATGAGCCCGTCGTCCGCGAGGTTGAACGCGAACTTGAGCATCCGGATCGCCTGCGGCGACTTCGACGCGATCGTGCGCGCGTAGTCGATCGCCAGCGCCTCGAGGTCCGCGTGGTCCGCGACCTCGTTCACCGCCCCCCACTCGTACGCGTCCTGCGCCGAGTACTCCCGCGCGAGGAAGAAGATCTCCCGCGCCCGCTTCTGCCCCACCTGCCGCGCCAGGTACGCCGAGCCGTAGCCGCCGTCGAACGAGCCGACGTTCGCGTCGGTCTGCTTGAACCGCGCGTGCTCGCGGCTCGCGATCGACAGGTCCGCGACCACGTGCAGCGAGTGCCCGCCGCCGGCCGCCCACCCGTTGACGACCGCGACCACGACCTTGGGCATCGTCCGGATGAGCCGCTGCACCTCGAGGATGTGCAGGCGCCCCGCGCGGGCCGGGTCCACCGCGTCGCGCGTGTGCACGTCGCCGCCGCCGTCGGGCGCGGTCGTGTACTGGTAGCCCGAGCGCCCACGGATCCGCTGGTCGCCCCCGGAGCAGAACGCCCACCCGCCGTCCTTCGGGGAGGGGCCGTTGCCCGTGAGGAGCACCGTCCCCACGTCGGACGTCATGCGCGCGTGGTCGAGCACGCGGTACAGCTCGTCCACGGTGTGGGGGCGGAACGCGTTGCGCACCTCCGGGCGGTCGAACGCGACACGCACCACGGGCAGGTCGCGCACGACGGTCCCGTCCGTGTCGCGCTCCACGCCCCGGTGGTACGTGACGTCGGTCAGCTCCTCGAACCCGGCGACGTCGCGCCACGCGCCCGGGTCGAACGTCTCGGACACCTGGCGGGGGAGCGCGTGCGCGCGGGGGTCGTCGGCGGGGACGGCGGGGGTGGGTTCGGTGCTGCTCACGGTCGTCACGGTAGCCGCTGCGGGGCGAGGGCCGCGCCCGGCGCGGGGGCCCGCTCGTCGGCGTGGGGATCGGGCGCCGGGGCGGCGCCGTCACGCCGCGGCGCTGCGAGGCCGAGAACGAGGCCGGCGCCGACGACGAGCGTCCCGACCAGGGAGCGGGCGTCGAGCGCCTCGAACCCGAGGGCGACCGAGGTCACGAGCGCCGCGACGGGCAGGAGGCCCGCGAACAGGCCGGCCCGCGCGGGGCCGATCGCGGCCAGCCCGGAGTACCAGAGCAGGAACGCCACGGCCGTGACGACGACGGCGAGGTAGGCGAGCGCGGCGAGCTCGGCGGCGTCGGGCACGGCGAGGAACGGCTGCCCGGTGACCTGCAGCCGGACGAGGCCGAGCACGGCGAGCTGGGGGACGGCCAGGACGCACGCGTACGCGGAGACGCGCAGTGCGCCGAGCGTCGGCAGGAGCGGCACGGCGAGCAGCGAGAAGCACACCTCGCACGCGAGCGCGCCGAGCGCGAGCGCGACGCCCACCGGGTCCCCCGAGCCGCCGCCCTCGACGACCACGACGCCGGCCGTCACCACGACCGCCGCCGCGAGGGTCCGGACCGCGACGCGGCGCGCCCGGAGCGCGGCGGCCGCGGCGAGCACGACGGGCGACGCGCCGACGACCGCCCCGACGAGGGACGGGTCCGCGCGCCCCGCGCTCTCGACGACGAGGACGCTGAACCCCACGAGACCGGTCGCCGCGAGCGCGGTGAGGCGCAGCAGCGCGCCCGGCGACGGCAGCACCCACGGCACGCGCCGCACGGCGAGGACGGCGAGCAGGACGAGCGCCGCGACGGCGTAGCGCGCGGCCTGCCCGCCGAGGACCGGGAAGTCGGCGAGGGCGGCGGACGCGACGAACGACGAGCCGACGATCACCATGCCGAGGGTGCACCGGAGGTCGCCGGACCGTGCCGGGCCGGGGTGGTCGGGCGCACGGCCGCCGTCGTCGGACGGGACGTCGTGGGAGGGGCGGGGAGCGAGGGCCATGCGTCGACCGTAGGGTCGAGCCTGGACCAGGGTGCAGGTCCAGATCATGCCTGGTTCACTGGGCCAGATGACGACCCGGATCGAGCCCGACGCGCTGCTGCTCGCCCTCGGACCGCGACCGGGCCGCGACGTCGGCCGGTGGCTCCACGCCGGTCTGCGCGCGGCCGTGGTGGACGGCCGGCTCGAGGCGGGCGCCGTGCTCCCCTCGAGCCGCGACGCGGCGGTGGCGCTCGGTGTCTCGCGCGGCACCGTGACCACCGCCGTCGACGTGCTCGTCGGCGAGGGGCTGCTCGTGTCCCGGCCCCGGTCGGGGGTGGTCGTCGCGGCGCTGCCCGCGCCGCCGTCGGGCCGCGCCGGGACGGCGGCGCCCCGCCCGCCCCGTGCGGCACCCGGCACGGGGCCGGACACCGAGACCGGCACCGGGCCCGGCCCGGTGCCGGGGGCCCGGCCGGTGAGCGTCGGCACGCCCGACCCCGCTCTCTTCCCCCGCGCCGCGTGGGCGCGCGCCGTGCGCGACGGCGTGCGGGGCCTGGCCGACGCCGACCTGGGCTACCCGGACCCCCAGGGGCTGCCGGCGCTGCGCGAGGCGCTCGCGGTCCACCTGCGGCGCGCGCGGGGCGCTCATGTCACGGCGGACGACGTGGTCGTGGTGAGCGGGGTCGCCCAGGCGCTCTCGCTGCTCGCCCGGCTGCTCGCCGCGGGACGGGTCGCGGGCCCAGCGCCCGAGGGGCGGGCGGCGGTGGCCGTCGAGGACCCGTCGTCGCGCGGGGCGCTCGAGCTGCTGCGCGACGCCGGCCTGCGGACGGTCGGCGTGCCCGTGGACGGCGACGGCCTGCGCGCGGACCTGCTGCCCGACGACGCGCGCGCCGTCCTCGTGACGCCCGCTCACCAGTTCCCGCTCGGGGTCGTCCTCGGTCCCGCGCGACGGCGCGCGCTGCTCGCGTGGGCGGCGGCGGGGGACCGCCTCGTGCTCGAGGACGACTACGACGCCGAGCTGCGGTACGACCGGCAGCCGGTGGCCTCCGTGCAGGCCCTGGACCCCGAACGTGTCGTCCTGCTCGGCTCGGTGTCCAAGCTGCTCTCGCCCGCGCTGCGGCTCGGCTGGGTCGTGGCGCCGCCGCACGTCGTCGGGCCGCTGGTGGAGGCGAAGCGGCACGCGGACCTCGGGACCTCGGTGCCCGAGCAGGCGGCGCTCGCGGCGCTGCTCGGCTCGGGCGCCTACCAGCGGCACCTGCGCCGGGCTCGGCTCGTGTACCAGCGACGGCGACGCCTGCTGCTCGACGCGCTCGCGAGCGCCCTTCCGGGGGTGGAGGTGGGCGGGGTCGCCGCCGGGCTGCATCTCGTCGTGCCGCTCCCCGACCCGGCCGCCGAGCGCGCTGCGGTCGACGGTCTGCACGCGGCCGGGGTGCCGGCCGAGCCCCTCAGCGGGACGGGGGTGGACCGCCGCGAGGCGGGGGTGGTGGTGGGCACCGCGCGCGTGCGCGACGGTGACGTCGGTCTCGTGGCGCACGTGCTGCGGACGGCGGTCTTGACCCGATCCAATTAACTGGTACGTTAGTACCAGTTCTGCGCACGACGGCGGGCCCTGCCACCCGGTGCGTCGACCCGAGGGAGTCTCCCCATGGCATGGATCGTCCTCATCCTCTCCGGCATGCTCGAGGCCGGCTGGGCCCTGAGCCTCAAGGCGTCGCACGGCTTCACCAAGCTCTGGCCGAGCGTCGCGTTCGTCGTCATGCTCGTCCTGAGCATGGTCGGCCTGAGCATCGCCCTGAAGTCCCTGCCCGTCGGCGTGGCCTACGGTGTCTGGGTGGGGATCGGTGCCTCGCTCACCGCCGCCCTCGCCGTCGTCCTGTTCGACGAGCCCGTCACGGTCCTCAAGGTCATCTCCCTCGTGCTGATCGTCGCCGGGGTCGTGGGGCTCAACCTCTCCGGGGGAGGGCACTGACACCCATGCCGACCGAGACCGTCGACCCGCGGCCCGTGCCGCGCCGCCAGGCGCGCGGGGTCGCGCGCCGTGACGCGATCGTCCGCGCCGCCGCGGACCTCATCCTCCAGGAGGGTCCGGCATCGGTGACCCACCGCGCCGTCGCGGCCCGGGCCGACGTCCCGCTCGCCGCCACGACGTACTACTTCACCGGCCTCGACGACCTCATCGGCGCGGCCGGCGAGGTCGTGGTCGCCGGGTGGGCGGCCCACGCGCGCGGCGCGGCCGATCGGGCCGCGCGGGGCGGTGACCGCGCGCGCGAGGACGCCCACGTGCTCGTCGACGCCGTCCTGCCGCCCGGGGGCGAGAGCGAGCTGCGCGGCTTCTACGAGCACCTCGTGGGCGCGGGTCGCTACCCCGCGCTCGCCCGGGCCTACGGCGAGGGCCGGCAGGGCCTCGACGACGCCGTCGGGCAGCTCCTCGCGGTGCGCGGTCTCGCGAGCGTCCCGCCCGCGCTGCTCATCGCCGTGGTGGACGGCGCCGCGGTGAGCGCGCTGAGCGAGAGCCGCGACGTGCGTGCGCTCGCCGTGCAGCTCGTCGGCGAGCTGGTGGGCCCGGCGCGCGCGAGCTGACGACCGACGGAGGAGCGGGTCGGGCACCGCGCCGGACGGCCGGGATAGCCTCACGGCCCATGAGCCGTCGACCGTCCTCGCCCCGCACCGCGCTGCGCGACCGCCTGGTCCCGGAGAGCGTCCGCTCGCTCACGTCGACCGGCGTCGCGCTCGTGCTGGGACCCCTCGCCGTCGTCCTCGTGGCGCGCCCGCTCGGGCTCGACGACGGCACCGCGCCCGTCGCAGCCGGCCTCCTCGTGTGGGTGGTGCTGTCGGGGCTGTACTGCGTGCTCACGTGCGTGGCGTTCGCCGGGCGCCGCGGGCCCGCGCTCGAGCGGGCGCTCGTCGCCGCACACCCCGAGGGCCGGGGCCGGGCGCGCACGTGGCTCCTCGGCGGCGGCTCCGCGGCGTGGTCCGTCCAGTTCGCGCTCATGGCGCTGCTCGTCGGGTTCGTGCTCGCCCAGGGAGTGGCGTGGGCCGCCGTCCCCGTGATCACCGTGCTGGGCGTCACGGTGATCGTCGTCTCGTGGGTGACGGTCCTCGTCTCCTACTCCGTGCACTACGCCCGGCGCGACGTCGCGGCGGGGGACGGCGGGTTCACCTTCCCGGGGCAGGGCCCGCGCGCCTTCGCGGACTACGTGTACCTCGCGGCGGGGGTGAGCACGACGTTCTCGACGGCCGACGTGACGGTGCTCGACACGCCCACGCGTCGCATGGTCACGACCCACGCCGTCGTCGCGTTCGCGTTCAACGCCGTGATCGTGGCGCTCGTCGTCGTGGTGCTCGTGAACGCCTGAGCGCCGCGCACCGTCGGGCGACGTGGGACCTCCCGCGGTGGCCTAGCCTGGAAGGCGTGCCCGACCCCCTCGAGACCGTCGTCTACCGCACCTCACTGACCACGCGGTTCCGCGGGCTCGACGCGCGCGACGGCGTGCTGCTGCGCGGGGAGGCCGGGTGGGGTGAGTTCTCCCCGTTCTGGGACTACGACGACGCCGAGTCGGCGCCCTGGCTGCGCGCGGCCCCCCCGGGCCCCCCCCCCCGGCCGGGGGGTGTAAACAAAACACCGCCCCCCCCCACGGGGGGGCGGGCGGGTGGGCGGGGGGGGGGGGTAGA
>NZ_JBHXIC010000066.1:0-4940 GCF_042723955.1 Cellulosimicrobium cellulans | reverse complement strand
GCCTCGTGGGCGCACTCCCTCCCCTAGACCCTCCGGCTCCCGCGCGCCACCCCCCGCGCCGGCGCCGGCGCGCTCGCGGCCGGGCGCCGGGCGGGGGCGGCCCCGCCGCCCCCCCACCAGGGCTGGCCGGACGCCGTGCGCGACCGCGTGCCCGTCAACGTCACCGTCCCCGCGGTCGGGCCCGACCGCGCGCGCGAGCTCGTCGCCGCGTCCGGAGGGTGCCGCACCGCGAAGGTCAAGGTCGCGCAGCGCGGTCCCGACGGCGCGCTCGAACCCCTGGAAGCGGAGGTCGCGCGACTCGAGGCCGTGCGCGACGCGCTCGGTCCGGGTGGACGCGTGCGCGTCGACGCCAACGGGGCGTGGGACGTGGACGAGGCGCTGCGCCGGCTCCCCGCGCTCGACCGCGCGGCGGGCGGGCTGGAGTACGTCGAGCAGCCCTGCGCGGACGTCGCGGGGCTCGCGGCCGTGCGGCGCGGGCAGCGGGGCGACGCCGCGGTGCCGGTCGCCGCCGACGAGTCGATCCGCCGGGCCACCGACCCCCTCGCGGTGGTGCGTGCCGACGCCGCGGACGTCGTCGTGCTCAAGGTGCAGCCGCTCGGCGGCGTGCGCGCGTGCCTCGACCTCGCCGAGCAGGTCGGCCTGCCCGTCGTCGTGTCGTCCGCGCTCGAGTCGTCCGTCGGCATCGCCGCGGGGGTCGCGCTCGCGGCCGCGCTCCCCGCGCTGCCCTACGCGTGCGGGCTCGCGACCGTGAACCTCTTCGTCGCCGACGTGGCCGACCCGCCCCTCGTGCCCGTCGACGGTGCGCTGCCGGTCGTCCGCCCCGAGCCCTCCGCGGCGGCGCTCGCGGCCACCGCGCCCGACGACGAGACGGATCACCGCTGGCGCGAACGGCTCGACCGCGTCGCCGGCGCGCTCGCGGGTGCGGGAGGTGCCCGGTGAGCCGCGCTGGAGACGACGACGCGGCCGCGACGGTGTCGACGCCGAGCACGGAGCCCCGGGGCCACGACCCGTACCCCGACGGGACCGCGGACCAGCCGCCCGCGATCCGCAGCGCCTTCGCGCTCGTGCAGCGGCTCTCCGTCGAGGGCGTCGCCGACGTCGTCCTCGCACCGGGCTCGCGCAGCGCTCCGCTCGCCTACGCGCTCGCGGCCGCGGCCGACGCCCGCCGGCTCACCCTGCACGTCCGCGTCGACGAACGGGCCGCGGGCTTTCTCGCGATCGGGCTCTCGCGCGGCGCTTCCCCCACGGCACGCGGTGGGGCGCGTCTGCCGCGGCCGGTCGCCGTCGTCACGACGTCCGGGACCGCGGTCGCGAACATTCATCCCGCCGTGCTCGAGGCGCACCACTCGGGAGTGCCGCTCGTGCTGCTCACCGCCGACCGCCCCCACGAGCTGCGGGGCACGGGCGCCAACCAGACGACGCAGCAGGCCGGGATCTTCGGCTCCGCCGTGCGGTTCGCCGCCGACGTGCCGGCGCCCGACGGGCGGCCGGGCGAGGTGCGCGACCTGCTCACGCTCGCGACGCGCGCTCTGGGCGAGGCGACCGGAGCGCGGTCGGGCCACCCGGGCCCGGTGCATCTCGACCTCGCCTACCGTGAGCCGCTCGTGCCCGACGTGGTGCCGGTGGCGTCCGCGCCCACCACCGGCGCGCACGACCTCGCCGGCGTGCACCGTGCTGCCGTGCTCGCGCCCGTCGGCCCCGCGTCGTCCGACGTCGCCCCGGATCACACGCTCGGCGCGCGCACGGTCGTGGTCGCGGGAGACGGTGCCGGTGGCGTCGCGCGCGACCTCGCCGAGGCGCGCGGCTGGCCGCTGCTCGCGGAGCCGTCCTCGGGGGCGGCGGGCGGCCCGAACCTGGTCGTCGCGCACGCGCTCGTGCTCGGTGTCGACGAGCTCGTGGACGACGTGGAGCACGTCGTCGTGCTCGGCCGGCCGACGCTCTCGCGGCCCGTGCAGCGCCTGCTCGGGCGGCCCGACGTCGAGGTGAGCGTCGTCGCGCCGGGTGCCGGCCCGTGGCCCGACGCCGCGCGCAACGCGTCGACGGTCCTGACGGCGGTACCCGAGCGGTGGCTCGACCCGCGCCCGGGCGTCCCGGACCCGTCCGAGGTCGTGCCCGGGCGGGCGTCGGGCCACGCCACCGACGCGGGGTGGCTCGCGCGCTGGCGCGCGGCGTCGGTCGCGGCCGCGGAGGTCGTCGCCGGGGCGACCGACGGGACGCTGACCGACGGCCCGAGCGTCGCGCGCGCCGTCGTCGGGTCGTGCGGACCGGACGACCTCCTCGTGGTCGGGTCCTCCAACCCCGTGCGCGACCTGGCTCTCGTGCTCGGCCTTGACGCGGACGCGCCACGCATCCTGGCGAACCGTGGCCTCGCCGGGATCGACGGCACCGTGTCCACCGCGCTCGGCGCGGCGGCGGCCACCGGGCGCCCGCACCGGCGCACGCGCGCGCTGCTGGGCGACCTCACGTTCCTCCACGACGCGGGCGGCCTGCTGCGCGGTCCGCACGAGCCGCACGTCGACCTCCAGCTCGTGGTGGTGAACGACGACGGCGGCTCGATCTTCGCCGGCCTCGAGCCGGGCGGGCTCGGGGAGACGTCCGAGGCGGCGGGGCGCACGTTCGAGCGGGTCTTCGCGACCCCGCACGGGGCGAACCTCGCCCAGCTCTGCGCCGGGTACGGCGTGGACCACCAGCTCGTGCAGGACGTCCCCTCGCTGCGGCACGCGCTGGCGGCACCGAGCCACGGCGTCCAGGTGCTGGAGGTGCGCGTGTCCCGGGCGGAGCGGCGGCAGGCCGGCCTGCGCCTGGGGGAGCGGGCGCGGGACGTCGTCCGCGCGACGCTCGTGGCGGACCGCTGACGACGCGTCAGAACTCGCAGCGAACTCCCAGCCTCGTTCAAGCCTCGTTCAAGCGGGGCGGTGTGAAGTAGTGGGCAGAACCGAGGAGGCCCACCATGACGAACACCCCGGGCACGGAGCCCACCCCCACCACGCCGGCCCTCGACGCGTCCGCGTCGACGTCGGCCGCCACCCCCGCCGCGACGACGCCCGCAGCCGCCGAGCGTGCCGCGTCGGTCGCTGCCGAGACGCCCGCCGGGACGCCCACGCAGCCGCTGGCCCCCGTCGCCGCGACCCAGCCGCTCCCGCCGACCACGGCGCACCCCACCACGCGCCCGACGCAGCCGCTCGGCGCACCGCAGCACGTGCAGCACCTCTCCACGCCGCAGCCCGCCCCCACGGCGCAGACCGCGGCGACGCCGATGCCCAACCCGTACGCGCGCCCCGCGCAGTCCGGGCCGCACGCGCCGTCCGGCAGCTTCGGCCCGCCGCCCGCGCCGCCGGTCCCGACCGCGCAGGGCGCGGCGGACACCCCGAAGCGCCGGCGCACGTGGGTGCCGGTCGTCAGCGCCGCCGCCGCGGCCGCGGTCCTCGCGAGCGTCGGCACCGCCGGTCTCACCGGTGCGTTCGACGCCGACCAGGACTCGGCGTCGCTCGCGGACGTCGGCCAGCACCAGGAGAGCACGGCCGCGCCGGTGTCCGACTCGTCGTCGCAGAACCCCGACTGGGAGGCCGTGACGAAGGCCGTCGCCCCGTCGGTCGTCGCGATCCAGGTGCAGACCTCGCAGGGCGGCGCCGAGGGGTCGGGCGTCATCATCGACGACCAGGGCCACGTCGTGACCAACAACCACGTCGTGTCCGGCGCGGAGAACGACACCGTCCAGGTGACGCTCAGCGACGGGCGCCTCTTCGAGGCGAAGATCGTCGGGCTCGACCCGGCGACCGACCTCGCCGTCGTGCAGCTCGTCGACGCGCCCGACGACCTCCAGCCCGCGACGCTCGGCGACTCCGACGACGTGAGCGTCGGCGAGTCCGTCCTCGCGGTCGGCAACCCGCTCGGCCTCGCGAACACGGCGACGACCGGCATCGTGTCGGCCGTCGACCGCCCGGTGTCCGCGTCCGGCGAGGACGGCGGCACGTCCGTCGTGACCAACGCGATCCAGATCGACGCCGCGATCAACCCCGGCAACTCGGGCGGCCCGCTGTTCGACGCGCAGGGTCGTGTCATCGGCATCACGTCGTCGATCGCGACGCTCTCGGGCGGCGGCACCCAGTCCGGCTCGATCGGGCTCGGGTTCGCCATCCCGGTGAACCTCGCGAAGTCGATCGGGCAGCAGCTCGTCGAGAACGGCACCGCCGAGCACGCGTTCCTCGGGGTGACGCTCGCGGACGCGACCGCGACCGCGGACGGCGTCACGCGCCGCGGCGCCGAGGTCCAGGAGGTGACCGACGGGTCGCCGGCCGCCGAGGCCGGCCTCCGGTCCGGTGACGTGATCGTCGAGATCGACGGTCACGCCGTCGGGGGCGCCGAGTCGCTCACCGCGTTCGTCCGCGAGCGCGCGGCGGGCGCCGAGTCCACGCTGACCGTCGTGCGCGACGGGAAGACGACCGAGCTCGACGTGACGCTCGCGACGCGCCCCGCGGACGACGAGAGCCAGGGGTCCCAGGGCGACCAGGGCCAGCTTCCCGGTCAGGACGGCCAGGGCCAGCTCCCCGGCCAGGGTGGCGAGCAGGGCGGCGACCAGGGTCAGCAGACCGACCCGACCGACCCGGGCAACGTGCCGAACCCGTTCGACTGGTTCTTCGGCGGCCAGGGCTGACCCTCACGGGCGCCCTGCGAGGGGCACCCACGATCTGCGGGGGGCGGGTCGTCGTGCCGGCACGCGCCACCCGCCCCCCGCGCCACGTCCCGTCGCATCCTCTGACCGCGGCGGGCGGGTGACCGGGCCGCGACGTCCCCGCGCGGACCGGGCACCGCACCGAGGGGGCCGCCCCGCGCGCCCGGGCGGGCGCGCCCCCCCCGGCCGCCCGCGACACCGACGACGCCCCGGAGTTCTCCTACGAGGGCCGCGCCGGCACGACCGCGCTCGACCTGCTGCTCGAGGC
>NZ_JBHXIC010000065.1:17910-25808 GCF_042723955.1 Cellulosimicrobium cellulans | reverse complement strand
AGACAGGGCCTGGCGGGAGCCGCGAGGAACGAGCGGCGGATGGTAGACGCGGCACCACCACCCACCCTGCCCACCCAACGCAACCACACGCCGTCAGGCAGAAGAACCAGCGTTCTACCTCGCGCAACCACGGTTCTATCTCGGCAGACCAGCGTTCTACTTCGGCGGACTGCGGTTCTGCCTCAGCCGAGCGAGGGTTCTGTCTCGGTGGTTCAGGCGGTCGGTGACGTGATTGCGGGTGCGCCCTCGACGGGGGCCGCGGCGGCGGGGTCGGTGAAGGCCTGGCGCGGCACGACGGCGAGGAGGAGGACGGCGGCGACGAGCGCCGTCGCGCCGCACACGACCCAGACGGTGACGTACCCGCCGAACGAGCCGGCCGTGCTCTCGGTGGCGCCGCCCTGGAGCGCGGCGCCCGCGAGCGCGATGCCGAAGATGCAGGACGCGATCGCGCCGCCGACGGTCTTCACGGAGTTGGTGAGGCCGGTCGCGACGCCGGTGAGGGTCGGGGGAGCGGCCGCCGCGGCGGCTGCGGGGAGCGCGGCGACGAGCGCCCCCGAGCCGAGCCCGACGACGACCATGTTGGTGAGCACGTTCGCGTACGTCCCGTGGAACGGCAGGAAGAGCAGGAAGCCCACGCCCACGAGGGTGGACGCACCGACCAGGGTGAGGCGCGGCGTCGCGCGGCGGGCGACCCGGGGGTAGGACAGCGCGCCGACGATCATGCCGACGAGGTAGACCCCGATGAGCAGGGACGTCTGGAACCCCGTGGTGCCGAGGCCGTACCCGTGCACGGCGGGGTCGGTGCGGGCGAACGTGGACAGCGGCGCCTGGGCGCCGAGCACGGAGACGCCGAACAGACCGGCCGTGAGGAACACCGGGCCGAGCGTGGGGGAGCGGAACATGCGCACGTCGACGAGCGGGTCGTCCTGGCGCAGCTCCCACCGCGCGAACGGCCACAGCAGCGCGGCGCCGAGCACCACGAGCGCCCACGGCGCGACCGCGACGACGCCCTCGAGGCGCAGCAGGCTCAGGCCGCCCGTGAGCGCGAGGAGCGCGAGCGAGACGAGCACGAGGCCGACGGTGTCGAAGCGCCCGCCCGCGGGGTCGGGCGACTCCTTCACACCGAGCAGCACGACGACGAAGCACACGACGACCAGGAGCGCCGGCACGAGGAGCACGACGCGCAGCGGGAGCGCGTCGACGAGCGCCCCGCCGGCGAGCGCACCGACGATCGCGCCCGTCTCGAGCGCCGCGACGAGGATGCCCGCGGCCCGGGCCGTGACGGCGGCCGGGTTGGCCAGGCGCCGCGCGCGCGACCACACGAGCGCGATCTCCAGCGGCAGCCACACGACGTAGAACCCCTGCACGGCCCACGCCACGAGGAACACCGCGAACGAGTCCGTGAAGGGCAGGGCGAGGGACGCGGCCGCGGTGACCGCCGTCGACCACAGGAGGATGCGGCGGTGGCCGACCATGTCGCCGAGCTTGGCCAGCGCGGGCACCACGAGCGCGGACAGCATGAGCTGCGAGCCCTCGAGCCAGTTCACGTCGGCGTCGTGCACGCCGAGGTGCCGTGCGATGTCCGTGAGCATCGGCGTGTAGTAGCCCTGGAGGACGCCGCTCGTCAGCTCGACGAAGGCGAGGAAACCGACGACGCCGGCGAGGGTCGAACCCGCGAGGCGCCCGGTGAGCGAGCGAGCCATCGCTGCTCCTTCTGCGTGGGGAGGCGCGCGTCGTCGCGCGCCCCGGAACTGGGGGAGCGTCAGGGTAGCCGCTCGAGGAGCGCGCGGTGGAACCGCTCGCCCCGCTCGAGCTCGGCGACCTCGACGCGCTCGTCGACGCCGTGGATGGTGGCGCGCAGCTCGGCGGACATCGCGAGCGGCGCGAACCGGTACACGGCCGGGGAGAACCGGTGGAAGTGGCGCGCGTCGGTCGCCTGCATGGTGATGTACGGGGCGGGGAGAGCATCAGGGTGCGAGACGCCGACGCACGCGGCGAGGAGGGCGAACCGCTCGTCGTCGACGGGGGACTCGGGGGAGGGCTCGCTGCTCTCGACGACCTCGATCTGGACCTGCGGGTCGTCGACGCGCCGGCGGACGCGCTCGACGGTGCCCGCGACGGACTCGCCGAGCGCGATGCGCAGGTTGACGGTCGCGGACGCCTGCGACGGCAGCACGTTCGCGGCCGTGCCGCCGGAGAGCATCGTCGGCGCGACGGTCGTGCGGACGATCGCCGCGGCCTCGCCGCCCATCGCGGCGAAGGTCTGGGCGGCGGCGGGCGGCGCGGCGGCCAGCGCGCGCAGCGCGGCGCGCGCCGGTCCGGTCGCGCGGTCGGAGAAGAGCCGGAGCATGCGCGAGATCGCGACGGGGGTGCGCGCGGGGAAGGTGCGCGGGCCGAGGCGCTCGACGGCGCGCGCGACGCGCCGGACCGCCGTCGTCGTGGGCGGGGCGGAGGCGTGCCCGCCCTCGCCGCGCGCGCTGAGGCGCAGCGTGAGGACGCCCTTCTCGCCGACGCCGATCATCGCCGCGCTCCCGGGGACGAGGGGGAGCGGGGAGTCCGTGACCGCGCCGCCCTCGTCGAGCACGAGCCAGGGGACCACGCCACGGTCGCGCAGCGTCGTCGCGATCGCGGCGGCGGCCGCGCCGTGCGACTCCTCGTTGCCGCCGAACGACAGGTAGACGTCCCGCGCGGGCGTGAAGCCCGCCGCGAGCAGGTTCTCGACCGCCTCGAGCACGACGACGAGCGGACCCTTGTCGTCGAGCGCCCCGCGCCCGTGGACCCAGCCGTCGGCGACGCGCCCCTCGAAGGGCGGGTACGTCCAGTCGTCGCTCTCGTCCACCGGGACGACGTCGTAGTGCGCCATGAGCACGACCGGCGGCTCGTCGGAGCGCCCGCGCCAGCGGTAGAGCAGACCGAGCTCGGTGATGCGCTCGCGCTCGAGGCGCTCGTGGACCAGGGGGTACAGCTCGGGCAGGAGATCGACCAGCTCGTCGAAGGGCGCGAGGCCCCGCTGCTCCAGCTCGGCGGACACCGTGGGGATCCGGATGAGGCGGGCGAGCCGCTCGTCGGCGCCCGGCCGAGGGGTCACGGTCGTGGTCGTCATGCGCTCACCCTAGAGACTCGATGTCACGAGCGGGCGACGAGGACCCCTTCACCGTGGCCTATTGTGCCTGTACCGATTTAGTGACACGTCGCGCCCCCTGGGAAGGAGTGCCCACGAAGCACGCGGTGCTTTGCGCCTGCGCAGAGGGATCGCGGCGGATCCGGCGTCGCTTTGCGTCCAGGAGGTCCAGGTGCAATGTTGACTGCGCTGTCAAGAACCGGTTTACTAGCGCCACGTCACCGTCGGAGCAAGGGAGGCGCCACCCGTGGGCGCACGGCCGGCGACCTCGCCACAAGGAGGCGAGGCAGGACGCGGCCCGCCCGGCGCCTCGCCGGCGGCCGAACCGTCCGTCGGAGGCGGCACGGGCCGCCTCGCCGTGAAGGAGCACCTGCGCGATGACGCGTCAGAAGTCCGTCACCGCCGTCGGCACTCGTGCCGAGGGGCGACCTGCCCCGCGCTGCTCTCGACGGACGACGACCGAGGCCGGCCTGCGCCGCCCCGACCGCACCGTGCGTGCGCCACGGACCACCACAAGGGAGCAGCCCATGAGAAGCGTCAGAGCCCTGATCTCCGCCTTCCTGGCACTCGTGCTGAGCGCTGTCGGACTTGTCGTCGCGCCCGCGGGCGCGGAACCGCCCGGCGACGACGTCGACACGATCACGTCGCGCCTCCGGGAGTACTACCTGGGGCAGGGGGACGACGTCATCATCGCGAACGGCATCTACCTGGCACGTACCTCCGAGGCTCTCGACTACGTCGCGTCGCAGGGTGCCGACGGGTCGTGGCCGGACGTCGACTACGCCGACCGGACGAGCTCCGCGAACGGCGCGACCTGGTCCGCCTACATCGCGCTCTACCGGATGCTCGCGCTCGCCCAGGCCTACCGCGACCCGGACGCCGCGGGCTTCGAGGACCCCGCCGTCCTCGCCGCGGTCGAGCGAGCACTCGTGCAGTGGGACGCGGTCGACCCGGGTAACACGAACTGGTGGGAGACCGAGATCGGCGAGTCCATGGCGATGGGGCGTCTCACCGTCTTCCTCGGCGACGAGCTGAGCCCCGAGGCGAAGGCCGTCGCGCTCGAGCACAACACCGGCAGGCTCGACCCGGTCGGCGCCAACGGTGCGTGGCGCACGACGAACTACCTCTTCGAGGCGCTCGCGACCCGTGACCACGAGAAGATCGTGTCCGGCTTCGACACCATGGTCCAGACCGTCGCCGTCGACCGCTCCGGGGCGACCAACGAGGCGGTGCAGCCCGACGGGAGCTTCTGGGCGCACGGGGCGCAGCTGTACAGCGAGGGGTACGGCATGGCGCTCTTCACCAACGTGGCGCTGTGGGCCGACGCGGCGCGCGGCACGGGTCTCGCGTTCACCCGGGAGCACCTGGACACGATCGCGTTCTACGTCGTCAACGGCACGCGGTGGATGATCCGCGGCGAGGTCGGCATGCTGTACCTCGGCTACAGGGAACCGAAGACCGTCGACGGCGTCACGGGGTACGCAGCCGAGTTCCTCGAGCCGCTCGCCAAGATGGAACGCACGGACCCGCTGTACGCGACCGACTACCAGGAGCTGATCGACAGCATCAGGGGCACCACCCGGACCAACGGTGTCACCGGGAACAAGTACTTCTGGCGATCGGAGTTCTCGTCCCACCTGCGCGACGGGTACGGGATCTTCACGCGGCTCAACTCGAGCCGCACCGTCGGCAGCGAGTACCGCTCGACCTTCCGCCCGGAGGTCGGCAACGAGATCGTGTGGAACGCGGCGGGCGCCACCGCGATCCAGGTGACCAACCGGGAGTACGTCGACCTCGGCCCGGCGTTCGACTGGTTCCACTACCCCGGCGTCACCGCTCCCTACGTCAAGGAGCAGACGCGTGGGACGGCCGGTCGGACAGGCAACGGAGGCAGCTTCACGGGCGGCGTCTCGGACGGCACCTACGGAGTGAGCGTCCACAGCCTCGACCGGGCCGACACCCAGGGCAGGAAGAGCTACTTCTACCTCGACGACGAGATGGTCGCGCTCGGCGCGGGCATCCGCTCGGGGTCCGACGCGCCGGTGCACACGACGGTGAACCAGGCCGTCGCGAAGGGCAACGCCTCGGCCGACGGCCGACCCGTCGCGCCGGGGACCGTGGGCGCAGCGCTGGAGGGCCCGTCGTGGGCCTACAACGACGAGGTCGGCTACGTCTTCCCGGCCGGTCAGCGCGTGCTCGTCTCGAACACGGCGCAGACGGGGAGCTGGGTCGGTCAGGACCCGGTGAGCCGCGACGCCTTCACGCTCTACGTGGACCACGGCGTGCGTCCGAGCGACGCCGGTTACGAGTACGTGGTGCTCCCCGCGGCCTCCCCGCAGGAGGTCGAGGCCTATGCCGAGGCCCCCGCGGTCCAGGTGCTCCGCAACGACACCGCGGTGCAGGCGGTGCGCCACGCCGGGCTCCGGCGGACGATGGCGACGTTCTACCAGGCAGGGAGCCTCGACCTCGGTGAGGGCCGGACGCTCGAGGTGAGCCAGCCCGCGATCGTCCTCGTGGACGAGTCGGGCGAGGTCCCGGTGGTGAGCGTCGCGAACCCCGACCGGCCGGGCCTCGTCGTCTCCGTCGTGCTCGGCGGTCCGGACGGCGAGCACCGCGGCACGTTCGCCCTGGGTTCCGGCGCGAGCCTGGGCAAGACCGTCACGGCGCCCCTCTCGTCGGGCGCCGGGACGGACTCGGACCTCACCGCGAGCAGCGCGCTGGAGGGTCACGGCGCGGCGCTCGCGGGCGACGGGGACGACGCCACGGCCTGGCGCTCCGACGGAGACGGAACGGCGTGGCTGACGAGGCGTCTCGCGCCGGGGTCGTTCGTCACCGGCGCCACGGTGTCGTGGGGCGAGCAGCACGCGTCGCGCTTCCTGCTGCAGACGTCGCTCGACGGCGCGACCTGGACGGACCACCGGTTCGTGCAGGACGGCGCCGGGGGTCGCACCCGGCTCGAACTGACCCCGACCGCGGCCGCCTTCGTCCGCCTCGTGATGCTGGACGGCCCGGGCGACGACGGGTACGCCGTCCGGGAACTCGACGTCGACTCGAGCGTGAACCTCGCCCTCGGTCGGTCGGCGACCGCCTCCGGCTCGTCGGGCGGGGCCGCTGCGAGCATCACGGACGGCAACATGGACACCCGCTGGAGCGGGAATCTCTCGGACAACGCCTGGGCGCAGGTCGACCTTGGCTCCGTGCAGCAGATCGGCGCCGTGCGGCTGTGGTGGGAGGCCTCCTTCGCCCGCCAGTACCGTATCCAGGTCTCCGACGACGGCACCGCCTGGCGCGACGCCTACGTCACGACGGGCGCGGGCAGCGACGGGGGGACGGACGCCGTCGTGGTCGACGAGCGGGCGCGCTACGTGCGCATGCAGACGGTCCAACGCAGCACGACCCAGTACGGCGTCTCGCTGTGGGAGCTCGAGGTGTTCGCCGACGACGTGGTCGTCGACGCGCCGACCGTGCCGGCGGGCCGGGAGAACCTGGCCCTCGCCCGGCCGGTCCAGGCCGACTCGACCTACAACGCGACCGCCGGCGCCCGCAACGCCAACGACGGCAACCTCACGACGCGCTGGTCCTCCCAGCGCCAGGACGCGCCGTACACGATCGAGCGCTGGCTCCAGGTCGACCTCGAGGGAACCCGCAGCATCAACCAGATCGTCGTCACCTGGGAGGCGGCGACGTCGAACGACTTCCGCGTCGAAGGGTCGCTCGACGGCCGGACCTGGGAGCAGCTGGCCCGGGTCGAGAAGACCTCGGCAGAGCTGCGGAACGTCGTGGACCTGCCCGAGTCCGACGTGCGCTATGTCCGGGTGATCGGCCTGCCCGTCACGAAGTACGGGCTCTCGATCTTCGAGCTCGAGGTGTACGGCGGGTACAACCTGCAGTGCGACGCGTCGCCCGTGGCCGCGGATCCCGCGTCCAGCGCGGTGGCGACGGCCAGCGTCACGCCCCTCGAAGCGGACGACGAGTTCATCGCGTTCTCGCTCGACGAGTCGGTGGCGTCGGTCGTGGGCGACCCCCGCGTCGGCGACGGGCGCGTGGAGCTCGACCTGGCCACCGGCCAGGCCGGGAGGACCGCCGTCCTGGTCACGCACGCGAAGGGTGACGAGATCGCGTGGTGCGACGTGGTCGTCGCGGTCGACACGGCTGAGCTCGACCGGCTCGTCGCGCAGGCCGACGCGCTGGACAGCAGGCAGTACACGCCCGAGAGCTGGGCCCCCCTGCTGCCCGCGCTCGAGGCAGCGAAGGCCGCGGCCCGCGCGGAGGGCGCGACCCAGGGCGACGTCGACGAGAGGACGGCGGCCCTCGCGGCGGCGCTCGAGGGTCTCGTGGAGCGAGCCCCGGTGACCACGGCGCCGACCGTCGAGGTGACGGCGCGCTGCCTGGCCGGCACGGCCTACGTGGCGGTGCGTGCGACGAACACGGACGAGCAGACAGCGTCGATCATGCTGTCGACACCGTTCGGCCACCGGACGTACGCCGCGGTCGCGCCGGGAGGAAACGCCTACCAGTCGTTCAGCTCCCGAGCGGCCGTGGTGGACGCCGGAGCGGTGAGCATCACGGCCACCGCACCCGGTCGCGAGCCGGTGACGGTCCAGGCACCGTACGAGGCCAAGCGCTGCGGCTGAGCCGCGGCGGCCGCAGCCGGGCTGTCGTGGGGGGGGGGGGGGGGCCCCCCCCCCCCGCCCCCGCCGCCCCCCCCCCGCCCCCACAACCCCCCGGTGGCGGGACCCCGCCCCCCCAGGACCCCCCCACTTTAGCAACCAAACAA
>NZ_JBHXIC010000065.1:13133-17900 GCF_042723955.1 Cellulosimicrobium cellulans | reverse complement strand
GCGGGCGGGGGGGGGCGGGGCGGGGGGGCGGGGGGGGGGGGGGGGGGGGCGGCGGCCCCCCCCCCCCCCGCCCCGGCCCGGTCCGCTCCGTCAGAGATCCCTGACCGCGTCGTCGCGGTCACCCGTCCCGAGAGGAACCACCGATGTTTCCCCACCTGACACGACTCCGTCGCCGAGCCACGGCGGCGGTCGCCGGCGCTGCCCTCGTGGCGCTCGCCGTCGCCCCGGCGTCGGCGGCGACCGAGCCCTCGCTCCGCCTCGACACGCCGCGGATCACGGCCGACGGGTCCGTGACGATCACCTATTCCGCCGGCGCGGCGGTCAACACGAAGAACTGGCTCGGCGTCTACCGCGACGGCGTGCTGCCGGGCGGGCCGCCCTCGCTCGACTGGCGCTACGTGCCGGACGCGTCCGGCAGCGTGACCTGGGGCCCGGAGCACCGCGCGGGCTGGACGCGCGGTGCTGCGTCGATCGGTCCGGGTGACTACGACGTCTACCTGCTCGCCGACGACGGGTACGACGTGCTCGCCGGGCCGGTCGACCTGACCGTGGAGGCGGTGCGGCCGGTCGAGCCCGCCGAGCCCAAGCCTGAGGTCGACGGCGTCAGCGAGCTGAACGTGCTCACCTTCAACCTGTGGCACGGTGGCTCGCAGATCCCGGACGGGGCGCGCGAGATCGCCGACGTCCTCCGGGAGACCGATGCGGACGTGACGTTCATGCCGGAACGCAACGACACCCCGGCGGACGTGGCGGCGCTCCTGGGGTACGACCATCTTCTCGCGACCGGCACCGGCATCGTGTCGCGCTACCCGATCCTCGAGACCGGGACGGTCGGCGACCGGTGGTCGAAGGCCGTGCTCGACGTCAACGGCACAGAGGTGGTGGCCTACGGCGGTCACCTCGAGTACCGCTGGTACACGACGTACCTGCCGCGCGGGTACGGCGGAGCGGTCCTCGGCGACTGGCCCGCCGGGTGGGGCACGTGGGACCGGCTCGACGCGCCCGTGACGGACGTCGGCGCGATCCTCGCGGCGAACCTCCAGTCGGGTCGCCCGGCGTCCGCGGCCGCGCTCCTCGACGACGTCCGGGCGGAGCGCGCGGCCGGTCGCCTGGTCGTCGTGGGCGGCGACTTCAACGAGCCGTCCGCGCAGGACTGGACCGAGGCGACGGCCGACCTGTTCGATCACCACGGCGTCGTCGTCCCGTGGCAGACGACGCAGACCCTGCTCGACGGCGGTCTCGTGGACGTGTTCCGCGAGGTCCACCCCGACCCCGTGTCGAACCCGGGCTTCACGTGGCCCGCGGACAACACGCTGTTCCCCACGTCGGAGCTGACGTGGGCGCCGGAGGCCGACGAGCGGGACCGGATCGACTACGTCTTCGTGGCACCCGACGACCGCGTGGCGGT
Organism: Cellulosimicrobium cellulans; assembly: GCF_042723955.1. Lineage (GTDB taxonomy): Bacteria > Actinomycetota > Actinomycetes > Actinomycetales > Cellulomonadaceae > Cellulosimicrobium > Cellulosimicrobium cellulans_H. The sequence goes on along the minus strand of NZ_JBHXIC010000065.1, from coordinate 16,492 downwards.
TCACGGCGCCCAGGTCGTGGGTCCGCAGTCGACGATCGTGCGCGACGAGCGCGTCGACGACGACAGCGCCGACGTGATCCTCACGCCCGACGCCGTCTGGCCTTCCGACCACAAGGCCGTCCTGGCGTCGCTGCGGGTCTGCGACGAGGCGTGCCTGCCGAGCGGGGCGCCGGAGGTCGAGGCGGTCGTGCGGTGCCTGGCCGGAACCGCGCACGTGGCCGTACGGGCGACGAACACGGGCGACGCCGCTGCGGCTGTCGTGCTGTCGACCGCGTTCGGCGAGCGGGCCAGCGCGGACGTCGCGCCGGGACGCCATGCGTACCAGTCGTTCAGCACACGGGCCGCACGGGCCGACGCCGGCACCGCGACGGTCACGGCGACCGTGGCCGGTCGGGCACCGGTGACGGTTCAGGAGGAGTACGCGGCGAAGAGCTGCGGCTGACACGCGCCCACCGGCGCCCGTCTCAGGACGGGCGCCGGTGCCGCGTCGGCCCGGTGCTGCCCCGCACGACGAACTCGACGGACGGCAACCGGATCTCGGGCGGCTCCTTCCCCTCGACGAGCGCCACCAGCGTCTGGGCCGCGGCGGTGCCCCAGGCGACCACGTTCTGCCGGACAGTCGTCAGCGGCGGCACGATGTACGGGGCGAGTGGGATGTCGTCGAAGCCGACGACCGAGAGGTCCTCCGGGACACGGATGCCGCGGTCGGTGGCCGCGGAGATCCCGGCGATCGCCATGAGGTCGTTGCCGTAGACGATCGCGCTCGGGGGCCGCGGCAGGTCGAGGAGCTCGTGGGTCGCGCGCGCGCCGGAGCTGCCCGTGAAGTCGGCGGTCACGACGGGGCCCACGGGCAGGCCGAGCTCGTCGAGCGTGTCCTCCCAGGCGCGGCGCCGCGCCTCGGTGTGGACGTAGCCCGGCACACCCATGACGTGGCCGATGTGCCGGTGGCCGAGCGAGTGCAGGTGGTGGACCGCGCGGCGGACCCCGGCTGCGTCGTCCATCCCGATGACGACGTCCGCCTCGGTGTCGGCGTCCTCGGGCGCGACGACGACGACGCTCAGGCCGAGCGCGCCGACGTCCCGGGGTCGGGTGTCCCCGGCCCGGACGTCGGTGAGGAACACGCCGTCGACGCGCGACTCGCGCGCGAGCCGCTCGTAGGCGTCGCGCTCGCCGTGCTGGTCCTTGACCACCTGGAGGACCAGCGAGTAGTTCTGCTCGGACAAGCCGATCTCGACGCCCGCCATGAAGAGCGGGAAGAAGGGGTCGGTGCTGAGGAGCTCGGGCTCGCGCCGGATCACGAGGCCCACGGCCTGGGTGCGCGACCGGGAGAGGGCGCGCGCACGGGCGCTGGGCTGCCAGCCGAGCTCGTCGGCGGCGCGCAGGATGCGCTCGCGGGCCGCTGCGCTGACGCCGGGTCGGTTGTTGAACACGAACGAGACGGCGCTCTTCGAGACCCCGGCGCGCGCCGCGACGTCACCGATCGTCACGCGCTTGGCGCCGGCTGCCCGGGTGGTCCGGTCGCCGGGGGTGAGGGTCGAGTGCTCCGCTGCGTTCACCTCGTCAGGATAGCGCACGGTTTGACCCGCTGTTTAGTCGTCGCTGCACGCGCTGCCGCCGGGGCGATCCTCGACCGCACCTCGGTCTTGAGGCGCTGTGAGCGTTGGAAGTCCGGGCATCCGCAGGGATCGACCGCCGGCAGGTGCCCACCGTGCGCGCGTGCGCCGTCCGGATGTCCACGCGATCTTGACGTGCTTCGTTCAAACCGGTTTAATCGTCGCGTCGACACTGTCAGGACGACGGCGACGGCAGGCCGCCGTGCAGGGGACCGAGGGACGGGGCCGGAGCGACGAGCGGGTGACGAGCCCGGATGAGGAGTTGGGCGCAATGAAGCGTGGCGCACGTATGACAGCGCTGGCGACGACGGCCGCGGTGGTCCTGCCGCTCGCGGCGTGCGGGTCGGGCGGCGACAGCGGTACGGGCGGGTCCGACGGAGGTCTCACGAGCGGACCGATCGACGTCTGGTACTCGACCAACGAGCAGGAGGTCGCCTGGGGCGAGCAGGTGGTCGAGGCGTGGAACGCCGAGCACCCGGACGAGCAGGTGAGTGCTCAGGCGATCCCCGCGGGGAGCTCGTCCGAGGACGTCATCGGCGCCTCGATCACGGCGGGGAACACGCCGTGCCTCGTGTTCAACACCGCCCCGGCGGCCGTGCCCGCGTTCCAGAAGCAGGGTGGCCTGGTGAACCTGTCGACGACCTTCTCCGACGCGGAGGACTACGTCACGGGTCGTTCGGGCGCCGCGGCGGACGGGTTCCGCAGCGCTGACGGGGACCTGTACCAGCTTCCCTGGAAGACGAACCCCTTCATGCTCTACTACAACAAGGACGTGTTCGCGGCCGCCGGCCTGGACGCCGAGGACCCGCAGCTCGAGACGTACGACGACGTGCTCGCGGCGGCGCAGGCGATCAAGGACGCCGGGGCGGCGGACTTCGCGATCTACCCGCCGGCGACCGCGGACTACACGAACGTCAACTTCGACTTCTACCCGTTCTTCCTCGCCAACTCTGGCGGTACGCAGTTCGTCGAGGACGGGAAGGCGACGTTCACGAGCGACGAGGGCCTCGAGACCCTGGAGTTCTGGCAGACGCTCTACGCCGACGGCTTCTCCTCCGCGGAGGCGTACAGCGGGGACATGTGGGCCGGCCCGTTCGCCGACGGCGTCGCCGCGATGGGCGTCGCCGGCCCCTGGGGCAAGGGGCAGTTCGACGGCAAGGTGGACTTCGGCGTCGTCCCGCTGCCGACCGCCGACGGAGCGCCCGCCGACGAGACCTCGACGTTCGCCGACTCCAAGAACGTCGGGCTGTACTCCTCGTGCAAGAACCAGCAGACCGCGTGGGACTTCCTCAAGTTCGCGACGAACGACGAGAACGATCTCGCGCTGCTCGAGGTCACCGGCCAGTTCCCGACCCGTACGGACGTCACCGACCTGGCGGCCGACTTCCTGGCCGAGGAACCCTTCTTCGAGCCGTTCGCGGCGTCCGTGCCCCTCGCGGTCGACGTCCCGACCGTGGACGGGCTCGCCGAGAAGATGCAGGTCTTCCGCGACGCGTGGAGCGGGTCCGTGCAGTCGGGGTCCGGCGACCTCGAGAAGACGTTCGGCGAGGCCGCGACGACGATCGACGGCCTGGCGGGCTGACCGAGAGCGACGAGGCGAAGCACTCATGGTCACCCTCCATGACGAGGACGTGCAGCCGTCCGGGGGGGGGGGGGGGGCGGGGGGGGGGGGGGGGGCGCGCGCGGCCGCGCGCCCGCGCGCGCGGCGCCGGCGCGCTCGGGGGGAGAGGGGGGGGCGGCGCGGCA
>NZ_JBHXIC010000065.1:0-13123 GCF_042723955.1 Cellulosimicrobium cellulans | reverse complement strand
CCCCGTGTGGTGCCTCTCTCTTTCCACCCCGCCCCCGGCCCCCCCCCCCCCGGGGGCCCCCCGGGCCCCCCCCCCCCCCCCCCCCCCCCGCGCCAGGACCGGCCGCGCCCCCGCGGTCGGCGACTCCAGCGTTGGCTCGGGGAGAACCCCCTCGGCATCCTTCTCAGCGCCCCGTACACGGCGTTCGTCGTCGTGGTGTTCCTCGTGCCGTTCGGGTTCGGCGTGTGGATGTCGTTCCACGACTTCTTCTTCACGGCACCCGGCGTGCAGGTCCCGCACCCCTTCGTCGGGCTCGACAACTTCCGGCAGGTCCTCGCGGACCCGGCGGTACGACAGGCGTTCGGCAACCTCGCGGTGTTCGGCCTCATCAACGTGCCGCTCACGGTGGTGCTCGGGCTCCTCCTGTCGTCGGGCCTCGACGCCGTCGTGCACTGGAAGGGCTTCTTCCGGGTCTCGTACTACATCCCGTACGTGACCGCGTCGGTCGCGACGCTCGCGGTGTGGATCTTCATGTTCAACGGCAACGGGGTCGTGAACCGGCTTCTGGGAAGCCTCGCGCCGGAGCCGACCTGGCTCGCGAACCCGAGCCTGATCATGCCCTTGATCGCGGTCTACGTGACCTGGAAGAACCTCGGCTTCTACGTCCTGCTGTACCTCGCCGCGCTGCAGAACGTGCCGAAGGAGCTGCACGAGGCGGCTGCGATGGACGGCGCCGGGCCGTGGCGCCGGTTCCGGGCCGTCACGCTCCCTGCCGTCCGGCCGGTGACCTCGCTCGTGGTGCTGCTCTCCGTCATCACCACCGGACAGATCTTCACCGAGCCGTACCTCCTCACCGGAGGAGGGCCGAACGGCGCCTCGATGACCCCGGCGCTGCTCATGTACCAGAAGGGCATCCAGCAGGGGCAGCCCGACATCGCCGCGGCGATCGGCATGATCCTCGTGCTCGCCGTGATGCTCCTGTCATTGGTCTCGCGCCGGTTCACGGAGAGGAAGGGATGATGACGACCACGACCTCGACCACGCGGCGGGAGGCCGCCCGCGCTGGTGGCTCCGGCGGCGGCCGCGTGCTGCGCGTGCTGCGCTTCGCGGTGCTGCTCGTCGGTGCGTTCCTCGCGCTCGTGCCGTTCTACTACATGCTCATCGGGGCGCTGCAGAAGGAGCGGGACACCAGCGTCTCTGGCCTGCTCCCGTTGCCGAAGAACCTCACCCTCGACAACTTCGTGGGCGTCAACGAGTCGATCGACCTCGCCCGGTCGCTGCTCAACTCGTTGATCATGACGGCCGGAGTCGTAGGCTGCACGCTCGTGTTCGGGCTGCTCGTCGGGTACGCACTGTCGGTGCTGTCCTTCCGCGGCCAGGGGCTCGTGTTCGCGCTCGTCCTGCTCGTCCAGGCGATCCCGTTCCAGCTGCTCATGATCCCGCTCTACGTCATGGTCGTGCGGTACTTCGACCTCGCGGACAACTACCTCGGCATGATCCTGCCGTTCGCCGTCAACTCGGTCGCCGTCCTGATCTTCCGGCAGTACTTCCTCCAGATCCCCCGCGACGTGTTCGACGCGGCGCGCATCGACGGCGCGAGCGAGCTGCGGATCCTGCGGTCGATAGCCGTACCCCTGGTCCGCCCGGCGGTCCTCACCGCGATGCTCGTGACGTTCATCGGTCCGTGGAACGAGTTCCTGTGGCCGTTCCTCGTGACGAAGGACGCGTCGATGCAGCCGCTCGCGGTGAGCCTCGCGAACTTCTCGCAGGCGAACTCGTCGTTCCAGGCGAACCCGATGGGCGCGGTCCTGGCGGGCGCGTGCGTCCTCGCGGTGCCCGCCGTCGTCCTGTTCCTGCTGTTCCAGCGGCACTTCACGTCCGCGAACCTCGGCTCGGCCGTCAAGGGCTGACCCCGTCACCGTGCGGGGCCGGCGCGAGACCGCGTCGGCCCCCGCCCCGACCTTCCAAGGCTAGGAAATGACCCAGGTGAACCACTCTCAGTCCCTCATGACGGTCCCGTACGCCCTGCGTCGGCTCGGGACGATCATGTCGCCTCTGCCCGGCGAGCCCCTCGAGGTCGAGGGCGTGCTCAACCCCGGCACCGCGTGGGGGTCCGACGGCACGCTGTACCTCTACCCCCGCCTCGTGGCCGAGGGGAACGTCTCGCGCATCGGTCGGGCGCGCGTCGTCCTCGAGGACGGGGTCCCCGTGGGCGTCGAGCGGCTCGGGGTGGTGCTCGCCCCCGACGAGGGCTGGGAGCACGGGCGGCAGAACGCGGGGGTCGAGGACCCCCGGATCACGTTCGTCGAGCCCCTGGACCTCCACGTCATGACCTACGTCGCGTACGGGCCGCTGGGCCCGAAGCCCGCGCTGGCCGTCTCTCGGGACACCGTGTCGTGGCGCCGGCTCGGGCCGTTGCGGTTCGCCTACCAGCCCGAGCTGGACACCGACCTCAACCTCTTCCCGAACAAGGACGTGGTGTTCTTCCCCGAGGCCGTGCCCGGTCCCGACGGCCGACCCGCGCTCGCGCTGCTGCACCGGCCGATGTGGGACCTCGACTGGCTCCGCCCCGGCGAGGGAGCTCGTCCGCCTGCGGGGGTCGACGACCCGCGGCCGTCCATCTGGATCGGGTACGTCGATCTCGAGGCCGTGACGCGCGATCTCGGAGCGCTCACGCACGTCGAGAGCTCCGCGCCGGTCGCCGCGCCGGAGATGGCCTACGAGTCGTCGAAGATCGGCGGTGGCCCGGCGCCCCTGCGCGTTCCCGAGGGCTGGCTCGTCCTCCACCACGGCGTGACGGGCGCCGACTTCTCCGGCTTCGCCCTGGCTCACGGTGCCCGGTACACGGCGGGCGCGATGATCCTGGACCCCGCCGACCCGCGCCGGGTGCTGGCCCGGACGCCCGAGCCGCTGCTCGTCCCGGAGACCGCGGCAGAGCTGGAAGGCACGCTCGGCAACGTCGTCTTTCCCACGGCCGTCGAGGAGATCGAGGGACGCCGGTTCGTCTTCTACGGCATGGCCGACTCCCGGATCGGTGTCGCCGAGCTCGTGCGTCTCGATGGTTGAGGGCGGGCCCGCGGACCTCACCGCGCACGAGGCGCTCCGGCGCGTCGTCAAGGCGTACGACGTGCGCGGTGTCGTCCCTGACGAGCTGAACGACGACGTCGTGCGCGCGCTGGGCACGGCCTTCGTGGAGACGGTCGTCCGACCGGGCAACGACGGGGTACGCCGGGTCGTGGTGGCCCGTGACATGCGCGAGAGCGGCCCCGGGCTGCTGGCCGCGTTCGTCGACGGCGCCCGAGAGGCCGGCGCGCACGTGCTCGACGCCGGTCTGTGCTCGACCGACGAGCTCTACCTCGCGTCGGGTCTCCTCGACGCCGCCGGAGCGATGCTCACCGCGAGCCACAACCCCGCCCGGTACAACGGCATCAAGCTGTGCCTGTCCGGAGCACGCCCGGTCGGACCGGACACGGGCCTGCGCGCCGTCCGGGACCGGGCCGAGGAGCTCCTCGCGGGCGATCCCGTCGACGCCGGGCCGCGCGGGGGCCACGAGACCGTCGACGTCCTGCGCCCCTACGCGGAGCGCCTGCGCTCACTCGTCGACCTGTCCGGGGGCCGCCGTCTGCGCGTGGTCATCGACGCCGGCAACGGCATGGCAGGGCTCACGGTGCCCGCCGTCCTGGGGATGGCAGCGGGTCTGCCGCCGCTCCCGCTCGGGATCGTCCCGCTGTTCTTCGAGCTCGACGGGTCGTTCCCGCACCACGAGGCCAACCCGCTCGTACCGGCCAACACGGCGGTGCTCCAGGCCGAGGTCGTGCGCCGGCGCGCCGATCTCGGGCTCGCGTTCGACGGCGACGCCGACAGGTGCTTCGTCGTCGACGAGCGGGGCCGAAGGGTGGACCCCTCGGTGCTCACGACGCTCGTCGGGCTCCGCGAGGCGCGCCGGGTGCGGGACGAGGGCGGCGTCCCTGTCGTCCTGCACAACGCGATCACGTCGCGCGCGGTGCCCGAGATCCTGGGCGCCGCAGGGGTGCGGACGGTGCGCACACGCGTGGGCCACTCGTTCATCAAGGAGCTCATGGCGTCCGAGGGCGCCGTCTTCGGGGGCGAGCACAGCGGGCACTTCTACTTCCGTGACTTCCTCGGCGCCGACTCGGGCCTCCTGACCGCGATGCACGTCCTCGCGGCGCTCTCGGAACAGGACCGCTCGCTCTCGGAGGTGGTCGGTGGCCTCGACCCGTACGTGCGCTCTGGGGAGGTCGACGTCGCCGTGGCGGACCCGGAGACCGCGAGGGCCAGGGTGCTCGACGTCCTCGGGGACGCCTACGACGCCGCGTCGCTCGACGTCGACGAGCTCGACGGCATGACCGTCCGCCGCTGGCACGGCGACGACCCGTGGTGGCTCAACCTGCGGGCGTCGAACACCGAGCCCGTCCTGCGGCTGAACGTCGAGGCCGCCGACGTCGGGACGATGCGCGCCGTCCGGGACCGCGTCCTCGACGCGCTCGCGACGATGCCCGCAGTGGGCGGCGAGCCGACGAGCGGCCGCGCGGCGGTCGGGGGAGGAGGGCGCTGACGATGTACCTCCTCGACAACCCCGTGCGCCGCTACCCGTGGGGCTCGACCACGCTCGTGCAGCAGCTCCTCGGTCGTCCCGTCGACGGTCGTCCCGTCGCCGAGGTCTGGATGGGAGCCCACCCCGACGACCCGTCCACCGCCGACGGTGGTGGACGCCGGGTCGCTCTCGACGCGCTCGTGGCCTCCCAGCCCGAGGCGATGCTGGGACCCCGCGTGCTGGCCGAGGCCGGCCCGCGCCTGCCGTTCCTCGCCAAGATCCTCGCCGCCGCCCGCGCGCTGTCGGTCCAGGTGCACCCGACGACCGCCCAGGCCGAGGCGGGCTTCGCTGCCGAGGACGAGCGCGGCGTCCCGCGCACCGACCCGGCGCGGACGTACCGAGACCGCTCCGCCAAGCCGGAGATCGTGTACGCACTCACGCCGTTCGAGCTCCTCAGCGGGCTCCGAGAACCGGAGCAGGCGGCGAAGCTCGTCGCCGAGCTCGAGGTGCCCGCGCTCGACCCCCTCGTCGTGCTGCTGCGTGAGCAGCCCGTCGACGCCCACCGGGGCGCGCTCACGTGGCTCCTCGGCCAGCGGGAGAGCGCGGCGCCGTGGGTGGAGGCCGTCGCCGAGACCGCGCGTGACGGCGTGGGTGCCCGGCCCGAGCTGGCCGTCGTGCACGACCTCGCGCAGGAGTTCCCCGGCGACCCCGGGCTCCTCGCTCCGCTCCTGCTGAACCACGAGCGGCTCGAGCCCGGCCAGGCCCTCTACACCGCCCCCGGAACGCTGCACGCCTACCTGCGGGGCATGGCCGTCGAGGTGATGGCGGCGTCCGACAACGTCCTGCGCGCCGGCCTGACGACGAAGCACGTGGACGTGGCGGAGCTGCTGGCGATCACGGACTTCACGCCGCGACTCACCGGCTTCCTCCGTCCGGTGCGCGTGGTGCCGGGCGTCGTGGACTACGTCGCGCCGGACGCCGACCTGGGCCTGCGCGTCGCCACCCCGCGGGCCGGGGACGAGCTGCCGGGGCCGGAGGACGGCCCGCGGATCGTCCTGTGCGTCGAGGGAGAGGTGCGCGTCGTCGCGGCGGACGCGCGACGCCTCCTCCCCGGCGACTCCGTCTTCGTCCCGCACGTGGACGGACCGCTCGTCGTGTCAGGGCACGGGACGGCCGTCGTGGCGCGGGCTTGAAGTCAGGCCGTCGTCACGACGACGCCGGTGCGGGCGTGGGGAACCAGCGGGCGAACTTGTCCTCGAGCGCCTGGGTGCGCTCGACGTCGCAGCGCTTCTCCGCAGAGACCGTGATGGCGCCGTCGAGGCACTGCTGGTGCGCCAGGGCGACGTCCCAGGTGACGAGCGTCGACACCATCTGGAGCGCGAGCATGGCGGAGAGGCCGACCCCGATCCCCAGCGCCGGGACGAGCGCCCCGCGCACCCGCGCCCGCCAGACGGCGATGAGCGCCCGGATGCCCACGACGATCGCCCCGATCGCGAGCGCGAGGCTCACCGCCTGCCACGGGAACGGCATCGTGCTCACGACGATCACCGCGAGCAGGAGCAGGCCGAAGTGGAGGACGCGTCGCGTCGCCTGGCGCGCGAGCTCGGGGTCCGGCTCCGGCGGCTCGGGCGGCGCCGGAGGTCGGCGGTCGGCGGGTGCGCCCAGGTCCGGCCACCCCGGCGGGGGAGGCGGGAGCGGGGCACCCGGGCCGGGACCGGGCGGGACCGGTGCGTCCGGACGCGAACCCTCCTCCGGCGGCTGCGGCGGCTCGGGACGAGGCTGCTGCGGCGCGTCGGGACGGGGCGGTGCGTACGGGTTGCCCACGGGCAGCTCCTCGGTCGGTCGGGCGGCTCGCGGTACATTCTCCCATCGGAGGCCGGGTGCCCGGGAGGGTGCCCAGCCCCTCCCGCCGAGCCCGACGCTCGAGCCACCCTGAGCCGCCCCGAGCCACCCCGACACCCGCAGGAGCACCGTGCAGACGCCGTCCGGCCACCCCGTCGAGTCCACCTCCGCCGCCCGCGTCGTCGTCCTCGTCTCGGGCGCCGGCTCCAACCTCGCCGCGATCCTCGCCGCGCACGACGACGCCGCCTACGGGGCGCGCGTCGTCGGCGTCGTGTCGGACAAGGCCGACGCGGGCGGCCTCGACCTCGCCCGCGAGGCCGGGATCGCCGCCGTCGTCGTGGCCCCGGGGGACTTCGACGACCGGGCCGCCTGGAACGAGGCGGTCGCGCAGGCGGTCGACGTCTTCCGGCCCGACCTCGTGGTGCTCGCGGGCTTCATGCGCATCCTCGGACCCGCGTTCGTCGGCCGCTTCGCGGGGCGCACGATCAACACGCACCCGGCGCTGCTGCCGTCCTTCCCCGGGGCGCACGGCGTGCGGGACGCGCTCGCGTACGGGGTGCGCGTGACCGGGTGCACCGTCCACGTGGTCGACGACGGCGTCGACACCGGCCCGATCATCGCCCAGGTCGCCGTCCCGGTCGAGGACGGCGACGACGAGTCGTCGCTCCACGAGCGCATCAAGGTCGCGGAGCGCGCGCTGCTCGTCGAGACGGTCGGCCGCGTCGCGCGCGAGGGGCTGCGCGTCGAGGGCCGCCGGGCCCTGCTGGGCTAGACGCCGGGTTCCTCCGTCCCCTCGCCGGTGGCCTCGTCCGTGGGCGGGAGGTCGCGCGGCGCGAGGACGGCGAGGGCCTGGTAGGTCTCGCGACGCTCCTGGGGCGCCGCGCGCCCCTCCTCGAGCGAGCGCGCGGTCCAGCGCTCGAGCAGCTCCGCGAGCTCGCGGGACATCGTCGCCGCCTGCTCTGCGGTGAGCACGAGCGTGCTGAGCGCGAGGATCCGGTCCTCCCGACCCCCGGTCTCGCTCCCGCGCCGGAACGTCTCCTCGGCCCAGGCCAGGGCCGGGCGCACCACGTGGCGCACCGCGTCGGGCGTCCCGGGCTCGACGGCATAGCTCTGCGCCACGTTCTTCCATACCCGGTCGCGACGGTCGCGCGCGTGCTCGGGCGCCTCGACGATCATCCCGGCCTTGGCGAGCACGCGGAGGTGGAAGCTCACGGAGTTCGCGGGCTCTCCCGTCGCCTGGGCGAGGTCCGCGGCGCGCGCGTGCCCGAGGACGGCGAGCTCCATGAGGATGCGCTGCCGCAGCGGGTGCGCGATCGCCCGCAGCGCCGCGGGGTCCTGGACGCGAAAGGTCTCGAGCACAGGCCGAGGCTAGCAACGCCCTGGGATCGTGCACGCGGAGGTGCGCAGGAGCAAGTGCGCAACGACTATTGCGCAAATGGAGTTGCGCACCTAGATTCGTGCCATGACGAACCCGCCTCCCGTCTCGGTCGAGGACCACCCGCCCACCGGCCCGTCGTCGACGGCGGCTGCTCCCGACCCCGCCGTCCCGGACGCCGTCCCGCCGGTCGACGCCGAAAGCGGTGCCGTCCCGCCGTCGCTCCTGCGCAACCGGTCGTACATGCTGCTCATGACGGGGATGACCGCGGAGTCGCTCGGCGCGGGCGTCGCGCTCTTCGCCGTGCCGCTCGTCGCCTACGGGATCACGGGCTCGGTCGTGCAGGCGGGCGTGGTCGCCGCCGTCGGCCAGCTCGGGGCGCTCCTCGCCACCTTGCCCGCCGGCGTCGTGGCGGACCGGGTCGACCGGCGCCGGCTCATCACCGTGTCCGCGGCCGTCGGTGCGGCGCTGTGGGTGACCGTCGCTCTCGCGGCGGGGCTCGGGTCGCTCACTGCCTGGCACCTCGCGGCCGTGCTCTTCGGGGCCTCGGTGGTGGGGGCGCTCGTCGACCCGGCCACGAGCGGGGCGTTCCGCTCCGTCGTTCCCGTGCCCCAGCTGCCGACGGCGCTCGCGGCCGTGCAGGGCCGGGACGCCGTCGCGAGCCTCCTCGCCGGGCCCCTGGGCGGCGTGCTCTACGCCGTCGCGCACGCGGTGCCGCTCGCCGCGGCCGCGATCGGGCACCTGGCGACCGCCGTCTGCACGTGGTTCGTGCGCGAACCGCTCAACGGCGACGTCGCCGCGGCGCGCGCCACCCGGCCCGCGGAGGCGCTGCGCGAGGGGCTCCGGTTCGTCTGGTCCGTGCCGCTGTTCCGCGCGCTGCTCGGCCTGTTCGTCGTCATCAACGTGGCGTTCGGCGGCCTCATGGTCGGCATCAACCTCGAGCTCGTCCGTACCGGCACGGCGCCGCTCCTCATCGGGCTCGTCGACCTCGCGGTCGGCGTGGGCGTGCTCGTCGGCGCGGTGCTCGCGCCCCGGCTCGTCGCGCGGGTGCGCGCGGGCGTGCTCGTGGTCGCGGCGCTCGGCCTGCTCGCGGCGGGGGCCGTCGTGATGGCGGCGCTGCAGGCGTACGTCGCGTTCGTCGTCGTCCTGCCGCTCGCGCTCCTGCTGGTTCCTGCCGTGAACGCCGGCCTCTCCGGCTACGCGGCGGCCGTCACGCCGCCACAGCTCCAGGGACGGCTCTCGTCCGTCCTCGGGCTCACCGGCCTCGCCGCAGGCCCGCTCGTCCCGCTCGTGGGGAGCGGCCTGCTCGACCGGTTCGGCCTGGGCGTCGCGCTCGCAGTCCTGGCCGGGCTGCTCGTCGTCACCGTCGCGGTCCTCAGCACGGTCCGGTCGCTCTGGCGGGTCGGAACCCCCGACACCTGGGCCGACGACGCGGCCGCCCTCGCCGCGTCGGGCGCCGTGCCCGACGAGCCCGTGCCGGCCGGGCCGGGCCGGTAGACTCGTCCCGGCCGCGACTGGCGAGGGTGGGAACGACCACCGGGGAGCGGCCGGATCAACCTGCTGGTGCGTCGACCGCCTGGGCGCCTGGGTTCAGCCACTCGGTACCGGTGCACCGCCGGACCGCGACCGCGACCCAGAGGAGCCCCTCGTCATGTCCCACCCGGCCCCGCACGTGCCCTCCGCCCCCGACGTCCAGCTCGCCGACGACGCGCAGCGCCCTGTGCGGCGCGCGCTCCTGAGCGTCTACGACAAGACCGGCCTCGTCGAGCTCGCCACGGCGCTCCACGCGGCGGGCGTCGAGCTCGTCTCCACCGGCTCCACCGCGTCGACGATCGCCGGCGCGGGCGTGCCCGTGACGAAGGTCGAGGACCTCACCGGGTTCCCCGAGTGCCTCGAGGGCCGGGTCAAGACGCTGCACCCGCGCGTGCACGCCGGCATCCTCGCGGACTCGCGCAAGGCCGACCACCTCGCGCAGCTCGACGAGCTCGGCATCGCGCCGTTCGAGCTCGTCGTCGTCAACCTCTACCCGTTCGCCGCCACCGTCGCGTCGGGTGCCGGGCCGGACGAGGTCGTCGAGCAGATCGACATCGGCGGGCCCTCGATGGTCCGCGCGGCCGCGAAGAACCACCCGAGCGTCGCCGTCGTCGTCGACCCGGCGCGGTACGACGACGTCGTCGCGGCCGTGCAGGCGGGCGGCTTCACCTACGCGCAGCGCAAGGCGCTCGCGGCCGCCGCGTTCGTGCACACCGCGACGTACGACGTCGCCGTCGCGTCGTGGATGGGCAACGTCGTGGCGCCCACGGACGCGGTCGAGACCGACGGCGAGACCGTGAGCACCGGGTTCCCCGCCTGGATCGGCGCCACGTGGGACCGCGCCGACGTGCTCCGCTACGGCGAGAACCCGCACCAGCGCGCCGCGCTCTACACGAACGGCTACGGCGCGAGCGGGCTCGCCCAGGCGACGCAGCTCCACGGCAAGGCCATGAGCTACAACAACTACGTCGACGCCGACGCCGCGTGGCGCGCCGCGCACGACCACGACGCGCCCGCCGTCGCGATCATCAAGCACGCCAACCCGTGCGGCATCGCCGTCGGCACCGACATCGCCGAGGCGCACGCCCGGGCCCACGCCACGGACCCCGTCTCGGCCTACGGCGGCGTCATCGCGGCCAACGGCGTCGTCACCCGGGCCGCCGCGGAGCAGATCGCACCCGTCTTCACCGAGGTCGTCGTCGCTCCGGGCTTCGAGCCCGAGGCGCTGGAGATCCTGCAGGCCAAGAAGAACATCCGCCTCCTCGTCGTCGACACCCCGCCGACGACGTCCGTCGAGACCCGCCCGGTGAGCGGCGGGCTGCTCGTGCAGAGCATCGACCGGGTCGACGCCGTCGTGACGGACGCCGACGGGAACGTCACCGGCGGGGACGACCCGCAGCACTGGAACCTCGTCACCGGCGAGGCCGCCGACGACGCGACGATCGCCGACCTCGCGTTCGCGTGGCGCGCGATCCGCGCCGCGAAGTCGAACGCGATCCTCCTCGCGAACGACGGCGCCGCCGTCGGCGTCGGGATGGGGCAGGTCAACCGGGTCGACTCGTGCCGCCTCGCGGTCGAGCGCGCCAACACGCTCGCCGAGGGCGAGGAGCGGGCACGCGGCGCCGTCGCGGCGTCCGACGCGTTCTTCCCGTTCGCCGACGGCCTGCAGATCCTGCTCGACGCGGGCGTGCGCGCCGTCGTCGCGCCGGGTGGGTCGATCCGCGACGCCGAGGTGATCGAGGCGGCGCAGAAGGCGGGCGTGACGATGTACTTCACGGGGACGCGCCACTTCGCGCACTGAGACGACCCTCGCTCGACGGCCCCGCTGGTCCTCGGACCGGCGGGGCCGCCGCGTGCGGGGCGTCAGACCAGAGCGTCGCGCAGGCGGTGGCTCGGGTCGAGGGCGACGTCGAGGTCGACGCGCAGGCGTCCGGTGCGGTTCATCGCCTTGCGGACCGGGCCGACGTCGCGCGGCGAGTCCACCAGGAGGACCGCCCGGACCTCGGCGACCCGACCGTCGCCGTCGTCCGGCGTCGCGCCGACGCGCGACCCCGGGGCGAGGTAGAACGCGGCCCAGCCCTCGTGGCCGGTGGTCCCGCCCGACGGATCGCCGCGGAAGAGCACGTCGTCGGCCTCGTCGGGCACGCCGAACAGGGCGAGGTCGTGGCCGAGCTGCTGGGAGAACACGTACGGGGCGTGCCCGGGGCCGGCGTCCTCGTCGCCGAGCATCGCGGCGACCGTCGCGTCGGGGTCGTGGAGCGCGGCCGACCAGTGGCCGCCGGGGACGGCACCGAGCACGGGATGCTCGCGGGTCGCGCAGTCGCCGACGGCCCAGAGCCCGTCCAGCCCGCGCACGGCGCCGGTCGTGTCGACGGGGACGCTGCCGCGCACGTCGCGCGGGACCGTGCCGTCGAGCCAGTCCGTCGCGGGGCGGGCGCCCACGGCGGCCAGCACGAGGTCGGCCGGCAGCTCGCGCCCGTCGGCGAGCCGGACGCCGTCGGGACGGACCTCCGCGACCGCGGCGCGGGTCACGAGCTCCGCGCCGACGGCGGCGTACCAGGGCGCGAGGTGCGCGCCGACGCCCGGTCCGAGCTGGCGCCGGAGCGGGGTCGGCGCCGCCTCGAGGACCGTGACGTGCGCGCCCGCGCCGGTCGCGACCCCCGCCAGCTCGGCACCGATCCAGCCGGCGCCGACGATCACGAGGCGGAGCCCCGGCCGCAGCGCTTCGCGCAGGTCCTCGGCGTCCTGCGCGGTGTGCAGGAGGCGGGCGTGCTCCCAGCCGACGGGCCGCACGGGCGTGGAACCGACCGCGAGCACGACGGCGTCGGCGGCCCGGCGCTCGCCCGACCGGGTCGTGACCTCCCACGAGCCGCCCTCGGGCGCGGAGCGACGCTCCAGCCGTACCGCCGGGTCGGCGAGGCGGACCTCGTCGGCGAGGGCCTCGACGTCCACGCCGAGGTCCTCGGCCAGCCATGCCGGGCTCGGGCGGCTCAGGAGCTCCTTCGACAGCGGGGGCCGGTCGTAGGGAGGCACGCCCTCGGCACCGAGCAGCGTCACGCGCCCGGCGTACCCCCGGCGTCGGAGCGCGCCGGCGGTCTGGGCACCCGCGAGGCCGCCGCCCACGACGACGACCGACGAGGGGGGCTCGGGGGCCGCCGTGGGGCGGTCCCCGCGGTGCGGAGACGGGGGCGGAAGGACCGGCGGCTCGGCGGACGACATGCACGTCACGCTAGGCCACGACGGTAGGCTTCCGGGCGTGGAAGGTGCAGCAGCGTGACCGACGTCACCGCCGACGGAGGGACGCGCGACCGGCCGCCGACGACGCTCGTGCCGGCGTGGCACCACGTCGAGGACGAGCCGGAGGGCGGAGAGCCCCCCGCGGGCGCCCGGCCCGACGGGGAGGCCCGGCCGCCGGTCCCGGAGCCTCCCGCGAGCCTGGCCCCGTCGCGCCAACCCGCGATGTGGCTCGTGCTCGCGGGCGTCGCGGTCTCGACGCTCGTCGCGGTGCTCGTCGGTGCGCGCGCCGGCTGCTTCACGCTCGCCGGGCTGCTCGCCGTCGCCGGGGTGTGCCGTGCGGCCATCCCGGGTCCGGGTCCCGTGGGGATCACCGTGCGCTCGCGCGGCCTGGACGTCTTCTTCTTCCTCGCGCCCGCCGTCGTCATGGCGTTCCTCGCGCTGACCCTCGACCAGGGCGAGATCTGACTCTGCCGAGGGCAGACGACGACGGGCCCCGGCCCCGGGGCGCGTGCGGGGCCCGCGGGCGGCGTCGGGGGGAGGGCGGTGGGGGCGCGCCCCAGCCCGGTGGCTCGCGCCGCCCCGGGGCCGCCGCCCGCTCCACC
>NZ_JBHXIC010000064.1:0-27340 GCF_042723955.1 Cellulosimicrobium cellulans | reverse complement strand
CCCCCCCCCCGGGGGGGGGGGGGGGATTCGTCATGCCGCCAGACCCAGGCGGTCCATGCGCCGGGAGTGCTCCGCCGTGAGGCGCGAGAAGACCCACGACTGCGTCGCGGGCGCCGGTCCGTTCGACGCGGCCTCGGCCGTCGCGTCGGTCCCCGCGGCGACGAGGCGCGCGAGCGCGGGCCGCTGGGCGAGGACGACGCCGACGACGCCCAGCGCCTCGCCGACGAGGCGCCGGCCCCACAGCGCGAGCCGGGACGCGAGCACCGGGTCTGCGGCGGCGGCGTCCGCGATGACCGGGGCGTAGCGCTGCGACGGCGTGTCCTGCGTGAGCGCCTCCACGACGACGTCGCGCGACCGCTCGTCGAGGCCCTGCGCGGCGAGCAGGCAGAAGTCGTCGGCGACGCCCTGGCCCACGTACCCCTTGAGGATCCCCTCCCACCACGTGCTGGGGCGGGTGCGCGCGTCGAAGTCGTCGAACAGCCCGTCGAAGGCGGTCATGCAGTCGGCGGGGTCCCCGCCCAGCTCGTCCACGCGCACGAGCACGCGCTCCTGTCGGTCGAGCATGGCTGCCGCGAGCCGAGAGAGCGCCTGCCGCTGCCGCAGCGTCGGGGCGTGCGCGGCGTCGCCGGCGAGGCGGCCGAAGCTCGCGAGCTCGGTGTAGGCGACGAGGCCGAGCAGCTCGACGGCGTCCGCGTGGTCCGCCGTGGGCAGGGTCAGGGGGCTCGCGTGCTCGGCGTCGCTCATCGGGCCAGGATAGTTCTCCGATATCATGGCGGGCGTACATCGGTTGCCCGGTCGTCCAGACCTCACGCTCGTCACGCGAACGACGACGGCACGGCACGGTCCGCAGCGCGGGCCGGGCCACGACATTCACGATCGGCTGCCGGCCACGAGGCGCGTACGACCGCGACCGGGAGCCTCCCGGTGCCGGGCCCACGACGGGCCCGCGGACGGTCGCGCGTGCCCGAACGAGACAGAGGCACCAGTGACCACCACAGACGCGACCAGCACCGACGCGACCCCTGACGTGAGCGCGGACGCGACGTCCGTCGCCGCCAGCGTCCACGCGGACAACACGACCTTCGCCGACTTCGGCGTCCGCCAGGAGATCGTCGACGCGCTCTCCGACGCGGGCATCGTCCAGCCCTTCCCCATCCAGGCGATGACGCTCCCCGTCGCCATGTCCGGCCACGACATCATCGGCCAGGCCAAGACCGGCACGGGCAAGACCCTCGGCTTCGGCGTGCCGCTGCTGCACCGCGTCGTCTCCCCGGGCGAGCCCGGCTTCGACGAGCTGCCCTCCCCCGGCAAGCCGCAGGCGCTCGTCGTCGTCCCGACGCGCGAGCTCGCCGTCCAGGTCGCGAACGACCTCACCACGGCCTCGAAGCGCCGCTCGGTGCGCATCGTCCAGCTCTACGGCGGGCGCGCCTACGAGCCTCAGGTCGAGGCGCTGACGCGCGGCGTCGAGGTCGTCGTCGGCACGCCCGGGCGCATGATCGACCTGATGAACCAGGGCCACCTCAACCTCACGCGCGCCGCGACCGTGGTCCTCGACGAGGCGGACGAGATGCTCGACCTCGGGTTCCTCCCGGACGTCGAGAAGATCCTGGCGCGCACGCCCGCGCAGCGCCACACGATGCTCTTCTCGGCGACCATGCCGGGCGCCGTCGTCTCGATGGCGCGCCGCTACATGAAGCAGCCGACGCACATCCGCGCGAACGACCCGGACGACGGCGGCCAGACGGTCAAGAACATCGAGCAGGTCGTCTACCGCGCGCACGCGCTGGACAAGGTCGAGATGCTCGCGCGCATCCTCCAGGCCGAGGGCCGCGGGCGCACCATCGTGTTCGCCCGGACCAAGCGGACCGCCGCGAAGGTCGCGGACGAGCTCGTCGACCGCGGGTTCGCCGCCGGCTCGATCCACGGCGACCTCGGGCAGGGCGCGCGCGAGCAGGCGCTGCGCGCGTTCCGCAACGGCAAGATCGACGTGCTCGTCGCGACCGACGTCGCGGCGCGCGGCATCGACGTCGAGGACGTCACCCACGTCGTGAACTACCAGTGCCCCGAGGACGAGAAGACCTACCTGCACCGCACCGGCCGCACCGGCCGCGCGGGCAACAAGGGCACCGCGGTCACGTTCGTCGACTGGGACGACATCCCCCGCTGGTCGCTCATCGACAAGGCCCTCGACCTCGGCATCCCCGAGCCGGTCGAGACGTACTCGAGCTCGCCGCACCTGTACACGGACCTGCACATCCCCGAGGGCACCAAGGGTCGACTCCCCAAGGACCGGCGCACCCTCGCCGGGCTCGACGCGGAGGAGATCGAGGACCTCGGCGAGACCGGCAAGCGGCACACGCCGGCCGGCGGTACGCGCGGTCGCCAGGGCGGCCGGTCCGAGGGCGGCCGCGGCCGCTCCGAGGGCGACCGTGGTCGGGCGGGCGGCCAGAGCCGTTCCGGCGGGCGTCGCGCGGAGGGCGAGCGCGCGGGCAGCCGTCCCGAGGGCGAGCAGACCGACGCCACCGCGGGCGCGCCGTCCGAGAACGCGCCGTCCGAGGGCGGCGAGCGCCGTCGTCGGTCCCGGAACCGTCGCCGCACGCGCGGCGGCCGCCCCGTCGAGCAGCAGGGCGGCACCGAGGCGGCCGCCCAGCCCGCGGAGTAGCCCGGGCGGAGCAGTCCGGAGCCCGACGACGAACCCCGGGTCTCTCCTCACGGTCACCGCACCGTGGGGAGGGACCCGGGGTTCGTCGCGTCCGGGAGCGTCCCGGTCAGTGCACGTGCGCGTCCCGGCCCGCGAACCACACGGCGACGCCCTGGACCGCGGCCGCGGCGACGAGCAGGAGCAGCGGCAGCGTCCATGCGCCCGTGGCGTCGTGCGCGAGCCCGAGGCCGAGCGGCCCGGTCGCCGCGAGCAGGTACCCGGCGCTCTGCGCCATGCCGGAGAGCTCGGACGTGTGGGCGGCGTCGCGCGCCCGGAGCGCCATGAGGGTGAGCGCGAGGCTGATGCCGCCGCCCTGGCCGAGGCCCACCAGCACGACCCAGAGCGCGGCGGCGCCGGGGGCGAGCGCGAGCCCGAGCAGCCCTGACCCGACGAGCACGACGAGGACGACCCCGATGCCTCGCTGGCGGCGCATGCGCCCGGCGAGGACCGGGGTCACGAACGACCCGAGGATGCCCGCGAGGTTGCACAGCGCGAGGAGCCAGCCGCCCGCCTCCGGCGTCCGGCCGAGCGCGACCATGATCTCCGGGAGCCACGCGTTGACGGCGTAGAACGACAGCGACTGCATGCCCATGACGACCGTGACCGCCCAGGCGAGCGGGCTGCGCCACACGGCGGAGCGGGCGACCCCGGCCCCCGCGCCCGCGCCGAACGCCGTCGCGCCGACCGGGTCGGGCCGCAGGGCGCGCGGCACCCACACGAGCACGCCGAGGACGGCGAGCACGCCCCACGTCGCGAGCGCCCCGCGCCAGTCGAGACCGGCCGCGGTGGCGATCGGGAGCGTCAGCCCCGCGGCGAGCGCGGCGCCGCCCGACAGCGCCATCGAGTACAGCCCCGTCATGAGGCCGATGCGGTCGGCGAAGTCGCGCTTGATGAGCGCGGGCAGCAGGACGTTCCCGAGCCCGATCGCGCACCCGGCGACCACGGTCCCGGCGAAGAGCCCCCACGTGTCGGGGACGAGCCGCAGCGCGAAGCCGACGCACAGCGCGACGAGGCTCACGAAGAGCGCACGCTCGAGCCCCCAGCGCCGCGCGAGCACGGGCGCGAGCGGCGCGAGGAGCCCGAAGCACAGGACGGGCAGCGTCGTGAGCACGCCCGCCGCCGTCGCGCTGAGCCCCAGGTCGGCGCGGATCTCGCCCAGGACGGGCGAGATCGACACGACGGCGGGGCGCAGGTTGAGCGAGGCGAGGACGATCGCGACGACCGCCCCCACCCCCAGCGGACGGCGCAGCCCGCTCACGCGTCGACCCCCCCTGCTCCCGCGCGACCGGGGCGTTCCGCAGCAGCTTCCACGAGCTGCGCGCGCACGGCGTCGATCGTCGCGGCCACCGCGCCTTCGGCCGCGTCGGCGTCGCCGGCCCGGATCGCGGCCACCACCTCCTCGTGCCCGGGGACGTCACGGTGGTGCCGGCGCTGCTCCCCCGTCGGGAAGGTCCGGACGAGCGCGTGGTCGAGGCCGTCGTAGAGGTCCGCGAGCAGCGGGTTGCCTGCCGCGCGGACGACCTCGCCGTGGAACGCGACGTCGGCGGCCTGGAACGTGTCCTCGTCGGCACCGCGGGCCGCGGTCTGGGCGGCGAGCGCGGCGTCGAGCCGGGCGAGCGCGTCCGCGTCGTGCCGTTCCGCGGCCGCCCGCGCCGCACCCCGCTCGAGGACGCCGCGCACGTCGAGCACGTGGAAGGCGTCGGTGGTGCGCGCGCGGCGGGCCAGGGCGGCGTCGAGGCCGTCGGCCGCGCGGACGTAGGTGCCGTCGCCGCGCCGGGGCTCGAGCACGCCAGCGTGCTCCAGCGCGCGCACGGCCTCGCGCACGGTGTTACGACCCACGCCGAGCTCGGCCACGAGCTCGGGCTCCGGCGGGATCCGTGAGCCCACCGGCCACTCCCCGCGAGCGATGCGCTCGCTGAGCCGTTCGACGACGAGCTCGGACACCTTGCGCGGCGGGACGATCGGCTGGGTCACCGAAAGAACCTAACATCCCCTGTTTGGCCTCGGCGCCGACGGCGGGCGGCGGGGAGCTCTCCTGGGACGTCGACGCCTGCTGGCCCTGACGACCGGGCACGACGAACCGGCGTCCGGGGGCCCCGACCCTCGGAAGCCGGCCGTCGGACCCGCGGTGCAGCGGCGTCAGGCCGCCTGGACGAACTGCGTGACGGCGTCGGCCACGAGCTGGACGGCGATCGCCGCGAGGAGCAGACCCGCGATGCGCGTGACGAGGATGGTCCCGGAGTCGCCGAGCACGCGGTTGATGACGTTCGCGAAGCGCATGGAGAGCCAGAGGCACACGTGGACCGCGACGACGCCCGCGACGATCGCGACCCACTCCGCGACGCCGCCCCCGCGCTCCCCCGCGCGCTGGACGAACACCATGGTCGCGACGATCGCGCCCGGGCCCGCGAGCAGCGGCGTCCCGAGCGGCACGAGCGCGACGTTGACGCCCTTGTTGCCCGACGGCTGCGGCTCCTCCATCTTGCCCGTGAGGAGCTCCATCGCGACGAGCAGCAGCAGCAGGCCGCCCGCGGTCTGGAGCGCGGGCAGCGAGATGTGCATGTAGCTGAGGATCTGCTGGCCGAACGCCGCGAAGGCCACGATCACGCCGAACGCGACGAGGATCGCCGTGCGCGCCGCCTGGTTGCGCTGCTTGGCACCCATCGCGCTCGTCAGGCCCAGGAACACCGGCACGGTGCCGGGCGGGTCCATGATGACGAACAGGGTGACGAAGACCTCCGTGAAGAGCCGGACGTCGAAGAACTCGTTCATCGTCCGATCATCGGATCACGTCCAACTGTCCCAGCTCCTCGATCTGCTCCAGCACGGTCGGTGCTGTCGTGTTCTCCCCGAGCCGGTTCGGTTTGCCGGCCCCGTGGTAGTCGCTCGACCCGGTGACGAACAGGCCCAGGTTCCGGGCCAGGTCGTCGAGACGGGCGCGCTGGCGGTCGTCGTGGTCGCGGTGGAACACCTCGAGCCCCGCGAGGCCCGCCGCGGTCATCTCCTCGATCACCGCGTCGGACACGACGCGCCCGCGACCGTCCGCGCCCGGGTGGGCGAAGACGGGGACGCCGCCCGCCGCTCGCACACCCCGCACGGCCGCGACCGCGTCGGGCGCGTAGTGCGGCACGTAGTACGGGGTGTCGGTGGCGAGGATGGTCGCGAACGCCGCAGAGCGATCGGGCGAGAGCCCGGCCGCGACGAGCGCGTCCGCGATGTGCGGGCGTCCGATCGTCGTGCCCTCGACGGTCTGCGCGAGCACATCATCCCACGTGATCGGGTAGTCCTCGGCGATGAGGTCGACCATCCGCCGGGCCCGGCTCGTGCGCGCGTCGCGCGTGCGGTCGAGCTCCGCGAGGAGCGCCGCGTGCGCCGGGTCGTGCAGGTAGGAGAGCAGGTGCACGCTGATGCCGCCCGAGCGCGCCGAGATCTCCGCGCCACGCACGAGGGCGACGCCGTGGCGCAGCGCGGCGTCCGTCGCCTGCGCCCAGCCGGCGGTCGTGTCGTGGTCCGTCAGAGCGACGACGTCGAGGCCCGCCGCGGCCGCGGCCTCGACCACCTCCCCCGGTGCGTCCGTGCCGTCCGACGCGGTCGAGTGGGTGTGGAGGTCGATGCGCACGGGACCAGGATAGTGACGGGACAACGGGTCGGCGGCACGGGACCCGCACACGATGTGCACACGGGACGCGGCCCCTCCCCACGGCGGTCCCAGGCTGGGGTGCCACAGTCGGGAGCGATGACCCCCACGACGCACGCCCCCGCCCCCTCCCCCGATGCGCTCCTCGCCCCGCCCGGCCACCGCACCGACGCGTCCGCCGACGGCTCGGAGCGCCCGCCCGCCGTCGTCTTCGTGCACGGCATGCGCACGTCCGGCGCGATCTGGGACCGCCAGGTGGAGCACGTGCGCGCGCTGGGGCACGACGCCGTCGCCGTCGACCTGCCCGCGCACGGCGCCCGCGCGCACGAGCGCTTCACGCTCGACCGGTCCTTCGAGGTGATCGACGAGGCCGCCGCCTCGTTCGGCCCGGACCGCCGGGTCGTCCTGGTCGGGCTCTCGCTCGGGGGTTACACGTCGCTCGCCTGGGCGGCCCGCCGCCCCACCCACCTCGCGGGCGTCGTCGCCGCGGCCTGCACGTCCGACCCCAAGGGCAAGCCCGTCGCGCTCTACCGCGACGTCGCGCGCCTCGTCGTCGCGGGCGGGGGCGCCGTCGGGCGCGGCGCCCGCTGGGCCGCGCGCACGAGCGCGACCGCGTGGGGCACGATCGCCCGGGGCGGGCGCTCGCTCCCGGGCGGCGCGGTGTCGTCCTACGCGCTCGCCGGCCCCGCCGACGTGGGCGCACCGACCCCGGCCGCGCCCGGCTGGCACGTCGTCACCGACGCCCTCACCCAGCTCGCGGGCCGCTCGTGGCTGGCCCACGTGCGCGACGTGGACGTGCCGGTCTGGCTCGTCAACGGCGCCCGCGACCACATGCGGCTCGACGAGCAGCGGTACCTCGCCGCGGCCGCGGACGCCGCGCTCGTCGTCGTGCCCCGCGCCGGCCACGACGTCAACAGCGAGGCGCCCGAGGCCTTCAACCGCGTGCTCGGCCGCGCGCTCGCGGACTTCGGCCGCGTGCGCGGTGCGAGACTGGGGGCATGACCGACGCCACCCCCGTCACGCCCGAGCCCACGTCCGAGACGCCCGACCAGGCCCCCGAGAACGCCGGCGACGGCCAGGACCTGGCCGCGCGCGGGAGCAACCGCTCGCAGCGCCCCGACTCCGACGCGTTCAAGGCCTTCATCACGAGCGGCTGGGCGCCGCGCGCGGAGCTCGACGTCGAGCCCCTCCCGGCCGCCCCGTTCACCGTCGCCCGCCGCGCCGCGCTGTCCGCCCGGTTCCCGGGCGCACGTCTCGTGGTGCCCGCCGGCCCGCTGAAGACGCGCTCGAACGACACCGACTACCGGTTCCGTCCGCACTCGGCGTTCGCGCACCTCACCGGCTACGGCACGGACCAGGAGCCCGACGCGGTGCTCGTGCTGCACCCGGTGGAGCCCGGGACGGGCGACGGCGGCTCCGACCACCACGCCGTGCTCTACGTGCGCCCGCTCGCCGCGCGCGACACCGAGGAGTTCTACGCCGACTCGCGCTACGGGGAGTTCTGGGTGGGCGCGCGACCGTCGCTCGACGACGTCACGACCGCCACCGGCGTCGAGGCCCGCCACGTGGACGAGCTGCGCGACGCGCTCGCGAAGGACGTCGGCCCGGGCGGGGTGACGCTGCTCGTCGTCGCGGGCGCCGACGAGGCCGTCGAGGCGCTCGTCGAGGCGATCCGCGCCGAGGCCGGGCTGGACGCCGTCGAGGCCGCCCCGGACGAGCAGCTCACCGAGGCCGAGTGGCTGGCGCGCGCGGAGGCCGCGTACCGCCGCACGGACGCCGCGCTCGTCGAGGCCGTCTCCGAGCTGCGGCTCGTCAAGGACGCCCACGAGGTCGAGCAGATGCGCGAGGCCGTCGCCGCGACGATTGCGGGCTTCGAGGAGGTCGTGCGGAACCTCGCCCGCGCCGTCGAGCACCGGCGCGGCGAGCGCGTCATCGAGACGACCTTCGACGCGCACGCGCGCCTCGAGGGCAACACGGTCGGCTACGAGACGATCGCCGCGGCGGGCGAGCACGCCACGACGCTGCACTGGATCCGCAACGACGGCGTCGTGCGCACGGGCGACCTCGTGCTGCTCGACGCGGGCGTCGAGGTCGACTCGCTCTACACGGCCGACGTGACGCGCACGCTCCCCGTCGACGGCGAGTACACCGAGGTCCAGCGCCGCGTGTACCAGGCCGTGCTCGACGCCGCGGACGCCGCGTTCGCCGTCGCCGTGCCGGGCGCGCGCTTCCGCGACGTGCACGCCGCCGCGATGGAGGTCATCGCCGCGCGCCTCGAGGAGTGGGGCCTGCTCCCCGTGAGCGCGCCCGAGTCGCTGTCGTCCGAGGGGCAGCAGCACCGCCGCTGGATGGTGCACGGCACGAGCCACCACCTCGGCCTGGACGTGCACGACTGCGCGCAGGCGCGTCGCGAGCTCTACCTCGACGGGGTCCTGGAGCCCGGCATGGTCTTCACGATCGAGCCCGGCCTCTACTTCAAGGCGGACGACCTGGCGGTCCCGGAGGAGTACCGCGGCATCGGCGTCCGCATCGAGGACGACGTGCTCGTCACGGCCGACGGCAACGAGAACCTCTCGGCAGCGCTCCCGCGCCGCCCCGAGGACGTCGAGGCCTGGATGGCGCGCCTGCGCGGCTGAGCCGCGTCCGTCAGGCGGGGCGCTCGGGCTGGTCGGGCTGCTGCGCTCCCGGCGCGGGCTGGGCGTCCGGCTGCGCGTCGGCGGGCTGGTCCGACGTCGGGCGCATGGCGCCGTAGCGCGGCTCCCCGGTCGGCGTGGTCCAGCGGGGGTCGGGGGTCCGGGCCGGCGGCGCGACCGGGGGCGCGGGAGCGGGAGCGGTGGCCGCCGGCGGCTCGGGCGCCGGCGCGGTCGGCGCGGGAGGCGGGGTCGCCCCGGGCGTGCCCCACGTCGGGTTCGCGGGGGCGGCCGGCGCGCGGACCCCGCCCGCGCCCTCCGGCATCCGCGACAGGAGCTGGCGCGCGTCGCCCGCGCGCTCGGGCGCGCAGAGGATCCCGTACGACGACGCGACGATCTGGCTCTGCGACGTGAAGTCGCGCTTGCCCTGCGTGAGCGCGTACGACAGCACCGAGAAGAGCAACCCGAACCCGGCGCCGATCCCGATGGCGGTAAGCACGAACGCGCCGTCACCGGAGAAGAGGAACAGCAGCAGACCGACGAAGAGGCCGAACCACGCGCCGGACGCCGCGCCCGCGATCGCGACGCGCCCGTAGGTGAGCCGGCCCGTGACGCGCTCGACCATCTTGAGCTCGGTGCCGACGATCGTCACGAGCTCGACCGCGAACTTGTTGTCGGAGAGGAAGTCGACCGCCTTCTGCGCCTCGAGGTAGGTCGCGTAGGAGGCGATCTCCTCGCCACGCGGCGGGGTGGGGACACGGGGGACGGCACCCGGGCGTGACATGCTCATTCGCCCAGTCTGTCCTACTCGTGCTGCCGGCGCGAGGCCCGCGCTCCGCGCGTCCGGGGCGCCGGACCGCCCGGCGGCGCCACCCACCGGAGGAACGCGCGGCGACCGGGGCGCGTGCGTAGGCTGGCCGCGTGAGCGCAGCCACCACCGTCTTCGTCGCGCGTCTGGCCGGGACCAGCGTGTTCGACCCCATCGGCGACCAGGTCGGACGGGTGCGGGACGTCGTCGTGCTCATCCGGCCCAAGGGCGCGCCCCGCGCCGTCGGTCTCGTCGTCGAGGTGCCGGGGCGGCGGCGGGTCTTCCTCCCCCTGACGCGCGTCACGAGCATCGACGCGGGCCAGGTCATCTCGACCGGCCTGGTGAACATGCGGCGGTTCGAGCAGCGCGCGATGGAGACGCTCGCGGTGAGCGAGCTGCTGGAGCGCACGGTCGAGCTCGTCGACGGGTCGGGCTCGGCGACGATCGAGGACCTCGCGATCGAGCGGCAGCGCACCGGGGACTGGCTCGTCACCAAGCTGTACGTGCGGCGCCGGGCGCAGCACAAGGGCACGCTCGGCCTGCGCCGGCGTGGCGACGCGATCGTCGTGGACGTCGGCGCGGTCACGGGCCTCGCGGGCGGCACCGAGGCACAGGGCGCCGCCATGCTCCTCGCCGCCTACGACGACCTCAAGCCCGCCGACCTCGCCGACGTCATCCACGACCTGGGCGACACGCGCCGGCTCGAGGTCGCGGGCGCGCTCGACAACGAGCGCCTCGCCGACGTCCTCGAGGAGCTGCCGGAGGACGACCAGGTCGCCATCCTCTCCGGCCTCGACACCGACCGCGCCGCGGACGTCCTCGAGGCGATGCAGCCCGACGACGCGGCGGACCTGCTGCACGAGCTCCCGGAGGCGCAGGCGGCGCAGCTCCTCGAGCTCATGGAGCCGGAGGAGGCGCGCGACGTGCGCCGCCTGCTCGCCTACGCGGAGGACACCGCGGGTGGTCTCATGACCTCCGAGCCGGTCGTGCTCGGCCCCGAGACGACGATCGCCACGGCGCTCGCGCAGATCCGGCGCAAGGACCTCGCCCCCGCTCTCGCGTCGATGGTGTTCGTCGCGCGGCCCCCGCTCGAGACGCCGACGGGCCGGTTCCTCGGCGTCGCGCACTTCCAGCGACTGCTGCGCGAGCCCCCGCACGCCGCCGTCGGCTCGGTGCTCGACTCCGACGTCGAGGGCGTCGCGCCCGACGCCCCGCTGGGCCGCGTCACGCGGATCCTCGCGACGTACGACCTCCTGTGCGTGCCCGTGCTCGACGCGGAGAAGCGCCTGCTCGGCGCGATCAGCGTCGACGACGTGCTCGACCACATGCTGCCCGACGACTGGCGCGAGACCGACGACGACGTGGACACGGACCAGGCGCGCGCGGCGCTCGCCCCCGGGGCGCTGCCGTCCCGACCGGCAGCCGGTCGCGGCGGCGCGGCGGGGGTGACCCGTGGCTGACCGCCTCGACACGCCGAAGAGCGCGCGGCGCACCCTCATCCCGCGGGTCAAGGTCGACCAGGACGCGGTCGGCCGGGCGACCGAGGGCATCGCGCGGTTCCTCGGCACGCCCCGGTTCCTCGTCTACCTCACCGTGTTCTGCGCGGTGTGGATCATCTGGAACTCGTGGGGGCCGGAGGGCCTGCGGTTCGACTCCGCGGAGTTCGGGTTCACGGCGCTCACGCTCATGCTCTCGCTCCAGGCGTCGTACGCGGCGCCGCTCATCCTGCTCGCGCAGAACCGCCAGGACGACCGCGACCGCGTCACCGCCGAGCAGGACCGCCAGCGTGCCGAGCGCAACCTCGCGGACACCGAGTACCTCGCGCGCGAGATGGCGGCCCTGCGCATCGCGCTGAGCGAGGTGGCCACGCGCGACTTCGTCCGCTCGGAGATCCGCAACCTGCTGGAGGAGCTGGAGGAGAAGTCGGCCCGCCCGGCCGACGACGAGGCCGCCGACCGCTGACGCCGGACCCGACCCGCTACTGCGTCCCCTCGGCCGCCACGCGGCGCAGGCGCTCGGCGAGCGCCGGGTCCCCCTCGACGGCCAGGCCGTCGGCCGTCCCGCGGCCCCACAGCCACAGGTCGAGGGCCCACGCGGGACCGGCGACCTGCGTCGTGGTCGAGCCGGGCAGGTCGACGAGCTGCGCGACGTCGAGGTCGTACGCGGTGCCCGACTCCGGGCCCGTCCCCGTGAAGCGCCCGAACGCGAGCTCCCAGCTCCGGGGCCTCTCCCCGAACCCGTCCACGACCACCGACACCGTCGCGCCGTCGGGCGTGAACACGCCCCAGCCGGGCACGCCGTCGACCATGACCGACAGCACCTCGTCGACACCGTCCGCCGCGACGTCCGGGTCGGCGGGCGTCACGTCCCGTCCGGCCGTGAGCTCCGCGTCCGCGCGGTGGATCAGCGCCTCGTGCGCCTGTCGGCGCAGGACCCAGCCGACGCGGCGACCCTCCTCGTGCCACGACCAGCAGGGCTCCTCGGGGTCCCGGCCGGTGAGCGCGGCGACGAGCCTGCTCGTCGAGCGCTGGAGCAGCGCGGGCAGCTCGGCGTCCGACGACGGGCGGGCGAGCGGGTCGACGTCGTCGCCGTCGAGGCCCTGCCCGGGTGCCGGCCCGACGACGCGCGCCCAGAAGTCCTGCACCTCCGCGAGGTGGTAGAGCAGGTCCGCCCCCGTCCACTCGGGGCACGACGGCACGCGCGCGTCCGGGGGCGCGCTGCGCACGGCGTCGCCGAACAGCTCGCTGTCCCGTGCGAGGGAGGCCAGTGCGTCCATCCGAGCACGGTAGACCCGTTCGGCGCACCACGGCGTGCGATGCCGCTCACGTCCGTCCCGGGACCTAGGGCCCGGCGGACGGTGCCGCCCGCACGCCTACGATGGGTCCATGCCCGACCCCGCCGCAGACCCGCTCGAGCACGCCGTCCGGCAGGCCCTCACCGCGGTCCTCGACCCGGAGATCCGCCGCCCCGTCACGGACCTCGGCATGATCCGCTCGGTCGCGGTCGCGCCCGGTGCGCCGGGCGCGGTCGTCACGGTGGGCGTCGACCTCACGGTCGCGACGTGCCCCATGCGCGACACCCTGTCGCGCGACGTCGACGCCGCCGTCCGCGCGGTCGACGGCGTGGCGGACGTGCGCGTCGAGCTGGGCGTCATGAGCGCGGAGCAGCGCGCGGAGCTCCGCACGATGCTGCGCGGCGGCGTGGGCGAGCCCGAGATCCCGTTCGCGAAGCCGGAGTCGCTGACGAGGGTCTACGCCATCGCGTCGGGCAAGGGCGGGGTGGGCAAGTCGTCCGTCACGGCGAACCTCGCGGTCGCGCTCGCGGCCCAGGGTCTCGAGGTCGGCGTCGTCGACGCGGACATCTACGGGTTCTCCATCCCGCGCATGCTCGGCGTCGACCGGCAGCCCACGCGCGTCGACAACATGCTGCTGCCGCCGATCGCGCACGGCGTGAAGGTCGTCTCGATCGGCATGTTCGTCCCGCCCGGCCAGCCGGTCGTGTGGCGCGGACCGATGCTGCACCGCGCCCTCCAGCAGTTCCTCGCGGACGTCTTCTGGGGCGACCTCGACGTGCTGCTCCTCGACCTGCCGCCCGGGACGGGCGACATCGCGATCTCCGTGGCGCAGCTCCTGCCGGGCAGCGAGATCGTCGTGGTCACGACGCCGCAGGTCGCGGCCGCCGAGGTCGCGGAGCGCGCGGGCTCGGTCGCCACGCAGACGCAGCAGGGCGTGGTCGGCGTCGTCGAGAACATGTCGTGGCTCGATCAGCCGGACGGGTCGCGGCTGGAGGTGTTCGGGTCCGGCGGCGGCGAGCGCGTCGCCGCGAACCTGTCGCGCGCCACGGGCACCACCGTCCCGCTCCTCGGCCAGGTCCCGCTCGACGTGTCGCTGCGCGAGGCCGGCGACGGCGGTACCCCGGTGGTCCTCGCCGACCCCGGCTCGCCCGCGGCCGTCGCGCTGCACGACGTCGCGCTGGGTCTCGCGCGCCGTCCCCGCGGTCTCGCGGGGCGCTCGCTCGGCGTCACGGTGGTCTGACCGAGGTCCGTCGCACCCGGCCCACGGTCCGTCACCGTGGGGGCTCGACGCGCCTCCCGCGGGGCCGACAGGAAAGGCCCCTGTCTTTTCTCCGTGCCACGGTATAGTCTCGCCCGCATCTCGTCAGGGGGACGGCCGTCGGGCCGGTGAGGGGGATCCTGCTGTGGCGTCGTCGCCGCTCCGCCCTGCCCTCGTGCGCCTCGCGCGCGCCCGGCTCTCGCGCCAAGGCTCGTCCACCCCGTTACCGAACAGTGACCCCGTGGTGAAGAGATCACGAGAGAACTCCTCCCCAGGGATGACGACGCCCTCCCGCCCCGCCCCCTAGCCTCGGGCCGGGCGACCAGCCGCCCGTCGCCAGCAGCCCGCTCGCCGTCCGCCACCGTCGTCCCAGGAGCCCGCACGTGGGTATCACCCGCCGGATCGTCTTCCCCGCCCTCCGCATCGTCATCTGGGGGGTCATCGCCACCGCGCTCGCCGTGATCGCCTTCCGCTCCGCTCCCGAGCCGCCCACGGACCCGGCGGTCCCCTCGGCCGAGATCGTCGAGCCCCGCGTGGCCGTGACCACCGGCGACGTCACCAACACCGTCACCCTGACCGGGCAGATCGTCGCCGACCCGGCAGCCCCGCAGAAGGTGACCCAGCGGGGCGTCGTGACGGCCGTGCACGCCGAGCCCGGCGACGTCGTCGAGGCAGGGGCGCCGCTGCTCGAGGTGACGCTCGAGGAGCCCCGGGAGCCCTTGACCGAGACCGACCCGGAGACCGGCGAGGTCACGGTCACCGAGCGCCGGCCGAAGGTGACGAAGGAGACCGTGAAAGCCACCACCGCGGGCACGGTCGCCACGTTCACGGCCCTCAAGGACCAGGAGGTCGCGGTCGGGGAGGACTTCGCGTCGATCTCCCCCGGGACGCTCTCCGTCACGGGCAGCATGGTCGCCGAGCAGCAGTTCCGCCTGCTCCAGATCCCGACCGAGGCGAACGTCACCGTCACCGGCGGGCCCGCCCCGTTCACGTGCACGAACCTGCGCATGGGCACCGCCGCCGCGCCCGCCGGGACGCCCGAGGAGGGCGTGCCCGACCCCGCTGCCGGCGCCTCGTCCGCGAGCGTCACGTGCGCGGTGCCGGGTGACGTCACCGTCTTCGCCGGCCTCGCCGCCGAGCTCGAGATCACCGCGGGCTCGGTCGAGGGCGCCCTCGTCGTCCCCGTGACCGCGGTCCTGGGCCGGGTCGAGCAGGGCAAGGTGTGGGTCGTCGGCGCGGACGGCGAACCCGAGGAGCGCGCCGTCACGCTCGGCCTCACCGACGGCAGCGTCGTGCAGGTCACCGAGGGGCTCGCCGAGGGCGACGAGGTCCTCGAGTTCGTGCCTGGCCAGGACGTCGTCCCGGTCGTGGACCCGATGACCGGCGAGGTGATGGGGGGATGAGCCTCCTGGAGCTGAGCGGCGTCGCCCGCTCCGTGCTCCTCCCCGACGACCGCGAGCTCGAGATCCTGCGCGGTATCGACCTCACGGTCGCCGCGGGCGAGCACGTCTCGATCGTCGGGCGCTCGGGCACCGGCAAGTCCACCCTCCTCAACATCCTCGGGCTCCTCGACACCCCGACGGGCGGGGAGTACCTGCTCGACGGCGTCCCTATCGGCCGGCTCTCCGGCCGCGCCCGGGCGCGGCGCCGCGGCACGGACTTCGGGTTCGTGTTCCAGCAGTTCAACCTGCTCCAGGGCCGCACGGCGCTCGAGAACGTCGTCGCGCCGCTGCTGTACGCGCGCGGACGGCAGTTCTGGCAGCGCCGCGCGCTCGCCGCGGAGATGCTCGAACGGGTCGGCCTCGGCGACCGCCTCGACACACGCCCGGAGAAGCTCTCGGGCGGGGAGCAGCAGCGCGTCGCCATCGCCCGCGCGCTCGTGCGCGTGCCGCGCGTGATCCTCGCGGACGAGCCGACGGGGGCGCTCGACGTCGACACGGGCAGCGAGGTCATGGACCTGCTCGACACCATCGCGCGCGAGAACGGGTCGGCGCTCATCGCCATCACGCACGACCTCGCCGTCGCGTCGCGCGCGGCCCGGCAGTTCCGTCTCGCCGACGGCGTGCTCGCACCGATCGCCATCAGCGCGCGCAGCGCGGGGTCGCTCGCCGCGCTCGAGGCGACGAGCGGAGACGCCGCGAGGCCGGGCACCGGCGGCGTCGGGCCCTACGGTCCGGGCGCGCACGACGACACCGCGCCGCACGCGCTCGAGGCCGGCGACGACCAGGCGGAGCACGTCGCCCGCCCGCTGGTCGCCTCGCACGGCGCGTCACCGCGGACGGGGGACGCCGCGTGACCGGGATCGTCGGCGCGGTCCTCGAGGCGTGGGACGAGCTCCGCGTCCACAAGGTGCGCGTCCTGCTCGCGCTCGTCGGCGTCGCCGTCGCGGTCTGCGCGATCACCGCGATCTCGGCCGCCGGGGAGATGCTGCGCCAGGTCTCCGCCGAGCAGAACGACCGCTGGAACGGCCGCGCCGCGACGCTCCAGGTCTCGGCGTGGCCGACCGGCGAGGGCGGGAGCGTCATGCCGGCGCCCGAGGAGTACGAGCGCGTGTTCGACGAGGTCGTCGAGCGCTACGCGATCGGCTTCTCGTCGATGCTGCGCGACGCGCCCGCCCCCGTCCGCTTCCCCGACGGCACGCGCGAGGTGTACACCACGGGCGTCGAGGCGGACTGGGCCACGATGCACCGCTTCGAGGTGACGTCCGGCCGCTGGTTCACCGACGCCGACGCCGACCGGCTCGCCCCCGCGCTCGTCGTCAACCAGGCGTTCCTCGACGCGCTCGGCGGCGTGACCGTCGCAGAGCACCCGACCGTGACGATCGGGGGCGACAACCCGGTGGTCGCGACCGTCGTCGGGGCGTTCCCGGACGACTGGCCGCAGGCCGAGCCGCAGGCCTACGTCCTCGTGGACGCGCAGTCTGCCTGGGTCACGCCGGAGACCTTGGAGATGGCGGGCCCGCCCCGGCTCGAGCTGTGGGTCCCCGACGACCTCGCCGACGGGCTCGTCGAGGCCATCCAGCGCGACGTCGCCGGGGCGCTCAGCGGCACGCAGGCCGACGTCTTCCGGTCGGACTCGGCGGGCTACGCCGTCGTCGACGGCGCCATCCGCTGGGTCGTGCTCGGCGTCAGCGTGATCGCGCTCCTGCTCGGCGGGCTCGGGCTCGTCAACATCGCGCTCGTCACCGTGCGGTACCGCATCCGCGAGATCGGGATCCGCCGGAGCTTCGGCGCGAGCTCGGGACGCGTCTTCTTCTCCGTGATGATGGAGAGCGTCGTCGCGACGACCGTCGCGGGCGTGCTGGGCGTGACGGTCGCGGTCGTCGCCCTCCACAACGTCCCGCTCGACGCGCTCATGGGCTCGGCCGTCCAGGACGCCCCCGGCTTCCCGTTCTCCGCCGCGGTGACGGGCATGCTCGCCGCCGTCGGGATCGGAGCGCTCGCAGGACTTCTCCCTGCGCTCGTCGCCGTCCGGGTCAAGGTCATCGACGCGATCCGTTACTGACGCGGGCCCGGTCCGGCCGCCGCCGGGCCGGACCGCGCCTGCGATGTTCGGTCATGTTCGATCGTGTTGGATTTCTCGGCGATGTGGACAATACTGTTCGCATGCTCGCCTCACAGCGCCAGGAGCGCATCCTCGCGGAGATCCGGGACCACGGCGCGGTCCGCATCGGCGACCTGACCCGGGAGCTCGCCGTCTCGGACATGACGATCCGGCGCGACCTCGTCGAGCTGGCCGACCAGGGCCTCGTCCGCAAGGTCCACGGCGGCGCCGTCGCCCCGCACACGACCGCGCACGAGCCGGGCTTCGCCGCCAAGAGCTCGCGCGAGGCCGCGGAGAAGGAGGCCATCGCGACGGCCGCCGCGCGCCTCATCACCGCGAACGCGTCCATCGCGCTGAGCGCGGGCACGACGACGCACCTGCTCGCCGCCCGCATCGCCGCCGACCCAGCGCTGCGGCCCCTGACGGTCGTCACGAACTCGCTCCCCGTCGCCGAGGTCCTCCACCGGGCGAACGACCCGCGCCTGGAGACGATCCTCACCGGCGGCAGCCGCACGCCGTCCGACGCGCTCGTCGGGCCGCTCGCCGAGGCCGCGCTCGCGGGCCTGCGCGTCGACCTCGCGTTCGTCGGCGCGCACGGCGTCGACCCGGAGATCGGGCTGACCACGCCGAACCTCGACGAGGCCGCGACCAACCGCGCGCTCATCGAGTCGGCCGGCCGCACCGTCGTCCTCGCCGACCACACCAAGTGGCACACGACCGGACTACGCGTCTTCGCGACGTTCGCCGACGTGGACGTCCTCGTCACCGACGCCCGGCTCGCCGAGGACGAGCGCGCCCGGGTCCAGGACCTCGTCGAGCAGCTCGTCGTCGCCTGACGGCGGACCGCAGCCGCCGCCTCCCCACCGCATCGCGATCGGAACACCGCACGCATGAACCCGCACCTGCGCCGCACCTCGACCCGCCTCGCCGACGGCCGCGAGCTCGTCTACTTCGACGACTCGCCCGCCTACGTCTCGGGTGAGCGCTCACGTCGGCTCGACGACCCGCGTCCCCTGCCCGACCGGTTCGCCCCGGTCCCCGGCCCCGACGGGACGCCGCAGCCGTACATCGGGCCGGAGATGCGCCGCGACCCGCTCACGGGTGACTGGGTTCCTCTCGCCGCGCACCGGATGAACCGCACGTTCCTCCCGGCGGCGGACTCGTGCCCGCTGTGCCCCGCGCGTCCCGGGGCCGCCTACTCGGACGGCGAGGTCCCCGACACCGACTACGACGTCGTCGTGTTCGAGAACCGCTTCCCGTCGCTCCAGCGCGTCCCCGGCGTCGCCGACGCCGTCGTCGAGGACGCGCCGCTCCAGCTCCACGCCCCGGCCGCGGGCCGGTGCGAGGTCGTGTGCTTCTCGAGCGACCACCGCACGTCGTTCGGCGCGCTCTCGCCGCAGCGCGTGCGCACGATCATCGACGCGTGGGCCGACCGCACCGCCGCGCTCGGGGCGGAGCCCGGCGTCGAGCAGGTCTTCTGCTTCGAGAACCGGGGCCAGGAGATCGGCGTCACGCTGCACCACCCCCACGGGCAGATCTACGGCTACCCGTACGTCACGCCGCGCACGCGCGCGCTGCTCGACGAGGCGCGCGAGCACCACCGCCGCACGGGCCGCAACCTGCTGCGCGACGTCCTCGACTCCGAGCTCGCGGACGGGCGTCGCGTCGTGCTCGAGACCGAGCACTGGGTCGCGTACGTGCCGTTCGCGGCCCGCTGGCCCGTCGAGGTCCATCTCGCCCCGCGACGCGACGTCCCCGACCTCCCCGCGCTCACCGACGGCGAGCGCGACGACCTCGCGACCGCCTACCTCGAGCTCCTGCGCCGCCTCGACCGCTTCTTCGAGACGGCCGACGGCGAACCCATCCCGCTCCCCTACATCGCCGCGTGGCACCAGGCGCCCGCGCGCGAGGGCCGCTCCGTCGCGGACGGCGGCACCGACGACGTCACCCTCGCCCGGCTCCACCTCCAGGTCTTCTCCGTCCTGCGCGCTCCGGGCAAGCTCAAGTACCTCGCCGGCTCGGAGTCCGGCATGGGCGCATGGATCAGCGACACGACGCCCGAGCGGATCGCGGCCCGCCTCCAGGAGCTCGCCCCGTCGAGCGCCGCGCGCGGCTGGGTCCGCTCGTGGTCCGACGACGACGGCGCGGCCCGGGCGCGCGCGGTCCTCGCCGCGGCGTTCAGCGAGGACGACGACCGAGACGACGACGAGACGGCCGGCGAGCACCCCGACGAGGTCCACGTCTGGGCCGCGCCGGGTCGCGTCAACCTCATCGGCGAGCACACCGACTACAACGCGGGCCTGTGCCTGCCGATCGCGCTCCCCCACCGCACGTACGTCGCGCTGCGCCCGCGCAACGACTCCGTCGTCCGGCTCGCGTCGGCGCAGGCACCCGGCGAGACGTGGACCACGACGCTGGAGGACGTCGCCCCGGGCACGGTCTCCGGGTGGGGGTCGTACGTCGCCGGCGTCGCGTGGGCGCTGCGCGAGCACCTCGTCGCGCAGGGCGCCGACCCGGGCGCCGTCACGGGCTTCGACGCGGCGATCGACTCGAGCGTCCCGTTCGGGGCCGGGCTCTCCTCGTCGGCCGCTCTCGAGTGCGCGGTCGCGGTCGCGCTCGACGACGTCGCCGGGCTGGGCCTGGCCTCGACCGACGCCGGCCGCGCCGCGCTGGCCGCGGCGAGCATCCGTGCCGAGAACGAGATCGCGGGCGCGCCGACGGGCGGGATGGACCAGTCCGCGTCGCTGCGCGCGCACGCCGGGCACGCGCTGCTCCTCGACTGCCGGCCCGGCCTCGACCCCGTCGAGTCCGCCGAGCAGGTCCCGTTCGACCTGGACGCCGCGGGGCTGGCCCTGCTCGTCGTCGACACGCGCGCCGAGCACCAGCTCGTCGACGGCCAGTACGCGGCGCGACGCGACACGTGCGAGGACGCCGCCCGGACGCTCGGGCTGGGCTCGCTGCGCGAGCTCGCGGACGCCGTCGCCGCGAGCGACGACCCCGCCGGGGCGCTCGCCGTCGCCCTGGAGAAGCTGCCCGACGACGTCGCTCGCCGCCGCGTGCGTCACGTCGTGACGGAGATCGGCCGCGTGCGCGACCTCGTGGCACTCCTGCGCGACGGCCGCCCCGACGCGGTCGGGCCGCTCATGAACGCCTCGCACGCGTCGCTGCGCGACGACTACGAGGTCTCGAGCGTCGAGCTCGACGTCGCCGTGGACGCCGCACGCGTCGCCGGCGCCCTCGGTGCCCGCATGACCGGCGGCGGGTTCGGCGGCTCCGCGATCGCGCTCGTCCGGGCCGACCAGGTCGAGGCCGTCGCGGACGCCGTCCGCGCCGCGTTCGAGCGCGAGGGCCTCGGGGCCCCCGGCTTCCTCCTCGCGACACCGTCCGCACCCGCCGAGCGCGTCGCCTGACCCGAGCACGACTCACGCACCGCCGAGCACGACATGAGGGTCGCTGTGCGACACATGACGACGCTCATGTCGTGTTCGGCGAGGCCGGAACGTCTCAGACGTCGTAGGTGACGACGAGCGGCGCGTGGTCGCTCCAGCGCTCGTCGTGCGTCGGCGCGCGGTCGACCTCGACCTTGACGGCGCGCTCGGCGAGCGACGGCGTGGCGAGCTGGTAGTCGATGCGCCAGCCCGAGTCGTTGTCGAACGCGCGCCCGCGCCAGGACCACCACGTGAACGGACCGGGGCCCTCGCCGCCGTGGACGCGGCCGAGGTCGACGAGGCCGACCTGGTCGAGCCAGGTGTCGACGTAGGCGCGCTCCTCCGGGAGGAAGCCGGCGCTCTTGAGGTTGCCGCGCCAGTTCTTGATGTCGACGTTGTGGTGCGCGATGTTGAGGTCGCCCGCCAGGACGACCTTCTCCCCCGTCGCCGCGAGCTCGCGCAGGCGCGCGGTGACCCTCTCGAGGTAGGCGTACTTGGCCACCATCGTCTCCGGCTGGCTCACGGTGCCGGAGTGGATGTACGCGGAGATGACGGTGACTCGGCCGCCGTCGGGCAGCTCGAGGTCCGCCTCGACCCAGCGGCCCGTGTCGACGGGCGGCTCCGGCTCGCCGGCGCCCAGCCCGACGCGCACGGCCGAGACGGGCAGCCGCGAGGCGACGGCGACGCCGGCGCGGCCCTTGATGTCGCACGCCTGGTGCGCGACGTGCCACCCCTGGAGGAAGTCGTTCACGATCGAGTCGGGTGCGCGGACCTCCTGGAGCAGGAGGACGTCGGGCGTCCGGGACGCGATCCAGGCGTCCATCCCGCGGCGGTAGGCGGCGCGGATCCCGTTGACGTTGGCGGTGGCGATGGTGATCAAGTGGGCTCGTCCTCCTCGATGGCGGTCGTGCGCGGCTGCCAGGACGGTCGCGGCACGCCGGCCATCCCATCACACGCCACCGACAGGACTGGTCCGCGGCGTCACGCGGGCGGCGTGGCCTCGCTCACGCTCACGAGGGCGGCGCGCGCGGGCCGGAACGCGCCGGCAAGCACCGCGGAGACCGCCGCGAGCACGGCGAGGACGACGAACCCGACCCGGAGGTGATGG
Source organism: Cellulosimicrobium cellulans (assembly GCF_042723955.1). Taxonomy (GTDB): domain Bacteria; phylum Actinomycetota; class Actinomycetes; order Actinomycetales; family Cellulomonadaceae; genus Cellulosimicrobium; species Cellulosimicrobium cellulans_H. The sequence goes on along the minus strand of NZ_JBHXIC010000064.1, from coordinate 5,433 downwards.
GCGGTCGCGAAGACGCCGGTGAGCACGCCCCCGAGCACCGCGCCCGCGTAGGTGAACACGTTGAGGCGCGCGACCGCGCGGTCCGTGACCGTCGCGACGATCCCGGCCGACGGCTCCGCCGAGCCCGTGCCCGTTCCCGCCGCCACCGCCTCGCGGGCGCGGTCCCCGATCGCGGAGAACGCGAGCGGCGCGACGACGCCGAGCCCGAGCCCGGTCGCCGCCAGCCCGAGCACCGCGACGGGCCAGGCGGGCGCCGCTGCCACCGCGACGAACCCCAGGGCGCCGAGCGTGCCGCCCAGCCGCACGACCCGCACCCGGCCGAGACGCTCGACGAGACCGTCCCCCACGAGCCGCGACACGATGAGCGCCGCCTGGTACGCCGCGTACCCCAGGGGCGCGGCGGCCGCGCTCGCCGCGAGGACGTCGCGCAGGAACGTCGCGCTCCAGCTCGACACCGCGGAGTCCGCGACGGGGAACGCGAGCATGCCCGCGCCGAGCAGTGCGATCGTGCCGGCCGCGACCCACGTCACGGACCCGAGCGGCGCCGCCCCGCGACCGTCGCCCGCGACCCCGACCGCCAGCGGGTCCGCCACGGCCGACCGCTCCGTGCCCGGAGTCCCGCCCGGGGCCGCGGCTCCCGGGACGGTCGTGCCGCCGTCGGGCAGACGCAGCGCGAGCCACGCGGCGCCCGCAGCCACGAGCAGCGCCACGAGCGGGAGCGCGACCGGCTGGCCGAGCCCGACGAGCGCGCTGCCCGAGACGGCGAGCGCGCCGAGCACACCGCCGGCGGCGTTGGCCGCGTAGAACGAGGCGAGCAGGCTGCGGCCGTGCGCGCGCTCGACGTCGATCCCGAGCATGTTCATCGCGGCGTCGACCGCGCCGAGCGCGAGGCCGTACAGCCCGATCGCGACGAAGAAGACCGGCCACGACGGCGCGAGCCCGACGCCCGCGACCGCGAGCGCCGCGAGCAGCAGGCCGCCCACGACCACGGCGCGCGCGCCGCGGAGCGCCGCCACGACGCCGGACAGCGCGCTGCCCAGCCCGGCGAAGACGCACACGCCCAGCACGACGAGCGTGACGACGTCGTCGCCCATGCCGAGCCGTTCCTTGTACCCCGGGATGCTCGTGAGCACCACGGCGAACCCGAAGCCCTGCACGGCGTACGCCGCCGTCGTCGCGATGCGCGCCCTCGTCACCCGCGCAGACTAGCGCCTGCGCGTCGGCCCGGGAACGCCGCAGGGCGCGGCCGCGGGACTTCCCACGACCGCGCCCCGAGGACGAGCTCAGGCGGAGGCGCGCTCCGCCGCGTCGACGACGTTCGCGAGGAGCATCGCGCGCGTCATGGGCCCGACCCCGCCGGGGTTGGGCGAGATCCAGCCCGCGACGTCGGCGACGTCGGGCGCGGCGTCCCCCACGACCCGGCTCTTGCCGGTCTCGGGGTCGACCTCGCGCGAGACACCGACGTCGATGACGACGGCACCCGGCTTGACCATGTCGCGCGTGATGATGCCCTGGACGCCCGCCGCCGCGACCACGACGTCGGCGCGTCGCACGAGGTCCGCGAGGTCCGTCGTCCCGGTGTGCGTGAGCGTCACCGTCGCGTTGACCGCGCGGCGGGTGAGCAGCAGGCCGATCGAGCGGCCGACCGTCACGCCGCGGCCCACGACCACGACCTCCTTGCCCGCGAGGGAGATGCCGTGCCGCTCGATGAGCTCGATGATCCCGCGCGGCGTGCACGGGAGCGGCGAGGTGACCTCCTCGTTGACGCGCAGGACGAGGCGCCCGAGGTTGGTCGGGTGCAGCCCGTCGGCGTCCTTGGCGGGGTCGATGAGCTCGAGCACGCGGTTGGTGTCGATGCCCTTCGGGAGCGGGAGCTGCACGATGTACCCCGTGCAGGCCGGGTCCTCGTTGAGGCGGCGGACCGCGGCCTCGATCTCCTCCTGCGTCGCGTCGCCCGGCAGGTCCTCGCGGATCGAGGACAGCCCGACCTCGGCGCAGTCGCGGTGCTTGCCCGCGACGTACCACTGCGAGCCCGGGTCGTCGCCGACCAGCAGAGTGCCCAGGCCGGGCACGACGCCCTTCCCGGCGAGGACCGCGAGACGCTCCTTGAGCTCGGCCTTGATGGCGGCGGCGGTCGCCTTGCCGTCGAGGAGCTGCGCGCTCACTGGTGCAGGCCCGGGTACAGCGGGAAGTCGGCCGTGAGCTTGCGCACGCGGGCGCGCAGCGCGTCGGCGTCCGCCGCCGCGCCCTCGCGCAGCGCGGTCGCGATGACCTCGGCCACCTCGGTGAACTCCGCGTCACCGAAGCCGCGCGTCGCGAGCGCGGGCGTGCCGATGCGCAGACCGGACGTGACGCGCGGGGGGCGCGGGTCGAACGGCACGGCGTTGCGGTTCACGGTGATGCCGACCTCGTGCAGGAGGTCCTCGGCCTGCTGGCCGTCGAGCGCCGAGTGGCGCAGGTCGACGAGCACGAGGTGGACGTCCGTGCCGCCGGTGAGGACGGAGACCCCGGCCGCGGCCACGTCGGCCTGGGCGAGGCGGTCGGCGATGATGCTCGCGCCGCGCAGCGTGCGCTCCTGGCGGTCGCGGAAGTCGTCCGAGCCCGCGATCTTGAACGACACGGCCTTGGCGGCGACGACGTGCATGAGCGGGCCGCCCTGCTGACCCGGGAACACGGCGGAGTCGATCTTCTTGGCGTACTCCTCCTTGCTCAGGATGAAGCCGGAGCGCGGGCCGCCGATCGTCTTGTGCACCGTGGAGGACACGACGTCCGCGTACGGCACCGGGGACGGGTGCAGGCCCGCGGCCACGAGGCCCGCGAAGTGCGCCATGTCCACCCAGAGCTTCGCGCCGACCTCGTCCGCGATCTCGCGGAAGGCCGCGAAGTCGAGGTGGCGCGGGTAGGCGGACCAGCCGCCGATGATGACGTCGGGACGCGTCTCGAGCGCCTGCTTGCGGACCTCGTCCATCTCGATGCGGTACGACTGCGGGTCCACGCCGTACGCCGCGACGTCGTAGAGCTTGCCGGAGAAGTTGATCTTCATGCCGTGCGTGAGGTGGCCGCCGTGCGCCAGCTCCAGGCCGAGGATCTTGTCGCCCTTGTTGATGAGCGCGTGCAGCACGGCGGCGTTGGCCGTGGCGCCCGAGTGCGGCTGGACGTTCGCGTGCTCGGCGCCGAACAGCTCCTTGGCGCGGGCGATCGCGAGGTTCTCCGCGATGTCGACCTGCTCGCAGCCGCCGTAGTAACGGCGGCCCGGGTAGCCCTCGGCGTACTTGTTGGTCAGCACGGAGCCCTGCGCCTGCAGGACGGCGCGCGGGACGAAGTTCTCGGACGCGATCATCTCGAGGGTGTCGCGCTGGCGCGCGAGCTCCCCGTCGAGGACGGCCGCGATCTCGGGGTCGAGCTCGGCGAGCGGGGTGTCGAGGACGTTGTCGGCTGGCTGGGCGCTCATGGCGTCTCCTCCGCGGGTGCTTGGCAGTGTGTCGTCGGTGGTCACGTTCCCGGCTCGCCGGGTACGCCCCACCAGGGGGTGACCCGGGGCCCAGGCGAACGACCCGTCGTCTGCACAGCGTGTCGCTCCCCGGTGGTGATCCACCCTGCCCGGGCGGAGATCCACCGGGCGGCGCCAGTCGCGACGCGTCGATCCTAGCGCACGGCCCGTCGTCGGGTCCCGGGCCCTCGCCCGGGGCCCGTCGCGCTGCTACTCCTGCCCGACGGCGTCGGACTCGTTGCGCGCCTCGGCCTCGCCGAGGATGCGGCGCAGGTAGGTGTAGGTGAGGTCGCCCGCGGCCTTGTCGTACTGCTCCTCGTAGCCGTGCTTGGTGTACATCGCGAGGTTCTGCTTGGAGTCCTTGCCGGTGAACACCCAGATCTCCGTGGTCTGCTCCGGCAGGTACGGCAGCACCTCGAAGAGCATCTGCGTCCCGATGCCCCGGCCCTGCATGTCGGGTGCCACGGCGAGGCGGCCGAGCGTCGCCTTGCTGTCCTCGATCTCGACCCGCACCGAGCCGACCAGGCGCGGGCCGAGCCACGCGCCGATCGTCACGACGTCCTCACGCGCGAGGTCGTCGCGCAGCTCGTGGAGGGTCTGGGTCAGCGGGGGGATGTTGGGGTCCTGGTAGAGCTGCGCCTCGGTGACGAACGCCGCCCGCCGCAGGGTCAGGAGCTCACCGGCCTCGGCGTCGTCGACGAGGCGGGTCGTGATCTGCGCGTCGTTCATGAAGACATCGTGTCAGACATCGCGCAGCCCGACCGCGCGTGTCCGGGTGATGTCGGGCTTCCGGACGGCGGCCTCGTCACCGCCGGGACGCGGCTACCCTCTGAGGGGTGTCCACGACAGATCCCCGTGGCGCCGACGTCCCCGACACCTCGGCGCTCCGCACCGCGCAGCCCTCGACCGGCGACCCCACGCACTGGGTCCTCACGCTCTCGTGCCCCGACGGGCCGGGGATCGTGCACGCCGTCGCCGGGGCCCTCGCGCGGCTCGGCGGCAACATCACGGAGTCGCAGCAGTTCGGCGACCCGCTCTCGGGGCTTTTCTTCATGCGCGTGCAGGTCACGGCGGCCGCCGAGCGCGCCGAGCTGGAGCGCGCGGTCGAGGAGGTCGCGGCCCGGTTCGCCATGACCTGGCAGCTCGACGTCGTCGGGCGCCGGGTCCGCACGCTGCTCATGGTCTCCAAGGCGCCGCACTGCCTCGTCGACCTGCTGTACCGCGAGCGCTCCCAGGGCATGCCGATCGAGGTCGTCGGCGTCGTCGGCAACCACCGCGACCTCGAGGACATCGCGACGTTCTACGGCAAGCCGTTCCACCACGTGCCCGTCACGCGCGACACCAAGGCCGACGCCGAGGCACGCCTGCGCGGGCTCGTCGCCGAGCTCGACGTCGAGCTCGTCGTCCTCGCGCGCTACATGCAGATCCTCTCGGACGAGCTGTGCCGCGAGATGCCCGGTCGCATCATCAACATCCACCACTCGTTCCTGCCGAGCTTCAAGGGCGCACGCCCGTACGCCCAGGCGCACGACCGCGGCGTCAAGCTCATCGGCGCGACGTCGCACTACGTGACGGGCGACCTCGACGAGGGCCCGATCATCGAGCAGGACGTCGAGCGCGTCGACCACTCGCGCCGGGTCGAGGACCTCGTCGCGATCGGCGAGGACGTCGAGCGCCAGACGCTCGCGCGCGCCGTGCGCTGGCACGCGGAGCACCGCGTGCTCCTGGACGGGCACCGCACCGTCGTCTTCCGCTGAGCCGCGGGCTCCCGCCGGGCTCGCCGGCACCTCCCCCTGCACGACGGCGACCCCCCCCCCCCCCCACCACCGGTGAGGCGGGGGGGGGGCGCCCGCGGGACCAAAAAAAAAAAAAAAAAAATAAAAAAAAAAAAAAAAAAAAAAAAAAAAAAAAAAAAAAAAAAAAAAAAAAAAAAAAAAAAAAAC
>NZ_JBHXIC010000063.1:0-27593 GCF_042723955.1 Cellulosimicrobium cellulans | reverse complement strand
GGTGTGTCGGGGCGGGGGGGGGGGCGCGCCGGCCCGCCCGGGCGTGGGGGGGGGTGCGGTGCTGCGGGGGCGCGGGGGGCCACCCCCGGGTGGAGGTCGTCGGTGCCCCGGGGCGCGCCCCCCCCCCGCGTCAGTGAGTGACGGTGCCCGTCAGCCGCAGGCGACCGCCGGGTAGACAATTTCCTGCGCGGTGGAGGCGCCGCCGTCGGGCCGGGTGCCCGTCACCGTGACGGAGCCCGCCTCGGCCGCGACCGACCGCGTCGAGAAGGACTGGTACGCGGCCTTGCCCGGGGCGACCGCCGCGAACGTCCGCGTGCCGAACGGCGTCGCGAGCGTGACGTCCGCCGGGACGTCCCCGGTGTTCGTCGCGCGGACCGCGACGTACGCGGTGCCGGCGAGGCAGCGCGCGCTGGTCTCGACGTCGAGCGCCGGGCCCGTCGCGACCTCGCGCTGCAGCGTCACCTGGTCGACGACGCGCTGCGACCCGGTCGCGTAGGTGGTGACCGTCAGCGACGTCGGCGTGACGTCGAGGTCGGAGTAGCTCGCCTCGCGCGACTGCTCCCAGCGCGCCGTCCACGGCTTGTCGCCGTCGAAGCCGTAGAACTTCGAGCCCGACGACGAGTTGCCCGTGAGGTAGAGGACCTGGTCCTCCTCGGGGGTGAGCACGTCGCCCTCGGCCGGGGCCTCGGCCGGGACGACGGGCGTCGTGCCCTCCATGAGGTACGAGCGCGTGTAGATGTGGTCGTGCCCCGCGAGGACGAGGTCGACGCCGAGGTCGCTGAAGACGGGCGACAGCGCCTCGCGCATGCGCACCACGTCGGTGTCGCGCGAGTGGAACGCCTGGCTGTACAGCGAGTGGTGGAACGTCACGACGACCCAGTCGTACGCATCGCCGTGCGAGCCGACCACGTCGCGCAGGAACGCCTCGTGACCGGCGATCTCGGCCGGGTCGGAGTCGTTCGAGTCGATCGCCACGACGAGCACGTTGTTGTACGCGTACCAGTAGTCGCGACGCTGCTCGGTCGAGAGGTTCGGCATCGCGTAGTGCTGGTCGTAGAGCGCGGACGCGGTGTCGTGGTTGCCGTCCTGGACGGCGAAGCGAAGCTCGCGCATCTGACGCGGCGCGAGGAACCCGGTGTACTGCGCGGTGTTCCCCGCGTTCTCCACCTGGTCGCCCGCGGAGATGAGGAACGCCGTGTCGGGGTGCCGCGCCGTCATCGAGTCGAGGTTCGCGGCCCACCGCGTGGCGTCGTTCGCCGCGTTGCCGCTCGCGCCGATCTGCGCGTCCCCGATGAACAGCGCGCTGAACTCGTCGCCGAACGTGCCCGTGGTGAACGTCGTCGGCTCGGACCAGCCGGTCGCCGCGCTGCCCACGCGGTACACGTAGGCCGAGTCCTCCTCGAGCCCGGTGATCGTCGCGTGGTGGTACGTCGCGCCGTCCGCCGCGGTGCCGTTCCGGGACGACGACGTCGCCGCGGACTGCCAGTCCACCTCGCCGCCCGCCTCGTCGGCGCGGGCCCACTGCACCTCGCCGTCGCCGGGGAGCGTGGAGAACCACGCGACGTTCGCCTGGGTCTCGTCCGCGCCGACGTTGAGCGCGACGTCGCGCACCTCGCCGTGCGTGGGGACGAGCGAGCGCACGTCGAGGTAGATGTCCGAGCTCGTCGGAGCGTCCTGGTAGAGCGCGACGGAGATCGTGTTCTCGCCCGGCGCGAACGCGTCGGAGGGGACGACGAACGTGCCGGTCACCGGGTCCGTGCGGCCGTTGCCGTGGTACTGGAGGTTCTCCGTGATCTCGCGGGAGTCGTCGCCCAGGCGCACGACCTCCTCGCCGTTCACGTAGACGATCGCGGCGTCGTCGTAGACGATCTCGCCCTCGAACGCGGGGACGCCGTCGAGGTCCGCCGCGGTGAGCTCCACGTCGGTGCGGAAGAAGAACGTGGGGACGTCCGTCGTCGTGCCCTCGATGTACTGGGTGAGGAGCGTGGTGATCGGGAACGCGGTACCGATCCCCGTCGCGGCGCCGCGCTTGGCACCGAACGCACCGGTCGCGGACTTCCACGCGGAGTCGTCGAACGCGGTGGTCGTCCACACGCGCTGGTCCGCGGCGGATCCAGCCGGGTTCGTGTTGTCGTCGAGGTAGCGCCAGGTCGTGCCGGAGGTCGAGAGCAGGGACTCGTCGGCGGCGGCCGTCGGGGTCGCGGTCGCGGCGACGAGCACCGTGCCGACGAGGGAGACGGCGAGCGCCGACGCCGCCGCGCGCGTCAGCGCGCCGGGCAGCCGGGAGGCGTGCGGGTTCATGGGTTCCTTCGCAGGTCAGGGGTCCGCGCGGCGACGACCGTCGGACCACCGTGGCGGCGCCGGACCCGTGGTGGGAAGCGCTGTCACCGTACGGAGCCGGGGTGGCGGGCACCCGTCCGCCCGGTGAACTCCCGACGGCGGGCAGGTGGCCGTCCCGGACGCGCGGGAGGAACGGGTCAGGCGTCCTGGCGGCGCCGCAGGGCGAGGACCGTGACACCGAGCGCGACCAGCACGAGCGCCGCGAGCGCGATGCCTCCTGCCTCGACCCCCGTCGTGGCCAAGCCGCCGGTGCCGCCGTCGGCGGGAGACGTCGGCTGGTCGGGCACGCCGGGCGTGACCGGCGCGGTCGGGGTCGTGGGCTCGGTCGGCGTGGGGGTCGACGGCGTGGGCGTCGGCTCGACCGGCGCGTCCGCCGTGTTGGTCAGCACCACGGCGACGTCCGTCGTGCCGATCTCTACGCGCACGGTCCCGTCGTCGCCCGGCTCGACGGCGGCGCCGTCCACCTGCCACGTCGCCTCGCCCCACTCGACCCCGTCCACGGCGGGGAAGCCCGGCTCGGACAGCACGACCTCGGTGCCGAGCGGGAGGTCCTCGACGGTCGACGAGCCGTCGACGGGCACGGTCAGCTCGCCCGTCGTCCCGGCGGCCTCGTACGCGACGGTGAAGGTCGTCCCGTCGGGCACGGTGGAGGCCGCGTCACCCGCGACGCGCTTGGTGACGGTGAGGCTGCCCGTCTCCACGACGGGCTCCGTGGCGCACGGGATCGAGCCGGCGAAGAGGTAGGCGTGCGCCTCGCCGCCGCGCAGCGTGAGGTTCCGCGCGACGACCTGGCCGTCGAGCGGCGACGCCTCGACCGTGAGGTCCGCGGTCGGGGCGTAGACCGACCCGTCGAGGCGGGTCCCGCCCGTGCCGAGGGTGACGGAACCGTCGAGCTGCGAGAGGTCCCACATCACGAAGCGGGCGGCCGCACCCTCGGCACCGAACACGGAACCGCGCAGCTCGGTCGTCCCGCCGGGGACCGAGACGATGAGCGGGGCGTCGGCCGACGGGAGCACGCCGTCCGCGAACTGCACGGTGTACGCCTCGGCGATGTCGGCGTAGTCGACGACGTTCGGCCGTCCCGGCTCGAGCGCCGAGAGGACGACGCGGTCACCGACGTCCTCGGCCACCGTCAGCACGTGGGCCGCGCCGCTCGGCACGAGGTCCGCGAGGCACTGGCGCACCTCGGCCGGCTCCGTCGCACCCGTCTCGACGTACGCAGCGACGGAGTCGCGCTCGGTCGCCACGGTCGCGGCGCCGTCGGGCCACTTCTGGTTGGTCGCGTCGATCGACGGGGCCTCGTCGGCCTCGGTGCGGTACCGCACCCAGTCGCCGCGCTGGTACGTGTCGAACGCGGGGTCGTCACCGACGACCTTGAGGTAGCCCTCGAGCTCGGCGCCGCTGCCCGCCGGGACCCCGGCGTTGGTGATCTGCCCCAGGCCGGACGTCGGCGCGTACGACCCGACGAGCAGACGGGTCGGGTCGCCGTCGACGGTCGGGATCGTGTAGTCGGCGGTCCCGGCGACCTGGTGGACGATCGCGTACATGCCGCCGTCGGCGCGGACGGTCAGCTCGCCGCCGACGGCGACCGAGCCCTCGGTCTCGTGGTTGTCGAGGCGGGCGTCCTCACGCGCGTAGACGCTGAAGCCGCCGGCCAGGTCGAACGGGTTGACCGCGTCGGCGGCCGCGGCGCTCGTCGCGGGGACGACGAGGCCGGCACCGGTGAGGAGGCCGACGGCGAGGAGCGCGGCGGTCGGGCGCCGGCGGGAGATCGAGGGGGGCTGCTGTTCAGGTGTCAGGGTCGAGCGGGTCATCACTACCTGGGTCTCGGTGTCGCGGGCGACGGGATCGGACGACCCGTCACCACCACCGTAGGCAGACCTGGACATCCGTCCAGGTTGGAGCCCGGGTGAAGTCACACCGGTGTGATCAACCCCACCAGCACCGCCGACGCATGCATCCGCATGTGTCGGTCATGTCCGGAACACGGCCTCCTGCTCAGGAGATGACGAGGCTCGCGATCAGTCCGTCACGCAGGAGGATCGTGAAGGTCGCGGGACCGTTGTACCCGTCGCCGGACACCGTGAGGTCGAGCAGGACCTCGTCCGGGGTCGTGCCGACGCGCAGCCCCGTCACGTCGAAGCGCGACCGCCTGCCGATGTTGTCCGTGCGGTCCCAGCTCGCGAGCTCGTCGCGCCCGCGGAACTGACGACCCCAGTCGTCGAGGAACCCGTCGTCGGTGAACGCGGTGAGGAAGCGTTCGGGGTCGCCCGCGTTCGTGGCGTCGACGAGGGTCCGCAGGGCGGGCGGGAGGTCGGGCGTGGGGTCGCTCATGTGCCCACTGTGCCCCCGTCAGCGCCCGACGACGACCTGGACGTGTCGCGACGCGACGGCCGCGAGCGACGTGCGGAGGCGGTCGAACAGGGCCACGCTCGCGGCGCCGGGCCAGTCGGCGGGCAGGGCCGAGGGCGGCAGCCCCGGGTCCGCGTACGGGATCGGCCGCCAGTCGTCGACGGCGCGCACCCACCGGGCGAACGCGTCGCGCGGAGTGCCGTCCTCCGCGGCCGCCGGGGCGCCGTCGGGGACCGTGCCGCGCCCCGGACGGGAAGCCCCGTGCTGCGCGAGGAACGCGCGGTGCAGCGCCGCGACCCGGTCGAGGTCCCACCACCGCGCGGCGACGTCGGCGAACGCGCCTGCCACGCGCGGGCGCCCGGCGACGAACACCGTCGCCGCGTCGCGGACGTCGAGCGCGGCGAGGATCTCCTCGACCTCGTCCACGAGGTGGCCCGGCGCGATCCACAGCGCGTCCGCGACGCTCCCGGCCCCGATCCACGCGAGGTGCCGCCGGAGCTGGTGGCGCACGTCGCGCCGCTCCTCCGGCAGCGAGTACGACACGAGGCACCACGGGTCGTCGTCGCCCTGCTGCCGGTAGGCGAAGATGCGCCGGTCGCCGCGGTCGAGCATCGGCCCGGCGTCGGCCGCGAGCCGGTAGGCGGCTCGTCCGTCGACCGTCTCGGGGACGAGCAGCCCCTTGGCCTTGACGCGCGAGATCGCGCTGCGCGCTCCCCCGGGCGCGACACCGAGCGCGCCGAGCAGCTCGACCAGTTCCGCCACCGCGACCGTCCCACCGAGGTCGCGCAGGTACAGCCCGACGACGGTGCGCAGCAACGACGTCGTGCTCCCGGGCCGGGAGTCGAGGTCGTCGAGGATCACGCGGCGCCGTCCGCGCCCGACGACGCCGCCCCGGCGGCCTCCGCGGACGCCCGACCGAGCACCTCGAGCAGCGCGTCGCGGACCGCCTCGACGCCGACGCGCACCTCCTCGAAGCTCGTGGAGAGCGGGGACAGGCCGAGGCGCAGGCCGTCCGGCCGACGGAAGTCGGGGATCACCCCGCGCTCCCACAGCAGCGGGAGCGTCGCTTCGAACGCGTCGTGGTCGACGGTGACGTGGCTCCCCCGCCGGTCCGGGTCGCGCGGGGACGCGTACCGCGCGCCGATCGGGAGCAGCAGGTCGTCGACGAGCGCGGTCGCGTGCTCGGTGAGCGCGACGGACTTCGCACGGACGGCCGCCATCCCGGCCGTGTCGATGAGGTCGAGCATGTCCTGCATCGCGAGCATCCCGACGATCGCGGGCGTGCCCGAGAGGAAGCGCCGGACGCGGTCGTGCGGCGCGTACGCCGGGCCCATCTCGAACGGCGCCGCGCTGCCCATCCACCCCTGGATCGGCTGGGTCAGCGCGTCCTGGAGATCCGCCCGGACGTAGCCGAACGCGGGCGCACCCGGCCCGCCGTTGAGGTACTTGTACGTGCAGCCCGCCGCGAGGTCGACGCCCCACGCGTCGAGCTCGACGGGCAGCGCCCCGACCGAGTGGCACAGGTCCCACAGCACGAGCGCACCGGCGTCGTGCGCGAGCGCCGTGATCGCGGCGGCGTCGCTCGCGTACCCCGACCGGTACGCGACGTGGCTGAGCAGCACGAGCGCGGTGCGGTCGGAGAGGACCTCCGCCACCTGGTCCGGAGTCACGCCGGCGTCGTGGTCGGGGGTGATCCACCGCAGCGTCGCACCGTGCTCGCGCGCGACGCCCTCCAGCACGTAGCGGTCGGTCGGGAAGTTCCCGGCGTCGAGCACGATCTCGTCGCGACCCGCGACCTGCGGCGCCGAGAGCGCGGCGCGCACCAGCTTGTAGAGGATCACGGTCGTCGAGTCGCCGACGAACGTCTGACCCGCCGCCGCGCCGAGCGTCACGGCACCGATCCGGTCGCCGAGCGTCAGCGGGAGGTCGTACCACTCCTCGTCCCAGCCGCGGATGAGTCGCGCACCCCAGCGCTCGGTCGCGAACCGCGCGAGCCGCTCCGCCGACGCGCGCGTGGGCCGGCCGAGCGAGTTCCCGTCGAGGTACGCCGTCACCTCGTCCGACGGGACGAACGCGTCGCGGAACCGCGCGAGCGGGTCGGCGGCGTCGAGCGCGGCCGACCGCGCGGCGTGGTCGGCGGTCGTGCCGTCGGTGCTGTCGGTCATCGCGGGTCCTCCGGGGGGCGGGGTGCGCGCGGCGCACCGTGGGGCTCGGGTCGCGCCACGACGACGGCACGCGCGAACCACGCGGCCACGTCGTCGGGGTCGTCGAGGTCGGGCGCGTCACCCGGGATCCAGGTCGCGACCTGGGCTGCGGTGCCCTCCGGGCGCGGCCCGGCCCCGTCGGGGTCGGGCGCGGCGGCGTCGGGACCGGGCGCGGCGCCGTCGTGCGTGACCGCACCGAGGAGCGCATGAGCATCGAGGCCGGCGGCCGCGAGCGCCCGCAGCTCGCGGGCGTTCACGCCGGGCGGCAGGGGTCCGTTGCCGAGGTCGGTGCCGTAGACGACCGTCCCGCCGAGCGCGACGAAGCGCCGCACGTTGTCGATCGCGACGTCCTGCTCGGCCGAGGGTCTCCCCCACCCGTGGACGTCGAGCGTGCTCACCCAGCTCACCCGCGACCCGCCGAGAACGACCTGAGGGTCGTGATCCGGCCCTTGTCGACCGTCAGGTCGTGTTCGACGGCGGGCAGGGTCGTGCTCGGCGCGAGGCCGCCGCTCCGAGCGCGGGCGGGGGCGGGCCATGTTGGCGAGGAGGTCGTCGGGCAGGCGCTCGGAGAACGGGGCGTGCGCGAGCCGGTCGACGCCCGCCTCGAACGCCCGGGCCGCCATGCCACGGCCCTCGACGTGCGCGACGACGTCCCTGCCCCGCGCGTGGGCGTGGTCGACGAGCGCGGCGAGCGTGGCGTCGTCGAGCACGGGACCGGCGTCGGCGTGCAGGGCGACCTTGACGAACGACGCGCCCGCGGCGACCTGGCGGTCGACGGCGGCGACCGCCGCCTCGGGCGAGCCGACCTCCTCGACCGACCCCGGCGGCGCCCACGACCGGTCCGACGGGTAGCCGCCCGGCGCGGTGAGGAACGCGCCCGCGAACGCAACCTCCGGAAAGCCAGGCCGGCCGGGCCACGTGCGCGCGACGTCGGGCACCCACCCCAGGTCGTGCACGACAGCGATCCCGCCGCGCCGCACCGCGACCGGGTCGACGAGGCCGAGGTGCACGTGCGCGTCGGCGAACGGCGGGAGCCACGTGCCGCCGTCGCCCGCCCGGCCGAGACGCCCGCCGGTCACGACCGACCGATCTCGGTGCGCACCGTGAACAGCTCGGGGAAGAACGTGAGGTCGAGCGCGCGCTGGAGGAAGCCGACGCCGCTCGACCCGCCCGTGCCGCGCTTGGTGCCGATGATGCGCAGCACCGTCTTCATGTGACGGAACCGCCAGAGCTGGAAGTTGTCCTCGAGGTCGACGAGCTCCTCGCACGTCTCGTACGCGGACCAGTACGTCTCCGGGTCGTCGTAGATGCGCCGGAACACCTCGACGAGGTCGTCGTCGAGCGTGTGCGCGACGGTGACGTCGCGGTCGAGCACGCGCTGCGGGACGTCGTGGCCATGGCGGGCGAGGTGGCGCAGGAACTCGTCGTAGACGCTCGGCTCGGCGAGCAGCCGGGCGAGCTCGGCGCGGGCGGCGGGCTCGGCGTCGAACACGTCGAGCATGCGCGCGTTCTTGTTGCCGAGCAGGAACTCGACCGCGCGGTACTGCCACGACTGGAAGCCGGAGGCGTGCCCGAGGTACCCGCGGAACTGCGCGTACTCGCTCGGCGTGAGGGTCGCGAGGACGGACCACTGCTCGGTCAGCGTGCGCTGCACGTGCTTGACGCGCGCGATGCGCTTGAGCGCGGCCCCGAGCTCGTCGGCCGCGAGCAGGTCGCGCGCGGAGAGCAGCTCGTGCAGCACGAGCTTGAGCCAGAGCTCCGTCGTCTGGTGCTGGACGATGAACAGCATCTCGTCGTGGTGCTCGGGGTCGCTCACGGGCTCCTGCGCCGCGAGCAGCGTGTCGAGGTGCAGGTACGACCCGTACGTCATCTGCTCGCGCAGGTCCGTGACGATGTCGGACTCGAGCGCGCGCTCGTTCGGCGCGGGCAGCGGTGCGTCGGCCATCCACCGAGCGTATGTCACGGACGTGACGACCGCCAGATCCGTGCGATGTGCCTGGCGAGTCAGTCGTCCGCCGCGGCGCGGCGCTCCTCCTCGGCGACGGACTCGCCCGTCGGGTCCTCCGCGACGAGGTCGTCGAGGAACGCCCCGCCCAGCGGCCCGTCGCTCACCCCCACGAAGCGCCAGCCCGACACCGGGTCACCCTCGACCTCGACGAGCCCGGTGTTCGCGAGCGGCGTCCACGCGAGCCGGTCGACGTCGACGCCCGCGGCCCGCGCGCACGCCCACGCGCGGATCGCCGCGCCGTGCGACACGACGACGGCGGTCTCCCAGCCGGTGCGCGCGACGCTCGCGACGGCGTCGTCGTAGCGGGCGAGGAACTCGGCGCCGTCGGGACCGCCGGGCATCCGACGACCGGGCTCCCCGCGGCCCCACGCGAACACGGTCTCGAGGTAGATGGCGTGATCGTCGTGCTCGCCCGACATCTCCAGGTCGCCCGCGTCGACCTCGCGGAACCCGTCGAGCTCGAGCAGGTCGTAGGTGTGCCGCTCGGCCAGCGGCGCCGCCGTGAGGTGCGTGCGCACGAGCGTCGAGACCGCCACGCCGTCGACCACGCGGTCCGCGAGCGCGTCCGGGATCGCCGCGGCCTGCCGCGCGCCGAGCGCGGTGAGGCCCGGGCCGGGCAGGGCGGTGTCGAGCAGGCCGGCGACGTTGGACGGGGTCTGTCCGTGACGGACGAGGAGCAGGCGCATGGTTCTCCGGATCTCGGGGGCGGTCTCCTGCCACCCTACGAGCCACCCGTCGAGCAGAGGCGCCGTGGCAGGCTGGGGCCATGTCCCGCCGCGAGCTCGTCGTCCTCGGGACGGCCAGCATGGTCCCGACCCGCATGCGCAACCACAACGGGTATGTCCTGTTCTGGGACGACGAGGCGATCCTCTTCGACCCCGGCGAGGGCACGCAGCGGCAGATGACGTACGCGGGCGTCTCCGCGACCGACCTCACGCGCATCGCGATCACGCACCTGCACGGCGACCACAGCCTCGGCCTCGCGGGCGTCTCCCAGCGCATCAGCGGCGACGGCGTGCGGCACACGATCGGAGTGACCTACCCGGCGTCGGGCCAGCGGTGGGTCGACCACCTGCTCGACGCGAGCGCCCACTTCCGGCGCGGCCACCTGGAGCTCCAGCCGCTGACGACCGGCGGCGTCGTCCCGGCCGTGCCCGGCCGCCCGGAGCCGGGCTTCACGCTGCGCGCCGAGCGGCTCGACCACACGCTCGAGGCGATGGGCTACCGACTCGACGAGCCCGACGGCCGGTCGCTCGACCCCGCGCTCCTCGCGCGGCACGGCCTGGTCGGCCCGGCGGTGGGCGTGCTGAAGCGCGCGGGCACCGTGGTCTCTCCCGACGGCCGGACCGTCACCCTCGACGAGGTGAGCGCGCCGCGCCCCGGCCAGTCGTTCGCGTTCGTCATGGACACGCGCCTGTGCGACGCGGTGCACCGGCTCGCGGACGGCGTCGACCTGCTCGTCATCGAGTCGACGTTCCTCGACCGCGACCGGGACCAGGCCGAGCGCTGGGGCCACCTCACGGCCCGGCAGGCCGCGACGGTCGCGGCCGAGGCCGGGGTCCGGTCGCTCGTGCTCACGCACTTCTCGCAGCGCTACCCCGACCCGACGGAGTTCTGGCGCGAGGCGCGCGAGGTGTTCGACGGCGAGCTCACCGTCGCGCAGGACCTCGACCGCGTCCGCGTCCCCCACCGCCGCCGCCCCGCCTGATCCCCCGGCCGGACCACGGTTCTACCTCGCGAGATAGAACCCTGGTCTCGCGAGGTAGAACCGTGGTCGTGCACGACGGCGGTCAGTCGCCACGGGCGCGGCGGGTCGCGCGGTCGTTGGCGCGCTGGATCGCCTCCACGAGCTCGTCCTTCGTCATCGTCGACCGTCCGTCGACGTCCAGGCGGCGCGCGACGTCGAGCAGGTGCGCCTTGGTCGCGTCGGCGTCCACGCCCCCGGCGGTGTCCGTGGTCGAGTCGAGGCCGCCCTCCTCGGCCCGCTCGTCGGACGGGCCGGGCTCGTCCTTGGGCTCCCAGTGGTCGCGGATCTTCTCGTGCGTGTGCTTGAGCGCCGCGAACGCGACGCGCCGCGCGCGCTCCTCGGAGCCGTACTGCTCCCTCGCGGCGTCGTAGGCCTTGGCGAACGTGCGCTGCGCCTTCTCGTCAGAGCGCTGCAGCGTGCTCGGGATCTCGGACTGCTTCGCGTCGCCGTCGCGCGTGGTCTTCGGCACGGGGTCACCTCCTGCTGCCCGACGGCGGTCGCCGCCTCCTCCGAGCCTCGCGCCGCGCGCTGGGGTTCGCGCGCCGAGCGGGGTGCCGCCGGCGAGAGAGGCGCGGCGGGCGAGTGGGGCGCGGCCGCCCTCGGAGCGGGAGCGTGCCCGAGGTCCCAGACCTACGCTGCCGGGATGTCGAGCGTCCTGCGGTTCCATGGCCGCATCGCGGGGTGGGGCACGGCGTCGGGGACGCGCGTCGTCGTCGGCCGCTGGGACGCGTCGCCGTTCGGCGCGTTCGCCGACGTCATGGTCGAGCGCCCCGACGGCGAGCGCCTCTTGCTCGCGCCGTCGCCGCGGGTCGCGGACCTCGTCGCGTCGACCTACCGCTTCGACCGCGTCGTCCTGACGCCGGTCGCCGTGATGGACGAGACGGCCGACGCGGCCGGCGTCGCGCCCGCCGCCGGCCGGGAGAGCGTGGCGGGCGCAGCGGCGAGCCGGGTCCTCCGGCCGGACTGGCGTGTGGTGGCCGGGCCGCTCCAGGCGCGGCTCGTCGTCGGGCCGCGGACGTCGGTGGGGCACGTGCTGCGCGCGGTGCCCCGCTCCCTCGCGACGTCGCGACACCTGACCGTCCTCACCGACCCGATCGCGCGCGTGCTGCTGCGCGGCGTCCGGACGCGGGGCAGCGCCGGGCCGGGGAGGGTCGAGCACTACGGCGCGACCGACGTCCACGCGCTCGTCGCAGCGGAGACGACGTGGGACGGGGAACCGCTCGGCGACCTGCGCGACGTCGACCCACCCGTCCGCTTCGGCTTCGGCTCGACCCCGCGCCGCCCGAGCGTGACCGACGTCGTCACGACGATCGTCGTGCGGTGACCTGGCACCACACGAGACGCCGAACCCGGGGTTCCTCCCCATGACGCACGCGGCGTGAGGAGGAACCCCGGGTTCGGCAGCGGGACGGGTCCGCTCAGACCCCGCGGGCCGAGAGCCAGCCCGCGAGGCGGTCCGGGCGGTCGGTGATGATCGCGTCGACCCCGAGCTCGACGGCCGCCGCCCAGTGCGCGGGCTCGTTGAGCGTCCACACCGCGACGTCGAGACCGGCGTCGTGCAGGCGCTGCACCAGGCCCGTGTCCTCCAGGAGGAGCAGGCCCATCGGGTTGCACGCCACGACGTCGAGCTCCGCGCACCGCGCGAGCACGTCGTCGTCGAGCGACGCGACGAGCAGCCCGCGGCGCAGGCCCGGGTCGGCATCCCTCAGCGCCGCGACGGTCTCGGGCCAGAAGCTCTGCGCGACGACCCGGTCCGCGATCCCCGCGAACCGGATGGGCCCCGTGACGCGCCGCACCTGCTCGGGCGTCCACGCCCCCTTGAGCTCGAGCAGCAGGTCCGTGCCCGGGCGGCGCACGAGGAGGTCGACCACCTCGGCGAACGTCGGCACGCGCTGGCCCCCGAACGCCGGGGAGAACCACGAGCCCGCGTCCAGCGCCCGGATCGCCGCGCGGTCGAGCCGCGCGACCGTCCCGCTGCCCGACGTCGTCGCGTCCACGGTGTCGTCGTGGATGACGACGGGCTCGCCGTCGGCCGTGAGCTGCACGTCGATCTCGATGCTGTGCGCGCCGGCCCGCCACGCCGCCTCGAACGCGGCGAGCGTGTTCTGCGGCGCGACCGAGCTGTTGCCGCGGTGCGCGATCACGCGCGGGCGCGCGACCCGCTCCGGCGCGGTGCCCGTGGGCGCGAGCGCGGTGGCCGTCACAGGTAGGGCTCCACGTTCTCGGTGTAGGCCGTCTCGATGCGCGGCGTGACGGACTCGAACGCGGTCGCCGGGTCGACGCCCTCGATGACGATCTGCTCGATCGCCTCGTTGAGCAGCGCGTCGGCGCCGGGGACGAACACGCGGACGTCGTCCTGGATGCGCGCCTTGTCGGCGAGCTGGTCGACGGCAGTGCGGAACTGCGGCGTCGTCTCGTAGATGGCCTTCATCGTGTCCGACTCGACGGCCGACGTGCGCACCGGCATGTACCCGGTGTTCTGCGAGAAGTACGCGGTGTTCTCCGTGTTCGTGAGGAACGCGAGGAACATCGCCGCGGCGAGCTGCTGCTCGGGCGACTTCGACGACGGGATCGCGAGGCCGGTGCCGCCCGTCGGGGTGCCGCCGCCCGCCGGGCCGTCGGGCAGGTAGGCCGTGCCGACCTCGAACGACGCCGCGTCGAGCGCGCCCTTGAGCGAGCCCGTCGAGCCGATGGTCGAGGCGATGAGGCCCGACGAGAAGTCGACCATCGCGTCGTCCGCGGAGAGCGTCGCGACGCCCTTCTCGTGGAACAGCTCGTGCAGGAACTGGCCGCCCGCGATCGACTCCTCCGAGTCGAGCGTGAGGTCGAACCCGTCGGAGTACGCGCCGCCCTGGCCCCAGATCATGTTCTCGAACCACCACGCGCCCCACGACGGCCCGGTGGACAGGCCGAACGTCGAGCCGCCGGCCGGGACGAGCGGCTTGAGGGACGCGTCCCATTCCTCGAGCTCGGCCCACGTCTCGGGGCCGCGGTCGGGCAGGCCGGCCGCCGTCCACAGGTCCTTGTTGTAGTAGAACAACGGCGTCGAGCGCGCGTAGGGCACGGCCCAGTGCTGGTCGTCGTACTCGTAGTCCGCGTAGAGCGCGGGCTGGAAGTCGTCCGCGTCGGCCTCGACGAACTCGAGCACGTCGTCGAGCGGCAGGATCTGGTCGTTGAGGTGGTAGCGGAACCACCAGACGTCGGACGCGATGACGACGTCGGGCAGCTCGTCGGTCTGCGACGCGGCCTGGAAGCGCTGCGCGACCTCGTCGTAGTTGGCGCCTGCGGTCACGAGGTTGACCGTGATGCCGGACTCCTCCTCGAACCGGTCGATGAGCTCCTGCTCGATCTCCTGCGACGTGCCGGGGTGGTTGCTCCACCACGTGATCTCGGACGCGGGCTCGACGGCTGACCAGTCGACGGCCTCGGCCGTCGCCTCGTCGCCCGCGGTGCCGGCGCCGTCGGCCCCGGCCACGCTCGGGCCGGCGCACGCGGTGAGCGCGAGGGCGGTGACCGCCGTGACGGCGGTGGCGGCGGCGCGGGCCCGACGGCGGCGCGCGCCGGGTGCGGTGCGGTGGGACACAGGTGCTCCTTCAGGTCGTGCACCGGGTCTCGGTGCGCTTCGGGGAACCCGGACCGCTGCGGGCGGACCGGGGAGCTCGGTGGTGGTGGGCGGGCGCACGGGTGCGCGGCCCGCCCGGGTGGGCGCCGTCGTCGGGCACGACGGCGCGGGCGGGTCAGCCGGTGACGGCGCCGGCCGTGAGGCCCGCGACGAGGCGGCGCTGGAGGACGAGGAAGACGACGAGGATCGGCAGCGTCACGACGACCGTCGCGGCGAGCAGCACGCCCCAGTTGGTCATGCCGTCGGTGTTCTGGAGCAGCGTGAGGCCGACGGGGAGCGTCATCTTGTCGGGGCGGTCGATGACGAGGAACGGCCACAGGTAGTCGTTCCACTCCGTCACGACCGACACGAGCGCGACGGCCGCGAGCGTCGGTGTGCTCATCGGCACGACGAACCGCCAGAGCTTGCGCCAGTGCCCCGCGCCGTCGAGCTCGGCGGCCTCGAGGATCGAGCGCGGCAGCGTGAGGAAGTGCTGGCGGAACAGGAACGTCCCGAACGCGCTCGCCAGGCCCGGCACGAGGATGCCCTGGTACGTGTTGAGCCACCCGAGGCTCGCGACGAGCGTGTAGTTGGGGATGATCGTGATCTGCGGCGGGATCATGAGCGTCGCGATGACGAGCCCGAACACGACCTTCTTGAACGGGAAGTCGAGGAACACGAGCGCGTACGCGCACGTGAGGCCCAGCGCGACCTTGAGCCCCGCGCCCACGACCGTGATCCCGACGCTGTTGGCGAGCAGCCGCC
Source organism: Cellulosimicrobium cellulans (assembly GCF_042723955.1). Taxonomy (GTDB): domain Bacteria; phylum Actinomycetota; class Actinomycetes; order Actinomycetales; family Cellulomonadaceae; genus Cellulosimicrobium; species Cellulosimicrobium cellulans_H. Next base: position 12,576 of record NZ_JBHXIC010000063.1, on the reverse strand, counting down.
CGAGCGGGATCGAGTCCGCGGCCTGCGCGTAGTTGTCGAGGTTCACGCTGCCCGGGAGCCACTGCAGCGGGACGGTGTACAGCTCGGCGGGCGTCTTCATGCTCGCGAGCACCATCCACACCAGCGGCGCGCCGAGCACGACGGTCGCGAGGACCAGGGCGAGGTATCCGCCGGGCTGGAGGCCGCGGCGTCGGGCACGCGAGGTGCGGGGTGCGAGCGCGGCGGGTGTGGCGGGCGCGGCCTCGGGCCGCCCGGTCGTGGTGGGAGCGACGGCGCTCATGCGTAGTGGACCTTCCGCTGGACGAACCGCATCTGCACCGCGGTCACCGCGAGCAGCACGAGGAAGAGGACCGTGGCGACGGCCGACGCGTACCCGGCCCGGCCGTTGACGAAGCTCTCCTCGTAGATCGAGTACATGAGCGTCGTCGTCGACCCGAGGGGCCCGCCCTGCGTCATCGCCTTGATGATGTCGAAGGACTGGAGCGACGCGAGGAGCATCGTCACGACGAGGAAGAACGTCGTCGGGGTGAGCAGCGGCAGCACGATCGAGCGCAGCGTCCGCGCCGACGACGCGCCGTCGAGCGCGGCCGCGTCCTTCAGGTCCTGCGGCACCGACTGGAGGCCCGCGAGGTAGATGAGGGCCACGTACCCCAGGTTCTTCCACAGGTAGACGACGACGATCATGACGAGCGGCCACGGGCGCTGCGTGTACCACTGCGGGGAGGCGACGCCGACCCAGCCGAGCAGCTCCTGGACCAGCCCGTAGCGCGGGTCGAACATGAACAGCCACAGGATCCCGACCGCGAAGCCCGACAGCACGTACGGCGCGAACGCGACGGTCCGGGCGACGCCGCGGCCCTTGAGGCGGCGGTTGAGGAGCAGCGCCAGGCCCAGGCCGAGGACCATCGCCCCGCCGACCGTGGCGAGCGTGAAGACGAGCGTCGTCGTGACGATGCGGCCCGTCGTCGGGGCGGTGAACCACTCGACGTAGTTGCCCAGCCCGACCGGCCGCGCGACCGGCGACCCGAGGTTCCACTGGAGCGTCGAGAGGTAGAAGCTCTGCAGCAGCGGGCGGTAGACGAACACCAGCAGCAGGAGGACGTTCGGGCCCGCGAGCAGCAGCGCCCACAGCAGGTTCCGCCGACGGCGCCGCGCGCCCAGGCGGCTGCGGTGCAGCGCCTGGACCTCGCGGTCGGCGGGGCCCGACGGCGGACCGTCGGTGGTGGCGTCAGCGCCGGCCGGTCGTGCGGCGGGCTCGGCCGCCGACGTGACGGTCGCGGAGTGGTCGGCCGCGGGCGAGCCGGCCGAGGTGTCGTCGGCCGCGGCGGGCGACGAGGACGCGCGGGGCGCGCCGGAGGAACCCGGGGAGCCCGGGGTGAAGACGGTGGTCACAGCACAGATCCGCTCGGACGAGGGAGGTGGTCACGGCCGGCGCGGCACCCGTCCTGCGGGTGGGCGGCCACGGCGAGCATAGGAAGCAGCCCTGCCGGTTTGATCCCTGAATGTCCGAGTGCAGGGCGAGGCTTCGGGCAACGTTCATCACCTCGTGCCCGACGTGCCACCTGAGCCTGTGGAGCGGCCACGTCGCGGACACCTGCGGCCGAGACGCCTCACCGCACGACGACGCCCGCGGTGCCGCTCATCGGCCGAGCGGTACCGCGGGCGTCGCTGGGGTGCGCTACGCGCAGGTGAGCGCGTCGTACGCGGCGGTCACCTCCGTCGTCGTGCCCGAGACGTCCGTGACGACGACGAGCGCCTCGCCCGCGCCGAGCGCGCCGCGGGCCTTGAACGACTGGTAGGCGTTCTTGCCCGGGTCGACCTGGGCGAAGGACCGCTCGCCGTGCTCCGTCCGCAGGGCGATCGCGACGGTCTCGTCGCCGCCGTTCGTCGCGCGGACGGCGAGGTACGGAGTGCCACCGAGGCAACGCGGCTGCGCGGTGACGGTGACCTGCGGGTCGACGGGCGGCACCTCGGCCGGGAAGACGTCGAGCGCGTCGAGCTCGGTGTACCAGGTGAGCTTGGTGAGGGCGACGGTGTTCCAGCCCTGCTGGAGCTCGACCTGGTGCGTGACCGACTGCCAGTTGCCCCACGTCGTGTGCGGGAACGTCACGATGCCGGCGTCGGCGCCGTTGACCGTGACGGTGCTCGTCGAGGCGAGCGTGTAGCCGCCCCGCTCGGAGCCGTTCGCGAACCGGATCCCGAGCGTGTACGGGCCCGCCTCGTCGGCGTGGACCTGGAGCGCGACGGAGCTGTCGAGGAAGTCGAGCCCGCCGACCTTCTGGCCGCCGGACGCGCCCGCCGCGCTCCCGACGGACCCGCGCGTGATGACGCCGTCCTCGAACTCGTACCGCGTCGCGTCGGACGGGATGACGGGCGGGGCCGACGGACGTGGGTCGCGCGTCGCGGGGTAGACGTCGAACGCGTCGAGCTCGGTGTAGAACGTCCCGCGCGTGAGGGTGATCGTGTTGGTCCCCGCGACGAGGTCCACGAGGTGCTCGGAGGTCTGCCAGTTGCCCCACGTGGTGTGCGGGAAGACGACGGTCTCCGTGACCTCGCCGTTGACGGCCAGCGCGCTCGTCGACGGCACGCGCGTCGAGCCGTCGAACGACCCGTTGGCGAACCGGATGCCCAGGAGCGCCGGGCCCGCCTCGTCGGCGTGCACCTCGACCGTCACGGACGAGTCCGCGAAGTCCAGGCCGCCGACCTTCGCCCCGCCCGACGCCCCGCCGTCGGCCACGACGCGCGCGTTCGCGACGACGCCGTCCTCCGCCTGGTAGCGGTCGGACGCCTGCGGGACGAACGGGACGCCGTCGGCGGTCCACTCGAGGTCCGCGACGTACATCGCGCGGTAGGTGAACGCCTCGTTCCAGCCGTGGAAGACGATCGCGTCCGAGCCGTCGGGCGCGGTGACGATGTCCTGCCCGCCCGGGCCGCGCACGTCGCCCTGGAAGCGGTCGCTCGTGAGCAGCTCGGTCGTCGCCTTGGTCCACGGACCGGCCAGGCTCGACGCCGTCGCGTACGACGTGCGGTAGCCGCCCCCGCCGAAGTCGTTCGCCGAGTAGAAGAGGTAGTACGTGCCGTCGCGCTCGAGGAGCGTCGGGCCCTCGACCACGCGCCCCTCGTAGGCCTTGTCCACGCGGATGAGCTCCACGGGGGGGCCGGTGAGCGTCGCGCCGTCGGGCGAGAGCGGCTGGGCGAAGATGATCGCCGTCTTGCCCGTGCAGCAGTTCCCGTCGGCCTTCCACAGCAGGTAGAGCTGGTCGCCGTCGACGAACGTCGCGGCGTCGATCGCGCCGCCGAGGTCCTCCGTGCCCGCCTCGCCGTTGGGGCAGACGATCGGGTCGTCGCCGACGGGGACGAACGGGCCGTCCGGGGTGTCGGACAGCGCGACGCCGAGGCACTGGCGCGGCGACGTCGCGTCGCGCGCCGTGTAGTAGAGGGCGTAACCGCCCTCGACCGCCGAGACCTCCGGGGCCCACACGCAGCGGTCGGTCGCGCCGCCCGGCGCGAACGTGCACGACTCGCTGACCCAGGGCCCGAGGTCGGGCGCGACGTCGGTGGGCGCGCTCCACGAGACCAGGTCCGTCGACGTGCGGTGCTGCACGTTTTGGCCCTGATGGTTCGTCGCGTAGGCGTGGTAGACGCCGTCGACGAGCAGGATGTCGGGGTCGGGGAAGTTGGCGTCGACGACCGGGGAGATCGTCGGCTCGGCCACGGCGGCTGCCGCGGCCGGCACGCTCGCCGGGGCCGGCGCCGCCGTGGCGGCGGCCGCGCCCGAGACCGCCAGCCCGAGCGCGACCAGCGCACTCGTGACAGCGGTGGCACGCGAGCGCGCGCGGGACAAGGAGAGCTTCATCGGGTGTCCTCTCGACGATGAGGGGGCAAGAACCCGGGACGGCGTCGACCACGGGGCTTCGAGTCTCCCGGGCCGATTCACACAAGTCAACAACTTCTCGCAAGAGTCAACAATTTGCAGGCGCCGCCGCCCGTGGCGGCGGGCGACGGTTCCGCCCGTGCCGCGGCGCTCAGGTCCGACGACGGTCGGGCAGCCCCGCGGCGAGGCGCAGCTCCGCGTACGCCGCGCCGAGCGTCGCGGCCGTGTGGTGCGCGTTGAGGCCGCTCGGGTTGGGCAGGAGCCACGCGCGCGCCGGTCCGATGCGCCGCTCCAGCAGGCCTGCCGCGGCGCGACGGTCGGCGAACGCCGTCCGGTAGGCGCCGAGGCCGAGCACCGCGACCCAGCGGGGCCGGTAGCTCTCCCCCGTCTCCACGAGGCGACGCCCGCCCGCGACGACCTCCTCCGGCGTCAGTTCGTCCGCCCGGGCGGTCGCCCGCCGCACGATGTTCGTCATGCCCAGTCCGGCGTCGAGGAACGCGTCGCGCTCCCAGGGCCCCAGCACGCGGTCGGTGAAACCCGCCTCGTGCATCGCCTTCCAGTACCGCGTGCCCGGGTTGGCGAACGGCAGCCCCACGGCCGCCGAGTACAGCCCGGGGTTGATCCCGCAGAACAGCACGTCGAGGTCCGGCCGCAGCCAGTCCTCGATCTCACGACCGCGTGCGGCGGTGAGGTCGTCGGCGGTCGGGCGGGGGTACGGCGGGTCGCTCGGGCGGGAGGAGGGCGAGTCGGTCGGCACGCGACCATCGTCGCGGCCCGGTCGCCCCGTCCGCACGCCTGAGCTCCAGGGCGCTCACTCCGGGCGACACGACGTTCGGGAGCCCGCCCTCGGAGGTCCCGGCGCCCAGCGGCTGGCCCGCTCGCTGTGGGTCTCGTCGTCGGCCAGACGGTAGCGTCGGCATCGTGACCGGAGGCGTGCGATGAATGGGACACGGGCCGTCGTCGTGGGCGGCGGGATCGGAGGGCTCGCGTCGGGTGTCGCTCTCGCGCGCGCCGGCTGGGCCGTCACAGTGCTGGAGCGCGCGTCGTCGCTCGAACCCGTCGGGGCGGGGATCGCCGTCGCACCCAACGCGGTGCGCGCGCTCGGTGCGCTCGGGCTCGGCGACCGGCTGCGCGACCTCGCCGCACTCCAGGGCGAGGTCGGGCTACGGCAGCCGGACGGGCGCTGGCTCGTCCGCGGGAACGCGTCCGCCGCGAGCGAGCGCTTCGGCGACCAGACCCTCGTGCTCCACCGCGCTCAGCTCGTCGGGATGCTCGCCGACGCCCTGCCCGACGGCGCGCTCCGGCTCGGCGTCGACGCCGCCGTCGTGGACCCCGGCGACGCGGGCCGGCTGGCCCGTGTTCGGGTGCGCCCCGCCGTCGACCTCGGCGCGGACGCTGCGAGGGGACGCGCCGAGGAGATCGAGGCCGCGCTCGTCGTCGCGGCGGACGGCATCGACTCGCCGACCCGGCGACGCTGGTGGCCGGACGCGCCTGGGCCCGTCTCGGGCGGTTCGACGGCATGGCGGCTCGTCGCGGGAGCACCGGCGGACGAGCCGGGCGGTGCCGTCGGCGGCGAGACATGGGGCCGCGGGATCGTCGTCGGCATCGTCCCGCTCGCCGACGGGCGCGTGTACTCCTACGTCTCCGTCGCGGACGCGGCCGGGGTGCCGGCATCGTTCGCGGAGCTGCGGGAGCGGCTCGCCGACTGGCACGCGCCCATCCCCGAGCTGCTCGCGTCCGTCGCCCCCGACCAGGTGCTCTGCCACGAGCTTCGACAGCTCCCGGCGCCCCCGGCCTCGCTCGTGGCCGGCCGCGTCGCGCTCATCGGGGACGCGGCGCACGCGATGCTGCCGAACGTCGGGCAGGGCGGGTGCCAGGCGCTCGAGGACGCGGTCGTGCTCGGGGTGCGCATGGGCGACGTCACCGGCACCCGGACAGCCGCAGCCTCCGGAGCCAGTGGCGCGCGGGGCGGGGCCGACGCCGCCGCCGTGCCGGAGCTGTTGCGGCAGTGGTCGGGCGAGCGCCGCCCGCGCGTCGTGAAGGTGATGCGGATGTCGGCGCGGATGGCCGGGATGTCGCGCATCGTCTCCCCCGTCGCGACGGCAGTCCGCGACGCTGGTGTGCGCCTCGCCGGGCCGTGGAGCGCCGCTCTCGGTGCACGGGCGCTGCGCGGCGTGCTCGGCTGGGCACCCCCTCAGGGCGAAGCGGTGGACCTGTCCGGCGACGACGCTTGAGCTCGAGCCGTTCATCTGGTGAGCTCCCGCCATGGACACCGCCGTCGAGGCCGCACTCCGCGTGCGCATCATCCAATGGGTGCAGGACCGGGCCGAGGCCAACGGGGGCTTCCTTCGTCGAGACCAGCTGCTCGACTTCCACATCGACGGCCAGAAGCTCCCGGTCATCGACTACTCGCGCGGGATCCGCAACCCCCGGAGCTTCTCGTCGACGCTCTCCATCGTGACCTCGGCGAGCGGCCCTTACGACGACACCGAGTCCGAGGACGGGCTCTTGCACTACGCGTACCGCTCCGGCGACCCGTGGAGCGGGGACAACCGGAAGCTGCGCGAGGCGATGGCGAGCGGGATGCCGCTCATCCTCTTTCGTAAGGAAGTCCCGAACATCTACACACCGGTCGCACCGGTGTTCGTCGTGGACGACGAGCCGGAGAACGGTCAGTTCCTCATCGCGCTGGACGAGGCGTTCCGGTTCATCCCCGACCCCGCCCATCTCACGACGCCGCAGCGTGAGTACGCCCGACGGCTCGCCAAGCAGCGGCTGCACCAGCCGGCGTTCCGGACACGCGTGCTGGTCGCGTACGAGACACGGTGCGCGATCTGCACGCTCAAGCACGGTGCGCTCCTCGACGCCGCGCACATCGTGCCCGACAGCGACGAGCGCGGGCTGCCGACCGTCAACAACGGGCTCGCGCTGTGCAAGATCCACCACGCCGCGTACGACCAGAACATGCTGGGCGTCACGCCGGACTACGAGGTCCGCATCGTGGTGAAGCTTCTCGAGGAGATCGACGGGCCGATGCTCAAGCACGGGCTCCAGGAGATGCACGGTCGGCAGATCAACCTCCCGCGTCGACGCGCGGACAAGCCCGACCGAGAGTTGCTCGCCTGGCGCTTCGAGCGCTTCGGCCGCGCCTAGCCTGCCGTTGCGCCACCACTCCCCGAGCCGGTCGCCGCCGCGCGGTCCGCCTCCGAGTACACCGCGTGCTGGTCGCGCGCCGCGGCGGGCGGCGCCCCGGCGGCCATGGCCGTGCGCATGCCCGCCATGCTGCGCGAAGTCGCGGCGTAGGCCTGGTCGACGCTCGCCGTGTCGTAGGTGAGCGACCGCTCGCGCTTCACGCCGAGCGACGCGCCGACCTCGATCGCGTCCTGGTTGGCGCCCATGTAGAGGAACGTCCAGCCGAACTGTTCCTCGCGCTCGGTGACGAGCGCCTTGATCGCTGCGTGCGTGTACTCCTTCGAGGCGTTCTCGAGGCCGTCGGTCATGATCCCGACGATCACCGCGCCCGGCCGCTGGTCCTCGGGAAGCTGGGCGATGCGCAGCGCGGTCGTCTGCACGAGGCGCCCGATGGAGTCGAGCAGCGCCGTCATACCGCGCGGGCGCAGGTCGAGCGGCGGAACCTCGCGCACGTCGAGGTCGGTGTAGACCTCCTCGTACTCGTTGTCGAACTGCGCGAGCGTGACCGTGCAGCGGCCGGGCGCGTCGCGCTGTTCGGCGAGGAACAGGTCGAAGCCCTGCTCGGTGGCCTGCTTGATCGTCTGCATCGAGCCGGACCGGTCGAGCAGCATGGCGAGGTGGGTGAGGGTCTGGTCGGGCATGGCGGTTCCCTTCGTCGTGCTGCTGGGCGGACGGTGCTGCGGGCGGGTCAGGTGCGGCGGCGGAACCTCAGTGGTTCGACGGCGGTCGTCGGCTCGGGCGGCGGGGTGCCCCGCTCGCGGTCGTAGCGGGCGCGCGTCACGCCCTCGGCGGAGACGCGGCCGTCAGGACCGGAGTAGCCCGCGAGCGCCGGGGTCCGCGCGAGGCGCGGAGGCACGGTGTTGGGGGCGACGCCGGCTGCCTCGGCGACGGACCGCATGGACGACCCGGCGAGCAGCGCCTCCGCCATCGCCTCGTCGAGCGCGACGTCGAGGAGCGCGCGGGCGCGTGCGAGCGGCTCGACGGCGGCGCCCGGCTCGGCGACGGACGCCTCGTCGAGCGCTGCGCGGGCGGCGTCGAGGCGGGGTCGCGAGGGTCGCTGCGGGTCGGAGGTCATGCGTCCAGACTACGTGCAGTAACTGCACATACGCAATACCCTCACGCGCTCACTTCGTGCACACACGACGCCCCGTGCGGGTCAGCGGCCGTCGAGCATGCCCATCGCGACACCGACCACGAGCACCGCCACGATCGCGACGACGCACCACAGCACGCCCACCAGCCCTGGCCGAGGCCCGTCGGCCTGTCCGCCGCCGTCGGACGGTCCACCGCCGTCGCGCCGCCCGCGGCCGTCGCACGGCACACCGCCGTCGGACTGCGCGCCACCCTGGGGCGCCTCGCCACCCTCGGGCAGCCCGCCCGCGGGTCGCTGTCCATCGTCGGGCTCTGCGTCCATATCGCCAGGACACCACGCGGCGCCCCCGGCGAGCACGGGCACGGAGCGGGCATCGCCACCGCCGACGCGCGAGCCACCACGCCGCTCCGTAGTCTCGCGAGATCCCTGGTTCCGGCGAAAGGCGACCCCATGACCGACGCCCCGACCTCCCCGACCTCGACGGGCCGCGTCGTGCTCCTCGGCGCGACCGGCTACACGGGCACGCTCGTCGCGCACGAGCTCGTGGCGCGCGGAGCACGGCCGGTCCTCGCGGGCCGGTCTCAGGACCGCCTGGACGCGCTCGCCGCCGACCTCGCCGCCGCGGCGCCGTCAGCAGTACCCCGCCACAGCGCCGAGCCCACGGGCTCTCCCGAGGGAGGGCGTCCGACCTCGGTCTCCCCCGACCGACCGCCGCTCGAGACCGCGGTCGCGGACGTCGACGACCCGCGGACCGTGCGGGCGCTGATCGAGCCGGGCGACGTGCTCGTCTCGACGGTGGGCCCGTTCGTCCGGCACGGCGGCGCGGCGGTCGAGGCGGCGATCGACGCACGCGCCGTCTACCTCGACTCGACGGGCGAGCCGGCGTTCATCCGGCGCGTGTTCGAGGAGCTCGGCCCGCGCGCCGGACGCGCCGGCGCAGCACTGCTCACGGCGTTCAGCCACGACTGGGTGCCGGGCAACCTGGCCGGAGCGCTCGCGCTCCAGGACGAGGGTGCGGACGCCGCGCGCCTGGAGATCGGCTACTTCCCCACCGGCGGCGGCGTGAGCGGCGGGACCCGCGCGAGCGCGCTCGAGACGGTGCTGGAACCCTCGTACGCCTGGCGCGGCGGACACCTGCGGGCCGAGCGCGTCGCGGCACGCGTCGTCGCGTTCGACCTCGGCGCGGGACGTCGTGTGCGGGGCATCACGGCAGGCGGCACCGAGCCGTTCACGCTGCCGCCTCTCGCACCAGACCTGTGCGACGTCGAGGTCGCGCTGGGCGTGACCAGCCCCGCGGTGCGGCTCGCGCCCCTGGCGACGGCGATCGCGACCGGCGCTCTGCGCATCCCCGGACTGGGCGGCGCGCTGCGCCGGTTCGCCCGGTCGCGCGGCGGCTCGAGCGGCGGCCCGGACGCGGCGGCCCGCGCGGCGTCGCGCACGCACGTCCTCGCGGTCGCGCGCAGCGCGTCCGGCGAGGTCCTGCGCCGCGTCCGGCTCGACGGACCCGACGCCTACGACCTCACCGCGCGCTTCCTCGCGTGGGGCGCCGCCCGCGGCGCCGCGGGAGAGACCCGAGGCACTGGAGCGCTCGGCCCGGTGCAGGCGTTCGGCCTTGACGCGCTCCTCGCGCTGGCCCGCGAGGCAGGCATCACCGTGACGACCGGTCGCTGAAGCTCGCGCTCAGGAACAGCCGAGGGCGACGCGCGAGTCCTCTCGCGGATGCCGCGGCGGTCAGCCGGCCGCGAGCGCCTCGCGCAGGATCCGCACGGCCCGGGGCCCGACCCCGTGCAGGGCGAGCAGCTCCGCGTCGCCGAGCCGCGCGACGTCGGACAGCGTGACGATCCCCGCGCCGGCGAGCGCGCGCGTCGCCGGGCGACCGATGGCGGCGGGAAGGTTGCCGACCGATCCCGGCTCCGCGTTGTCGGCCGCGACGAGGGACTCCGCAAGACGCCTCGGCGCGCGGGCGATCCACGCGCGCCGCACCCAGTGGTTGGCCTGCTGGCCGTCGAGGTCGGCGAGCGGCACGCTCACCCCGAGCAGGTGGTCGCCGCGCGTCCACCGGCGAGCGGTGGGTTGCTCGGCGAGCACGCGCGCGACGTCGTCGTCCGCGAGGCGGAGCTGCACGACGGCGTCCCGGGTCACCGCGACGGACCGTCGCCCGCGCACGCTGAACGTGACCGTCCCGCCGGCCACGTCTTCCGCCACCTCGGGCAGCGCGAGCGCGGCCGCGCGGACCTGGGCGAGCGTCGTCATGCCGCCCACCCTGCCACGCCTCCCGGCGACGCTCGTGGCCGAGCATGCGGTCATCGATCGTCGACCATGGCGCTGTCGACCGAGTTCGGCGCCGGACGGTCGGCAAGCCGCTGGTCGGAGGGAGGCTGAACAGCGGCCCGCTCGTAGGATCAGGGTGATGTCTGACCACATGACGAGTGAGTCCTTCCCGGACCCCCGGCACGACGAACCGCCCCTCCCGCCGTCCGCCGCTCTCGCGCGCAAGACCGCCGACCCCAGGGCCATCCTGCGGTTGGTGGGCAACGACGAGTCCGTCGACGACCTGCCGCGCACGCCCGACGGCCTCCTGGACGCGCCGTCGAGCGCCGGGAGGAAGATCCGCAACGGCGTGCTGCTCGTGCTGCTGTCCGGGGGCTTCGTCTGGCTCGTCACGGTCAACGCGTGGGACCACGACGGCTTCTTCCCGTGGTTCTGGAACGTCGTGTGGGCGATCTTTCCGTGGGTGTTCCTCGGACCCCTGTGGGCGGGCTACGCGCGCTCGCTGCGGCGGTCGCGCGACGACGCCCCGCTCTACGCCCAGTACCACCGCGACCGCAAGGCCGCGGTCCGCGAGACGGGAGTCGTGACGGCGTCGATCACCGACCGCACGGACTCGGGCGGGGTCGCGCAGTGCGTGGTCCGCGTGCGGCACGGGGCGCTCACGACGACGGTCACGCGCCTCGCGCCGGTGACGAACCTGCTCCCGTCGGAGGTCCCGCAGCCCGGCGACCCGGTCGTGGTGTGGCGCCTTCCCGCGGAGCGCGTCGTGGTGCAGGCGCGCCGCGACCGCACGCGCGCCCTGCACGACGCCGCCCGGTCCGCCGCGTCCGCCACCGTCACCGACGCGCCCGTCACCGGCTCCCCGGTCGCCGACTCCGCGAGCACGGGAACCCCGACCACCCCGGAGGACGCGCCCGCCTGGGGCTCACCCACGCCGGGCACGGCGTCCTCGTCGTCGTCGACGACCACCACGACGAGGACGACCCGCGGCGGGGGCGCTCCCGAGGTCACCGTGCAGCACGGCATCGCGGCGGCACTCTCGGAGCTCGCGAACCTGCACGCCTCGGGCGCCCTGACCGATGACGAGTTCGCCGCGGCGAAGCGGATGCTGCTCGGCGGGTCCTGACCGATCGGACGACGCAGCGACGGCGGCGCACCCGGCCGACCGGGCGCGCGTCGCTGGGCCCCCTGCCGCGCCGTCGAGCACGACGCCGCGCGCCGTCGACCACGACATCCGTGCCGCTCTGAGCCCCACAACGACATCGATGTCGTGTTCGGCACCGGGCCGGGGCCCGGCAGACTGTCCCCCGTGAGCAACCGCCCGCCCCGCCCCCCGCACCGGACCGGCATGGTGTGGACCGCCGTCCCCGGCGGGGTGCGGGGTCGCGAGCGCCTGACGCCGGTCGTCGACTACCTCGCCGTCCTGCTCATCCTGATCGTGCTGTTCGGCGGGTCGGTGTGGTTCGCGATATGGCTGCTGCGCCAGGAAGAAGGGGTCGCGGCGGCGGTCTCCTGCTTCATGGTGCTCGGCTTCGGCACCGCGCTGGTGATGTACGTGCGCGGGCCGTCGAAGCAGGCGGTCGTGCTGCGGCCGCACGAGATCGAGCTGCCGGTCGGTCGCGCAGAGGTGGTGCGCGTCCTCGTGCGGTGGGAGGACGTCGCACGCGTGCGGGTCCTGGAGGGCGAGACCCGCCCGACGCTGCGCGTCGAGCTGCGGGACGGCGCCCGGGCCCGGCACGCCGACGGCGAGGACCTGCTGCAGGGTCGGCCCGAGCACGGACCGGACCCGGAGACGGTCGACGTCACGGACGCCGAGGCGGTGGCCCGCGTGCTGCGGCACCTGCTCGACCACCCCGAGGACCGCGCGCGCCTGGCCCAGCGCGGCGGCGTGGGGATCGTCCTCGCGTTCGCGCGCCCGGTCTACGGCGACGCGCCCGCCTGACCCGGGCGCCGACGTCGAACGGCCCGCCGCCCGTTACCGGACGCCCGGCCCGCGAGCACGACCTCACGCGCCGTCGAGCACGACATGAGGGTCGTTATGCAGCAGATAACGACCCTCAGGTCGTGTTCAGCGCGGGGGGCGGCCGGCGGCCCCCAGGGTGCCGAGCACGACGACGGCCCGGGCCCGCACCTGGGGGTGCGGGTC
>NZ_JBHXIC010000062.1:21329-28046 GCF_042723955.1 Cellulosimicrobium cellulans | reverse complement strand
GGGGACGGCCCGGCCGGGCCGCCCCCGCCCGGGGGTCCTAGAGGTCCGCCACCCGGATGTCACGGAACTCGATGAGGTCCGCGTTGCCGTGGTTCTGGAGCCCGATGAACCCGCTGTCGAACTGGCGCAGGTCCGTGGGCGGGTCGCCGGCCCGGGACGACTGCTGTCCCGGCGAGTTCTCCCACTCGTTGATGACGACGCCGTTGCGGATGATCGTGTACTGCTGGCCGACCACCCGGATCTCGTACTCGTTCCACTCGCCCTTGGGCTTCTCGCCGCCGGTGTTCAGGCCGAGCGGGTCGAAGTTGTAGACCGAGCCGGTCTTCTGGGGCTCGCCCGTCGGACCGTCGTAGATCTGGATCTCGTGACCGCACGAGATCGCGACCCACGCCGGGGACTGACCCTCGGCGCACTCGACGTCGCCGGGCGCGTCCGGGTTCGGGAACCGGGTGAACACGCCCGCGTTCGCGTAGTGGTCACCCTCCGAGACGTCGCGGTAGAGCAGCTTGACGGAGAAGTCTCCGAGCTCCTCGCCCGCGTACCAGAGCATGCCCAGCCCGCCCTGCGAACGGATCGAGCCGCCCGGCTCGAGCGTGAACTTCCCGCCCGGTGCCTGGAACCAGTCGTACAGCGACGCCTGGGTGCCGTCGAAGATCGTGCGGTACCCACCGGGGTCCACGCCGATCTGGGACCGGGCCGCCGCGTCGACGAGGCGAGCGCGCTCGCGCTCGTCGATCCGGCTGTCGTCGTACAGGCTCTTCGCGACCGACTCGACGTGCGCCAGGAACCGGGCGTGGGTGCGCCACTCCTTCTCGTCCTGGAACAGGTCGTTCATCGTGCAGGCGCCCAGGTCGAGGTTCTCGACCGTGGAGTCCACGTCGCCGAAGAACACGGTCTCGCGCTCGTCCGGCAGGGTGCACGACGGCGAGCCGTCGGTCGTGACCGTGGCCTTCGACCCGTCCGCGTACGTCACGGTGAGCTTGGCCTCGTAGGTCCCGATGCGGGGGTACTTGTGCTTCGGGTTGGCCTGGCGCGAGGTCGAGCCGTCGCCGAACTCCCAGAGGTAGGAGACGCCGCCGGACCGCGCACCGGTGAACTGCACCGTCAGCGGGTCGCCCTGGATGCTCGTCGCGGACGCCGCCGGAGCCGGGGTCGGAGCCCCGCCCTGGTAGGTGATCCGCATGAGCTTCTGGTTCGGGTCGAGGCTGAAGAAGCCGCCCGCGTAGTCGACCATGTACAGCGCGCCGTCCGGACCGAACTTCGCGTCCATCCAGCTCTGGAGCAGCCCGTCACCGCGGCCGCCCGGGATGATCTGGCGGAGGTCCTCCATGAACACGGGCGCGTCCAGGTTCTCCGGGTCGACCGTCACCGCGACGCGGTTGTTCGAGTTCGACTGGTCGCCGATGAACCACTTGCCCTCCCAGTACGACGGCCATGCGACGTCGGACTCGGGGTCGACCTGCGACTGGCGGTAGGTCGGGCCGGACATGACGGCCTGGCCGCCACCCCGCAGCCACGGGATGGTGTAGGTCGCCTCGTCGTCCTCGTAGGTCGGGATGCCGTTGCCGCGGTCCGGGAACACCGGCCCGCCGCCCGAGGGCGAGTACCAGATCATGTTGTCGCGCACGGGCGGGAGGTCCACGAGGCCCGTGTTGCGCGGCGACGTGTTCTTCGGGTTGTCGCAGTCGTACCAGCCGGTGAGGACGCTCGCGTCCTCGTTGCTCCGGTCACGGTACGGCTGCTTGTTGCCCATGCAGTACGGCCAGCCCTGGTTGCCCGCGGACGTGATGATCGTCGCGGTCTCGTACTTGGCCGGGCCGAGCTCGGGGCTCGGGCTGCCGGCGTCCGGGCCCACCCAGGCCGCGGTCAGCCAGTCCGTGTCGGGGTCGATCTGCAGGCGCGAGATGTTGCGCACGCCCATGACGTAGATCTCGGGACGCGTCTTGTCCGCGGGGTACTCGCCCACCGGGAACAGGTTGTCGTCCGGGATCGTGTACGTGCCGTCGTCCTCGGGGTGGATCCGCAGGATCTTGCCGTTGAGGTCGTTCGTGTTGCCCGACGTGCGGCGCGCGTCCTGGAAGCTGATCCCCGCGTACTCCTGCGTCCAGTTGTTGCCGGAGTAGCCGTTCGAGCCGCCGGACGAGTTGTTGTCGCCCGACCCGACGTAGAGGTTGCCCTCGCTGTCGAACGCCATGCCGCCACCCGCGTGGCAGCAGCTGTGGATCTGCGTCTCCCACTCGAGCAGGTCGACCCGCGTGCTCTGGTCGATCGTCGGGGTCGCCGGGTCGTAGGTGAACCGCGAGACCGTGCGGTAACCGACGCGACGCTCGCGGTCGATGTTCTCGTGCGGCATCCAGTACACGTAGAGCCAGTGGTTGGTCGCGAAGTCGGGGTCGGGCACGATGCCGAGCAGCCCCTCCTCGTTCTTCACGAGCTCGTCGCCGCTGCCGCGGTTGCCCATGACGTCGAGCGTCGTGAGCAGCTTCGCCTCACCCGTCTCCGGGTCCCACTGGTGGATCGTGCCGCAGCCGAGGCCCACGTTCGGGTCGCTCCACGGGACGATCGGGCCGGTCGCGCACGCGCCACGGCCGATGTAGAAGACCGTGCCGTCGGGCGCGATCGTCAGGCCGTGCTGCTCGCCGTTCTGGTCCAGCGTGCCGGCCGTGTTCACCTGGGACAGGCGCTCCGCCTTGTAGTTCGACGCGATCGTGGCCTGGCAGTCGCCGCGCACCACGCCCGTCGTCCACTGGAGCGCACCGAGCAGGTGCTCGCGGAACGTCTCGTCCGCCCAGCTCTCGGGCGTGCCGCCCATGCCGGTGAAGAACGAGCGGCCGCCGTCGTAGTCGCGGCACCACGAGAGGGGCTGGAACGGGTTGGTCGTCGGGCCGGCGTCGGGGCCGGGCTCGAGCGTCGCGACCGTGTGCACGTCACCGGTCGGGTCGTCGGCCCAGTCGAGCCACCGGTCCTCGCGGTCCCACGTGAGCGGGAGGTCCGCCGTCGCGGGGTGCTGGCGGTCGACCAGGTCGACCGTGCGCTCCTCGAGCGGGATCTCCGGGTCGGGCTGCTCGACGGAGTCGGGGCCGAAGATCGAGAGCTCCGCGAGCTGGACCTCGGCGTCGCCGGAGTTCGCGGTGACGTCCAGCCGGTACCAGCCGTACTCGGTCTCGTTCGCGACGTCGAACGTGCGCGGCTGGAAGCGCTGCGGGAAGTCCTCGTCGGTGCGCGTGTCGAGGTCGACCCACGTCTGCCCGTCGGTCGAGCCCTGGAGCTTCCAGTTCTTCGGGTCGCGGCCCGCGGAGTCGTTCGCCGACGTGATGCCGTACTTCACGACCGCGACGGGCTGCTCCATGCGCAGCGTGAGCTGGCCCGTGCGGGCGAACGTCAGCCACTTGGTGCCGGGGTCGCCGTCGACGGCCTTGGCCGGGGTCTCGGCGGCCGGGCTGCGGCCGGTGCCGGTCGCCTCGGCGACCTTCTCCGCCGTCATCGTCGCGCCCTTGATCCGGGCGCCGACGAGGCCCTCGAACCACTTCGACGCCTCCTGGGCGCGCGCGGCGTCGCGAACGCCGAGGAAGCCGCCGCCGGAGTTGATGTACGCCTGGAGCGCGGCCTCCTGCTCGCCGCTCAGCTCGATGCCCTCCGAGGAGAGCATGACGACGCCGCGGTACTCGCCGAGCGTCGCCTCGCTGATCATCGCGGGGTCGGACGTCGCCTCGACGTCGAACCCGTTGGCGGCACCCAGCTCGGTCAGCGCCGCGGTCGCGGCGACGACCGGGTCGGTCTGCTCGTCGGGTGCGCCGTGGAACACGAGCACGCGCACGGGCGCGGTGGCCGCCGCGGCCGCGACGGACCCGGCCGTGGGGGTCACGCCCGAGGCGACCGTGCTCGTCGGTGCGGTGGCGACGGGCTGCGCCGCCGCCGGGATCACGGCCGCGCTCGCGACGAGCGCGACGCCCGTCAGGCCGACCGTCAAGGCCCGTAGTGCTCCCGGTCGGGAGCGCCCCCTCGTGGGGGGTGTCGATCGTCTGGACAGCACTCTCCAACTCCTTCGTCATCGGTGCGACGCTCCCGGGAGGGCCGGGAGCCGATCGTGCTGGTGCGGGTCGGGCGGGAGGCCCGTGGGTCCCGCGTCAGTGGCCGGCGTGCCCCGAGAGGTCGACGACGGCCGGCCCGGTCCCGCCGGCGGCGGCGCCGTCGGTCGTGGCCGTGGCCCCGGACGGCGCGGCACCCGACGGCGCCGACATCGTGTGGCTGCCATGGCCCTGGAACCGGTCGATGGATTCCTGCGCCCCCGGCGGCATGGAGCCGTCGGCGTTGCGCACGAGGAAGATGCCCGCCATCCCGCCGTCGGAGT
Source organism: Cellulosimicrobium cellulans (assembly GCF_042723955.1). Classification (GTDB taxonomy): domain Bacteria; phylum Actinomycetota; class Actinomycetes; order Actinomycetales; family Cellulomonadaceae; genus Cellulosimicrobium; species Cellulosimicrobium cellulans_H. The sequence continues at coordinate 23,695 of NZ_JBHXIC010000062.1, read as the reverse complement.
GGAACTGGACGTGGCAGTGGTACATCCACGCACCGGCGCCCACACCGAGGCCGGCGACGACCTGGAACCCGAACGCGTCGCCCGGGTTGAGGTCCCGGTTGTCCACGACCTGGCTCGGGTCGTACTGGTCCGCGAGCAGGCCGGTCCGGTTGTTCGCCCAGCGGTGCGCGTGCAGGTGGAAGGTGTGGAGCTGGTTCCCGTGCCCGATGCAGATGAACTCGACGCGCTCGCCGAGCTTCGCCTCGAACATCGGGGTGTCGGGGGCGACCTTGTTGTTGATGGTCATGTCGTTGAAGACCATCGTGAACTGCTTCTGCGGCAGCACGTCCCCGACCCGGCGCACGACGAGCGCGCCGTAGAGCCCGGCGGCGAGGCCCTGCGTGCCGTGGTCGCCCCACGCATGGTCGTGGTAGTGCCAGTAGCCCGCGCTGCCCGGCATCCAGATGCCGCGGTCGCGCGCCATCTTGACCGTCGACCAGGTGTAGGTGCGCGTCTCGCCCGGCTCGTTGAACGAGTTGTTGAACGTGCTGCCGTCGCTGTTGACGTCGTAGTTCACGCCGTGCGGGTGGATCGACAGGCGCTTGTCCGTCGTGTTGACGAGCGTGATCTCGAGGGTCTCGCCCTCCCACATCTCGAGGATCGGGCCGGGGACCGTGGCCTTGCCGCGCTCGAGGCCGTAGCCGACGAGCGTGTCCGAGATCCGCTCGGCGTACATCGTGATCTTGCGGACGTCGCCCGCGGCGGTGGCCACCGCACCGGTGGCCGCACCGGTCGTCGTCGCGGCGGCGGCCGGGGGTGCGGCGGCGACGCTGCCGCCGGCGCCCAGCAGCAGAGCGGCCGCAGGGCTCGCGGCGACGACGCCTGCCCCCGCGAGAAGCGCCCGTCGCGAGAGCGGCCTCGCGGGCGTCTCGGTCTCGGTCGTCGGGTCGGGCATGGGGACTCCTTCCGGGCGTACGGGGTCGTCCGGGCGGCTCGCGGGCGCGCCGGACCGGCGTGCCGGCGCTCGCCGTCACGCTGACCGGCGCCACGTGGGCGCGCGGAGGTTCCCCGGGTGGTGCTGTGGGGGGTGCACTGTGGGCAGGACTGGGTCGTGCGGGGGTGTCCCGCGTCGCAGAGGGTCGAGACAGGTGCTCGGTCGTGCGGGGCTCGACCCGCGACCGGTGGGAGACCGACCGTGGGGCGAGGTCCGGGGCCACCATGGCCCCGCCGGGGCACGCGTCGGTGCGCGCCGTCGGCTGTCGGCCCGGACGCCGCGCTCCCCTGCCCGACGTCCGGTCCCCTGGTCGGTTCCAGGGGCAACGAGGTTTATGACACCGCAGTCAGGAGGCGATGTCAACCGTTAGGCGAAAGTTGTGTCGACAACAAGCAAAAGTCCCCGGTCAACCGACACTTCTCCGTCAGCCCGGTCCCCTGAGCCGCTCGTCGCGCGGTGCGGTGGCGGTCCTGGGCGCCCGGCGGGTGTGCGACGCACACCCGTGGTGGAGTGACCGCGTGACGAACGATCCCCCCGCCTGGTCGGTCCGCGAGTCGGGCCTCGCGGTCGACTCCCCCGAGGCGGCCGCGTCCCTCCTGTCGCTCGCGAACGGGTACGTGGGCGTCCGGGGCGTCCTGGACGAGGTCCCCGCGGACGACGACCCGGCGACGCTCGTCGCAGACGTCTACGAGGAGTTCGACCAGACCTACGCCGAGCGCGCCTACGCCTACCCCGAGGTCGAGGAGCGCCTGGTGCCCGTCGTCGACGCGTGGCGGCTCGGCTGGTCGGTCGACGGCGCGCCCGTCGACGTGCGGACCGCCGACGGCGACCCGGGGCTCACCGGTGCGGTCGAGTCCCACGACCGCGTGCTCGACCTGCGCGACGGCGTCCTGCGGCGCGAGCTGCGGTGGACCTCGCCCGCGGGCGGCACCGTGACGCTGCACAACGAGCGGCTCGTGCCGCTCGCGCGGCGCGCGGTCGTCGCGACGCGCTGGCGGGTGCAGGCGCACGACGACGTGACCCTGACCCTGCGGCCCGTGCCCGACTGCCCGCACGGGGACGCGGACGAGGACCGGGCGGCGCCCGGGCTGCGCACGGTCTCGTGTCGGCACGAGACCGACGGCTCGTCGGTGCGCCAGCGCACCGTGCGCTCCGAGCGCGGCGTCGCGGTCGAGACGGCGCACGTGGTCGAGACCGCGGACGGCGTCTCGCCCGTCTGGCACCACCGCGCCGGCGGCGCGTCGCTCACGGTCGACCTGCGCGCGGGCCAGTGGCTGAGCGTCGTGGGGGGGGGGGGGCGGGCGCGCCGGGGCCGCGGGGGGGGCGGGGGCGCCGGCCCGCCCCCCCCGGCCGCGCCGGCCACGCCGTGGGAGTGCGAGAGAGAGACAGATCA
>NZ_JBHXIC010000062.1:13099-21319 GCF_042723955.1 Cellulosimicrobium cellulans | reverse complement strand
TGTGTGTTTTTTTTTTATACCCCACCGGCCGCGGGCCGGGGGGGGGCGGGGGGGGGGGGGGCCGCCGGGCCCCCCCCCCCCCGGGGGGGGGCGGCCCGCCCGCGGACGCGCTGCCCGCGCACGCGCACGCGGTGCTCGCCGACGCACGGCAGGCCGGGTGGGACGGCCTCGCGCGCGAGCAGGCCGACGTCCTCGCCGACGTGTGGGACCGGGGCGACGTCGAGCTCGACGGCGACGACGAGATGCAGCAGGCGATGCGGCACTCGCTGTTCCAGGTGGTGCAGGCGGCGGCACGCGTCGAGGGGGTCGGCGTGCGGGCCAAGGGACTCACGGGCACCGGGTACGGGGGGCACGCGTTCTGGGACTCCGAGACGTTCGTGCTGCCCGTGCTCGACCACGTGCTGCCCGGCGCCGCCGCCGCGCACCTGCGCTGGCGGCACGCGACGCTCCACCGAGCGTGCGAGCGCGCGGCCGAGCTCGGCCTGCCGGGCGCGGCCTTCCCGTGGCGCACGATCAGCGGCCGCGAGTCCTCGGGCTACTGGCCCGCCGGGACGGCCGCGTTCCACGTCGCGTCGGCCGTGGCGCTCGGCGCGGCGCGGCACGTCGCGGCGACGCACGACGACGAGCTCGCCCGGGACGTCGCCGTCGACCTCGCCGTCGAGACGGCGCGCCTGTGGGCCGGCCGCGGGCACCACACCGCGGCGGGCTTCCGCATCGACGGCGTGACCGGGCCCGACGAGTACACCGCGGTCGTGGACAACAACACGTACACGAACCTCATGGCGCGCAAGAACCTGCGCGCCGCCGACGAGCTGTGCGCGCGGTTCCCCGAGCAGGCCGCCCGGCGGGGCGTCACCGCGGACGAGCGCCGCGCGTGGCTCCGTGCGGCCGACCGCATGACCGTCCCGTACAACGCCGAGCTCGGCGTCACCGAGCAGTCGCAGGACTTCACGCACCACGCGCACTGGGACTTCGAGGCGACAGGCACGGCCCGGTTCCCCCTCGACGACCACGTGCACTACGTCGAGCTCTACCGCCGGCAGGTCGTCAAGCAGGCGGACCTCGTGCTCGCGCTGCACACCGCGCCCGAGGAGTTCACCGCGGAGCAGCGGCGCAGGGACTTCGACTACTACGAGCCGCTCACCGTCCGCGACTCGTCGCTCTCCGCGCCCGCCCAGGCGGTGGTCGCGGCGGAGATCGGGTACGTCGACCTCGCCTACGCGTACGCGCGCGAGTGCGCGCTCCTCGACCTGTGCGACCTGCGCGCCTCGACCGACGGCGGGCTGCACGTCGCCTCGCTCGCGGGGGCGTGGACCGCGGTCGTCACCGGGATCGCGGGCCTGCGGCACGACGACGGCGCGCTCCGCCTTGCGCCCCGGCTCCCCGCCCGCCTCACGCGGCTCGCGTTCACGGTCCACCACGGGGAGTCGCGCGCCCGCGTCGAGGTCCGGCCCGACGGCGTGACCTACCGGCTCGTGTCCGGGACCGGCCTCCCGCTCGTCCACGACGAGGAGGGGCTCGACCTCACGCCCGACCAGCCGGAGGCCAATCGGCCGCTCCTCCCCGGCATCGCGGACCCGCCGCCCGCCCAGCCGCCGGGCCGCGCGCCGCTGTTCGCCGCCTCGTAGCCGTCAGGCGTCCAGCACGTCGCGCAGGGCCGCGGCGAACGCCGCGGGGTCGTTGTCCGGCGACCACTCGTTGACCATGAAGCCCCCGTGGTCGCCGGGGAAGGTCACGGCCTCCACCCCGAGCAGCCCAGCGAGCGCCGCACCGCCGCGCCAGGCGAGCGTGCCCTCGCCCTGCGCGCTGACCGCGGGCACGACCCGCGTCCCCGACGCCCGCAGCACCGCGCCGTCCGGGGCCCAGCCGGGCATCGTCGCGAGGTTCTTGCCGAGGAGGAGGTCGTCGCGCGACCCGTCGTCTTCGGTCGGGAAGCCGAACATCGCGGGGTCCGGGGCCGGGCGGTCGAGGTAGTCCGCGGGCAGCGGGCCCACGTGGCTCACGAGCGCGACGAACTTCGCCATGGCCGGGCCGAAGCCCTCGCGGCGGTACGTGTCGACGATGTCCGCCTGCACGGTCGTCGCGAGCGCGGCGTCCTCGAGCAGCGGCGTGATCGGCGGCTCGTGCGACACGAAGGTCCGCACGTCGCCCGGGTGGCGCTCGATCCACGACAGCCCGACGACGCCGCCCCCGCTCGACCCGAACACGTCCACCGGGCCCAGCCCGAGCGCGGTCACGACCGCGTGCAGGTCGTCGGCGTGCGCCTCGACCGAGACCTCGCCGTCCGGCGCGAGCGTGCTGCGCTCGGTGCCGCGCGGGTCGTACGTGACGACCACCCGGTCGTCGAGCAGCCCGACGAGCTGCTCGAACCCGGACGCCGCCATGGGCGATCCCATGACGACGACCGGCGGCCGGTCGCCCGCCACGTCCGGCGTCCAGACGTCGTAGGCGATCACCGCACCGGGAACGTCCAGGGTGTAGGTCTTGCGCTCGCTCATGGCAACCTCCGTGTCGTCGTGCCCGCGGTCGTGCACCGGGGCTCCCGAGCGTTCTGACGACGACCGTCCTCGGAACTCATCGCTCGTCGTCGCGACCGGCGCGGGGCTGCCACTACCCTCGCAGGATGCCGTCATCGAGGACCGTCCCCGCCGTCGTCGTCGCCGGAACGCTCACCGCGGTCCTCTGGGTGGTGACGGGCCGCCTCGGGGACTGGTTGTCCGGGATGTCCCACGCGGTGCCGGGCACCGTCGTCCGCGCGCTGCTCCCCCACCCGACCGCGCCCGTCACGGCGGGGGCGCCCGTCTCCGGCAGCACGCTCCTCACCGCCGCGCTCGCCGGGGCGCTGGTCGCCGCCGGCACGCAGCTCGCGGTGCGGCGCCTGCCCGCCGGCACCGGACGGTGGGCGACGTTCCTCGCCGTCTGGTTCTCGACGGTCGCGGCGTCCGCGACCGCCGCGACGGCCGCGTGGTTCGCGGGGGTCACGCTGCCGTGGCGCGCCGACACGATCACCGAGCTCGTCGCGACCGCGCTCGGCGGCTGGTGGGGGCTCGTGAACGGCCTGCTCGTCGGGCTCGCCGTCGTCGTGACGCGCGGGCTGACCGACCGGCGCGACGACCCGGCGGGCACGCGGCACACCCGCGCTCCCGCCACGGTGCGCGCCTGGCCGGCCGCCCTCGCGGCGGGCGCCGCGACGGGCGTGCTCTGGGCGGCTGCGGGCGTCGGGAGGACCGTGCTTCCCGGTGCGGTCGACCCGCAGTCGCCGTGGGGCGTCGCGCGGGACGTGGTGCTGCTGCCGTCCGCACGGCTCGCCGTCGACCGGGACGCCCTCCTCGCCGACCCGGTGCACCTCGCGCTGCCGCTCGGGGTCGCGCTGGCCGTGGGGCTGCTCACCGCGCTCGCTGCGCGCCGGCTGCCCCCGGCGGAGGGCCGCTGGACGCTCCTGCTCTCCGCCTGGTTCGCGTGCGTCGCGGGCGCGGCGCTCGCCGCGGCGGTGCCCGTCGTCGTCTCGACCGTCACCGCCGGCGGCGTCCTGCCCGACGTCGGACGCGCGCTCCTCGTGCTCCAGGCCGGTCTGGCGTGGGGCCTGGTGTGCGGGGTCCTCGTCGCGCCGCTCGCGGTCGTCGTGCACCGGGCGGCCGGGCCCGTTCCGGACGCCGCCGGGGACGCCGAGGACCCGTGGCCCGCGCCCGCCGCGGAGACGACCGTCGACCAGGACGAGCCGGGTGCCGCGACGGAGGCGGACGGGTCGACGACGGAGCCCGCGGACGCGGCCGAGCGCTCGGACGGCTCCGACCGCGAGCGGGCGGCAAGCGCCGAGCGCGACGAGGTCCGCGCGACCGTGTGACGGGGTCCCAGGCGACAGGCCACGGGTCCTCCGGGCCTCCGGGCTGCGGATCCTCGGGGGCGCTGTGCCGCTGCGCGTCCGGCCCACGACGTTCCGTTGGTTGCCACGCGTTCGTCACCGGGACGTCGTCGCCACGACACCGGGACGACCTAGCGTCGGCCGTGACCAGCAGACCGGGACGACCGGAGAGGGCACAGCGACGATGACCCTGACGATCACGCTCGTACGGCACGGGCAGACCTACCTCAACGCACGACGGCACCTCCAGGGGTCGTGCGACTCCCCCCTGACCCGCACGGGGCGCGCGGGCGTGCGCGTCACCGCGCAGCACCTCGCGCGGCACGACTTCGCGGCCGCGTACTCCTCCCCGCAGGGCCGCGCGGTCCTCACCGCGATGGAGCTCCTGCGCCACCACCCCGACCTCTCGCTGACCGTCGACCACGACCTGCGCGAGCTGTCGTTCGGCTCGTACGAGCGGCGCCCGGAGTCGCACCTCGACGCGATCGAGCCGTGGGCGGAGCTCGTGCCGCGCATGCTGGCCGGCACCCACCCCGGCGTGGGCGGCGGCGAGGCCGGCAAGGACTTCATGGCGCGCGTTCGGGCCGTCTTCACGCGCGTCGTCGCGGCGCACGACGACGCCTCCCGCCCCGGTGCGGTGCTCGACCGGCACGTGCTCGTCGTCGGCCACGGCCTCACGCTCGGGGCGTGGCTCGCGACGCTCGACCCGTCCGGGCTCGTCGCGCTCCCGAACGCCTCGGTCTCCACCGTCGAGGTGACCGACGGCGTCCCGCGCATCCTGGCGGTCGGCGTCGACGTCGCCGGGCACGGCCACGTCGCCGCGCGCCCCGCGCCCGCGAGCGCCGCAGTCCCCGCCTGAGGCCGCTCCCCGCGCCGTCGCTACCGCGCGGTGCGGCGGACGGCGCGGGCGCGGGCGTCGTCGTGGGCGGCGCGCAGCAGGTCGAGGACGAGCCCGGTCGTGCGCACGCCCGGGTTCACGACGCACACCCAGCCGAGCGCGCCGTAGACCGGGTGCGGCACGACGACGTCGGTCTCCGCCGCCTCCGACGCCGCCCCGTCGCGGGGATCGGTGCCGACCAGGTCGCGGAACCGGTCGCGCCCCACGTGCACGTTGACCCTCCAGCGACCCTCCTCGTCGAGGCGTGAGGCCGCGTCGTCGGGGTAGTCCTTGGTGACGACCGTGCCGTAGGGCTGCCCGTGCGGGATCTCGCCGTCGGGGGCGAGGTAGAAGAAGTGGTCGCCCCACGCGAGCTCGGGGAACTCGCTGCCGGGTCCCGGCGAGAGCACGAGGACGCCGTCGAGCGACCGGACCGTTCCGAGGATCTGCTCCATACTCATGGTTCGAGTGTGCTCTTGAAGTGCTTGTGGAGGGTTGGCGTGACGATCTCGGTCCGCGGGGCGGCAGCCGGCGACGCGTCGCGGCCGCTGCGGACGGCCGACGTCGCGCGCGCGGCCGGGGGCTCGGTCCAGCAGGTGCGCGACCTGGAGGCCCTCGGCGTCCTGCCGCCCGCCGACCGGTCCACGAACGGGTACCGCGCCTTCGGCGACGAGCACGTCCTGGCCCTGCGCGCGTACCGCGGCCTCGCGTCCGCCGTCGGGCCGGTCGTCGCGCGGCGGGTGCTGCGCGACGCGCGCTCGCTGCCCCTCGACGAGGCGGCGAGCCTGGTCTCCGGGCTGCACGTGACGCTCTCGCGCGAGCGGGACGAGGCGCTCGCCGCCCGGCGCGCGCTCCTCGCGATCCGGGCGGAGGGCGATGGTGCGGCCGGCTCCCCCGGCGGCACGACCGCGGGGACGGCCGAGCCCGACGGGTCGGTCCTCACGATCACGGGGCTCGCCGCCGCGCTGGGCGTCCGGGCGTCGACGCTGCGGTTCTGGGAGCACGAGGGGCTCCTCGCGCCGGAGCGCGTCACGTCGCGAACGGGCGCGGTGTCGGCGCGCCGCTATCCGCCCGCGGCCGTGCGCGAGGCCCGGGTCGTCGCGGCGCTGCGGGCAGCCGGGTACCGAGTCCCGGAGGTCCGCCACGCGATCGACGCGCTCCGCGGGGCCACCGGCCCGACCGACGTGGCCGACCCGCTCGCCGCGCTCGACGCGCGGCTCGCCGCGCTCGCGCGCCGCACGCTCGCGCTGCTGGAGGCCGGGCACGACGTCGCGCGCCTGCTGGCGCGCGTGCCGGGGCCGCCCGGGTGAGGCTCGAGGTGGCGCTCGAGGAAGAGCCCGGGGTGCACGTCGGGGACTCGCGTCCCGTCACCTGGCCGCCCCTCGGACGTCGCCCGGCGTCCACCGGACCGTCATGCGGCATTCGTAGCGTCGCCGGGGCAACCGACCCGACGTTCGGAGGACCCGATGACGACCACCCGACGCCGCGCCGTGCGCGGCACCGCCGCCGCACTGGCAGGAACCCTGATCGCGAGCACGCTCGCCGTGGCGGCGACCACGACCGCGACCGTCCCGTTCGCCGCCCCGGCCGCCGCCGAGCCCGGCGACGTGCTGCTCGCCGAGTCGTTCGACGGCGACACCCTCCCCGAGGGCTGGACGCCCGTCCTCGGCGACTGGCAGGTGCGCGACGGCCGGCTCGTCGGCGACGCGCCGGACGGGTCGTCGCCCGCCCGCATCGTCTTCGGCCAGTCGGCGGAGAACTACCGCCTCGAGGCGACGCTGCGCTTCGAGAGCGTGGACAACGCCTCGCGCTGGGCCGGCGCGATCCTCGACGTCGCGCCCGACGGCGCGGTCCCGTGGTGGCAGGCGGTCCTGCGCAGCACGACGACCGCGCACAACGGCGTCGAGATCGCGCAGCGGACGGCCGCGAACGCGTGGAACGTCCCCTACACGGCGTCGGCCCCGGCGGACGCGGCGACGGGTCGCGACGTGCGCCTGTCCGTCGAGGTGCAGGGTGCCGCGGTCACCTACGCGCTGGACGGGAAGACCCTCCTGGAGGGGCGGATCGACCGGTCGCGGGACGGCGCGCTCGGCTTCGTCACCGCCGGGGCGACCGTGAGCGTCGACGACGTCACCGTCACCGAGATCGAGCCCGCGTCCTACGTCGGCGACGACGGCGAGCTCCCCGCCACCGTCGCACACCGTGGCTACTCGTCGGTCGCGCCGGAGAACACGCTCGCCGCCGTCGCCGCGGGCATGCGCACGGGCGCCGAGTACGTCGAGATCGACGTGCACACCACGGCGGACGGGCTGCCCGTCGTGCTCCACGACCAGACCGTGGACCGCACGACGGAGGGGTCGGGGGACGTCGCCGTGCTGTCCGGCGCGCAGGTCACCACGCTCGACGCCGGGTCGTGGTTCTCCCCCGCGTTCGCCGGGCAGCACCTGCCGTCGTTCGCGCAGGTGCTCGACCTGCTGGAGACCGGCTCGTCGACCCTCCTGCTGGAGATCAAGGGCCCAGAGACGTCCGCCGAGGTCGAGCGCGTCGTGGACATGGTCGTCGAGGCCGGGCTCGAGGACCGGGTGGTCCTCCAGTCGTTCGACGTCGCCGCGCTTCAGTACGCGCGCGAGCACGCGCCGCAGATCCCGCGCGGTCTGCTGCGCGGCTCGCTCGACGCCGACCCCGTCGCCGTGGCGCAGGACCTCGGGGCGGTCATGTACAACCCGTCGGCGACCGCGCTGCTCGCGCGCCCGAGCGTCGTCGCGGACCTCAACGAGGCCGGCATCGCCGTGATGCCGTACACCGTGAACTCCGCGGCCGACTGGGCGCGGCTCACCGAGATCGGGGTCGACGGCGTCATCACCGACCGTGCAGGGGCGTTCATCGGCTGGAAGCAGGCGCGCGAGCAGGACGCGCCGGCCCCCGCCGCGCCGACGGTCGAGGTCGTGAGCCCGGCCGAGGGCGCCGAGGTCGAGCGCGGCGGCACGCTCGTCGTCGCCGCGAGCGCCACGGACGCGGACGAGGTCGTCGTCTCGCTCGACGGCGAGCCGGTCGAGAACGGCGCGGCGATCGCCGCCGCCGACCTCGCACTCGGCGAGCACACCGTCTCCGCGACGGCCCGGGGCGCGGGCGGCGAGGCGACGGCGGAGCGCACCGTCGTCGTCACGGTCACGCCCGAGGGCCTGCGCACCCGGATCGCGGTGCTCGACCTCCCGCCCGGCCAGCTCGTGGGCGCGCTCGCCGCGGTCGAGGAGGGACGCTGGGAGTCGGTGCGGCGGACCCTCGAGAAGTTCGTCGACGACGCGGCGCCGCGCGAGCGCCTGCTCGAGGAGCTCGACCACCTCGCCGGCCGCTGACGCAGCCGCTCGACCGAGCGCTGCGGGAGGGCAGGTTGCCCGGGCTGCGGGGGCCCAGGGGCGGGGCCCCCCCCCGGGGGGCCGGGGGCGGGGCGCCGGGGGAGCGGGGCGCCCCACGCCGGCGC
>NZ_JBHXIC010000062.1:0-13089 GCF_042723955.1 Cellulosimicrobium cellulans | reverse complement strand
CTCGCGCGCCGGGTCGACGACGGTAGGGTCGCGCGCGAGCAGAAACGGCCGCACCCCGAGCCGGCCCGCCGCCCCCGCCGCCCCCCCGCCGCCCGCGGGGGGGGGGGGGGCTCGCCCCGGGCGGGGGGGCCCGGGGGCCCGGGCCCGCTCACGTGTCGGCGAGGAAGCGGCGCCGGTCGGAGCGGGCCGACCCGAGGCCGGCCCAGCCGACGAGGGAGAGCACGCCGCCCGCGATCCAGACGACGACGGACCAGTCGGGCGGGCCGTCCGACCCGACGACGGCGCCGTCGGTCGCGAGCATCACCGCCCCGAGGCCGAGCAGCACGACGCCCAGCACGAGCAGGACGACGTCCCGCACGGTCTTCCCCGTCCCGCGCCGGGGCGCGCGTGCCGCGAGCGCCGCCTTCTCGGCCGGGGTGAGCGGCACCGTCGGGCCGAGGGGCTGGACCCGCTCGGCGCCGTGCCGGAACCGCGCCGGGTCGTCGACCGCCTCGACGACCGCCGACGGCAGGCCGAGGAGGTAGGCGAGGTCGGCGACCGGGTCGCCGGGCCAGGTGGACGCCGCGAGCAGCGCACGCAGCCGGCTGGGGTCGCGCGGCTCGCCGAAGGTCTCGACGAGCGCGTCGTACGCGCCCTCGGTCCCGGAGGTGGACAGGTCCGTCCACGTGTCGTTCCAGCTCCCGAAGACCCACGGCCGCCCGGGCGTCGTGAGCGTCCACGACACCCCGGTCCCCGCGCGCTCGAGGCTGATCATCGCCTCGCCCGGACGCAGGCAGCGCTCGATCGTCGACCGTGCGCGGAACTCCCCGGTGAGGGCCGCCGTGAACGCCTCCCGCACCTCGTCGTCGGGTGCACCCGGCACCGGGGACGGGGGCCGCTCGACCGTCCACACGGCGGTGCGCTCGTCCGTCGCACGCACCCACGCCGCCCCCGCACGGCGCACCGCGGCGCGGACGAACGCGGCGTCGGCGCGCACGAGCTGGACGACGGCGTCGGGTGCCGCCGAGTCGGTCGTCGGCAGGTCGGCGACGGCGGTGAACGTGTCGAGCAGGTCGTCGGGGTGCTCGAGCTCGCGCAGGAGGTCCGGCGCGGTCGCCGCGTGCCGCAGCCCGACGAGCGCGGCGACAGCCGCGAGCACGTGGCTCGGGTCTGTGTCGAGGCGCATCGCGTGGTCGGTGCTCGTCCCGGACGGGTCGAGGGGCGCCCAGGTGACGACCGCCGGCGGAGCGACCGGGTCGGTACGGGCCGCGAGGATCGCGCTCACGCCGTCAGGCAGCACGTCCGACCCGGCGTCGAGCTGCACGACCCACGGCGCCGGGACCAGCTCGTCGACCCGCGCGAGCGCGTCCGCGACCGTGGCGGGCGCGCCGGGCTCGCGGCCGGCCTCGACGTCGACCTCCGTGTCGACCTCGGCGAACGTCCAGCCGCGCTCGTCCGTCGGGCCGACGCGCCCGTACTCGAGGTCCGCGGCGCGCAGACGGGCGACGACCTGGTCGTGCGGGGTGCGGGTGACGACGTTCACGGCGTCATGATGCCGCACGCCGGCGACCGGAAGGCTGCCCGACCGCGCCGCGCACGCGCCCCGGCGACGGTCCCGCCGTCAGAAGCCCTCGGGCGGGGTGAACTGCGACAGCGTGAGGACGGCACCCTGCGGGTCGCGGACCGTGACCTCGCGGGTCCACTCGCCGGTCTCCGCGGACAGGACGACGGCGCCCGCGCGCTCGGCGGCCTCGGCGGCGGCGTCCCGGTCGGCGACCGAGAACACCACGGCGTGGTGGGCGGGCCCGCCGTCCTCGACCACGCCGGCCACGACGTCGCGGAACCCGGGCGGCGCGCCCTCCTGGTTCGCGTCGATCTCGGGGTAGACGGTCCGGGCGAGGTGGTCGCCGTAACCCTGCACGCGCGCCATGCCCGCGCCGAGCTCCGGGTCCACCTCCCACCCGAGGAGGGGGCCGTAGAAGTGCAGCGCCCGCGCGACGTCGGGCGTGTGCAGGACGCTGAAGTTCCACGTGCCGGGCTCGTTGACGCGCTGCGCGCCGACCCTGGTGCCGGGTTGCCAGAGCCGGAACGTCGCGCCCTGCGGGTCGCGGACGGACGTCATGCGGCCGGGTGGCCCGATCGTCGTCGGGCCGTCGAGGACCTCGCCGCCGAGGTCGGGGACGCCCCGGGAGGACGCGTCCACGTCGTCGACCGCGACGTACGTGACCCACTCCGGCGCGCCCGCGCCGGAGGCGACCGCCGCCACGTCCTGCCCGCCGAGCGAGGCGACGACGTAGCGTTCCCCCGCACCGGGCGGCAGCCTGTCCTCGAACTCCCACCCGAAGAGGGCGCCGTAGAACGCGAGCGCGGCGTCGACGTCGGGCTGCTCGGTGTCCACCCAGCACGGCACCCCGTGCGGGTAGGTGCGGGTCGGCCGGGACTGCGAGGTGTCCATGCCCCAGGGTCCCACCGCCCACCCACGTCGGCAGGACCTGCCGGGCGTTCACGCGCCGGTCACCTCGCCGCCCTTCCGCGCGCGGACGCCCGTGCGTACGGTGGCGAGGAACCTCTCGACGACCACCGTCCCCGACGACGAGGAGCCACCGTGTCCACGAGACCTGCCCACCACCACGCCCGCACCGCGCGCACCGTCCTGACCGCCGCCCTCGCCGCGGGCCTCGCCCTCACCGGGGGAGCCGTCGGCGCCGCCGCGAGCCCCGCCGTCGCGCACGGCGGCCACGGCAATGGGAACGGCCACGGCCACGGCCACGGCCACGGCCACGGCCACGGCACGCTGCGCGTCGCGACGTACAACGCGAGCCTCAACCGCGCCGCGGCGGGCGAGCTCGAGACCGACCTCTCGACCCCCGACGACCCGCAGGCCGCGACGATCGCCGAGGTGCTCCAGCGCACGCGGCCCGACGTGGTGCTGCTCAACGAGTTCGACTACGTGCCCGACGAGCGCGCGGTCGACCTGTTCCGCGACAACTACCTCGAGGTCTCCCAGGGCGGCGCAGCGCCGATCGAGTACCGCTACGCGTACGTCGCGCCGTCGAACACGGGCGTGCCCAGCGGGTTCGACCTCAACGACGACGGCACGGTCGGCGGGGGCGACGACGCGTTCGGCTTCGGCGCGTTCGAGGGGCAGTACGGCATGGTCGTGCTGTCGCGGTACCCGATCGACACGCGCGGCGTCCGCACGTTCCAGCACTTCCTGTGGAAGGACATGCCCGCCGCGCTGCTCCCCGACGACCCCGCGACCGCCGCGCCCGCGGACTGGTTCACGCCCGAGGAGCTCGAGGTCGTGCGGCTGTCGAGCAAGTCGCACTGGGACGTTCCCGTGCGGGTCGGCCGCGAGACGGTCCACGTGCTCGCGTCCCACCCCACGCCGCCCACGTTCGACGGCCCCGAGGACCACAACGGGCGGCGCAACCACGACGAGATCCGGTTCTGGGCGGACTACGTGACACCCGGCAAGGCGTCACGGTACGTGTACGACGACGCGGGCCGACGCGGCGGGCTGCACCCGGGCGAGAGCTTCGTCGTCCTGGGCGACCAGAACGCCGACCCGCTCGACGGCGACTCCGTGGACGCCGCGATCGACCAGCTGCTCGACCACCGGCGCGTCCAGGACCCGGCGCCCCGATCGGCCGGCGGCACCGAGGCCGCCGCGCTCCAGGGCGGCGCGAACGCCACCCACCGGGGCGACCCCGCGCTCGACACCGCCGACTTCGCGGACACCGCGCCGGGCAACCTGCGCGCGGACTACGTGCTGCCGTCGCGCGACCTGCGCGTGCGCGACGCCGGGGTGTTCTGGCCGGTCCAGGCGGACCCGCTGTCGCGGCTCACGGGCGTCTTCCCGTTCCCGAGCAGCGACCACCGGCTCGTGTGGGTGGACCTCGCCGTCCGCGGCTGACCCCGTCCCGGCGTCGCCCCGGGTGCTCGTCGCCCGGGGCGACGATCCTGGACCCGGCACGCCGTCGGGTGCACACTCGGAGGTCTGTGCTCACCGCCGACGCACAGCAGACTCCCGGCCGGCGCCTCGCCGGTCGCACGGCACGCCCTCGGGACACCCGAGGCGCGCCACGTCGTCCGGCCCGACGACCACCTCACCCACGTCCCCGGCGCGACGCGCACGCGTGCTGCCCCGCAGCACGGCGACGACACCCCTGCCGCGCCCCGGGACCGCCGGACCTGGAGCACCCATGAGAAGACTCCGCACCGCCCTGCCCGCAGGCGTCGCCGCAGCGACCGCCGCCCTCGTGCTCGTCGCGAGCCCCGCCGTCGCGCACGGCGGCAGGCACGACCCGCGCCCGCCCACCGTCACCGACGTCGCGACCGGGCTCGTCACCCCGCTCAGCCTCGCGGTCGGTCCGCGCGGCACGACCTACGTCACCCAGAACTTCCCCGGCCTGCTCACGGCCGTCGGGCGCGACGGCACGCCGAGCGTGCTCTACGCGTCGCCCGACGGCGGCGAGGTGGGCGGCGTCTCCTACGCCGACCGCCGGATCACGTTCACCGAGACGCAGCTCGGCGAGCAGGGGCCGGTCGCGTCGGAGGTCTCGACGCTGCGCACGGACCGCTGGGGGAACCCGACGGGTACGCCCCGGGTCCTCGCGGACACGTTCGCGTACGAGCAGGCGAAGAACCCCGACGCAGGCGTGACGTACGGCCTGCGCGAGACCGACCCGGCGTGCGTCGCGCAGGTGCCCCCGGTGCCGGTCCCGGGTCTCTACACGGGCATCGCGGACTCCCACCCGTACGCGACGACCACGTCGCGCGGCACGACCTACGTCGCCGACGCGGGCGCGAACGCGATCCTGTCGATCAGCGACCGCGGCAAGATCCGCACCGTGGCCGTCCTGCCGGCCCAGCCCGCGGTGGTCACCGCGGAGGCCGCGGCCGCCATCGGGTGGCCCGACTGCGTCGTCGGCGAGACCTACTGGTTCGAGCCTGTCCCGACGGACGTCGAGGTGGGCCCGCGCGGCGTGCTCTACGTGACGACGCTCCCCGGCGGGCCCGAGGACGCGAGCCTCGGCGCACGCGGCGCCGTCTACACGGTGGACCCGTGGAAGGGGAAGGTGCGCCAGGTCGGGACCGGGTTCGTGGGCGCGACGAACCTCGCCGTGACGGACAAGGGCACGGTCTACGTGGCCGAGCTCTTCGGCGGCAAGATCTCGCAGGTCGGCAAGCGCGGCCCGAGCACGGTCGTCGAGGTCCCGATGCCCGCGGGGCTCGAGTGGGACGGCAGGGGCCTGCTCGCGACGACGAACGCGCTGCCCCCGGACGAGACGTCACCGCCCGACGGGCACCTCGTGCGCATCGACCTCGGCAAGCACCGCGGTCGGTGACGGCAGCGGGCGGCCGCTGACCGCTCTGCTGCTCGGCCCGGGCGCCCCCGCTGCGGCGGGGACGTCCGGGCCGCGCGATGCCACGGCGTCTCGTGGGTCGGGCGTCAGCCCCGGCCGACGGTGAGCGCGAGGACCACCGCGCCGAGCGCGACGGCCAGACCGACGCCCGCCGCCACGAGGCCGCCGATCGTCGCGGCGCGGGACCCGGCCGACGCGCCGACGCTCATGCCGAGGCTCTGGGCCGCCCCGGTGACGATCCGGCGCCCGGCGGACGTGTCGAAGAGGACGCGCGTCCGCGCCCCCGACCCCTCGTCGACGACCGACGCGGTGAACGTCGAGCGGACGTTGCCGCGCGAGACGGAGCGCACCCAGCCCCGCTCGGGCTCGACGAACCGCCCGTCCGCGTCGAGAGCCCAGTGGGTGCGCCGCACGACGTCGGTGAGCTCGACCCGCAGCCCGTCCGGCAGGACGCGGACCTCGTGGGTGACGAGCGTCGCGTAGTAGCTGTGCGAGAAGATCCGCCACCACGCCACGTCCGGACGGTCCAGCCGCAGCTCGAACCCGTCCGGGCGCTCGTCGACGATCCGGTAGGGCGTCCCCTCGGCACGCGCGCGGACGGCGGCGGCGAGGTCCTCGGCGGTGGGCACGGCAGCGAGTGTAGGCGCCGCGCCCGCGCCCGGGGCGGGCTGAGCCGCGCCGGTCGGTGCCGGCCTTGCTGCGAGGTGCTGGCGGTGCTGGTAGGTGCTGGTAGGTGCCGGCCTCAGCCCGACGACGCCGCGCGGCGGAGGGCGTCGAGGCTCACCCGGACGTCGGCGTCCGTCGTCGCCCACGAGCTCACCGACACGCGCAGCACCGCGCGGTCGTGCCACCGCGACCCGGACATCCAGGCCGTGCCGTCGTCGAGCACGCGGCGCACGACGTCCTGGGTGCGCGCGTCGTCGCCGAAGGCCGCGCAGACCTGGGTGAAGACGACGTCGTTGAGCACGACCGCGCCGTCGAGCGCGCGCATCCCCTCGGCGAACGTCGTCGCGTGCCGGCAGAAGCCGTCGACGAGGTCCGCCACACCCGACCGCCCCAGCGCGCGCAGCACCGCCCACACGGGGAATGCGCGCCCGCGGCGCGAGAGCTCGGGCACCTTGTCGAGCGGGTCGCCCGTGTCGCTCTGGATGAGGTAGTCGCCGTGCATGCCCATCGCCGCGCGCAGCGGCGCGGGGTCCGCGACGATCGCGAGACCGCAGTCGTACGGGACGTTGAGCGTCTTGTGCGCGTCGGTCGCCCACGAGTCCGCTGCGTCGTACCCCGCGACGAGGTGCCGGTACGACGGCGACGCGGCGGCGAAGAGCCCGAACGCGCCGTCGACGTGCACCCAGGCGCCGTACCGGTGCGCCACCTCGATCGCGGCGGCGAACGGGTCGAACGCACCCGAGTGCACGTTCCCCGCCTGGAGCACGACGATCGTGGGCGGCAGCGCAGACCCCTGGCCGCCCGAGGGAGAACCCTGATCGCGCGAGGGAGAACCGTGGTCGCGCGAGGTAGAACCCTGGTCGGCCGCGACGGCCAGCGCCTCCTCGAGCGCGGCGACGGGGATGCGGCCCTGGTCGTCGGCGGCCACGACCTCGGGCGCGCCGAGCCCGAGGTAGGACAGCGCGAGGTCGACCGACTCGTGCCGCTCGGCACCCACGAGCACGCGGACGCGCGGGGAGCCCGTCAGTCCGTCGCGGCGCACGTCCCACCCGGCGCGGCGCAGGACCTCGCCCCGCGCCGCCGCGAGCGCCGTGAAGTTCGCGGTCGTGGCGCCGGTGACGAACCCGACCGCGCCCGTGGCGGGCAGTCCCAGGAGGTCGAGCAGCCACGCGCTCGTCACGTCCTCGACGGCGGTGTGGGCGGGCGTCACCGTGCGCAGCGCGGAGTTCTGGTCCCACGCGCTCGTGAGCCAGTCGGCCGCGAGCGCGGCGGGGTGGCTGCCGCCGATGACCATGCCGTAGAAGCGGCCGGACGGCATGGCCGTGAGACCGGGGCCGCACGCGGCGGCGAGCAGGTCGACGACGTCCGCGGCCGTCGTCGGGCCGTCGGGAAGGTCGGTGCCCAGCGCCGCGACGACTTCCGCCACCGATGCCCGCGGCGGGACGGGTCGCGTCGCGAGGGAGTCGAGCCACGCGGCGGCGTGCTCGTGCGCCCGCAGTAGGGCGGCGTCGCGATCGTCCATGACCGCTCCTGACCGGGCCGGACCGGCGCCGGCCCCTCCCGCCAGGCTGGACCCGTGGCGGGCGCGGGTCAACCGCGGCCGCGAGGCTCCGTCGGGCGTCGGGCGTCGGGCGTCGGGCGTCGGGCGTCGGGACGATCCGGTACGCGCGTACTTCTTACGCCCAGGCAATCACCCGGCAACACGCCGTCCCTAGCGTCGGGCGGGCCAGATGTTCCCCCGACGGAAGGCCCCCTGTTGAGAACGTTCACCCTGACCCTGTCCGGCCGCGCCGTCGCGGCCGTCGTCGCGCTCGTCCTGGCGTGCGCCGCCCTCGCCGCGACGGTCGCGTACACCGTCGCCGACTCCCGGGCGTCGGCCGCCGCCGCACGCGCCGAGGGCGCGGCGGCACCCGTGCTCGCTGCCGGGACCGCGCCCGCCAACCCGCTCGGCATCACGTCCGTGCAGTACGCGACCGCGACGGCGACCGCCGCCGCGGAGAAGCCGAAGGTCGTCGTCGTCGCGACCGGCGGCACCATGGCCGGCAAGGCGACCGGCCGCGACACGTTCACGAGCTACCGCGCCGGCACGTATCTCATGGAGGACATGCTGGACACCTTGCGGCCCGAGCTCGACGCGGTCGCCGACGTCACGGCCGTCCAGTTCGGCAACGCCGGCTCGTCCGGCTACTCGATGGAGCAGTTCCACGCGCTCACGCTCGAGGTCGAGAAGCAGCTGAAGACCGCCGACGCCGTCGTCGTCACGACGGGCACCGACACGCAGGAGGAGTTCGCGTACTGGCTCGACCTCACCGTGCGGTCGCGCAAGCCCGTCGTGACGTCCGGCTCGATGCGCCCGTGGGGGTCGGGCGCCGGGCCGGACTCGAGCCTCGTGTTCGGGACGGACGCGCCCGCGAACCTCTACAACGCGATCAAGGTCGCGGCGTCGCAGCAGACGTTCTGCTTCGGCACGGTGCTCATGCTCAACGACGAGATCCAGGCGGCCCGCGAGGTCACCAAGACGAACTCGTACCGCACCGACACGTTCCAGACGCGCGAGTACGGCGTGCTCGGCTGGATCGACGGCGACAACATCACCCTCGGTCGGGCGCCGGCGCGCGTGATGTCGTGCGACACCGAGGAGTGGTTCACGCCGTTCGACCTCGCGAAGGTCGACGCGAAGACGCTCCCGCGCGTCGAGATCGTGACGTCCTACCAGCAGGCGGGCGGCGAGGGCGTCGCCGCGTTCGCGAACGCCGGGGTCAAGGGCATCGTCACCGCGGGCACCGGCGCGGGCGGCATCTCGTCCGCGATGAGCCAGGCGCGCACCGCCGCGGTCCGGGACAAGGGCGTGTGGTTCGTCTCCACCACCCGGACCGGGTCGGGGTCGTCGTACGGAGGCGGCAACGGCATCATCGCGGGCGGCGACCTCACGGCCGTCAAGGCGCGGCTCCTGCTGCTCCTGTCGCGCGCCTTCACCGAGGACTTCGCGACGGCGCAGGGCTGGTTCACGACGTACGGCAACGCGTCGTTCGACCAGTCCGCGACCGCGGACGAGATCGGGGCCGAGCCGGGCGCGACCGCGGTGCTCTTCACCGGCACGGCGACGCCGTCGTGCAAGGCCGCGGGCAAGCAGCTCTGGCTGACCACCTCGGTGACGAACACCGACACGGTCCCGATCGACGTCCGGGTCACGACCGTCTCGGGCGAGCACAAGTTCACGAAGATCCCCGCCGGGGAGACGGTCGAGAAGACGTTCTCGGTCAAGGGCAAGACGCTCGACGCGGGCGAGGTGACGCTCGTCGCGTACAAGAACGTCGACGGGAAGGGCGTCCAGACGGAGGGCACGGCGGCCTACCCCGACACGACGTGCGGCTGACGACCTGACCCCCAGCCCCGCCGAGCACGACATGAGGGTCGTCATCGAGTCGATAGCGACCCTCATGTCGTGCTCGCGCGCGTGCGGTGTCGTGCTCGTGCGGGCGGTCGGCTGCCGCCTCTGCCCGGTCGCCCGGATTACGCAGGTCTCCTCACGAATCGCGTAGGGTGGTGGTGGCCGCGACGTCGCGGTCCGCCGCCGACGAAGGGGACCCCATGGCCGACCCGACGCCCTCGCTCGACCCGACGACCGACGCCTCGCCGCCGGCGTCTGAGCTCGCGCCGACGTTCGTCGTGACCGAGCAGCAGTTCGACGCGATGTTCCCCGAGCGGAGCCCGTTTTACACCTACGCCGGGCTCGTCGCGGCGACGGCCGCGTACCCGGAGTTCGCGACGACGGGCGGCGACCGGGTGGCCCGCCGCGAGGCCGCGGCGTTCCTCGCGAACGTGAGCCACGAGACGCACGGGCTGGTCCACGTGGTCGAGGTGAACACCGCCAACTACCCGCACTACTGCGACCCGGCGCAGCCGTACGGGTGCCCCGCCGGGCAGGACGCCTACTACGGCCGCGGCCCGCTCCAGCTCTCCTGGAACTTCAACTACCGGGCGGCCGGCGAGGCGCTGGGGATCGACCTCCTCGCCGACCCGTGGCTCGTCGAGCAGGACCCGACCGTCGCGTGGCAGACCGCGCTCTGGTACTGGAACACGCAGCCCGGCACCGCGTCGATGACATGCCACGACGCGATCGTCGGCGAGCACGGCTTCGCCGAGACGATCCGCTCCATCAACGGCCCGCTCGAGTGCGAGGGCGGCAACCCCCGCCAGATGAACAACCGCGTCCGCCTCTTCCGCCACTACGTCGAGATCGTCGGCACCACGACGGGCGACCACCTCACGTGCTGACCGCCCCCTCCTCTCCCCCTCCCCGGCGCCGAACACGACATGAGGGTCGCCAACAGGCCGATAACGACCCTCATGTCGTGCTCGACCGCGGGCAGGATCGTGGTCGGCAGGCGGGCCGGCCGTCGCCGTCGGGCAGCCGTGCGGCAGGGCGGGGTCAGGCGCAGGTGAGCGCGTCGTAAGGGACGACGGCGGTGCGGCCGTCCGCGGTCGCGGTCGCCTCGCCCGCGGGGACGGTCGCCGCCCGGACCGGGAACGACTGGTACCCGCTCGCCCCGGGCGCGACCCCCGCGACGACTCGCGTGCCGTACGGCGTGGCGAGCTCGACGTCGACCGGAGCGTCCGCCGTGCTCGTCGCGCGCACGGCGACGTAGGCCTTCCCGGCCAGGCATCGTGCCTGGGCGGTGACGTCGAGCGCCGGGCCCGCACCCCCGCCCGGCACGACGGCGTCCCACGGCACGCGCGCGACGAACACGTCCGCGGCACCCGCGTTGGTCGTGCCCGCGGGGGCGCCGTACGTGAGCCCGGTGAGCAGCGCGGCTCCCTCGCCGGTCGCGCCGGCTGAGTCGGCCGAACCCGGTCCGGAGGAGGCCGGCGCCGGGGCCGCGAACAGGTTCGCGTCGTCCCACTCGTCGGCGCCGTCGCGCTCGCGCGACCCGGTCTGCGTCGCCTCGCCCGGGGTGCCGTCGGCCGCGACGGGGAGCGTCACGACGTCGACCCCGCCGACGGCCGTGCCCAGCGCGCCGTACGTCGTGCCGACGACGAGCACGGTGTCATCCGCGCCGAGCACGCCCGTGACGCCGCGGTCGTCGGTCGACGTCCCGACCTGCGTCGTCCACAGGACCTCTCCCGCGGCGTCGAGGGCACGCACGACGACGTCGTTGTCCCCGAGGTTGCCGCCGTCGCCGAGCGCCCCGCGCGTGTGCCCGACGGCGACGACCGACCCGTCCGAGCGCGCCACGAGGCCGTTGACCTGGTCGTTCTCGCTCGTCGCGACGGCGCGCAGCCACTCCTGCTCGCCGTCCGCGCCGTAGCGCGCGACCCAGCCGTCGTTCGCGCCCGCACGCTCGGCCCCGGGCATCCCGCCGCCCGACACCCCGCCCACGTACACCGCGCCGTCGGGCGAGGCCGCGACCGCGAGCGCCTTGTCCTCGCCGGGCCCGCCCACCTGGCGCAGCCACAGCAGCTCGCCCGCCGCGGAGACCCGCCCGACCAGCGCGTCCTTGTCCCCGGCGCTCGGCGCGTCGCCCACGGCACCGCTCGTGTACCCGGCGACGTAGGCGCCGCCCGCTCCGTCGGGCGCGACGGCGTAGAAGCGGTCGGCCGCTCCGGGGTCGCCGGTCTGCAGCGTCCAGGCGCGCTCGCCGTCGGCGGTGACGGCCGCGACGAACCCGTCGTCGCGCGTCGTGCCCGCGTGGGCGCCGTCGAGGTCGCCCTTGGTGTACCCGGCGACGAGCACGCCCCCGTCGGCGCCCGGCACGACGCCGTACGCGCGGTCGTCCGCGGCCGTCGCGACCGCGTGCCGCCAGTCCTCGGCGCCGTCGGCGTCGCGCCGCACGACGACCGTGTCGAGCCCGCCCGCGGGCTCGTACCCGTCCCACGCACCGGCGAGGTTCAGCGCGACGGCGGTCCCGCCGTCGGGCAGGGTCGCGACCCCGCCCGCGCGGTCGTCGCCCGCGGAGCCGAGGAGCTCGGCGTCCCACGGCGCGGCGGGCGTGGTGCGCAGGCGCGCCGAGACGTCGACGACCCCCTCGCGGAACGCGGGCCGCCAGACGTCCCAGTCGTGGCCGCCGTCCAGCACGCGCAGCTCGGCCGTCACGCCCGGGACGCGGCGCGCCTGGTTGTAGAGGCGCGCGGACTCGAAGTCGATGTCGTGCGTGGCCTCGGCGGGGTCGGGGTTGGCCCACTCGTCGTCGCCGACGGCGACGAACAGGTGCACCGGGAGCGCCGGGTCGAGCGCCGCGAGCGCCGTCGGGTAGGACAGCTCGGTGTACCGGTCGGCGTCGAACGGCGCGGTCCCGACGCCGTAGCCGCCGTGGTCGCGGGCCGAGGAGTCCGCGGGTGGCTGCGGCACGTAGACGGCGGGGCTCAGCACGATGCCCGCGGAGAACGTGTCCTGGTGGGCGAGCGTGAACCGCAGCGCGCCCGCGCCGCCCATGGAGTAGCCGCCGACGGCGCGCGCCTCGCGGTCCTCGACCGTGCGGTAGGTCGCGTCGACGTGCTCGACGAGGTCGCGCGTGAACGCCGTCTCGACGGCCGTGCCGGCGCCGGCGCCCGTCGCGTCCCCGGTGTACAGGGAGTCCGTGTACCAGGAGCCGCGGTCGTTCCACGGCGCGTCGGGCATGACGACGACCATCGGCAGGATGTCGCCCGCCCCGATGAGCTCGTCGAGGTCGCCCGTGACCTGCTGCCACGCGGCCTGCGTGTCGCCGCGGCCGTGCAGCAGGTAGAGCGTCGGGTACTCCTGCTCGGCGTCGTCGTAGCCGGGCGGCAGGTAGACCGTGTAGTCGATCGGGCCGGCCGCGGAGTCCGCGACCCGCCCCGTCTCGACCGTGCCCTGCTCCGCGGCGGTCGCGGGCAGCGCGAGCGCCGACCCGCCGATCGTCGCGCTCACCGCCAGCGCGGCGAGCGCGGCCGTCGTCCCGGGCCGCCGGTGCGGCCGTCGTGCTGCGTCCATGGTGTCTCCTCGTCGAGATCCGGTGATGACTGCCCCCTCCCCCTTCCCTCGTCCCGCCGATGCACAACGGGGGGGGTCGGGACCGGGCGAGGGGCACCAACACCCACTGGCAGACCCGGGGGT
>NZ_JBHXIC010000061.1:0-28203 GCF_042723955.1 Cellulosimicrobium cellulans | reverse complement strand
CTTCGCACCTACAAAAAGCCCGGCCGGGGCGAGCACAACCCGCCCCCCCACGAGAAGGACTTGTGGGTCGTTATCCACCGGATAACGACCCTCATGTCGTGTTCGGCGCCCTACCGGCGGACCGGTTAGTCCGCCGTCACGAAGAGGTGCCGCGCTACGTCGTCGAGCAGGTCGACGAACGACGAACGGCCCGGCCCCCTTGCGGGGACCGGGCCGTTGGGACGTCGCGCGGACGTCAGGTCGATCAGTGGGCGTGCTGGCCGCGGGAGAACTCGAAGACCCAGCCGACGAGGGCGACCGCGGCGAGCGCGATCCCGACGTAGACGAGCCACCAGCCGACAGCGAGGCCGAGGAACACGATCGCGGCCGAGCCGGCGATCGCGAGCGGCCACCAGCTCCACGGGGCGTAGACGCCCTGGTCGCCGGCGCCCTGCTCGATAAGACCCTCGGGGTCGTCCTCGGGACGGGCGTCGATGCGCTTCGCCGTGAGCATGAGGTAGGCACCGATCATCGCGACCAGCGCACCGGTCAGGAGGATGGCGACCGACCCGACGGGCTCCCAGTGGCTCCAGAAGCCGTAGACGAGCCCTGCGGCGATGAAGAACGGCGTCCCGTAGAGGAACAGCTTGTACTCGACCTTCACTTCCCGGCCTCCTCGTCCGTCGTACCCGTGCGGGGTTCGTCGACGATCGTGGTCGTCGTCGAGTCGCTCGCGCTCTCTGTGCCGCTCAGACGGTCGAGCGCGACGCTCTTCTCGCCGCGACGGTCAGCCTCGCCGTACACCTTCTCGAGCACGTTCGGGTTCGGCTCGGCGTGGTCCATCGCCGCGACCTCGGGGTGGTGCAGGTCGAACGCGGGCGACTCGGAGCGGATGCGCGGCAGCGAGGTGAAGTTGTGCCGCGGGGGCGGGCTGGACGTCGCCCACTCGAGCGAGCGGCCGTAGCCCCAGGGGTCGTCGACCTCGACCTTGGGCGCGTTGCGCCAGGTCGTGTAGACGTTCCAGAGGAAGGGCAGGGTCGACGCCGCGAGGATGAACGCCCCGACCGTCGAGACCTGGTTCTCCCACGTGAAGCCGTCGGACGGCGCGTAGTCCGCGTAGCGACGCGGCATACCCTCGACACCCAGCCAGTGCTGGATCAGGAACGTGGTGTGGAAGCCGATGAACAGCAGCCAGAAGTGGAGCTTGCCGAGGCGCTCGTTGAGCATCCGGCCGGTGAACTTGGGCCACCAGAAGTAGAAGCCCGCGAACATCGCGAACACCACGGTGCCGAACACGACGTAGTGGAAGTGCGCCACGACGAAGTAGGAGTCGGACAGGTGGAAGTCCAGCGCAGGGCTCGACAGGATGACGCCCGTCAGACCACCGAAGAGGAAGGTCACGAGGAAGCCGATCGACCACAGCATCGGCGTCTCGAAGGTGAGCTTGCCTCGCCAGAGCGTGCCGATCCAGTTGAAGAACTTCACGCCGGTCGGGACAGCGATGAGCATCGTCATGAAGGCGAAGAACGGCAGCAGGACCGCGCCGGTCACGTACATGTGGTGCGCCCACACCGTGACGGAGAGCGCCGCGATGGCGATCGTCGCGTAGACGAGGCCCTTGTAGCCGAAGATCGGCTTGCGGGCGAAGACCGGGAAGATCTCGGAGACGATGCCGAAGAACGGCAGCGCGATGATGTAGACCTCAGGGTGCCCGAAGAACCAGAACAGGTGCTGCCAGAGGATCGCTCCCCCGTTCTCGGGGTTGAAGATCTGGGCACCGAAGCGCCGGTCGGCGCCGAGCGCGAAGAGCGCGGCGGCCAGGGGCGGGAACGCCATGAGCACGAGGAGGCTCGTGATGAGCGTGTTCCACGTGAAGATCGGCATGCGGAACATCGTCATGCCGGGCGCGCGCATGGTGATGATCGTCGTGATGAAGTTGACCGCACCGAGGATGGTGCCGAAGCCGGCGAGCGCGAGGCCGAACACCCACAGGTCTCCCCCGAGACCCGGACTGAACGTCGTGTTCGACAGCGGCGCGTACGCGAACCATCCGAACGAGGCCGCACCCTGCGGCGTGAAGAAGCCGGCCGAGGCGATGAGCCCGCCGAAGAGGTAGAGCCAGTACGCGAACATGTTCAGTCGCGGGAACGCGACGTCCGGCGCACCGATCTGCAGCGGCATGATGACGTTGGCGAACCCGGCGAACAGCGGGGTCGCGAACAGCAGCAGCATGATCGTGCCGTGCATCGTGAAGAGCTGGTTGTACTGCTCCTTGCTCTGCACGAGCTGGATCCCGGGCTCGAAGAGCTCCGCGCGGATCACGAGGGCCATGAGGCCGCCGATGCAGAAGAAGATGAACGACGTGATCAGGTACATGTACCCGATCGTCTTGTGGTCGGTGGACGTGACCCACTTGATCACGGTCCGACCGAGGGTCTGCCGCCGAGGGGCGAGACCGGGGATGACTTCGGCCTGCGCGACCATCAGTGCTCACCCTCCGTGCTAGCAGGGACGGGGTTCGGGTCCTGGAGGCGGCTGAACCCCTCCACCGGGATCTGGCCCTCCTGACCCTTCTCGCGGAGCTCCTCCATCTGCGCGTCGAACTCGGCGCGGTCCACGATCTCCACGTTGAAGAGCATCCCGGAGTGGTGCTCGCCGCAGAGCTCCGCGCACTTGCCGGCGTAGACGCCCTCGCGCTGCGGGGTGACCACGAACTCGTTGGTGCGGTGCGGGATCATGTCCAGCTTGTAGAGGAACGCGGGGATCCAGAAGGAGTGGATGACGTCGCGCGAGTCCAGGACGAAGCGGATGCTCTCGCCCGCAGGCAGGTACAGCGTCGGGAGTGCCTCCGACGTGCCCGGCGCCCCGTCGATCTCCGCGTCCTCCGTCATGGTGCCGCCGACGTCGGCGAGGTGCTGGCCGGACTCGTAGACGTCCTCGTCCACGTAGTTGAAGTCCCAGCTCCACTGCTTGCCGATGACCTGGACGGTCATGTCGGCCTCCACGTCCTTGTCCACGATCGCGCTCATGTCGCGGTCCGTGTAGAAGAACAGGACGAGGACCATGATGATCGGCACGGCCGTGTACATGATCTCGAGCGGCAGGTGGTACCGCGTCTGGACCGGGAGGCGGTGGTCGTCCTTGCGCTTGCGGTAGGCGGCGACGCACCACAGCATGAGGCCCCACGTGATGATGCCGACGATGAGGGCGGCGATCCACGAGCCGGTCCACAGCGACGTGATCCGGGCGGTCTGGTTGGTCACCTCCCCGTCCTCGTAACCGGGCAGGAACCCGCGCTGGACCGTGTCGCTGGCGCAGCCGGACGCCACCGCAGCGACGGCGACGGCGAGGGCCGTCGCCCGCAGGATGGTGCGCCGTGTGCGGCTAGGGGGTTGCGAGTGCAAGGGGGGCCTTTCACGTCACGTCCTGCCCGAACCCGTCTTTACGAGCCCAGCACAGGACCTTCGTCCTCGACACACGAAGCCTAGCGCGGGATTCCGCCCTTCGTGGCCCGGAACGCGCTGCGGACGGGCGAGATGCGGCACACGTCCTGGCCGGTCAGGGCGGGTTCACCACACCCGCGGCAGGTCTGTCAGATCCTTGCCACACCGACGCTCCGAGCGGCGGAGCGGTACCGTGCCGGTGGAGCGTCCGGACGCGCGCCGACACCCCGTCGCGGTCCGCGCGAGCGCAACGATCCGACGCCCCGCGGGAGGCCACGGCGCGCCCGCCCGGGCGGGGCCGGCCGGCTCTCCCGGCCCGCGCCGTGCCCTGCGACGCGACCGCCAGCGCCCTGGAGGCCATGTGACACACACCACCCCCGATCGCCGGGTCCGCCTCGACAACGGCGGGCGTGCGCCCTGGCACCCGCTCGCGCGCGAGGCCTTCGACCGTGCGCTCGACGACGGCTGGGCCGACCCCCGCCGCCTGCACGCGGAGGGCCGCCGCGCCGCCGCGCTGCTCGACGGCGCGCGCGAGGCCGTCGCCGCCGCGCTCGGCGCGCGGACGGAAGAGGTGGTCTTCACCGCGAACCACACGGCGTCCCTGCACACCGGGGTCGCGGCGCTCGCCGGCGGCCGGTCGCGCGTGGGACGACGTGTCGTGGTCGGTGCGGTCGAGCGCGCCGCGGTCCTGCACGCCGCCGAGCACGGCGGCCTCGAGCGCGAGGTCGTCGGCGTGGACCGCGTCGGTCGGGTCGATGCCCCGGCGATGCTCGACGCCGTCGCCCGCCCGGGCGTCGCGCTCGCCGCCCTCCAGCTCGCCAACGGCGAGGTGGGCACGCGCCAGCCGGTCGCGACGGTGCACGAGGCGGCGCGCGCCTCGGGGGTCCCCCTGCTCGTCGACGCGGGGGCGACCCTGGGCCACGACGAGGTCCCGCAGGCGTGGGACGCGCTGGCCGCCGACCCTGCCGACTGGGGCGGAGGTCCCGGCGTCGGGGTCCTGGCCATCCGGTCCCGCGTACGACGGCGCAGCCCGTTCCCCGAGGACGCCGACCCGTGGGCCCCCGGCGGGGTGTCCGTGCCCGCGGCGTTCGCGGCCGCCGTCGCTCTCCAGGCGGTGCTGGCGGACCGTGAGGCCGAGGACGCGCGGCGACGCGCGCTCGTCGACCGGGTCCGCGCCCGTGTCGCCGAGATCCCCGACGTCGACGTGGTGGGCGACCCGCTCGACCGCCTGCCGCACGTGGTGACGTTCTCGTTCCTCTACGTGGACGGGGAGGCGCTGCTCACCGACCTCGACCGCGAGGGGATCGCCGTCGGCTCGGGCTCGGCCTGCACGTCGAGCACGCTCGAGCCGTCGCACGTGCTGGCCGCGATGGGCGTCCTCACGCACGGCAACGTGCGCATCGCGCTCGACCGCTCCACGAGCGAGGCGGACGTCGACCGCCTGCTCTCCGCGCTGCCCGGGGCCGTCGCCCGCGTGCGCGCCACGCTGGGGGTGCAGGGCCTGTGACGGGCGAGGCCCCCGAGGTGGTCGACGCGCGCGGGCTGCGCTGCCCCCTCCCGGTGATCCGGCTCGCCGCGGCGGCACGCGACCGGCAGCCCGGAACGCGCCTGACGGTGTGGTCGACCGATCCCGCGGCGCGCCTCGACGTCCCGGCCTGGGCGCGGATGCGCGGTCACTCGGTGGTCGACGAGGTGCCGCTCCCCTGCACAGAGAACGCCGACGCCTGGGCCATCACGGTCGAGCTCGGCCCCTGACGGCGGTCTCGCACCGCACGACGCGAGCCCGGCCACCCGCGGGGCGGGTGACCGGGCTCGTGCGGTCGCGATCGGCGTGCGCGCGGCACGCCGGGCGGGTCAGCTGAAGGAGCCGCCGCAGGCGCAGGCGCTGCCCGCGTTGGGGTTGTCGATCGTGAAACCCTGCTTCTCGATCGTGTCGGCGAAGTCGATCGTCGCGCCCTCGAGGTAGGGGACGCTCATCTTGTCGACCACGACCTCGACGCCGTCGTAGTCGCGCAGCGCGTCGCCGTCGAGCACGCGCTCGTCGAAGTAGAGCTGGTAGATCAGGCCGGAGCAGCCGCCGGGCTGCACCGCGACGCGCAGGCGCAGGTCGTCGCGACCCTCCTGCTCGAGGAGGGTGCGGACCTTGTCCGCGGCCCCGTCGGTCAGGTTGACGCCGTGCGTGGCAATGTCGGTGGTCTCGCTCATCTCGTCTCCGCGCTGTCGGGGGCACTGGTGCCCCGGTGGTGGCCGGCTTCTACGGACCTCTCGAGAGAGATCCCGTCAGGTCCTCAACACCACTCGTGCCGGTCGTGTTCCCGAGTCTACGACCACGGCGCGGCGTACGGTCGAACGGAGCCCGCGCCCTACCGGTGGCGCGGCCCGCCGACGGGAGACGCATGGACCAGTCGCTGCACTTCGTCACGGTCGCGACGCGCGACCTCGACGCCGCGCGGAGCTTCTACGGCGCGCTCGGCTGGACCGCGCAGCTCGACGTTCCCGGGGAAATCGTCTTCTACCGCTCCGCGGCGGGCCAGCTCCTCGGGTTCTTCGAGGAGTCGGCCTTCGCGCGCGACGCCGGCACGCCGGACGCCACACCGGCGACGACAGGCCTCACGCTGTCGCACAACGTGGGGTCCCGGGCCGCGGTCGTGGAGCTCGTGCACGCGATGGTCGCCGCGGGCGGGACCGTCCGCAAGGAGCCGCAGGAGGGCGAGTTCGGCGGCGTCTTCCACGCCCACGTCGCCGACCCCAACGGCCTGGTGTGGGAGGTCGCGCACAACCCGGCCTGGTCCGTCCGCGCGGACGGGACCGTCGACCTCGGCTGAGGAGCCGCTGACGTCAGCCGCGCGACCAGGTGCGCGCGACGCGCTCCACGCGGGCGCGCGCATCACCGTCGCCCCACGCGTACGCGCCGCTGAGTCCTGCGGCGGCCTGCTCGCGCCGCCCGGCGACGACCGCGCGCGCCACCACGACGACGGGGAGCGCGTGCTGGGCCGCGCGGGAGGCGACCTCGTGCACCGTCCCGTCCCCCAGCTCGTGCGCCCCGAGCTCGTCCGCGAGCACGACGACGACGTCCACGCCCGCGAGGCGAGCGTCGAGGCCCAGGTCGTCGGCGACGACGCGCAGCGCGGGCACGAGCCGCCCGCCCAGGGCCACGACGGCGTGGGCGAGCCCGCCCCCGCTGCCGGCCCCCGGCAGACCCGCCAGGCGACGGCCCGCCGTCGACGCGGCGAGGAGGTCCCTCCCGGCGAGCGCACCCCTGGGGTCGCTGTCGTCCGCCGTCACGCGGTCGACGGCGGACGCCACGTCGTGCGCGACTGCGCCGAGCGCGCGCTCGAGGTGCTGGGCCACCGCAGGGTCCACACCGTGGGCGTCGAGCGCCGCGCTCGCCCCGTGCAACCCCAGCAGCGGGACGTCCGCCGCGACGGCTGCGACGAGGTCGGTGCCGCCCAGCGCGGCCCGCGCAGCCCGCACGACGTCGGCCGGGACGGCGGTCGGGAGGCCTCCGGCGCGCTCCGGCGCCCCGGCGAGCGCCAGGAGCGCGCCGAGCCCGCCGTCGTGGCTCGTGCTCCCACCGGTGGCGAGGACGACACGCCCGGGCGCCCCGGCCGGTCCGCGCGCGGCCTCGGCCGCGAGCGCCAGGAGGTGCCCGACGGCGGTCGAGGACCGCCCGGGCACGGCCACGGGCCCCGCGTCGAGCTCGAGCACCTCGACCGCGCCCGTCGCGGGCACCTGGGAGGCGTCGACGTAGACGGTCCGGCGCGTGCCGGTGCCGTCGCCGCCCGGCGTCCGACGGACCGCGACCGGCACGTCGTCCCCGCCCGGCCCCGGGACCACCCCGGCCAGGACCTCGGGCGCGACGGGCGCGACCGCGTCGAGGAACGGCGGCCCGGACGCCGCGAGCGCCACGGTCTCGACCGTGGCGTGCGGCGCCCACCAGCCCGCGACGTCGTCGAGCGTCGGCCCGGCGGGGGCGGGTGGCGACGAGGTCTCCCCGACCGGCCACGCGCCGTCGGGCACGGGCGGGACGGCGGACCCGGTGAGCAGCACGCGCATGCCCGGATTGTGCCAGGGCCGAGGGCCGTCCGGTCCCCGCAGGACGCCCGCTCGACCAGGCGGCGCTGTGCGACGATGGTCCCGTGAGCACTGGTAGCACCTTGCTGTCGTCCGTGAGCGGACCGAACACCTCGCGCCAGGGCGGGTTCGCCGAGCCCAGTCCTTCCGCCCTGCTCCTGCTGGGACAGGGCCGTGACCTCGCGTCCGAGCGCGGGGTCGAGTGCGTGGGCGACCTGCCCGCGCCGAGCGACCCCGACCTCGTGGAGCGCGCCCGGGTGGCGCGCGCCGCGCTGGGCGAGCGCGCGTTCGTCCTGGGTCACCACTACCAGCGCGACGAGGTCATCGACTTCGCCGACGTGACGGGCGACTCGTTCAAGCTCGCGCGCGAGGCCGCGGCGCGCCCCGAGGCGGAGTTCATCCTGTTCTGCGGTGTCCACTTCATGGCCGAGAGCGCCGACATCCTCACGTCGGACACGCAGCAGGTCGTGCTGCCGGACCTCGCGGCCGGCTGCTCGATGGCGGACATGGCCGCGATCGACCAGGTCGAGGACGCGTGGGACGTGCTCGAGGAGGTCGGCATCGCCGACTCGACGATCCCCGTGACGTACATGAACTCCTCGGCCGCGATCAAGGCGTTCACGGGTCGCCACGGCGGAACCGTGTGCACGTCGTCGAACGCGGAGGTCGCGCTGCGCTGGGCGTTCGACCAGGTGGGTGGCGTGGACGGCACGGGCAAGGTGCTGTTCCTCCCGGACCAGCACCTGGGCCGCAACACCGCGGTGCTCAAGCTCGCGATGTCGCTCGACGAGTGCGTCGTGTTCGACCCGCGCAAGCCGAACGGCGGCCTCACCGACGCCGAGCTGCGCGACGCGCGCATGATCCTGTGGCGTGGGCACTGCTCGGTGCACGGGCGGTTCTCCGCGAAGAACGTGAGCGACATGCGCGCCGCGGTGCCGGACGTCAACGTGCTCGTGCACCCCGAGTGCAAGCACGAGGTCGTCACGGCCGCGGACTTCGTCGGGTCGACGGAGTACATCATCAAGATGCTCGACGCCGCCGAGCCGGGCTCGTCCTGGGCGATCGGGACCGAGCTCAACCTGGTGCGCCGCGTCGCGCGCGCCCACCCGGACAAGCAGGTGCACTACCTCGACTCGACGGTGTGCTTCTGCTCGACGATGAACCGGATCGACCTGCCGCACCTCGTGTGGGCCATGGAGTCGCTCGTCGCGGGGCGCGTGGTGAACCGGATCGTCGTGGACGCGGACGACGCGCACTGGGCGCGCGTCGCGCTCGACCAGATGCTCGCCCTGCCGGGCATCTAGGGCGCTCGGACGCAGGAGCCGACGAGAGCCTCGAGACGCCGGGGCACGCGGAGGTAGGCATGAGCACCGGGAACGGGATGAACGTCGGGATCTTCGTCTTCGACGAGGCGGAGGAGCTCGACGTCGCCGGACCGTTCGAGGTCCTGACCGCCTGGGCCGAGCACTCCGCGCTCAAGCCGCACGTGTCCACGTTCTCGTGGGACGGCGGCGGTGTGCGGCTCGCGAAGGGTCTTCGGCTGCTCCCGGACCGCTCGGCGGACGACGTCGGTCCCCTGCACCTGCTGGTCTACCCCGGCGGGTGGGGAACCCGTTCCCTGCTCGCCGACCGCGTGCACCTCGAGTGGCTGCGCGCGATGCGCGCCCAGACCCCGGTCATCGCGAGCGTGTGCACGGGCTCGCTCGTGCTCGCGGCCGCGGGACTGCTCTCGGGGCGGCCCGCGACGACGCACTGGGAGCACTACGACGAGCTGGCGGAGATCGACCCGAGCGTCGTGGTCGACACCGAGGCGCGGTTCGTCGACGACGGCGACGTCGTCACGTCCGCGGGCGTGTCCGCGGGGATCGACATGGCGCTGCACCTGGTCGCACGCCTGGAGAGCGAGGACGTGGCCCGCGCCGTGCGCCGCGGGATCCAGTACGACCCCGACCCGCCGGTCTGAGCCGCGGGCGCACCGGCCCGGCGCGCGAGCGTCAGTCGCGGGCGACGACCGCCGTGCGCGCCGGGGCCGTGTAGCGGCCCGTCCGGTGCGCCCAGACGTCGAGGACGACGGTGCAGAACGGCGGGACCGTCGCGGCGAGCGCGAGAAAGGTCGTCCAGAGCGACCAGCGGACGCGCACGGCGACGAGCACGGCGAGCGCCACGTAGACGAGCACGAGGGCGCCGTGGACCGGTCCGAAGATCTCCACGCCGCGCTCGGTCGTGCCGGCGACCCACTTGAGGTACATACCGACGAGCAGCCCGGCCCAGGAGAACGCCTCGGCGATCGCGACCGCCCGGAAGGCGCGGACCTGCCATGGGTGCGCCGGGGCCGGAGACCCGGTGTCGGCGGTGGCGGTGGGGCGAGGGGCGGGGCTCGTCGTCGTCACGGCGCGCATCCTCGCACACGGAGATGAGGGGCCCTCCCAGACGTCGGCGCCGTCAAGTACCCGATACCGCTGGTGCGGGGTAGTAGCCTGCCCGGGTGACCCGCCAGATCCAGCTCCTCGTCGCCAGCACGATGCCGCGCAAGGCCGTGCCGGGCCGCGGCGTCCTCGAGCCGTCCGTCACCCGCATGCGCGTGCACCCGGGCGACCTCGACTTCTACCTGCACGTCAACAACGGTGTGTACCTGCAGATGATGGACGTCGCGCGCAGCAACTTCATCGCCGACCTCGGCGGGTTCCCGCTGCTCAAGGAGAAGGGCTGGTACCCCGTCGTCGCCGCGTCGACCATGAAGTACCGCCGCTCCTTGCAGCTCTGGGATCGCTTCGAGATCGCGACGCGCGTCCTCGGGTGGGACGAGCGCGTCGTCTACCTGGAGCAGGTGTTCTCGCGCGACGGCGACCTGTGCGCGCGCGGCCTCGTCGCGGGCCGGTTCCTCGCGAGGGGGTCCGGCGACCGGATCGCGGCGCCCGCCGTGGTCGGCCTCCTCGGCGGCGACGTCGCCTCGCCCGAGCTCCCGGACGACGTCGCCCGGTGGTCCCGGGCGGTCGACGTCGCGCACCGCGGCTGACCGCCCAGCACCCTGGTCGCGCGCGGGGTCGGGTGCTTCGATGGCTGGGTGACCGCCGACCGAGCACCTGACCCCGACCCGCACCCCGACGACGCGACCACCGACCCGTTCGACGCGACCATGGTCCCGGCCCTGCCCTGCCGGGACATCGACGAGCTGCGCGACTTCTGGACCGCGCTCGGGTTCGACGTGACCTACCGCCAGCTCCGGCCCAACCCGTACCTCGCGGTACGGCGTGGCGGCGTGGACATCCACTACTTCGGGCTCGACGGCCTCGAGCCGCAGGACAGCTACAGCACCTGCATCGTCGTGGTGGAGGACACCGAGCCCGTCTTCGAGGCGTTCGCCGCGGGGCTGCGCGCCCGCTACGGGCGCCTGCCGCTCACGGGATTCCCCCGCATCACCCGCCCGCGGCGCCGCGCGAACGCGGGCGGTACGACGGGCTTCAGCGTCGTGGATCCCGCCGGCAACTGGGTGCGCGTGATGCGCCGCTCCCCTGCCGCGACGCCCACCACGGACACGGCCGGGAACTCCGCCGTCGACACCTACGCCGCGCGCCCCGCCGGACGGCTCGCCCGCGCGCTGGACGACGCGGTCGTGCAGGCCGACTCGCACGGCGACCCGGTCCAGGCGCGCAAGATCCTCGCGGGCGCGCTGCGGCGCGCCGGGGACGACGCCGACGCTGCCGACCGCGTCCGCGCGCTCGCGTACCTCGCCGAGCTGGCCGTCCGGGCGGGCGACCCCGACGCGGCCCGCACGCTCCTCGACGACCTCGACGCGCTGGCGGGCGGCCTCGACCCCCAGGTGCGAGACGCCCTCGGGCCGACCCTCACCGAGGCCACCGAGCTGCGGGCGGCGCTCCCCGGCTGACCGGGCGAGCGCCGCCGCGCGCGGGACGACGCCGGCGTCAGGCGACCGCGCCGCCGAGCCGGGCGAGCAGCAGCGCCTCCGCGAGCACGACCTTCTCGAGCTCGCCGAGGTGCACCGACTCGTTGGCGCCGTGGGCGCGGGAGTCCGGGTCCTCGACGCCCGTCACGAGGATCGCCGCGTCGGGGAACACCTCGAGCAGGTCGGCGATGAACGGGATCGACCCGCCCACGCCGATGTCGACGGGGTCGGTGCCCCACGAGGTCGCGAACGCCCAGCGCGCGGCCCGCATCGCTTCGGAGTCGCCGGGCGCGAGGAACGGCTTGCCCTGCTCGCCGTCGCGCACGGTGACGCGCGCGCCGAGCGGCGCGCTCGACTCCAGGTGGGTGCGCAGCGCCGCCATCGCGGCGGCCGGGTCCTGCCCCGGCGCGAGGCGCACCGAGAGCTTCGCGGTCGCGCGCGGGGTGAGGGTGTTGGACGCGTGCGCGACGCTCGGTGCGTCGAGACCGATGACGGCGATCGCGGGCTTGGTCCACAGCCGCCCGGCGATGCTCCCCTCCCCGGCGAGCGCGGCGCCGTCGAGGAGCGACGAGTCGGCCCGGAAGTCGGCCTCGGCGTAGTCGACGGTCGGCTCGGCCGCCGTGACCAGCCCGGGCACGGCGACGTTGCCCGCGTCGTCGTGCAGGGTCGCGATCAGCCGCGCGAGCAGCGTCACGGCGTCGAGCACGGGGCCGCCGAACATGCCCGAGTGCACCGCGTGGTCGAGCACCGCGACCTGGACCTCGCAGTCGACGAGGCCGCGCAACGACGTCGTGAGCGCAGGGACGCCGATCTTCCAGTTGGACGAGTCGGCGACGACGATGACGTCGGCCGCGAGCAGGTCGCGGTACTGCGTGAGGAAGGGCAGGAACGTCGGCGAGCCGATCTCCTCCTCGCCCTCGACGAAGACCGTCACCCCGACCGGGAGATCGCCGACCTCCGTCAGGGCGCGCAGCGCGCCCAGGTGCGCCACGACGCCCGCCTTGTCGTCGGCCGCGCCACGGCCGTACAGGCGCCCGTCGCGCTCGGTCGGCTCGAAGGGGTCGGTCTCCCACGCGGCGGTGTCGCCCGGGGGCTGCACGTCGTGGTGCGCGTACAGCAGGACGGTCGGGGCGCCGTCGGGCGCGGGGCGGCGCGCGACGACGGCGGGCGCGCCCTCCGTGCCGTCCGCGGCGCGAGCACGCAGCACCTGGACCTCGGGCATGCCGGCGTCGCGCAGGAACGCGGCGACGGCGTCCGCGCTCGCCGCGACGTGCGCCTGGTCGAACGCGGCGTTCGAGACGCTGGGCACGCGCACGAGGGACTCGAGGTCGGCGCGCAGCGCGGGGAACAGGCGGGCGACGGTCTCGCGGAGCGTGATCGCGAGCTCGGGGCCGGGCGCGGTGCCGGGCGCGGGGACGTTGGGTTCTGGTGAGTTCGTCACGACGAGCACGGTACGACAACCGGGCGTGCTGCGAGCGCCGCGGCCCGGCGACCCGTCCCTCCGCCGGAGCGGTCGTCAGTCGGGGAGGTGGACGTGCGGCGCGCCCGGCCCGCCCCTGTGCTCGAGCTCGAGCGCTGCACTGCGCGCGAGGAGCGCGTCGTAGTCCACGGCGAGGCCCCGCAGGACGAGCTCGATCACGCTCTCCGCCTCCTCGTCGCTCAGGTGCGTGTCGCCGAACAGCGCGCGGTACTGCACCAGCGACGCGAAGAGGTCGACGACCTGGTCCTGATCGACGTCCTCGCGCAGGTCGCCACGCGTCGCGGCGTGGGCCAGGGTCGCAGCCACCGCGCGACGCGACGGTTCGACCACCACGGCGAGGTAGCGCTCGCGCAGGGCCGGTTCGGACGCACACTCGGCATACAGTGCGGCGAGCACGTCCGGCCGGGTCGCGCGGTAGGCAGCGAGGAAGACACCCAGGCTCTCCCCCAGGTCGCACAGCGTGCACCCGGTGTCCGGCGCTTCCGGGACGCTCAGCCGTTCTGCGACCGCGGCGAGGGCGAGCGGCGCGCGACCCGCCCAGCGACGATAGATCGCGGGCCTCGTCGTCCCGGCACGACGCGCGACCTTCTCGAGCGTCAGGTCCGTGTATCCCCCGGAGTCCAGGAGCTCCGCCGCCGCGTCGAGCACCGCACGGTCGATGTGGGGGTCGCGCGGCCTCCCCCCACCACCGCGCACGGTGACTCCGGGGGCGCTGGACATGCTCGTGATCGTAGCCGTCGACGGTCATGCGCGACGGACCGGGCGCACGAGGAACCGGACCACGAGCGTCGCTGCGAGAGCCACGAGCAGCGCTGCGACGAACGCGTAGGCCGGCAGCGCCTGGGCGGACGCGCCGTCGTCCGCGGGGGTCGTGCCGTCGCGGAGCATCGAGCGGTGCACGACGACGGCCACGACCCCGGAGGCCGCGATGCCGAGCGCCGTGCCGAGCTCGGCCGACACCTCCTGGGTCGCGGCTGCCGAACCCGTCTGCGCGGGTGGCGCCGACGAGATGACGAGGTCGCTCACGAGCGCCGCGGCGGCGCCGTGACCGAGACCGAGCACCGCGACCGACGCCGCGAGCGCCGGCGCGGGCACGCCCGCCCATCCGACCACTCCCGTCAGCACGGCCCCGGCGACGATCACCGCCAGGCTGGCGGCGACGACCGGCTCGGGGCGGAACCGGGAGGCGAGACCCGGCGCGACCAGCGCGCCGACGATGTTCACCGCGACGTACGGCAGCGTCCACAGGCCCGCCTCGAGCGGGTCCAGGTCCGCCGCGAGCTGCAGGTGCTGCGTGAACAGGTAGTACACCCCGACGACGCCGATCCCGGTGAGCAGCAGCGTGCCAAGGGCGGCGGCCGGCCGGCGCGCGGTCACGAGGTGCAGGTCGAGCAGCGGGTCGGGGAGCCGGCGCTGGCGTCGGACGAAGAGCCCGAGCACCAGCCCTCCGGCGACCAGCACGGCAGTGTCACGCACCGCCGCCGGGCCTCCGGCCGGGCCGGCCGCGAGCTCCTGGAGACCGAAGACGACACCGAGCATGCCCGCGACGGACAGGGCGACGCTCGTCAGGTCGAGCCGTACCCCACCGCTCGCCCCACGTGCCTTCGGCAGGAGCCCCGGCGCCAGGAGCACGAGCAGGAGCATCGGCGGCACGTTGACGAGGAAGACGGACCCCCACCAGAACCGATCGAGGAGCGCCCCGCCCAGGACCGGCCCGATCGCGGCGCCGACCGAGAAGGCGCTGAACAGGATGGCGATGGCGAGGCGCCGCTGCGCGTCGGCGGGGAACATCTCGCGCAGGAGGGAGAAGAGCGCGGGCATGAGGGTCGAGCCCGCGACGCCCAGCAGAGCCCGGACGAGGATCAGCGCCTCCGCGCTCGTCGCGGTCGCGGCGAGAACGGACAGGACGGCGAACGCGGTCGCCCCGACGAGCAGGAGGCGCCGTGCTCCGACGCGGTCCGCGAGCCTCCCGGCGGTGACGAGCGTCCCCGCGATGAGGAAGCCGTACACGTGGGAGATCCACAGCGCCTGCGTGGCCGAGGCCTCCAGGTCCACGGTGATGGAGGGCAGCGCGAAGAAGAGGACGGTGAGGTCGGTCGCGACCATGAGCATCGGGAGGACGAGCAGGGCGAACCCGGCCCATTCCCGAGGACCGGCTCGGACGACGGGGGACTCTGTGGCCTCGGTTGTGGGATTCATCGGTCCTCCTCGCAGTGAAACCATTCCGTTACGTCTCGTAATGTTATGCGGTCGTCGGCCCTCCTGCCACCGTGCCGGGGCCCGGAGGATGCCGGGCACCCGTCCGGCTCGACTACGCTGGAGGGGTGTTCTCCCGCAACAAGCCCGCCGCGACGCCCGCCGCCCCCGACCCTGTCGAGCAGGCGGCCGAGATCGAGCAGGCCGGCAAGGGCCGCCCGACGCCCAAGCGCAAGGTCTCCGAGGCCGCGAACAAGCGACCCCTCGTGCCGAACGACCGCCGCGCCGCCGCGAAGTCGGCGCGGGAGAAGCAGCGGGAGATGCGCGACCGCCAGTACCAGGCGATGCAGACGGGTGACGAGCGTTACCTGCCGCCCCGTGACAAGGGCCCGGTCAAGCGCTACGTCCGCGAGTACGTCGACGCGCGCTGGAACCTCGGCGAGTTCTTCCTGCCCGTCGCGCTGGTCTTCATCGTCTTCTCGTTCCTCACCGCGCAGAACCAGGACCTCGCGTTCCTCACGGTGATGACGCTCTACGTCATCGTGCTGCTGACGGTCGTGGACGGCTTCATCATGTGGCGCCGTCTGCGCAAGCGCCTGCTCGCGAAGTTCGGCGAGGTCCCCAAGGGCACGGTCATGTACGCCGTCATGCGTGCGTTCCAGCTCCGCCGTGCCCGCCTGCCCAAGCCGACGCACAAGAAGCACGGCGTCTACCCGGAGTAGCCGCCCGCGGGCGTGCTGCGGTCCCGCTAGCCTCGACGTCATGGCGCAGCGCGTGACCGACCTCGAGAGCTTCACTCCCCGGATCTCGGACGCGGTGGTCGACGACCTGCGCTCGCGCCTGCGGGCGACGCGCTGGGTCGACGCACCGGACGGGCTCGGCTGGGACGCCGGAGCGGACGTCGCGTACCTGCGCGACCTGACGGCGTACTGGGCCGACGGCTTCGACTTCGCCGCGCACCAGGCGCAGATCGCCGCGCTCCCCGGCCGGCGCGCGACGATCGACGGGGCGCGCGTCCACTTCCTCCACGGGCTCGCGCGCCCGCGACCCGGCGACGCTCCCCCGCTCCCGCTCCTGCTCGCCCACGGCTGGCCCGACTCCGCGTGGCGGTACCGCAAGGTCGTGCCGCTCCTGACCGACCCGGGCGCCCACGGGGCCCCGGACCGCGCGGGACGACGCACCTTCGACCTCGTCGTCCCCGACATGCCCGGCTTCGGCTTCTCCGACGTCCCCTCCGGCCCCGCCCCGGACAACCGCGCGGTCGCCGCCCTGTGGGCCGAGCTCATGACTGCCCTCGGCTACGACAGGTTCCTCGTCGCAGGCGGGGACATGGGCAGCCACGTCGCCCGGTTCCTCGCGCTCGACTTCCCCGACCGGGTGATCGCCGTGCACCGCACCGACGCCGGGCTGCCCCTGTTCACGGGCGACCCCGCGTCCCTCACGCCCGAGGAGCGCGACTGGCTCGACGAGAGCGCGCGGTGGCGCACGAGCGAGGGTGGCTACGCCGCCGTGCAGAGCACCAAGCCGCAGTCCCTCGCGGTCGGCCTCACCGACTCCCCCGCCGGTCTCGCGGCCTGGGTCGTCGAGAAGCTGCGGTCGTGGAGCGACTGCGGCGGCGACCTCGAGTCCGTGTACACGCGCGACGAGGTCCTCGCCCTCCTCACCGAGCACTGGGCGGCCGGCAACACCGGGGCCGGTGTGCGCGCCTACCGGGCCAACGCCGCGATCCCGCGCGACCAGCTCGCGCGCTACGTCGAGGTGCCGTCCGGCTTCTCGGTGTTCGTCGGCGACGTCGTGCGGCCGCCACGGGCCTGGCTCGACCGCGTCGCGAACACCGTCTACGCCACCGAACCGCCCCGCGGCGGCCACTTCGCCCCGTTCGAGCAGCCCGAGAGCTACGCCCACGAGCTGCGGTCGTTCGTCGACCGGCTGTAGGGACCACCAGCGCAAGAGGCGCACCGGCCGCGGGCTTCTTCACTGACCGGTACCCCCTGCGGCGCCTCGGCCGCACCTCACCATAAGAACCGGTTCCGGGTGCACGCCACCTGTCGCCCCCGGCGCTTCGGGAGTACGGTCGAAGGGTCGAGTCTGGACCTAGCTCCTCATCCTCTGAAGAAGGTGGAGCGCGACATGTCCCTGGACGACCACGCCATCGAGCACGCCCTGGCCCGCGGTGCGAGCCAGCAGATCGGCCAGTACCGCCTGGACCTGGCCACCGGCACCTGGTGGTGGTCGTCCGAGACGTTCCGGGTGCACGGCTTCGAACCGGGCGAGGTGGTGCCCACCACCCAGCTCGTGCTGGCGCACAAGCAACCGGACGACCGCGAACGGGTGCGGCAGATCCTCGACGAGGCACAGACCACCGGAGATCCCTTCTCCAGCGTGCACCGCATCATGGACGCCCGCGGCAAGGAGCGCTACCTCGTCATCGTCGGCCAGGGCCGTCGCGACCCGGGCACGGGCGAGGTCGTCGAGCTCCTGGGGTACTTCGTCGACATCACCTCCACGGTGGCCGCCGGCGGGGAGGAGAGGGCGCACCGCGACATCGCGGCGGCCGCGGCGGGACGCGGGCCGATCGAGCAGGCGAAGGGCATCCTCGTCGCGACGCACGGCCTCGACCCCGACGAGGCGTTCGGTCTGCTCAAGCGCGCGCCGAACGACAAGAACGTCCGGCTGCGAGACCTCGCGCGCGTCGTCGTCGACGAGGCCACGCGCTCCGGCGCGGACTGCGCCGAACGCGTCGACGCCCTGCTTACCTGAGCGGCCGAGCACCCGCCGGAACGAGGCGCCCGCGGTCGGGGACAACCCGGGCCGGCGAGCACGAGGTTCCTCGTTCCCGCCGACGTGCATCCGAGAGCGGCATCCGCACGGAAGGGAGGATGGGCGCCACCCCGGCGCTCGGCAGCGCGAGCTGCCTCGTGTGGAGACGGAAGGACTCGACGATGACCCTTCGACACGCTCTTCGATGCTCGGCCGCGACCGTGGGCGCCGCGGCGCTCGGCCTGGCGGGTGTGGTGGTGGCAGGCCCGCCCGCCGCGGCGAGCACGCCCGGGACGGCCAGCCTCGCCCAGGTGCTCGCAGCGGACGGCGACACGTTCGATCGCAACCCGTACGACTTCGACGTCCTCGACCAGGCCGTGGCTGCGGTGCTCGCGGCCAAGCCCTCGAGCCCGGTCGCCGTGCTGGCGGACGGGACCGTGCCCCTGACGGCCTTCGTGCCGAGCGACCGCGCGTTCCAGCTCTTCGCGTGGGACCTCACGCACCGGTGGCCGCGTACGGAGCAGGCCGCGCTCGAGTCGATCGCGGGAACCGTCGGGATCGACGCGGTCGAGCAGGTCCTGCTGTACCACGTGGTCCCGGGCGCCGGGATCGACTCCCGCACGGCGCTGCGTTCGGACGACGCCGTGCTCACCACGGCGCAGGGGGCCGGTGTGCGGGTGGACGCGCTCAGCCGCTGGGTGCCGCTGGTCCGCCTGGTCGACCAGGACCGCAACGACGTCGACCCGTTCCTGATCAGGTCGCAGCTCGACCTCAACAAGGGCAACGCGCAGATCGCGCACGGCATCACCGCCGTCCTGCGCCCGGTGAACCTCTAGCAGGCCGACGGGACCCGTGGGTCGCCGCACCGCCGCACGACTCGCCATCCGGCCCCGCGTCGGACGCTCAGGCGTCCGGGCTACCTCGCCGGGATGCGGACACCGGCGGACCGCAGGCGGCCCTCGACCAGAGCGACGCCCTGTGCGGCGGCCGTCCCCTCGGCCTCGCCGTGGTGCGCGATCAGCTCGTAGCGGGCAGCGGCGTCCGTGCGCGCGCGCAGGCTGGTCACGATCCGCAGCCGTTCGGGGTGAGCGAGGAAGTGGTCGGCCATCGCGCCGGCATACTCGGCGACCCGCGGGTCGTCCGGCGCCAGGGCCGACGCTTCGACGCCACGATGGATGAGGGCGACGAAGGCCGGGTCGTCCACGGCCTCCGTGACGCCCGCGACGTAGTCGTCGAACTTGTCCGGGACCAGCGCCCGGGCGAGCACCATGCCCTCGCGCGCCGCGGCAACCTCCGAGGCGGGGAACCCGAGACCAGGCATGCGGTCCAGCAGGGCGACGGCGGCGCCGGGCAGCAGGGCGCGGTCACCGTCGGCGAGCCGGCGCAGCGCAGCCGCCTGGGCCGTCAGCTCGTCGATGCGCTCGGAGAGCGTGCGCTCGACGGCGGCGAGGCCGGCGGCGAGCGCGTCGGGACTCGCGTCGAGCAGCGCCGCGACGTCCGCCAGCGGCACGCCCGCAGCGGCGAGCGCTCGGACCCGGACGAGCCGCAGGAGACGGTCGGAGCCGTACCGACGATAGCCGGAGCCGTCGCGCTCGGGCTCCTCGAGGAGACCGACCTTGTGGTAGTGCCGCACCGTCTTCACGGTGACGCCGACGAAGGCCGCCGCCTGCCCGATCGTGACCCCGTCTGCCATGTCCCCCAGTATGCGTCGTCGCTGGTCACGACGGCAGGGTGCCGGGCACCCGGGCAGGGGTGCCCGGACCGTGGGTCAGCGGGCGACGCCGTCGCCCGGGAACACGGCGGCGAGGAGAGCCTTCTGCGCCTCCTGGAAGGCGCTCTGGACGGACATCTCGGCGTCGTCGACGCAGTTCACCGCGGCGGCCATGACGGTGCTGCCGTCCGGCGTGCCGAACATCAGCGTCGCGTAGCCGGCCATGCCCCCGTTGTGGGTGACGAGCGTGCCTCCGTCCTCCGTCTCCAGGACGAACACTCCCAGGCCGTACCCCATGCCCGGGAGAGGGGTGGGGTACGGGTCGCACATCTGCGCGACGAGGTCGGCCGGCAGGAGCCTGCCGCCGAGCAGGGCGGAGAAGAACGTCACGAGGTCGCGGGGGGTCGAGATCATGTCGCCGCCCGTCGAGATCCAGGACGGGTCGTGGCGCGAGACGTCGACGGTCTGCACCTGGCCGTCCTCCTCGTAGCGGACGTAGGCGTGGGCGTGCGGCTCGGGCAGGTCCGGCGAGCCGTTCGGCACGACGGTGCCCGTCAAGCCCAGCGGTCCGCTGACCAGCCGGTTCATCTCGTCCGCCAGGGTGCGGCCGGTGACGTTCTCCACGAGCAGGCGGAGCAGCACGTAGTTCGTGTTGGAGTAGCTCCACCGCGTGCCGGGCTCGAACCGCGGCGCCCTCGACAGCGCGAAGCTCACCAGGTCCTGCGGGCGGTGCGTCTCGAACCGCGCGTCGAGCCACTCGCGGGCCGCCGGCCCGTAGTTGCTCGGCATCCCGGTCTCCCACGTGCCGTCGGCGGCAGCGTCACCGGTGAAGTTGAAGACGCCGCTGGTCTGCTGGAGCAGCATGCGGACGGTGATGCGCGGGTCGAGCCCGAACCCCGGCAGGTGCGTGGCCGCCGCGTCGTCGAGGCCGAGACGACCCTCGTGCACCAGGAGCAGGACGAGCGCGGCGGTGAAGGTCTTCGTGTTGCTGCCGATCCGCGTGTGGCCGTGGACCGACGGCGCGGCGGTACCTCCGAGCTCGGCCAGGCCCGCGGCGGCGGCCCACTCTCCCTGCGCGTCGTGGACGCGCAGGGAGATGCCGAGGACGCGGTCGTCCACCAGGGTGGCGAGCGTCTCGCGCACGTGCGGGCGATCGGCGACGGCGGACGGGGTGGTGGTCATGGGGTGCTCCCTCGGCGCTGGTGACGGCTCCCTGCCGTCTGCGACGAGCGTTCACCCTGCCCCTGGGGCAACCTCAACTGTGACCCGCGTCACTCGCGCCCGACGTTCGTCCCTGTCCTACCGCCGCACCGAGCGCACCTGGCCGACCGCACCAAGACGCGCGACCGCACCAGGAGCAATGTCTTCCGACGCCTAGTCGAGACACCGGCGCGTTCCCTATCTTGTGCCTATGCACGGCGGTGGGCGCCTTCTCGGACGGGTCGACGAACGTCAGCAGCTCAACGCGCTGGTCAGCGGTGCGCGCAACGGCCGCGGTGGGGCGACAGCGGTCCTCGGCGAGCCCGGCATCGGCAAGACGACCCTGGTCGCGGCGACATCGGAGGAGGCCGGTCTCGCCCTGCTGCACGTCGAC
Source organism: Cellulosimicrobium cellulans (assembly GCF_042723955.1). Classification (GTDB taxonomy): domain Bacteria; phylum Actinomycetota; class Actinomycetes; order Actinomycetales; family Cellulomonadaceae; genus Cellulosimicrobium; species Cellulosimicrobium cellulans_H. The sequence continues at coordinate 7,062 of NZ_JBHXIC010000061.1, read as the reverse complement.
GGCTTCGAGTCGGAGTCCTCGATGCCGTTCGCCGCGATCCAACGGCTCGTGTCCCTGCTGCAGGACCGTCTCGAGGAGATCCCGACGAGGCAGCGGCAGGCCGTGCTCGTCGCGTCCGGTCAGTCCGACGGCCCGGCACCGGACCGGTTCCTCGTCGGTCTGGGGATGTTGAGCCTGCTCGCAGCGACGAGCGCGGGAGACCCTGTCGTGTGCGCCGTCGACGACGCCCATCTCGTCGACGCCGAGAGCCTGGACGTCCTGGCCTTCGTCGCGCGCCGCCTGGCCGCGGAGCGCGTGGCCATGGTGTTCGCCGGACGTGCGGAGCCTGCGCTCGTCGAGCGGTTGGCGGGAGTCCCGCAGCTCGTGCTCGCCGGGCTCGACCCCGAGACGGCGGTGCGCCTCCTCAACCGCTCCCTGCGCCGTCCGCTCGCGCCGCCGGCGGCCCTGGCCATCGCCCGTGCGACGGGCGGCAACCCGCTCGCGCTGATCGACCTTGCCGGCGAGTCGCTGGTGCACGAGCTGCCCGACCTGGGCATCTCCGACGAGCCGGTCCCGATCGGTCGTCATCTCGAGGAGCACTACGTGCGCCGGGTGCGTCGGACGGAGGCCTCCGTCCAGCGCTGGGTGCTGCTCGCGGCCGCCGACTCGACGGGGAACGTCGACCTGGTGTCCGGCGCCGCACGTGAGCTCGGCCTGGAGCCCGACGGCGGCGACCGCGCGGAGCTGGCCGGGCTCCTCTCCCTGGCACCCGCCGTGCAGTTCCGGCACCCGCTGGTGCGGTCCGCCGTCTACAACGCTGCTTCCGGGGCGGAGCGACGGCACGTGCACCGCGCGCTGGCGCGCGCGGCTGAGCGGCTCGGTCTGGTCGAGACCGAGGCCTGGCACGCGGCCCGTGCTGTCGTCGGGACGGACGAGGCGGTCGCCGACCGCCTCGCCCATACCGCCGACCTCGCCGCGCGACGAGGCGGCTTCGCCTCCCGGGCGAGCATCCTGGCCAGGGCGGCCGAGCTCACCCCGCCCGGGCCCGCGCGCGAGGACCGTCAGGCCGCAGCGGCGGAGGCCGCGCTGGCAGCGGGCGCCACGCACGTCGCCCAGCGCCTGGTCGAGGAGGTCGACCTGTCCGTGGCCCGGCCGGTGACCCGCGGGCGCGTGACGCTCGTCCGCAGTGCGCTCGGCATGTTCGTCGGCGACGCCGACGGCGTACGAGGAGCGACTGCCGCGTGCCTGGAGGCGGCCCGCCACTTCCATGGCCATGACGTGGACCGCGAGCAGCGAGCCCTGCTGCAGGCGTTCGAGATGAGCTGCACGGCCGAGTTCGCGACGATAGCCGTCACGCCCGACGAGCTGGGCCGTCGCCTCGTCGCCGGCGCGGAGCTCGCACCGGGGGCGGCCGGGACCATCCTGCGAGGTCTGGGCGCGCTCGTCCTGGAGCCCTACGACCAGGCGGTCGGCCCCGCACGCGACGCCCTGGACGCGATCCTGGCGCTGCCCGACGGCCAGATGATGCGCATGCACAGCGCCATCGCGTCGCTGGGCACGTTCCTGTGGGACGACGCCGGCCGTGCGGACGCGCTGGTACGGGCGGCGCGGGCTGCCCGGGACGCCGGCGCCCTGCAACAGCTCGACAGCATCCTGTGGACGACGGCGATCTCGGAGCTGTGCGGCGGGACCCTGCAGCGCGCCACCCGCGCCGACGACCTCGTCCGCGAGGTGCGCCGCGCCATGGGCTTCGACGCGGAGAACGTCGTGAACGCGGCCGTGCTGGCCTGGAGCGGCGCACCCCACGAAGCCGTCCTCGCCGTCGCGCAAGGCGCCCTGGAGACAGGGTTCGGAGGAGTCACGTCGTCGGGCATCGCGGCCCTCGTGGTGCGCGACCTCGCCGACGGCAGCTACCGCGACGCCTACGAACGCCACCTCCCGCTCGTCACCCGGCCGTTCCTGCACGTCACGCCCAGCCAGTACGGCGACTTCGTCGAGGCGGCCGTGCGCAGCGGGCACGCCCGCGAGGCGCACTCGCGCGTGCAGGAGCTGGTCGTGCGCGCCGACGCCAACGGGTCAGCGTGGTGCCGAGGCGTCGCCGAGCGCGCGCTCGCGCTCGTGGCGGCCGACGACGACGCCGAGCCGCACTACGTCGCGTCCCTCGACGCGCTGGCCTCCACGCGAGCGGAGATGGATCTGGCACGGTCCCACCTCGTCTACGGCGAATGGCTGCGCCGCGCCCGGCGCCGCCGAGACGCCGCCCGACAGCTACGGCTAGCGCTCGGCCACTTCCACGACAGCGGCGCCGAGCTCTTCGTCCCTCGGACCCTCGCGGAGCTCAAGGTGGTCGGCGTGGAGGCGCGGGTCGACGGCCGGACGAGACACCTCGACCTCACGGCGCAGGAGCTCACCGTCGCACGTCTCGCCGCCGCCGGGCGGACGAACGCGGAGATCGGCGCCAACCTGTTCATCAGTCCCAACACGGTCGACTACCACCTGCGCAAGGTTTTCCAGAAGCTCGGGATCTCCTCCCGTCGCCAGCTCGCCGACCGTATCGCCGACCGCGGCGCCTAGGACGCAAGGCGCCGCGGCTGCGTCGGGACTACGTGCGACACGTGGTCCGGCCCGACGAGGGCCGGGCGAGTCTCGAAGGGCCCGATCCTCACTCCGACCGCGGAGGGCCCGATGCCCTACATCACTGCAGACGACGGCGCGCAGATCTTCTACAAGGACTGGGGGACCGACGGGACGCCCGTCGTCCTGAGCCACGGCTGGCCCCTCAACGCCGATGCCTGGGAGGCAGCCGCGCTGTTCCTCGCCGAGCACGGCCACCGAGCGATCGCCCACGACCGTCGTGGGCACGGCCGGTCCAGCCAGACCTGGCACGGCAACGAGATGGACACCTACGCCGACGACCTCGCCCAGCTCCTCAACGCCCTCGACGTCACCGACGCCACGCTCGTGGGCCACTCCACCGGCGGCGGCGAGATCGCCCGCTACGTCGGGCGGCACGGCACCGCCCGCGTGGCCAAGATGGTGCTCGTCTCGGCCGTCCCGCCCCTGATGCTCCAGACCGACGACAACCCCGACGGGCTGCCGCTCGACGTCTTCGACGGGATCCGGTCCGGCGAGGTCGCGAACCGCTCCCAGCTCTACCGCGACCTGGCCGACGGCCCGTTCTTCGGCCACAACCGCGACAACGACGTACCGCAAGGGTTCCGCGACGCCTTCTGGCTGCAGAGCATGGCGTGCGGCCACCGCGCCGCCTACGAGTGCATCGCCGCGTTCTCCGCGACCGACTTTCGCCCGGACCTCGCCGCGATCGACGTCCCGACCCTCGTCATCCACGGCGACGACGACCAGATCGTCCCGTTCTCCGTCGGCGGCCGGCGCACGGCCGACCTCGTCGACGGTGCCGTGCTCGCGGTCTACGAGGGCAGCGGTCACGCCCTGCCCGACACCGACCGTGAACGCCTGCACGCCGACCTCCTCGCCTTCATCGACGCCTGAGCACACCAAGGAGACGCACCATGAACGACGTCGCCCGACCTGACACGGTCGTCCTCATCCACGGCCTGTGGATGACCCCGCGCAGCTGGGAGGACTGGGTCACGTACTACGAGGCCAAGGGCCTCACCGTCCTGACCCCGGCATACCCGGGCTTCGAGATCGAGGTCGAGGCGCTGCGGGAGAACCCCCAGATCATCGCCGACCTCACCGTCCCCGAGACCGTCGACCACCTCGCCGCGGTCATCGAGGAGCTCGCCACGCCGCCGATCATCATGGGTCACTCGTTCGGCGGCGTCATGACGCAGCTGCTGCTGGCCAGAGGTCTGGGAGCGGCGGCGGTCGTGATCGACTCCGCGCCCACCGAAGGGGTGCACGTCACCCCGGTCTCCCAGGCTCGTTCGCTGTTCCCCGCGCTGCGCAACCCCGCCAACCGTCGGCGCGCGGTCGCGTTCACGCCCGAGGAGTTCCACTACGCCTTCACCAACACCCTCAGCGCGGAGGAGTCGCAGCGCGTCTACGACCGTTACGCGATCGCCGCCCCGGGGGCGTGGGTGTGGGAGTACGGCCTCTTCGCGAACTTCAAGCCCGGACCCCAGGAGACCTGGGTCGACTACACCGCGGACCGGGCACCGCTCCTCTTCATCGCCGGCAGCGAGGACCACATCATGCCGCCGGCCGTCAACCGGTCCAACGCCAAGCACTACCACCGCTCCCCCGCGGTGACGGAGTACGTCGAGCTCGAGGGCAGAGACCACTGGACCTGCGCGGCCCCGGGCTGGGAGGCCGTCGCCGACCGCGCCCTCGACTGGGCCCTCGCCCAGTCCGCGGTCCGGAGCGAAATCGGCTGACGCACGCCACGCGCGACCCCGTCGGCCGACCCCCGCAGAGGACGGCCGACGGGGTCGCTCGTGAGGCCCGGCAGCCGCTGTGGGACGGCCAGGGCAGAGTAGGGCGGTGAGTACCGACCGCGCGCCGCACGCTCCGGTGCTGCGTGCGCGCCCCACGATCGCGCACCTGGACGCCGACGCGTTCTTCGCGGCGGTCGAGCAGCACCAGCGGCCGTCGCTGCGCGGGCGACCGGTGCTCGTCGGCGGCGTCGGCCCGCGCAGCGTCGTCGCGACGGCGTCGTACGAGGCACGGCAGTACGGCGCACGGTCGGCGATGCCGATGGAGCAGGCGCGGCGCCTGTGCCCTCCGTCGACGGTTGTCGTGGTGCCGCGGTTCGCCGCGTACGCGGCGTACTCCGCCCGGATCATGGCCGCGCTGCGCGAGGTCACCGACCTCGTGGAGCCGGTGAGCATCGACGAGGCGTTCGCGGACGTCGCGACCGCCGTCGCGCCGAGCACCGACCTCGACCGGTTCGCCCGGCGGGTCCAGGAGCGGGCTCGCGAGCTGAGCGGGCTCCCGGTCTCCCTCGGGCTCGGCCGGTCCAAGCTCGTCGCCAAGCTCGCCTCCGAGGCCGCCAAGCCGGGCGGCGTCCGGGTCGTCGAGGCCGCCGACGAGGACGCGTTCCTGCTCGACCTGCCCGTGCGGGCGCTGTGGGGCGTCGGCCCGGTCACGGCAGCACGCCTCGACGAGCACGGGGTGCGCACCGTCGCAGACCTGCGCCGCCAACCGGTCGACGCCCTGCTCCAGGTGGCCGGCGAGGCGGGCGGCACCAACCTCTACCGGATCGCGCGCGGCTGGGACGACCGGCCCGTGGCGACGGTGCGTGAGCGCAAGTCCGCCGGTGCCGAGCACACCTTCGACACCGACCTCCACGGCCGCGCCGCGGTCGACGCGGCGCTGGACCCCGTGGTCGACGCCGCGCTGGCCCGTCTGGAGCGGCACGCCGTCGCCGCTCGCACGGTCGTCGTCAAGGTGCGCCTCGCGTCGTTCACGACCCTGACCCGCTCGGTCACCTTGTCCCGCCCCGCGGCCGACGCGGGTGCGCTGCGCGACGCCGCGCACCGCGCCCTCCGCCTCGCCGACGTCTCCGAGCCCGTCCGCCTGCTCGGCGTCGCGTTCCACGCGCTGTCGGAGCACGCCCAGCTCATGCTGCCGCTCGGCACCGACGAGCACGAGGCCCCCGCACCCTCCACCGCCGAGGCAACGCCCACGACACCGGCGACAGGCCCGGTCCGGGCGACGGCCGCTCTCCTCGCGCCCGGCCTGGACGTCGAGACCGCGGCCGACGGTCGAGGGTGGGTCGTGCGCGTCGGGGACGACGGGCGCGTCGCGGTGCGCTTCGAGACCGCGCTGACCGGGCCGGGCTACCAGCGCTGGATCGACCCCGCCGCCGCGGACCTCACGCTCGTCGAACCGCTCGGCCCGGAGGGCGAGCCGGTGCGCGCCACGGCCCCGGACGACGGCGCGTGAACGCGGCTCCCACGCGCTCAGCGGACGCGCGCGCATCCTCGTCCGCCGTAGGCTCGCGACCATGCGCTACCGATACCTCGGCAACTCCGGCCTCAAGATCTCCGAGATCACCTACGGCAACTGGCTCACCCACGGCTCCCAGGTCGAGAACGACGTCGCGACGGCGTGCGTCCACGCGGCGCTCGACGCCGGCATCTCGACGTTCGACACCGCGGACGTCTACGCGAACACGAAGGCCGAGCAGGTCCTCGGCGACGCGCTGAAGGGGCAGCGTCGCGAGTCGCTCGAGATCTTCACCAAGGTCTACTGGCCCACCGGCCCCGGCGGCCCCAACGACACAGGGCTCTCCCGCAAGCACGTGATGGAGTCGATCAACGGCTCCTTGCAGCGCCTCGGCACCGACTACGTCGACCTCTACCAGGCGCACCGGTACGACACCGAGACGCCGCTCGAGGAGACGATGCAGGCGTTCGCGGACATCGTCCGGCAGGGCAAGGCCCTGTACATCGGCGTCTCCGAGTGGACCGCCGACCAGATCCGCGCCGGCGCCGCGCTCGCGAAGGAGCTGGGCTTCCAGCTCATCTCCTCCCAGCCGCAGTACTCGATGCTGTGGCGCGTCATCGAGGACGAGGTCGTGCCGACCTCGCGGGAGCTGGGCCTGTCGCAGATCGTCTGGTCCCCGATGGCCCAGGGCGTGCTCTCGGGCAAGTACCTGCCCGGGCAGGCGGCCCCCGTGGGTTCGCGCGCGGCCGACGAGAAGGCGGGCCGCGGCGGGATCTCGCAGTTCATGACCGACGACGTCCTCACGCGGGTGCAGGGCCTCAAGCCCGTCGCGGACGAGCTGGGCCTGACCATGCCGCAGCTCGCCGTCGCGTGGGTCCTCCAGAACGACAACGTCGCGGCGGCGCTCGTCGGGGCCTCCCGACCCGAGCAGGTCGCCGAGAACGTCGAGGCGTCGGGCGTGACGATCCCGGCCGAGCTCCTGGCACGCATCGACGACGTCCTCGGGGACGCCGTCGAGCGCGACCCGGCCAAGACCGCCGAGAACGCGCCGCAGACGCGCGTCGTCTGACCCCGGCGCAACGCGCGACGACGGCCCCGGCGGTGATCCGCCGGGGGCCGGCGGGTGGGCTCTCCCGCCGGGGGCCGGGGAGCCGCCCCCGCCCGCGCGGGGGGCCGTGGGGGCGGCGACCCGCGCGCCGGGCGCCGGCGCGG
>NZ_JBHXIC010000060.1:0-28380 GCF_042723955.1 Cellulosimicrobium cellulans | reverse complement strand
CGACATGAGGGTCGTTATGGAGCCCACAACGACCCTCATGTCGTGTTCGGCGGCGGGTGACGTCGTGTTCGACGGCGTCTCGCCGGGGCGCTCGCCGGGCATCCTTGCCGTCCACAGGCCGCGGTTTCCGCTGTCCCGTCCACAGGGGCCGCGGTCGCCGCTGCGGCCGACCCGCCCGGCCTGCTCCGATCGGTGCATGCGCACCGTGACCGCCGTCCCGCCCGAGCTCCTCGCCCTCGCCAGCGCACAGGAGGGCCTGGTCTCCGCGGAGCAGTGCGACCAGCACGGCGTCGGCTCGCACCGGCGCTCTCGTCTCGTGAGGCAGGGCCGGTGGCAACGGATCACCCACGCGGTCCTCGACACGATCCCCACGCCGCTCGGTGGTCGGGACGGCCCGCGCCGCCACGATCACCTGCGGCGCCGGGCCGCCTGGCTCGGGCTGCTCGCCTACGGCCCGGACACGATCGCGGTCGGACCGTGCGCGCTGGTGCTCCTCGGGGTCGAGGGCGTACGCACGGATGTGAGGCCCGAGGTGACGCTCCCCGGGGCGTGCGCCGGACGGTCCCGCGACGGGATCGTGCTGCGGCAGTTCGACGACGGCATGACCGTCACGCAGGTCGAGGGCAGGTGGGTCGCGACGCCGGACTGGGCCCTGGCGCAGGCCGTCCCGGAGATGGGCAGGATGCGCGCCGTCGCCGCGATGGACAGCGCGCGGCACCGTGGCCTCCTGTGCGCCCAGGGGCTCGCGCACGCGCACGACCTGGCGCGCGGTCGGCGCGGTGTCGCACGGACGCACGCCTGGTGGGCGCAGTCGGACGGCCGCGCCGAGTCACCGCTCGAGACGTTCGCACGCCTCGACTGCACGGAGTCCGGCATCGCGCCCGACGACCTGCAGGTGGAGGTGTTCGACGACGGCCGACTCCTCGGTCGCGGCGACCTCGGGTGGCGGCTTCCCGGCGGCCGTTGGCTGATCGCGGAGCTGGACGGCGTCGACGTCCACAGCGAGCCGGCGGCGCTCCTGCGGGACCGGGCCCGACAGAACGACCTCGTCGCGTGCGGTGCCGTGGACCTGTTGCGCTTCACCGGACGAGACGTCACGACCCCAGGGTCGCCGCGCCCGGGCCGTCTGGTCACTGACGTACGTCGGCACCTCACCCGAGCACGACACCACGCGCCGTCGAGCACGACATGAGGGTCGCTATGGACTGCACAACGACCCTCATGTCGTGTTCGGCGGCGGGGCTGGGGCGGGGCTGGGGCGGGGTGGGGGGCGAGCGCGGGTCGCTGCCGTGATAGGACGTACGGGTGAGTAACGACGCCGCCACGCCCGGTACCTCCGAACCGTCCGAGACTCCGTTCCACGATCTCGACCAGTACCTCGCGATCCCGCGGGTCGGGGGGCTCGCGCTCTCGCCCGACGGGGCGCGCCTGGTCACGACCGTGCAGACGCTCGACCCGAAGCGCACCGGGTACCGGGCCGCGCTGTGGGAGGTCGACCCGGCGGGGGAGGCCCCGGCACGTCGGCTCACGCGCAGCACCAAGGGCGAGTCGAGCGCGACGTTCACCGGGGCGGGCGACGTCCTGTTCACCTCGGCCCGGCCCGACCCGGACGGCGGGTCCGACGACGACCCGAAGGCCGCGCTGTGGCTCCTCCCGGCGACGGGCGGCGAGGCGCGCGTCGTCGCGACGGCGCCCGCGGGCGTCAGCGGCCCGCTCGCGGCGACGGACGCGCCCGTCGTGTCGGTCGCGGCGTCGGTGCTCCCGAGCGCCCGCGACCTCGCGCACGACGCCGAGCTCCGGTCCGCGCGCAAGGACGCCAAGGTCGCGGCGATCCTCCACAGCGCGTACCCCGTGCGCCAGTGGGACCACGACCGCGGCCCGGACGAGGCGCACCGGTTCGTCGGCGACCTCACGACCCTCGTCGACGAGCCGGCGCACCCGCTCCCGGACCCGGCCGGGACGGCCGGTGCCGAGCCCGGCGACACCGCCGACCCGGCCCAGGACCCCCGGCTCCTCGACCTGCGTGACGTGACCCGCGGCGTCGAGCAGCGGACCGCCCCGGGCCGCGCGCTGCACGACCACTCCGCCGACCTGTCCGGCGACGGCACGACGCTCGTCACGACGTGGCAGGTCGCGGGGCCCGGGCCGCAGGTGCGCAACACGCTCGTCGCGATCGACACGGCGACGGGCGCGCGCCGCACGCTCGTCGACGAGCCGAGCGCGGAGGCGCACTGGCCCCGCATCTCGCCCGACGGCGCCTGGGTCGCGTTCGTGCGCGAGACCATCTCGTCGCCGCACCAGGCGCCGGAGGAGAGCCTCGCCGTCGTGCCGCTGCACGCGCCGGACGGGCCGGCCGGGACCACGGAGGGGCACGACGACTCCGCGACGACGCGCGCCGAGAACCACGCGACCCCGCGCACGCTCGTGCCGCACTGGGACCGCTGGCCGACGTCGCTGCGCTGGCTCCCCGACGGCTCGGGGCTGCTCGTCACGGCCGACGACGACGGCCGCGGGCCGGTCTTCCTCGTCGCCTTCTCGCCGGACGGCGCCACGGAGAACGGCACGGCCGAGCGCGTGACGAGCGACGACGCGGTGTTCACGGACGTGCAGGTCGCGCCCGACGGACGCACGGCCTACGCGCTGCGCACGAGCTACCTCGAGCCGTCGCACCCGGTCCGTATCGACCTCGGGGCGTTCCTCGGCTCCGGCGCGGCGGGCAGCCGCACGCCCGTGCCCGCGACGCCGCTGCGCGGCCCCGTCGCGACGCCCGACCTCCCGGGCACGCTCGTCGACGTCGAGACCGCCGCGTCGGACGACGTGCGCGTGCGCGGCTGGCTCGCGCTGCCGCACGGCGCGTCCGCGGACGACCCCGCGCCGCTGCTGCTGTGGATCCACGGCGGCCCGCTCGGGTCGTGGAACGCGTGGAGCTGGCGCTGGAACCCGTGGCTCATGGTCGCGCGCGGGTACGCGGTGCTGCTGCCGGACCCGGCGCTGTCGACGGGGTACGGCCAGGACTTCGTGCAGCGCGGCTGGGGTTCGTGGGGCAAGGCCCCGTACACGGACCTGCTCGCGATCACCGACGCGGTGGAGGCGCGCCCCGAGGTCGACGCGACCCGCACGGCCGCGATGGGCGGGTCGTTCGGCGGGTACATGGCGAACTGGGTCGCGGGTCACACCGACCGCTTCCGCGCGATCGTCACCCACGCGAGCCTGTGGGCGCTCGACCAGTTCGGCCCGACGACGGACCACGCGTACTACTGGGCGCGCGAGATGACGCCGGAGATGGCGCTCGAGAACAGCCCGCACCGGTTCGTGGGCGACATCGTCACCCCGATGCTCGTGATCCACGGTGACAAGGACTACCGCGTCCCGATCGGCGAGGGGCTGCGGCTCTGGTACGAGCTGCTCCAGTCGTCGGGCCTGCCGGCCGGAGCCGACGGGGAGACGGTGCACCGGTTCCTGTTCTACCCCGACGAGAACCACTGGATCCTCCAGCCGCAGCACGCGAAGGTCTGGTACCAGGTGGTGCTCGCGTTCCTCGCGGAGCACGTGCTCAGGTCCACGCCGGGAGAGGGCGACGCGGCACTGCCGACGACGCTCGGCTGAGCACGGGGCGACCCGCTCGACGCCGGGGGAGGCGCTCGGGCTCCGTCACGGGAGGGCGCGCAGCCGTGCCGCGCGGAGCGTGAGGTAGTCGCGCTCCGCGGGGCTCGGCGTCGCCGCCGCGGCGGCCACGTACTGCCCGACGGCGGCCCGCGTCTCTCCCGCCCGCTCCAGCAGGTGCGCGCGCACGGCGGGCAGCCGGTGGCTCGTCGCCAGGGCGTCGTCGAGGCCGTCGAGGAGGGCGAGGCCCGCGCGGGGGCCGTCGACCATCGCGACGGCGACCGCACGGTTGAGCGTGACGTGCGGGCTCGGGTCGAGGCGCTCGAGCAGCGAGTACAGCGCGAGGACCCGCTCCCAGTCCGTCGCGTCCGTGCTCGGCGCCTGCGCGTGCAGCGCCGCGACCGCGGCCTGGACCTGGTACGACCCGACGAGCCCGTGCGGGAGCGTCGCGGTGACGATCCGGACGCCCTCGACGATCTCGGCGTTGTCCCAGCGGGAACGGTCCTGCTCGGCGAGCGGCACGAGCTCGCCGCGCGGACCGGTCCGGGCGCCGCGCCGGGCGTCCGTGAGGAGCATGAGCGCGAGCAGGCCGCCGACCTCCGGGTCGTCGGGCAGCAGCGCGTGCACCGTCCGGGCCAGCCGGATCGCCTCGCCGGACAGGTCCGCGCGCCGCAGGTGCGGCCCCGAGGTCGCCGTGTGGCCCTCGGTGAACACGACGTAGAGGACGCGCAGGACCGCGGCGAGCCGCGCGTCCCACTCGCCCGGCCCCGGGGTCGCGAACGGGCGGTCGAGCGCGGCGAGGCGCCGCTTCGCGCGCGTGATGCGCTGGGTCATGGTCGCCTCGGGGACGCCGAACGCGCGCGCGATCTCCGCCGTCGTGAGCCCACCGACGGCCCGCAGCGTCAGTGCGACGGCGCTCGCGGGCGGCAGGTCGGGGTGGCAGCAGAGGAAGAAGAGGGTGAGCGAGTCGTCGACGCCCCCCGGGCCCGCGCCGGCCTCGCCCTCTCCCGGCACCCCGTCGGGCGCGTCCGGCGCCCGCGGGGCCCCGGCCGCGCCCGTGAGCCCGGCCGGGGCGAGCCGCGCCGACACCGGGTCCCGGCGCGCCGTCGTCTCCTCCCGACGGTGGCGCGCGACGTCGGCCCGGACCGTGTCCACTAGCCGGCGCTCGGCGACCCGCACGAGCCAGGCCCGCGGATCGTCGGGGAGCCCGTCCGTAGGCCAGCGGGTCGCGGCCGCGAGCAAGGCCTCCTGGAGCGCGTCCTCGGCGTCGGCGAGGTCGCCGCAGCGCCTGACCAGGAGGCCGAGGACGCGCGGCCGGAGGTCCCGCAGCAGGTCCTCGACCGGCTCGGGGGCGGTGGCGGTCACGTGGCGGTCACTGCTCGGACGCGGGCGCGCTCATGACCTGGCGGACCTCGATGTACTCGCCGATCGGGGCGCCTCCCGGGCCGGGAGCGGCTGACGCCTGCGCCGCGATCTCGACCGCGCGGTCCTGGCTGTCGACGTCGACGATCCAGTAGCCCGCGAGGAACTCCTTCGACTCGGGGAACGGGCCGTCGGTGACGACGGGCGCCGTGCGGCCGTCGGACATGACGACGACGGCCTGGTCCGGCCCGGCCAGCCCCTGGGCGTCGACCAGCTCGCCCGACGCCGCGAGCTGCTCGCCGAGCGCCCGCTGGAACGCGATGTGCGCCTCGACGTCCTCCGGCGCCCACTCGTGGATCGGGAGGTCGCAGTGCGCCGCCTGGGTGTAGGTCTTCACCAGCATGTACCGCATGGTCGGTTCCTTCCGTCGGTCGGCGCCCCGTCGGCGCCGTCACGGGGAGGTCGGAGCCGACCGGCCGCTCCCGACAGGTCTCGGCCGCAAGTTCGTGTGAACTGGATCACAGTACATTCGACCCGGCGGGTCAGGGGTGGGCGCGGAGCTGGGCCAGGCCGCGGCGCGCGTGGCTCTTCACCGTGCCGAGCGGGAGGCCGGTCTCGGCCGCGACCTGGGCGTGCGTGCGCCCCTGCGCGTACACGAGCCGCACCACCCGGCGTCGCTCGGGGGCCAGACGGCGCAGCGCGTCCTCGAGGTCGACCCGGGCGGCGACGTCGTCAGCCGGGTCGGGGACGGTCGTCGCGAGCCGTGGTCGAGACGCTGCCTCGCGCCGCCGGGCCTCGCGCGCCCGCGCCCGGAGGAGGTCGGTGGCCACGTGGCGCGCGATGCCCAGCAGCCAGACGGGCAGGTCGCCGCGCGCGGGGTCGAACCGGTCGCGCGAGCGCCACGCGGCGAGGAAGACGAGCTGCGTCGCGTCGTCGGCGTCCGCCGGGTCGCCCAGGCGCCGGGCGACGACGGCGCGGACGAGCGGGGCCCAGCGGGAGTACGCGGCGGGAAGGTCGAGCTCGGCGCCGCCGACACCCTTGCCGTCCGGACCGCCGGGCGCGCGCTCGTCCCGCCTCGCGCCCTGCTCGGCGCGGGGGACACGTGCCACGGTCCCGACCATCGCGTCACCGGCCCTCGTCGTCCTCCTCCCAGTGTCGGACGCCGCGTCGTGGGACGCGAGGTCGCGCGCTCCGGGGCCGGGACGGCGGCGGTGGTGGCGGCCGGTGGTGGTGGGTGGGCGGCCGTGGTCAGGCGGGCGTCAGCGGTGCACCGGGCGGCGCTGGTGGACGTGCCGGTCGTGCACGGCCTTGCCGAGCTCGTAGATCGAGCCGACGAGGATCGCGGTGATGATGAGCGCACCGAAGATCAGGAACCACTGCGACATGCCGTTCCCCACCCCCGTGACGCCGATCGTCCCGCCGGATCCGGCAGCGAGCGACGCGAACATGGCGACCTCCTCCCGAGGGGGCGGACGTGCCCTCTCGTCCGGGGTTCGCCCGCAGGCCCGCGTACGGATGCGGCCCGGGGACCCGGGTCCGGGGGTTCCGCGTCAGGCGACGGTGGACGGGAGCGGGGCGAACGCAGCACGCCAGCGGCGCACGAGGCGCCGGTCGGCCGCACCCCGGGCCGCGGCCCACGCGCAGTGCTGGGTCGTCTCGCGGTGCTCCAGCAGGGCGTCGCGGTCGTGCTCGAGGGCCCAGAGCAGGGCCGTGCGCACCTCGGTGCGCGAGGGGGCGGAGGGCAGGGTGTCGTGCATGGTCCGTCTCGTCGTCGGTCGGTCTTCGGGCGGCCTGGTGACCGCTTTCACCCGACAAGACGGCACAAGTCGCCGTCTGTGACGCGAGTTCGGTGACTTTTTTCCGGAGAACGTGTGATGCCGGTCGCACGGCCCTCCCGTGCGACCGGCTCACGACCTGGCCGTGCGGCGCGGGGCGTCGATCAGGAGACCGCGTCGACCAGCGCGGTCGCGAGGTCGCGCGGGCGCGAGAGCATCGGCCAGTGCCCGGTGGGCAGGTCGACGTACGTGAGGTCCGTGAGCTCCCCCAGCTCGGTGTGCAGGGGAGGGCCGGGGTGCGCGAGCTCGGCGAGCACGGCCGACGGGATCGACGAGCAGATCACCGTCGCGGGGACGTCCAGGCGAGCCGGGTTCGTCAGGTGCACCGTGCCGCGTGCGACCGGGCCGGGCGTCGGCACCGCGCGCTCGCGGAACCGTGCGAGCGCCGTGTCGTCCAGGCCGTCGAGGCTCGACCCGTCCTCGGCCAGCGTCTCCCAGTCGGGCAGCGGGACCTCGGCGGCGTCGGCCGGGAGGCCGGGCGAGAGCGCGGCGCCGTCGGCGAGGGGGCCGGTGTCGACGTAGACGATCCGCTCGATCCGGGCCGGGTCGCGGTCGGCGACCTGCTGCACGACCGGCCCGCCGCCGCTGTGGCCGACCAGCGCGACCCGTCCGTCGAGCCCGTCGACGAGCCGCGCGACCGCGTCCACGTGGTCCTCGCGCGTGACCCGGGCGCGGTCCTGCGCGGTCGCACCGGGGTCCAGGCCGGGGAGGGTCACGGCGTGCGGGACGAGGCCGGCGGCCTCGAGGTGGGGGACGACGCCGTCCCACGCCCAGGCGCCCAGCCAGAAGCCGGGGACGAGGACGACGTGGAGGGGCTGCTCGGTCGTGTCGTGGTTGCTCATGCACCCACCTTCGCAGGGCATCGGTGACACCTGTCTGTCACCATCATCGGGTGAACAGGACGGAGCGTCTCTACGCGATCGCGGAGGAGCTGCGGCGGGCGGGGCGGACCGGGACGACGGGTCCACGCCTCGCGGCGGCGCTCGAGGTGAGCGAGCGGACGATCAAGCGCGACGTGGCCGCGCTGCAGCAGGCCGGTCTGACGATCTGGGCCCAGGCCGGTCCCGGTGGTGGCTACGTGCTCGACCCGAGCGCGTCGCTGCCGCCGGTCAACTTCACGCCCGGCCAGGCGGTCGCCGTCGCGGTCGCGCTCGCGACGCTCCCGCCCGGCAGCCCGTTCGCGGTCGACGCGCTCGCCGCGCGCGGCAAGGTGTGGGACGCGCTCGCGGCCGGGGACCGCGAGCGGGCCGAGGCGCTCGCCGCGCGGGTGTGGGTCCGCCACGACGCCCCGGACGCGTCGCCGGACGCCTCCACCGCAGCCAGTGGGGACGTCGTGGGGCGCGCACGGTCGCACCTGGGGGTGCTGCGCGCCGTCGAGCAGGCGCTCGCCGGGTCGCGCGTGCTCGCGATCCGCTACCGGGACGGCCGGGGCGCGACGTCGTCGCGCCGGGTCGAGCCCGTGCTGCTCGCCCACACCGACGGGCGCTGGTACCTCGTCGCGTGGTGCCGGTCGCGCGAGGCGATCCGCTGGTTCCGGCTCGAGCGCGTCGAGCGCGCCGACCTCACCGTCGAGTCGTACGCGCCCCGTCCGGTCGCGGACGTCGGGGACCCGCCCGTGGGCGCGACGGCGGTGTACGACCCCGACACGGGATGACGCGCGTCAGCCGTCGGTCGGGCGCCGCACCAGGTCGAGGACGGCCCGCGCGAATGCCTCGGGGGCCTCGGCGGGCAGGTCGTGACCCGCGTGCGGCACCTGGCGGTGCTCGCGCGGCCCGCCGAAGAACCGCGCCGTCGCCGACCCGTCCGTCGCGGGGAAGTTGCCGTCGGCGAGCCCGTCGAGGGTGATCGTCGGGACGTCGATCCGGGGCAGCGCCGCGAGGCGTCGCTCGAGGTCCTCGTACGCGGGGTCACCCGGCGCGAGACCGAGCCGGTGGCGGTAGGAGTGGACGACGACGTCGACGTAGGCGGGGTTGTCGAAGGCCTCGGCGGCGCGCGCGAGCTCGGCGTCGGTGAACGACCGCTCGGGTGAGTTCCGGGTCCAGACGACGCGCGCGACCTCGGCCCGGTTCTGCGCGAGCCCGCGCCGGCCGCGCTCGGTCGAGAAGTACCAGAAGTACCAGAACCCGGCCTCGAGGTCGGGCCGGATCGGCGTCTGCGCAGCGGCGACGTCCTGGACGAGGTAGCCGTTGACCGAGACCAGGCCGTGGACGCGTTCCGGCCAGAGCGCCGCGACGACGCACGCGGCGCGCCCGCCCCAGTCGTACCCGGCGAGCACGGGGGAGCGGAGGTCGAGCGCGTCGAGGAGCGCGAGCAGGTCGGAGCCCAGGGCGCCCTGCTGGCCGGAGCGCATCGCGCCCGGGTCGCGGAACGTCGTCGGCCCGTGGCCGCGCAGGTAGGGCACGATCACGCGCAGCCCCTCGGCGGCGAGCAGCGAGACCACGTCGACGTAGCTGTGCACGTCGTACGGGTAGCCGTGCAGGAGCACCGCGGGCGGTCCGGCGGGGTCGCCCGCCTCCACGTACCCGACGGTGAGCGGTCCGGCGTCGACCGTCGAGACCGGTCCGAGCGCGGTGGTGGTGATCATCGTCGTCTCCTCGCTCTCCGGGGCGCCGTCAGGCCGCGGCCGTGCGCGACGCGCCGACGGCGGCGAGCACCGTGCGGGCGACCCGGTCCGGCGCGGAGACCGCGACGGCGTGCGACGCGCCCTCCACCTCGTCCACGCCGCGCGCCGCGGCGCGCTCCGCCATCCAGCGGTGCGCCGCGACCGGGATGGTGCGGTCCTCGGAGCCGAACACGAACCAGGACGGCACGGCCTTCCAGGCCGGGGTGCCGGCGAGCAGCATCTGGTTCAGCGCGACGTCCGTGACGGGGCGCTGCGTCCGGGCGGCGACGTAGGCGTCCTCCTCCGGGAGGTCCGCGGCGAACTGCGCGTGGTACGCGTCGGGACGGATCCACAGATCGTCGACGTCGTCGACGAGCGACGTGCTCTCCAGCGCGCCGGCGAGCGTGCTGCCGGGGAACCGGCCCGCGAGGTCGGCCGCGCTCTCGCCCGTGTCGGGGGCGAACGCGGCTACGTAGACGAGGCCGACGACGTCCCCCAGTCCCTCGGCCGCGGCCTCCGTGACGACCATGCCGCCGTAGGAGTGGCCGACGAGCACGAGCGGGCGCCCGGCGTCGCCGACGGCGTCGCGCAGGTACTGCGCGTCGGTCACGACGCTGCGCAGGGGGTTCGCGAGTGCGAGCGTGTCGACGTCGTGCGCGCGGAGCCGGGCGATCACGCCCGACCAGCTCGCGGACTCGGCGAACGCGCCGTGCAGGAGCACGACGAGCGGGTTCTCGGGCATGGCTCTCTCCTCCGTCGGTCGGCGGACGGACCGGGCGAGCCGCCACGGGGCGTCCTGATGACCGTTCGACCGAGGAGGGACGGCGGGCGTGACACCGCCGCCGGAGTCAGTCCCCGCGCAGCACGCAGAACTCGTTGCCCTCGACGTCGGCCATGACGACGAACGTGTCCGCCTCGCCCTGCCCGACGTCGACGCGGCGTGCGCCGAGCCCCTCGAGCCGCGCGACGTCGGCCGCCTGGGTGGACGAGGAGAAGTCCAGGTGCACGCGGTTCTTGACCGCCTTGCCCTCGGGGACCCGCTGGAAGACGAGACTCGGCGGGCCGAGCACCGTCTCGCCGTCGCGCGGGTAGAGCACGGCCTCGCCGTGCGGTCCGGTCTCGCGCCCCGTCCAGCCGAGCGCGGCCTGCCAGAAGTCCGCCACGACGGCGGGGTCGGCGCAGTCGACGACGGCGCCGCTGAAGGTGAGGGTCATGCGGCCAGTGTGACGTGCGCCACCCACAAGGTCGCGTCGCGTCGCGAGGCGAGGCGCGGCGTCAGGCCGCGTCGGGGTCCGGCTCGACGAGCCGCCCGACGAGCGCAGGCAGCCAGTCCGCGGCCTGCGCGCGCCGCACCGCGTTGTCGCCGGCGGGGCCGAGGAACGCATCCCTGGCCGCGCACGTGTAGGCGCTGATGAGCACGCGCGTGGCTCCCGCGGCATCGATCGCGAAGCGCATCCCGACGCTCGTGAGCACGCGCGTGAGGATGTCCGCGAGCTCCGCCCGGAAGGACTCCTCCTGGTCCGCGAACCGCGCGGCGACCTGCGGGTCGCGCAGCGCCAGCAGCTCGAGCTCGGCGTTCATCAGGCACCAGCGGCGCTCGTCCCGCGGGTCGTCCATGACGGCCGCGACGATCGTGGCGATCGCCTCGGGCGCGATGACGCCGTCGCGCACCGGGTCCTCGGGCAGGTGCTCGACGGCGGCCTCGAGGCTGCGCATGCGCATCCGGATCTCGCGCTCGCTGAGGGCGAGGAACAGCGACTCCTTGGTCTCGAAGTTCGAGTAGAAGGCGCCGCGCGTGAAGCCCGCGGCCTCGCACACCGCCTCGATCGACGTGCCGTTGATGCCGTGCTCGGCGAACAGCCCGTAGGCGGCGTCGAGCAGGCGCTCGCGCGTGCGCTCGCGACGCGGAGAGAGGGGGGTCTCGCTCTCGGCGCCGCGGTCGACTCGGGTCGGGTCGAGGTCGGTGGTCACGCCGCACATGCTCCCACTGTCGGACGGCGCCACCCGCACGGGCGGCCTTGCGATACACGAGTGTATCCGATACGGTCACGCATCGGATACAGCGGCGTATCCTGAAATCCGTCTGCACTCTCCCCGGGAGGCCGCTCGTGTCCTCAGCGCTGTACTCGCTCGGCCGCTGGGCGGTCGGGGCGCGCCGGCTGGTCCTCGCCGCGTGGATCGGGATCCTCGTCCTCGCCGGGGCGCTCGCGGGACTCGTGGGCCAGGGCCTCGACGACGAGGTGACGATCCCCGGCACCGAGTCCCAGGCGGCGCTCGACCGTCTCGCGGCGACGTTCCCCCAGGTCAGCGGCGCATCCGCACAGGTCGTCGTCGTCGCGCCCGACGGCTCCACCATCGAGGACGACGCCGTCCGCGCACCCGTGGAGGACGCCGTCACCGCGCTCGGCGACGTCGACGGCGTCGCCGCCATCACCTCGCCCTACGACGACACCATGACCGCGTCGATCAGCGACGACGACGTCGCGACGCTCATGACCATCCAGCTCGACGAGGGCCAGAGCGAGGTCACCGACGCCACGAAGGACGCGCTCGGCGACGTCGTCGACGACCTCGCCGCGGCCCTGCCCGACGGCGCCCAGGCCGCGCTCGGCGGCCAGCTCTTCAGCACCGAGTTCCCGACGCTCACCGTCACCGAGGCCCTCGGCCTCCTCGTCGCGCTCGTCGTGCTCGTCCTCACGTTCGGCTCGTTCGTCGCCGCAGGGCTGCCGCTCCTCAACGCCGTCGTGGGGGTCGGCGTGAGCATGGGCCTGCTGTTCGCGGCGACCGCCGTCGCGCAGATCAACTCCACGACCCCGATGCTCGCCGTGATGCTCGGCCTCGCCGTCGGCATCGACTACGCGCTGTTCATCGTGTCTCGGCACCGCGACGAGCTCGCCAGCGGTCTGAGCGTCGAGGAGGCCGCCGCCCGGTCCGTCGCGACGGCGGGCTCCGCCGTCATCTTCGCGGGCCTCACCGTGATGATCGCGCTCGTGGGGCTCGGCGTCGCCGGCATCCCGTTCCTCACCGTCATGGGCGTCGCCGCCGCCGTCGGCGTCGGCCTCGCGGTCCTCGTCTCGATCACGCTGCTGCCCGCCATGCTGGGGTTCGCGGGAGAGCGGCTCCGCCCGAAGGCTCCGCGCCGGCGTGGGCGACGGCGTGCGGTCGCGGGAGCGGACGGCGGAGGGTCGGCCGGGGCGACCGAGTCGCCCGGGCGACGGGCCGGACGAGCGGCCGCCGCGGACCCGACCACAGGCGCCTTGAGCTCGACGGCGACCACAGAGCACCGCAACCGGTTCTTCGCGGGGTGGGTGCGGACCGTCACGCGGATCCCGCTGCTGACGATCGGGCTCGTCGTCGCGGCGATCGTGCTGCTGACGCTGCCGGCGCGGGACCTGCAGCTCGCGCTGCCGGACGCGGGGACGCTGCCCGAGGACAACCAGGCGCGCGTCACGTACGACCTGGTGTCGGCGCACTTCGGGCCCGGCTTCAACGGCCCGCTCATCGTCACGGGGACGATCGTCACGTCGACGGACCCGGTCGGTCTCATGGACGACCTGGGCGACGAGATCGCGGACCTGCCGGGCGTGGCCGACGTCCCGCTCGCGACGCCCAACCTCACCGCGGACACCGGCATCGTGCAGGTCGTCCCGACGGGCGCGCCGGACTCCGCGGAGACCAAGGACCTCGTCACGGAGATCCGCGCGCAGCACGACCACTTCCTCGACGAGTACGGCGTGGACCTCGCGGTCACGGGGTTCACGGCGGTCGGGATCGACGTGTCCGCGAAGCTGGGGGCGGCGCTGCTACCGTTCGCGTTCGTCGTCGTCGGACTCTCGCTCGTGCTGCTGACGATGGTGTTCCGGTCGGTCGCGGTGCCGATCAAGGCGACGCTCGGCTACCTGTTCTCGGTGGGCGCGGCGTTCGGCGTCGTGACGCTCGTGTTCGAGCACGGGTTCCTCGCGGACGCACTCCACGTCACGCGGCTCGGCCCGGTGATCTCGTTCATGCCGATCGTGCTCATGGGCGTGCTGTTCGGCCTCGCGATGGACTACGAGGTGTTCCTCGTGGCGCGCATCCGCGAGGACTACGTGCACTCGGGCCAGGCGCGGCGGTCGATCTTTACGGGGTTCCAGGCATCGGCGAAGGTCGTCACCGCGGCCGCGGTCATCATGTTCGCCGTGTTCGTGGCGTTCGTGCCCGAGGGCGACATGAGCCTCAAACCGATCGCGCTGGGGCTCGCGGTCGGCGTGCTCGTCGACGCGTTCGTCGTGCGCATGACGCTCGTGCCCGCCGTGCTCGCGATGCTCGGCGACAAGGCGTGGTGGATGCCGCGCTGGCTCGACCGGGTGCTGCCGTCGTTCGACGTCGAGGGCGAGGGTCTGTCCAAGGAGCTTGCGCTCGCGGACTGGCCGGAGCCCGGCAGCACGGACGCCGTCGTCGCGCACGACCTCGTGGTCGCCGGGGCGCACGGCCCGCTCGCCGCGCCGGTCACGGTGCGGGTGCCCGACGGCGGGTCGCTCGTCGTGCACGGGACGTCGCCCGCAGCGGTGTCGGGAGTCGTCCTGGCGCTCGCCGGGCGCCTCAGGCCGGCCGCGGGAGCGCTCAAGGTGACGGGCCTCGTCCTGCCCGAGCGCGCGCTGAGCGTGCGCCGCCGAGTCGCGCTCGTCGACCTCGCGGCCGACGTCGCGGCGCTGCCGGGCGACGCGCCCGCGCCCGCCGCGCACCGCGTGCCCGCCGCGGCGAGCGTCGCCGCGCTGCTGCGCGAGGACCCGCGGCTGCTCGCCGTCGTCGGGACGGACGCGGTGACGTCCCCCGCCGAGAGGGCTGCTCTGTCCGAGGTGCTCGCCCGGGCGGCCGCACGCGGCACGGCGGTCGTCCTGGGCGCCGTCGGGCCCGCGCCGACCGATCTCGCCCCACCGGGGACGCACGTGCTCGACCTCCACGCCCCCGATCCCGCCCACGCGGTGCCCGCCCCCACCGACCCGGCGGCCGTCGTCGGCCCGCGCACCGAGGAGGTGCCCGCATGAGCGTCTTCCCGCCCGACACGGCACAGGCCGACCCGACCACCCCGGACGCACCGTCGCCCGCCGGCACCAGGGCCCGGCTCGACGCGCGACGCCTCTGGACCGTCGTCGCCGCCGTCGCGCTGCCCCTCGCGGTGCTGGGCCTGCTGCTGTGGGCGCTGTGGAACCCGCAGGAGCGGCTCGACACGGTGAAGGCGGCGATCGTCAACCTCGACGAGCCCGTCGAGGTCGACGGCCAGACCGTCCCGCTGGGACGTCAGCTCACGGCCGGGCTCGTGAGCGGGGGTGCCGCCTCGACGGACACCGGACCGGTCGCCGTGCAGCCCGACCCCGGCACGACGAACTACGACTGGGTCATCACCGACGCCGACGACGCCGCGTCCGGGCTCGCCGACGGCACCTACTCGGCCGTCGTGACGATCCCGGAGGACTTCTCCGCGGCGGCCACGTCGTTCAGCGGCGACGCGTCCGACGCGACCCAGGCCACGCTGATCGTCGAGACGGCGCCCGGCGGACGGGTCGTGGACGAGGCGCTCGCGCGCATCGTCACGACCACCGCCACCTCCGTGCTCGGCACGACGCTCACCGAGAACTACGTCGACGGCGTGCTCGTCGGCTTCACGACCCTGAACGAGCAGCTCGGCGAGGCCGCGGACGGCGCCGGCCAGCTCGCCGACGGTGCGTCCCAGGCCAGCGACGGGGCGACGCAGCTCGCGTCCGGCGCAGGCGAGCTCGCGACCGGTGCCGGGGCGCTCGCGTCCGGTGTCGGCGAGCTCGGCTCGGGTGCGGACCAGCTCGCGTCCGGCGTGGGCGACCTCGCGACCGGGGCGCGGGGCGTCGCCACCGGGTCGCGGCAGGTCGCGGACGGGGTCGCGCAGTCCGCGTCCGGCGCGGGCTCGCTCGCGACCGGCGCCCAGGGTCTGGCCGACGGCGTCGCGGGCGTCTCGGGCGGAGCGTCCGACCTCGCGGGCGGACTCGGCACGCTCGACGCCTCGATCGCGGCCGTCCCCCTCCCCGGTGGAGGGTCCACGTCGCTCCCGGCGCTCGGGACGAGGCTCGCGACGGGGTCGCGCGACGTCGCCGGCGGGCTCGCGCAGGTGGTCGCCGGGATCGAGCAGCAGAAGGTCCAGGCGGGGTGCGCGGCCGACCCGACGTCGCCCGCCTGCGTGGCGCTCGACCAGCAGCTCGCCGCACTGCGGCCGCTCGCGGTCGGCGCGGCCGAGGTCGCGGCGGGCAACGCCGCCCTGGCCGGGGCGCCGTCGGGCGCGAACGGGCCCACCGGGCTCTACGCCCTCGCGGCCGGGGTCGACCAGGCCGCGCAGGGCGCGGACCGGCTCGCGAGCGGTGCGGCGCAGGCCGCCACGGGCGCGGCGGGCGTGGCCGGGGGAGCGCGCGACCTCTCGACGGGGCTCGGGCAGCTGGCGACCGGCGCCGACCAGGTGGCCGACGGAGCCGCGCAGCTCGCCGGTGGTGCGGGCGAGCTGTCGACGGGGGCGGACGGGCTCGCGACGGGTGTCGGGGCGCTCGGGACGGGCGCCGACCAGCTCGCGACCGGGACCCAGGACCTGGCGACGGGCGCTGGCGACCTCGCGGGCGGCGTCGGGCAGCTCGCGGACGGGACGACCGAGCTGGCCCAGGGGCTCGGCGACGCGACCGAGCAGATCCCCTCCTACACGGACGCGGAGCGCGAGAACCTCTCGGCGGTCGTCGCGGACCCGGTCTCCGCGCCTGGTGTCGACGACCTCGGCACCGGGTCGACCGGCCCGCTGTTCGCCGTCCTCGCCCTGTGGCTCGGGGCGCTCGCGATCTTCGTCGCCTTCCCGCCCGTGTCCGCCAAGCTCCTCGGGTCGACGCGGACCGCGGGACGGCTCGCGCTCGCCGCGCTCGCGCTGCCGGCGGGGATCGCCGCGGCGACGGGTCTCGTGGTCGGCGGCGTCCTCGCCGCGGTCGAGGGGGCGAGCGTGGGCGGCTGGATCGGTCTGCTCGCGGTCGGGGCGCTCGCGTCGGTGGTCTTCGTCGCGCTCAACCAGGCGCTCGCCGCGCTGCTCGGGAACGTGGGGCGCGCGATCAGCCTGCTCGTGGCGGTGCTGCTCGTCGCGACCGGCATCGTCGCGACGGTCCCCGCCGCGCTCACGGGCCTGCGCGACGTCCTGCCCGTGGGCTCGGCGCTCCGCCTGCTCGCGTCGATCATCGACCCGGGAGCGGCCGGAGGGGCGGGTGACGCCGTCGCGCTCGTGCTGTGGGGCCTTGCCTCCGTCGCGGTGACGACGCTCGTCGTCGCGCGCCGCCGGTCGGTCCGCGTGGAGCAGCTGCTCCGCGCCTGAGCCGGGGTCTGGCGCCGAGCGCCGCCAGCACGAGAGGATGCCCCGCATGACGCACGGGGGCACGGCAGCGGGACGACGGTGGACCGAGCGCGCAGGGCGGCTCGCGACGGCGCTGGGGGTCGTCGGGGCGGTCGTCGGGGCCG
Source organism: Cellulosimicrobium cellulans (assembly GCF_042723955.1). Taxonomy (GTDB): domain Bacteria; phylum Actinomycetota; class Actinomycetes; order Actinomycetales; family Cellulomonadaceae; genus Cellulosimicrobium; species Cellulosimicrobium cellulans_H. The sequence continues at coordinate 11,487 of NZ_JBHXIC010000060.1, read as the reverse complement.
CGCTGCTCGTCGCGTGGGCGAACCGGTGGTACGTCGCGGAGATGTTCGCGAGGTCCGCGGGCGGACCGGACGGTGCGGACTGGTGGTACGTGTACGACCGCCTGCACCAGGCGCACGCGGCCCTCGTCGCGGCGGTCGTCGCGCTCGCCGTCGCGGCGTTCCTGTGGACCGTCGGGCGCCGGGCGCGGCGCTCGGGTCTCGCGGTCGAGCCACCGCGGACCTGAGCGCGTCGCCGTGTCGCGTGCCGCGTCAGGGCAGTCCCCGGCGTGGCGCGGTGCGGGTGTGGGCGGCTGCCGTCAGACTCGCTCGGCAGGACGCGGACGGCGGGAGCCGTTCGTCGGGCGAGGGGACGGTGCACCGATGGACCAGCAGAAGGCACGAGAGATCAAGTCGCAGCTCGCGGACTACGCGCGCGAGCTCGCGGAGCGGTCCGGGGTGGCGATCGAGGCGCGTGACGTGCCCGACGCTGCCGAGGTCGTGCGCGCGCCCACCCTCGCGATCGGCCTCGCCCCGCACGACGACGGCGGGTACGCCATCGCGGTCCGGTACCGGTTGGGCGTGCCGACCGCGCGCAGCATCGCGCGCAAGGTCGCCTCGGAGGCGGGGGACACGGTCGACGTGCGACGCACGGGACGGATCCGCCCGCTCACCGGTCCGACGGCGCGCGGTGGCGCAGGGGACGACAGGCCCGGGGTGCGCCCGCCCGTCGTCACCGCGTACGCGACGGGGGAGACGGGCCGGGTCCGGCCGCTGCGTCCGGGTGTCTCGATCGCCCACGTGGACGTGACCGCCGGGACGCTCGGCGCGTTCGTGCGCGTCGGCGAGCCGCCCGTGGCGGGCGCGGACGCCCCGTCGGTCTACGCGCTCTCGAACTGGCACGTGCTCGCGGGCTCGCCGTCCGCCCGGGTCGGGGACGTCGTCGTGCAGCCCGGCCCGGCCGACGGAGGCAGCGCGCCCGACGACCGCGTCGGCACCCTCGCGGCGCTCGTCCCGCTGGAGGCGGGCGTCACGCAGACCGTCGACGCCGCCGTCGCGCTCCTCGACGACCCCGCCGTGGACCCGGACTATCCCGTCGGCCGGGTCACGGAGACGGCGGTCGCCCTGGGCGGCGAGGTGGTCGGCAAGTCCGGCCGGACCACCGGCGTCACGGCGGGCCGCGTCACGGCCATCGAGCTCGACGACGTCGTGGTGGGCTACGGCGACGGCCTCGGCGCGCTGCGGTTCGACGACCAGATCGAGGTCGAGTCGACGGGCGACGGGCCGTTCTCGCGCGGCGGCGACTCGGGGTCGCTCGTGTACCGGGAGGACGGGGTCGCGCTCGGCCTCCTCTTCGCAGGGTCGGAGACGGGCGGCGCGAACGGCAGCGGCCTCACGTACTGCAACCCGGTCGGGACGGTGCTGGAGCGGCTCGGCGCGACGCTGCTCGGCTGACGGCACCCGGCAAGGACTCCTGGCCCTGCCGCGAACGCCCCGACGGGCGCACAATGGGTCCGGGAGGTGGTTCGCCGTGGCGACCCTCGAACGAGCCCGCGAGGCCAAGGCCGCGCTCCGCGACGAGCTGGCGGGCCTCGACGGAGTGACCGGCGTCGGGATCGCCCGCGCCGACGTGTCGGGTGCGCCCGTGCGCGGCCCGCGGGCGCAGGACGTCGTCGACGACTGGCTGCTGCGCGTCAACGTGACCTCCGACGCCGTCGACGTCCCCGACACCGTCGACGGCGTCGAGGTCGAGGTGCGCGTCGTCGGGGACGTCACGGCGTCGCGCGTCTGAGACCCGGCGCCCGGACGAGGACCGTCCGAGCGCCGGACGGCCTCACGACGCGCGCGCGGGGAGGACCGTGTCGGCGGGCACGCCCGGGGTGGTGACCGCCGGCTCCGGGTTCGTGGCCCGGCTCGTGAACGACCGCAGGCGCAGGCTGTTGCCCACGACGAAGACGCTGGAGAACGCCATCGCGGCGCCCGCGAGCATGGGGTTGAGCAGGCCGAGCGCGGCCAGCGGGATCGCGGCGACGTTGTAGGCGAAGGCCCAGAACAGGTTCACCTTGATCGTGCCGAGCGTCCGCCGCGCGAGGCGGATCGCGTCGGCCGCGGAGCGGAGGTCGCCCCGCACGAGCGTGATGTCGGCGGCCTCGATCGCGACGTCCGTGCCCGTCCCCATGGCCAGCCCCAGGTCCGCCTGGGCGAGGGCCGCGGCGTCGTTCACGCCGTCGCCGACCATCGCGACGACCTTGCCCTCGCCCTGGAGCCGGCTGACGACGTCGACCTTGTCGCGCGGCATGACCTCGGCGATCACCTCGTCGATGCCGACCTCGGCCGCGATCCGGCGTGCGACGGTCGCGTTGTCGCCGGTGAGGAGCACCGGGGTGAGCCCGAGCGCGCGGAGCTGGCGGATCGCCTCGGCGCTCGTGGGCCTGACCGTGTCGGCCACCACGAGGATCCCGCGGGCGCGCCCGTCCCAGCCGACGACGACGGCCGTGCCGCCCTGCTCCTCGGCGCGCGCCTTGGCGTCGGCGAGCTCGCGCGGGAGGTGCTGCGCCCACTCGGCGAGGAGGGACTCGCGGCCGACGAGGACGGCGTGCCCGTCCACGACGCCCTGCACGCCCTTGCCCTCGACGTTGGTGAACTCCGCAACCACGGGGAGCGGGCCCACCTCCTGGGCGGCGCCCCGGGCGATCGCCCGGGCGACCGGGTGCTCCGAGGCGTCCTCGAGCGCCCCGGCGAGGCGCAGGAGCTCGGCGCGGTCGACCCCGGTGCCGGTGCCGACGTCGGTCAGCGTCATGACGCCCGTGGTCACGGTCCCCGTCTTGTCGAGCACGACGGTGTCCACGGCGCGCGTGGACTCCAGCACCTCGGGTCCCTTGATGAGGATGCCCATCTGCGCGCCGCGCCCTGTCCCGACGAGCAGCGCAGTCGGGGTGGCGAGGCCGAGGGCGCACGGGCACGCGATGATGAGGACCGCGACGGCGGCCGTGAACGCGGCCGAGGCGGGCGCGCCCGCGCCGAGCCACGCGCCGAGGGTGCCGACGGCGATCGCGATGGCGACGGGGACGAAGACCGCCGAGACGCGGTCGGCGAGCCGCTGGACCTGGGCCTTGCCGGACTGGGCGTCCTCGACGAGCCGGGCCATCTGCGCGAGCTGCGTGTCGCCGCCGACGCGCGTCGCGCGCACGACGAGGCGTCCGCCCGCGTTGACGGTCGCGCCGGTGACGGCGTCGCCCTCGCCCACCTCGACGGGCACGGACTCGCCCGTGAGCATCGAGGCGTCGACGGCGGAGGTGCCGGCGACGACGGTGCCGTCCGTGGCGATCTTCTCGCCGGGGCGCACGACGAACTCGTCGCCCACGGCGAGCTCGGAGATCGGGATGCGGGTCTCGGCGCCGTCGCGCAGCACCGCCACGTCCTTGGCGCCGAGCTCGAGCAGGGCGCGCAGCGCGGCGCCGGCCTGCCGCTTGGACCGCTTCTCGAAGTAGCGGCCGGCGAGGATGAAGGTCGTGACGCCGGCCGCGACCTCCAGGTAGATGTTCCCGGCGCCGTCGGTGGCCGCGACGGACAGCGTGAACGGGTGCGTCATGCCCGGCTCCCCGGCCGTGCCCAGGAACAGGGCGTAGAGGGACCAGAGGAACGCGGCGCTGGTCCCGACGGAGATGAGGGTGTCCATCGTCGCCGCGCCGTGGCGCAGGTTGGTCCACGCGGCGCGGTGGAACGGCCAGGCCGCCCACACGACGACCGGCGCGGCGAGCGCGAGGCTGGCCCACTGCCAGTACGTGAACTGGAGCGCAGGGACCATCGCCATCGCGATGACCGGGACCGAGAGCACCACGGCCCCGACCAGGCGCTGCCGCAGCGCGGTGAGCTCGGGGTCGGCGTCCTCCGCCTCGGCCGACGCCGGGACCTCGGGGTCCTCGACGCGCGGGAGCTGCGCGGTGTAGCCGGTCTTCTCGACCTCGGCGATGAGCGTGGCGGCGTCGACGCCCTCCGGGACGGTGACCTTCGCCTTCTCCGTCGCGTAGTTCACGGTCGCGGTGACGCCCTCGAGCTTGTTGAGCTTCTTCTCGATCCGCATCGCGCACGAGGCGCACGTCATCCCGCCGATCTCGAGCTCGACGAACGTCCCCGGTGACGGGGCGGCCGGTGCCGTCATGAGGTCCTCCTTCCGGCCCGGCGGCGTGCTGCCGGGTGTGCGGGTGTGGTCAGTGGTCGTGCGTCGCCGGGTCGTGACCGGCGGCGGGGGCGTCGTCCGGCGCGGGGGCGGGAGCGCCGTCGGCCGTCGCCTCGACGACGAACGCCGCCGTGCGCACCTGGCCCTCCACCTGGAAGTCGAGGTACAGCAGGTACCGGCCCGGCGTCGGTGCCTCGACGCCGAACGTCACGGTCGGGCCGGATACCTGGCCCGCCTCCGGCTCGTCCCCCTCGGGGTGCGCGTGCAGATAGGCGAGGTCGCCGTCGCGCAGTGCGACGAGGTGCCCGTAGGCGCCCAGGTAGGGCTCGAGCGTGGTGACCGGCTGGCCGTCGCGGGTGACCTTGACGGTCAGCCGGGAGGCCGTGCCGGCCTCGAGATGGCCGTCGAGCGCGACGTCGTAGCCGTCGACCGACGCCGTGGTGGAGACCTCGGCGTCGCGGACCGGGGCGAGGTCGCCCGCGACGTCGACCGTGCGGGTCAGCGTGACGGCGTCGCCCGCGCTGGGCGCGGCGTCCGCGTAGACGCGGTAGGTCCCGGCGGCGTCCCAGGTCCACGGCAGCGACCAGCGCCCGTCCGCGTCCATCTCAGGGTGGACGTGCCGGAAGTGCGCGCCGTCGGAGCGCACGACGATCAGGTGCAGCCGCTGCTCGTGCGCGACGTCGAACTCCGTGACGGGCTCGCCGGCGGGGTCGGTGACGGTGAAGACCAGCTCGCCGGCCTCGCCCACCGTCCCGGGGGCCTCGACCTCGCCCAGCACGTAGCCGTCCTGCTCCAGGGACAGTCCGCGTGTCATGCCCGCTCCTCTCGTGCTCTCCTGCTCGCGGTCACCGGCCGGCGTGCGCTGCTCCTCGGAGGCATGCTCCGGGGCGTGCGAGGGGGCGGGGTCCGGCACGGCGTCCTCCGGGACGACGGCCCCGGCGATCGCGGCCGAGGCGACGAACACGACGCCGAGCCCTGCGGCGTACAGTCCGATCCGCGCTGGGGCTCTCATGGCACCCGCACCGCCTGGTACCCGGCCTCGTCGACGGCGGCCACGACCGCGGCGTCGTCGAAGGGCTGGTCGGCCGTGACGACGAGCCGACCGGTGGTGGCGCTCACGTCGATCGCGGAGACGCCGGGCACCTGCCCGACCTCCTCGCGCACCGACATCTCGCAGTGGCCGCAGGTCATGCCGGTCACCTGGTACTCGATCTCGACGATGCTCATCGCGTTCCTTCTTCGTCCCGGATACCCCGGCGGGGTATCGAACGATGGCGAATATACCCACCAGGGGTATGTGAGTCAAGGGTCGGAGGTCGCGCGACAATGGGAGGCGTGACCTCCGAGCGACTTCCCCGCGTCCGCGCGTCCGAGCTGGTCGGCCGCGGCTGGCTCAACACCGGCGGCAAGACCCTGACTCTCGCGGACCTGCGGGGGAAGATCGTGGTGGCCGACTTCTGGACCTTCTGCTGCGTCAACTGCCTGCACGTCCTCGACGAGCTGCGCGAGCTCGAAGAGGCCCACCGTGACGTGCTGGTGATCGTGGGCGTGCACTCGCCCAAGTTCGAGCACGAGGCGGACCCGGTGGCGCTCGCGGCCGCGGTCGAGCGGTACGAGGTGCACCACCCCGTGCTCGACGACCCCGAGCTCGTCACGTGGTCCGCCTACGCCGCGCGCGCCTGGCCGACGCTCGTCGTCATCGACCCCGAGGGCTACGTCGTCGCGCAGATGGCGGGGGAGGGGCACGCGTCCGCGATCGCCGCCCTCGTCGAGGAGCTCGTCGCCGAGCACGACGCGAAGGGCACGCTGCACCGGGGCGACGGCCCGTACGTGCCGCCCGCGCCGTCGTCGGGCACGCTGCGCTTCCCCGCGAAGGCGATCGAGCTGCCCGGCGGCAACCTGCTCGTCGCGGACGCCGGGCACCACTCGCTCGCCGAGCTCCTGCCCGACGGCGAGTCGCTCGTCCGGCGCATCGGGTCCGGCGAGCGTGGGCTCGCCGACGGCGGCCCCGACGACGCGCGGTTCGCCGAGCCCAACGGGTTGTGCCTCGTCCCGGTCGAGCTGCGGTCGTGGCTCGAGTACGACGTCGTCGTCGCGGACACGGCGAACCACGTCCTGCGCGGCGTGCGCCTCGCCGACGGGCGCGTGACGACCGTCGCGGGCACGGGCGAGCAGTTCATGGTGGGCGGGGTCGAGAACGTCGTGCTGCGGGAGGGCCGACGGGGCGCCGAGATCACGGGCCACGGGCCTGCCGAGCCGGGCGGCCAGTACGCGCCGCTCGACGTGCGCCTCTCGTCACCCTGGGACGTGGCCTGGTCGCAGGACCTCGCGGCGTTCGTCGTCGCGATGGCAGGCAACCACACGCTGTGGGCGTTCGACGGCGAGCAGGGCTCGATGACGCACCTCGCCGGGACGATGAACGAGGGCCTGGAGGACGGGTTGGGCGTCTCCGCGTGGTTCGCGCAGCCGTCCGGGCTGGCCGTCGGTGCGGACCGGGCGATCTGGGTCGCGGACTCGGAGACGTCGGCGCTGCGTCGCGTGACCACGGTGCCCGGCGGGGGCGTCGAGGTCCGGACCGCCGTGGGCCAGGGACTGTTCGACTTCGGCCACCGCGACGGCCCGGCCGAGCAGGCGCTCATGCAGCACCCGCTCGGCGTCGCGACGCTGCCCGACGGGAGCGTCGTCGTCGCCGACACCTACGACGGCGCGCTGCGCCGGTTCGCCCCGGCGGCTGGTGACGCCGGGAGCGTCGGCGACGACACCTCCGGGACGCGGATCGCCGGCGACGTCACGACCCTGGCGACGGACCTCGCCGAGCCGAGCGGCGTCGTCGTGCAGGTGGGCGAAGGGCCTGACGGCGCGCCGCAGGTCCACCTGCTCGTCGTGGAGTCCGCGGCGCACCGGCTCACGCGCGTCGCGCTGCCCGCGTCGCTCGCGGGCGAGGTGCTCGACGGCGGCGCGCACCGCACGCAGCGGCCCGTCACGGACATCGAGGCAGGGTCGCTGTGGCTCGACGTCCCGTTCGTCCCGGCGCCGGGGCAGAAGCTCGACGACCGGTTCGGCCCGTCGACGGAGCTGCGCGTGAGCGCCACCCCGTCCGAGCTGCTGCTGTCGGGAGACGGGACCGGCGTCGAGCTCGGACGCGACCTCGTCATCAACCCCGAGGTCCGCGAGGGCGTGCTGCACGTGACCGCGCGGGCAGCCTCCTGCGACGTCGTCCCGCTCGGCCCCGACGGCGAGCCCGACCCCGACGTCTTCCCCGCGTGCCACCTCGCGCAGCAGGACTGGGGCGTCCCGGTCCGCGTGGTCGACCGCGGCGAGCCGGGCGACGTCCCGTCCCTCACGCTCCCGCTGCGCGGCTGACCGCACGACCGAGGTGCGCCGAACCCGGACTTGTCGCTCCGGACTCGGCCGAGCCCGGGGACATCGCCGGGTTCGGCCTCGGGCTGGCCGGCAACCCCGGGTTCGGCACCGGGCGTCAGCCCCAGGTGAGGAGCTCCTCGCCGTGGGCGGCCCACGCGCCGACCTCGGCGAGCGAGGTCACGTCGTCGGGGACCGCCTCGAGCGCGACGACCGGGCACACGGCCGACCGGCCGCCGGCACGGACGGCCTTCGGGTCCCACGAGACGAGCACGGTGCCGCGCTCGACGTGGTCGCCCTGCGCGACGTGCGTGGTGAAGCCCTCGCCGCCGAGCTGGACGGTGTTGATCCCGAGGTGCACGAGGACGGCGCGGCCGTCGTCGTGCTGCACGACGAACGCGTGCGGGTGGAGCTTGACGACCGTGCCCGTGATGGGCGCGACGGCCTCGCCGCCCTGCGCGTCGTCGGGCTCGACGGCGAGCCCCGGCCCGACGAGCCCCGCGGAGAAGACGGGGTCCTCGACGTCGGCGACGTCGATGACCGTGCCCGTGACGGGGACGAGCACCGTGAGCGGCGCGGCCATCAGCGCAGGTCCTCGATGTCGGAGGCGATGTTGTCGGCGTCCGGGCCGACGATGACCTGGATCGCGGCGCCCGACCGCACGACGGCGATCGCCCCGGCCGCGGTCAGGGTCGCGTCGTCGACGAGCGCCGGGTCCTCGACCTCGACGCGCAGGCGCGTGATGCACGCCTCCAGGTCGACGACGTTCGCGTCGCCGCCGAGGCCTCGGAGAATCTGCTCTGCCTTGCTCACGGGTGCTCCTCGTGGTCCGGGTCCGGCCGGAGCCGGGTCAGGTGTCCCGACCGGCTGCCGTGCCGGTCGGGGTGCGCGGGGCGCGCGGGGTCGGGACGCCGTCGTCGGGGGTGGTGCGACGGCGGTGCTGCCGGGTCCTCACATGAGGTCGGCGAGATCGGACGCGATCGTGTCGACCTGCGGGCCGACGACGACCTGGACGACCCGGCCGTTGACCATGACGCCGAACGCTCCGGCGCGCCGCAGGAGCGCGGCGTCGACGAGCGCGGGGTCCTTGACGAGCGATCTCAGCCGGGTGGTGCACGGGTCGATCTCGTCGATGTTCGCCACCCCGCCGAGCCCGGCGAGGATCGTCGCGGCGCGCTCTGCGTCGGACTGTGTCATCGGTCGTTCCCTTCGGTCGCCCGGGCCGGCACTGGCACGGGGTCGAGGTGGTCGGTGGGCGTCGGGTCGGGGGTGGTCGTCGCCTCGGTCGCGACCGCGCGCGGGACGAGCGTCGGGCGGGCCTCGCGCAGCGGGACGAACACGCTGTACCGGTCGCCGCGGTAGCTCGACCGCGAGTACATGAGCGGCGCGTCGCCCGCGAACGTGCGGCGCACGGTGCGCATGACTGCCCGTGACGCGCGCAGCCCGAGGAGCTTCTGCTCCTGGACCGTGGCGTCGGACGCGGTGATCGTGTCCTCGCCCCACGTGGGGGCCAGGCCGCGCTCGCGCAGGGCGCCGTAGAGGCTCTCGGGGACGCCGTCGGCGAGCAGGTCCGGGGCGAGGTCGACGGGGATCCACGCCTCCTCGACGCTCATCGGAGACCCGTCGGCGGAGCGCAGGCGCACCACGTGGTGCATGGGGTCGCCCGTCGCGCGCCCGAGCGACTCGGCGACCGACGCCGGCGCGGGGACCGTGCCGACCTCGAGCACGTCCGTACCCGGCTCCATGCCGCGCCGTCGTGCCTCCTCGCCGAACGTCGTGAGGCGCATCTCGAAGTCCGCACGGGGCGGTGCGACGAACGTCCCACGGCCCTGCGCGCGCTCGAGCACGCCCTCCGTCACGAGCGCGTCGATCGCCTGGCGCACGGTCATGCGCGAGACGCCGAACTTCTCCGTCAGGCTGCGCTCGGACGGCACGGCGTCGCCGACGGAGAGCTCGCTCGCCACGAGGTCGGCGAGGTAGGCGCGCACCGTGAGGTACTTGTGCTCGCTCGCCTGTGATCGTGACCTGCTCATCGTCGTGCCGCGTCCTCGTCCTCGTCCGGGTCCTACGTCCGTGTCCGCGCCCTGTCCGAGCGGACGGCCCTGCGTCGGTGCCTCGATCTCCACGGGTGCATTCTCCGTCGTCCGACCTGCGGCGACGCGGGCCGTGGACCTGTCCGTGTGTCCCGGGTCACCTCCGGGGGTTGACACATCATGAGGTCTAGACCACTCTTCCTGCAAGTGGTCCAGACAACCTGGACCGGGTGTCCGGGGACGACGACCCCAGGTCTTCTCGTCGTGCCCAGGGACCGGCAACGACGCCCGTACGACGTCGCGCCACAGCCGCCGCTCGACGCATCCCGGCCTGCGCCCCAGGCCCACCCAGGAGGAGAACGACACATGACCACCGTCGCCGAACCGACGAGGACGAAGAAGGGGGTACCCGGCTTCGCGCAGCTCCAACGCGTCGGGCGCTCCCTCATGCTGCCCATCGCGTCCCTGCCCGCCGCCGCGCTGCTGCTGCGCCTGGGTCAGCCCGACATGCTCGGGGCCGATGGCGTCGCCGGCACCTTCGCGTGGATGCAGCCCGTCGCCGACGTGCTCAACGCGGCCGGAAGCGCGTTGTTCAACAACCTCCCGATCATCTTCGCCCTCGGCGTCGCGGTCGGGTACGCGAAGAAGGCTGACGGCACGACGGGGCTCGCGGCCCTCATCGGGTATCTCGTGTTCGCCGGCGTCAGCGACACGCTGTCGCCCTACGTCCTGGGCGAGCCCGCCGAGGGCGAGGCGCAGGAGCTCATCAACTACGGCGTGCTCGGCGGCATCGTCATCGGACTGACGGCCGCGCTGCTATACCAGAAGTACTACCGGATCAAGCTGCCGCAGTACCTCGCGTTCTTCGGCGGGCGACGTTTCGTGCCGATCGTCACGGCCGGGGTGTCCGTCGTCATCGCCGTCGTGGGCGCCCTCATCTACCCGGCGTTCGACTGGCTCATCAACGACACGATCGGCGGGTTCGTCACAGGGTCGACGATCCTCGGCGCGTTCATCTTCGGCACGCTCAACCGCCTGCTCCTGCCGATCGGCCTGCACCACCTGCTCAACTCGCTGCCGTGGTTCCAGTTCGGCGAGTACACCTCACCCGACGGTGACGTCGCGAACGGGGACATCTTCCGGTTCCTGGCCGGTGACCCCACGGCCGGCACGTTCCTCACCGGCTTCTTCCCCATCATGATGTTCGCCCTCCCGGCCGCGGCGCTCGCCATCGTCCACACCGCAAAGCCGGCCCAGCGCAAGGTCGTCGCGGGCATCATGGGCTCCGCCGCGCTCGTCTCGTTCGTCACGGGCGTCACCGAGCCGCTCGAGTTCGCGTTCGTGTTCGTGGCCTACCCGCTGTACGTCATCCACGCGGTCCTCACGGGGACGTCGCTCGCCCTGGTCAACGCCCTCGGCATCCGCGACGGCTTCGGGTTCTCGGCGGGCGCGATCGACTACCTGCTGAACTTCCGGATCGCCGAGATGCCCCTCCTGCTCATCCCGATCGGGCTCGGGTACGCGCTGATCTACTACTTCCTCTTCCGCTTCGTCATCACGCGCTGGAACCTGCGGACCCCCGGTCGGGAGGACGACGCCGACGGCGCCGTCGCGGTGACGGGAGCCGCGGGTGCGGCCGACGCCCCGGTGGCCGAGGCGCCGGCGTCCGAGGGCCCGGCGACGGGGCGCGACGACCGCGCCGCCGGTGGCACCGAGGCCGATGTCCCGAGCCGCACCGGCTCGGGCGGTGGAGGCACGGCGTGACCGTCGCCGACGACGCGACGCGCGCACCTGCGCGGGTCTCCGACCCGGGGGGGGGTGGGAGGGGGTGGGCGCCCACCCAGGGGTGTGGTGGGGGGGGGGGGTTGTGGACAACCGAGACAACCACCCACCCAGGCCCCCCCACAACCGCGCACACACCAGAACACAAAAAGAGCC
>NZ_JBHXIC010000059.1:23504-28923 GCF_042723955.1 Cellulosimicrobium cellulans | reverse complement strand
CCACCCCGCCCGGGCCCCCCGCGGGGGCCGCGGCGGCTGGTGCGGGGGGGGCGCCCGGCGCCCCCCCCCGCGCCCCCCCCGCGCCGAGGACCAGCAGGCGGCGACCCCGCCTGCCGAGAGCGTGGCGGCCGGCTGACGCGACCAGCGACACGACCGACCCCACGAAACCCGGAGCCCGACGGCGCGAGTCCCCTTCCGCCGTCGGGCTCCGTGCGTCCTGCGTGCGTCGCAGCGGCGTCAGTCGCGTGCCCCCGGCCGCACGAGCCCGGCCTCGTAGGCGAGGATCACGAGCTGCACGCGGTTGGTCAGCCCGACCTTGGTGAGCAGCGAGCGCACGTGGCTCTTCACGGTCGCCTCGGTGAGGTGCAGCTCCGCGCCGATCTCGCGGTTCGACAGCCCGCGCGCGACGGCGAGCAGCACCTCGCGCTCGCGGGGCGTCGCGGCGTCCAGCCCGGTCACGGGCGCGCCGGTCTCCGCGGCGTCGGGCCCGAGCGGCGCCTGCCGCGCGAGCTCGACGTAGGTCGAGATGATGCGGCCGGTCACGGCCGGGTCGAGCAGCGAGTCACCCGCGCGGACGCGGTGCACCGCGTCGACGAGCGCCTGCGGGTCCGCGTCCTTGAGGAGGAACCCCGCGGCCCCGGCGCGCAGCGCGCCGTACACGTACTCGTCGTCGTCGAACGTCGTGAGCACGAGGGTGCGCACGTCGGCGAGGTCGGGGTCGGCGACGATGCGCGCGGTCGCCTCGATGCCGTCGAGCCGCGGCATGCGCACGTCCATGAGCACGACGTCGGGGCGTAGCGCGCGTGCCATCGCCACCGCGGTCTCGCCGTCCCCGGCCTCGCCGACGACGGTCACGTCCGGCTCGTTGTCGAGGATCATGCGCAGGCCGAGCCGGATCGTCGACTGGTCGTCCACGACGACGACGCGCACGGGTGGGAGCGCGCCGTCGGCCCCGGTCGTGGCGGGCGGCGTCGCGCTCACGCCGCTTCCCGGGGGATGCGCGCCTCGACGGTCCAGCCGCCGCGCCCGTCCGGCCCGGCGGCCAGCTCGCCGCCGGCGGCGAGCGCGCGCTCGCGCATGGAGGTCAGCCCGTGCCCCTGGCGCCCCTCGGTGCTCGGCAGGGGAGGGCCCGGGTCGTGGACGCGCAGGCGCAGGTCGGGGGCGTCGTCGGTCAGCGTCACCGTGACGTCGCGGGCGAGCGAGTGGAGCAGCACGTTGGTCAGGGCCTCCTGGGCGATGCGGACGACGGCGAGGCCGGTCTCGGCGCTCGTCGTCGGCCACGGGCGGGGGAGCGTGAGGTCGACGTCGCGGCCCGCGTCGCGCAGTCGGCGCGCGGCCGCGCGGAGCTCGTCGGGCGCGCGGGTGCCGTCCGGCGTGGGTGCGAGCGCCGCCGTCCCGCCGTCGGCCTCGGTGCCGCGGCGCAGCACCTGCACGACCGAGCGCATCGCGGTCAACGCCTGCTTGCCCTCGTCGCTGATCCAGCGCACGGCCTCGGCGGGAGCCTCGGGCTGGTTCGCCGCGACGCGGTCCGCGGCCTGCGCCCGCACGACGATCGCGGACATGTGGTGCGCGACGACGTCGTGCAGCTCGCGCGCGATGCGGGTGCGCTCGGCGAGCACCGCGCGCTCGGCCAGCTCCGCCTGCAACGCCTGGAGCTCGGCGTTGCGCTCGCGCAGCCGCTCGGACGTCAGCGCGAGGCGACGGAAGAAGTAGCCGGCCGCGACCGCGCCCAGGACGAGCGCGAGGGCGAGCAGCACGTCCGACGGCGACTGGGCGAGCCCGATCCATCGTGGGTAGAAGGGAGCCGGGGGGAACGTCAGGTGCGGGCGCTCCCAGAGCTGCGTCGCGAAGGCCGAGAGGCCGCCCGCGAGGCCGGCGAGCGCCCACGGGACGGCGCCCGAGCGGGTCGCGGCGAACCCTGCGACCAGGAGCGGGAGGAGCTCGAACGGCGTCTGCATGGTCCACGGCAGGGCGAGAGGGTAGAGCATCGCCGTCGCCCAGAAGAGCGGCCCCGGAACGACCCGGCGCAGGGCGAGGGTCAGGACGATCCACAGCCCCGCCACGCGGTACGACTCGGGGTGGCGGGGGTACCAGTAGTCACCGCTCTCCATCACCGTGATGACCGCGAACCAGACGAGGCCCGCGGCGAGCGCGGTCACGAGGTCCTGCGCCCACACGGGCAGACGGGTGAGCTGGGGCACGCGACCACGGTAGCCGGGGCCCGGGCCCGCGCGGCACCGTCCGGGGTCGGAGGACGAGCCGGGGGCCCTCCGCCCTGGGGCGGAACGGCGTCGGGCCGGGGACGGACCCCGTGGCGCGCCCGTGCGCCGGACGGCGGGGCCGAGGAGTCGCCGTCGGGTCGATGCGACGACGGGTCGCGGCGGGCGAGCCTCGAAGCATGACCACGACACCCCTGCGTCCCGCCCGCCCCGCCCGCCACGTCCCGGGTCGTCCCGGTCCCCGACGCGTCGCCCGCGCCGTGGTCGGCGTCCTCGTCGTCGGAGTGCTCGGCGGGGTGGGGGCGCTCACGTACCTCACCGTGACGACGCGCGACGGCGGTGCCGTCGCCGACCCGGCGCCCACGCTGCGCCCGCAGACCGCGACCGGGCTCGACCCGGAGCTCGAGCGGCGCTTCGACGCGGCGCGCGCCGCGGCGGACGCCGACGGGGTCGAGCTGACCCTCACGTCCGGGTGGCGCACGGCGGCCGAGCAGCAGGGGCTCGTCGACGCCGCGCTGGAGCGCTACGGCTCGGCCGAGGAGGCGCACCGGTGGGTGCTCCCGCCCGAGTCGTCCGAGCACGTCGCGGGGCTCGCGATCGACGTCGGGCCGACGGACGGCGCGCTGTGGCTCGAGCAGCACGGCGCGGCGTTCGGCCTGTGCCGCACGTACGCGAACGAGCTCTGGCACTTCGAGGCCGCGACCGAGCCCGGCGGCACGTGCCCGCCGATGCACGACGACGCGTCCCACGGCTGGGGGTGACCGCCGTGCGCGACGCGGCGCGCGCAGATCCGTGTCGAGGACGGCCCTCGAACGTGCCCGAGGCCGAGCTCAGCGGCTGACGAGCTCGGCGCGGCGCCACCACGACGCGGTCGCGACCCAGCTGGCGGCGCCGACCGCGGGGGCGGCCGCGAGCTGCCACCAGGTCACATGGACGGCGGGACCGCCCATCCCGAGCCAGAGGCCCGGCGCGGCCCAGGGGAACCAGGCGCCGACGCCGACCACCGTGACGATCTGGGCCACGACCATGAGCCCGAGCACGGCACCCACCCCGGCCAGCGCGTCGCGGCCCCAGGTCGCGACGAGCGCGCACGGGAGGGCGAGCAGGGCGGCAAGGAGCCCGCCGACGACGGCGCGCGTCGCCCCGGGCCAGGGGGACCCGGTGCCGGGCGAGATCGCGAGCCCCGCGAGGACGGCGACGCTCACACCGGCGACGCTCGAGGCGACGGCCCACGCCGTGACGACGACGAGCTTGGCCGACACGACGGCGGCCCGGGACGGGAGGGCGGTGAGCAGCGGTTCGACCGTGCCCCGGGTGAGCTCACGGCCGAACGTCCAGCTCACGACGAAGCCGGCCGCGAGGAGCATCGCGACGGTCAGCACCTGACCGGTCGTCCCGGTGACGGCGTCCCAGCCGCTGCCCGGGACCATGGGCCGGACCTTGAGCGCGAGGGTGCTGTCGCCACCGCGTTCCGCGGCCGCGACGAGACCGACGGCCAGCAGCGGGACGACGAGCACGAGCGTGCCTGTCGCGACGTGGGCGACGGTCGAGCGCGCGAGCTTGAGCACCTCTGCCTCCAGCGCGGCGTTCACCCGGCATCACGCCCGGTCGCCGCTGCGTGCACGGTGGAGAAGAACTGGCGCTCGAGGTCGGTGCCGCCCGGCGGCAGCCGTCCGACGACGCGTCCGTCGTGGACGACGTCGATCGACGTGGCGATGCGGGCCATCTCGTCGAGGTGGTGGCTCGACACGAGGACCGCGGTCCCGTCCGCGGCGCGCCGCAACAAGTTCTCGCGGACCTCGAGGACGCCCGCCGGGTCGAGGGCGTTCGTCGGTTCGTCGAGGACGAGCAGGTCGGCGTCGTGCACGAGCGCGCAGGCGAGCTCGAGACGGCGCCGGTTGCCGTCCGAGAGGGTGCGTACCCGGCGGTCGGCCCAGCGATCGAGCGCGAGCGAGGCGAGGAGCGCGTCTGTTCGTCGTCGGGCGTCCGCGGGGGCGCAGCCGTGCAGTCGTGCCGCGGTGCGCAGGTTCTCACGGACGGTCAGCTCTTCGTAGGCGTGGCCGGAACCGACGAAGCCGACGCGGGCGCGCACCTCCGCGGGCGCGCCCCAGGCTGGTGCGCCCCACAGCTCGGCCCGCCCGGAGCCGGGCCGCAGCAGGCCGACGAGGAGCCGCAGGAGCGTGGACTTGCCCGCGCCGTTGAGGCCGACGAGTGCGCGCACCTCACCGGGACGGACGTCGAGGCTGATCCCGTGGACCGCGACGACGTCGCCGAACGAGCGGGACAGGTCGACGGCGCGCAGCACCGGTGCCGGCGCCCTACGCACGACGACTCCTCGACCCGGACGGGGCCGGCACGAGCACGCCGAGCGCGCGGTCGACGACCGCGCCCAGATCCTCGTCCTCGGAGTCCGCCCAGTGCAGCAGAGCGGCCGTGAGCGCGGCGAGGGTCGCCCCGACGGCGGCGCGCGCCTCGAGCGGATCGCACCCGTCCGCCACGAGCCGGGCCACGACCGCGTCCTCCGTGCGCAGGTTGTTGAGCCCGACCGCGCCGCGCAGCGCGGGCGTGCGAGCCACGATCCGGGTCCGCCGGCGGACGACGTCGCGGGCGCCGGCCGGGATCTCGCCCCAGGCGGTCCGCAGGGCCGCCACGGTGCGCTCCAACGGGGCCTCCGTGCGTGGACGTGCGGCGACCGCCTCGACGAGCACGGGGTCGTAGGGGTCGTCGAGCAGCACTCGCTCCTTCGCGGGGAAGTGGCGGAAGAACGTCATCTCGGTGACGCCGGCGGCCTCCGCGACCTGCGCGACCGGCGTCGCCTCGTAACCCTGACGCTCGAACAGGTCCAGCGCGCACGCGATCAACGCGGCTCGCGTCCGCTCTCGGCGCGAGCCTGCCGGCACGCTGTGCATCGAGCTCATCTCATCTATGTTAGTCACTAACATTGATCGTGCCAAGGCGGTCAGTCGGAGTCGGGAGCCTGCCGGGCCGTGCCGTGCCGGGCAGGGCGGTGGCGTCCGCGACGGATGCCGCACGATCGGCGACGCCCCGCAGGAACGAGGAACCTGCGGGGCGCCGGCGCCGTGGCGCGCCGTACCGTGCCCGCGCAGGTGTTGGCGTGTTACCCTGGGCGGAACACCGCGAGGGCGAGGACGCTCAGGAGCGCGGCGCCGAGGGTGAGTGCCGGTAGGTTGGCACAGACG
>NZ_JBHXIC010000059.1:13316-23494 GCF_042723955.1 Cellulosimicrobium cellulans | reverse complement strand
CTGGGGGTGGGGGGCGCGGGCGGGGCGGGGCGGGGGGGGGGGGGGGGGGGGCGCCCGCGCGGCTGCCCCCACGAGGGGCGCCCCCCCGCCGCACCGCGCCCCCGGGGGGCCCCCGGCGCCGTGCCGCGCCTTCCGGACGCGGCTCACGTGGAGGCGAGATCCCGTCGGCGGAACCCGGCGAGGGCGAGGACGAACAGGACGGCGGCGACGAGGGTGAGGCCGGTGAGGTAGGCCCAGTCGAGGTCCTCGCTGAACGCCGTGGGCACCCAGTGGAACGGGGAGATCCAGCTCGCCGCGTCGGGGAGGTCGTCGATGAGCCCGCCGAACATGCCGATGACGAAGGTGTAGGCGAGCAGCGCCCAACCGGCGCCGGTGGCACGCGGGGCCCAGGCGTACAGGGCGGCGGTGAGGCCGAGGTACACCAGGACCGCGGGCAGGTAGGAGGCCAGGACCTGCGTGTACCCGCCGAAGTCCGGACCGCCTCCGTCGACGGCGAGGGCCCCGAGCCAGACCGCGTAGACGCTGACCGCGAGCAGGGCGGTCGTGCCCAGGCCGGCGACGAGGAGCTGGGCACCGAGCCAGCGGTGGCGCGAGACGGGGGCGGCGAGCGCGACCTCGGCGCGCCCCGCGGACTCCTCGGCCTTGGGGCGCAGCCCCATGACGATCGCGTAGGCGGCGCAGCACAGCGCGCCGTAG
Source organism: Cellulosimicrobium cellulans (assembly GCF_042723955.1). GTDB lineage: Bacteria > Actinomycetota > Actinomycetes > Actinomycetales > Cellulomonadaceae > Cellulosimicrobium > Cellulosimicrobium cellulans_H. Next base: position 22,798 of record NZ_JBHXIC010000059.1, on the reverse strand, counting down.
AGCATCATCACCCCGAGGAAGGCCAACGAGAACTGGTCGGGGTCCGACCCGAAGATCGCTGCGACGGTCGGGTTGTCCGCGACGAGGCCGCCGACCATGTCGTCGATGTCCGGGAGCATCGTCCCGGTCGCGAACCACATCAGGCCCAGGCCGAGGCACGACCAGACCAGGGCAGCACGCTGCTGGAGCCACGCCAGCGACAGCGGGGTGCGCAGCCAGGGCTGGGCGTCGGGCCGTCCCTTGCGGGTCGCGATCAGGCCCGCGTCGAAGTCGCGGTGGGAGGCGAGGACGGAGGCGAGCCAGATCAGGAGCGCCGTCGCGGCGACCGACAGCAGCGCGGGCCACCAGCGAAGGTCGACGAACGCGCGCATCTGCTGGGCCCAGGCGATCGGGGACAGCCAGGACAGGGCGCTGCCGCCGGTCGCGCGCATGTCGCCTGCCGCACGGACGACGAACGCGAGCGCGAAGACGGCCAGGCTCATCCCGGTCGCGGCGCGGGCGTGCTCGGTGAGCTGGCAGAGCACGAGCGCGACGCCACCGAAGACCATGGCCGACAGGGCGGACCCGGTGGTCATGGCGAGGGAGTCGACGAGGTCGAGCCCGCCGACGGCGGTCATCGTCGCCGCGGACACGAGCGCGATGACGGCGTTGACCACGAGAAGGGTGAGCACGGCGGCGACCGCAGGGGCGTGCCGGCCGACGGTGGCCGCGCGGACCAGCTCGGACCTGCTGGACTCCTCCTCGGCGCGGGTGTGGCGCACGACGTGCAGGATGCTCATGAGCGCCAGCGCGAGCACGACCCAGGTGATGCCCTCGTTCGCCATCGCGACGCCGGTCGTGTAGTGGTCGATGCCGTAGCCGGGGCCACCCATGATGATCCCGGACGGGGTCTCCATGATCGCGGCGCGGCCCTGCTGGGCGGCCGGGTCGGCGAACAGGGTGTCCAGGGCGAAGGTGAAGTAGGCGTAGAACGCGACGAGGGACCCGGCCCACACGGCCAGGCGGACCCGGTCGCGGCGCACGATGAACCGGACGAGGCTCCACGTCCCGGTCAGGGTCGACCCGTCGGTCACAACCCGGGACGACGTCGACGCGTGCAGGGTCGCGGTGGTCATCGCGCACCCGCCCTCGAGGCGGAGGCAGGGCGGGCGCCGTCCACCACCGCCTGGGGCTCGTCGCCGTAGTGCCGCATGAACAGCTCTTCGAGCGAGGGCGGAGCGGCGGTGAAGGAGTGCACCCCGAGATCGCCGAGCACGGCCAGGACGCCCCCGATCTGCGCGTTGTCCACGTCGAAGGCCAGGCGCAGCCCGGCCTCGGTCCTCGTGGCGCGCACGTCGTGGACTCCCGGCAGGGCGGCCAGGGTCGCCGGGTCGGTGTCGACGACGGCGGTCACGCTGGACCGGGTGAGGTGTCGCAGCTCGTCGAGCGTGCCGGACTCGACCGCGCGCCCGGCGCGGATGATCGTCACGGTGTCGCACACCTTCTCGACCTCGGACAGGATGTGGCTGGACAGGAGCACCGAGGTGCCGGCCGCCCTGGCCTGCCGGACGTAGTCGGTGAAGACGGCCTCCATGAGGGGGTCCAGCCCGGACGTGGGCTCGTCCAGGACGAGGAGGTCGACCTCGGCGGCGAACGCCGCGACGAGGGCGACCTTCTGCCGGTTGCCCTTGGAGTACGTGCGTGCCTTCTTGGTGGGGTCGAGCTCGAAGCGTTCGAGCAGCTCGGCCTTGCGGCGCGGGTCGGCCTTGCCGCGCAGGCGGGTGAGGAAGTCGATGGCCTCTCCGCCGGTGAGGTTGGGCCACAGCGACACGTCGCCGGGCACGTAGGCCAGGCGACGGTGCAGCGCGACGGCGTCGCGCCACGGGTCGCCGCCGAGCAGCCGCGCGGTGCCGGAGTCGGCGCGCAGCAGCCCGAGCAGGACGCGGATGGTGGTCGACTTGCCGGCCCCGTTGGGGCCGAGGAAGCCGGCCACCTGACCACGGTCGACGGTGAGGTCGAGCCCGTCGAGCGCGTGGACGGTGCCGAAGGACTTGTGCAGGCCCTGGATCTGGATCGCGGGCGCGCCAGGGCGCGCCGAGGTCGTGCTGGTCATGGGAGCTTCCTTCTCGTGGAGGTTCGCTGGCGCCGCGGGGGGCGCGCGGCTCAGTCGAGCGGCGCGCCACCGTCGGCGGGCGGGTCGCCCACGTAGAGGAGGTAGTCGTCGAGCATGCGCCGGGTCGTGAGGAACCCCTCGGTGTACAGCTCGAGCACGGGCAGGGTGATCTCGTCGAAGAACCGCCGCATGAACGCGGTGAGGTTGCTCAGGTCCTCGGGCGGGTCCAGCCGGATCGACAGCAGCATGGCGCCCATCGCGGACAGGGTCAGGTAGCGGGCGCGGCGACGCTCGTCACGGCTGGGGACCGCGACGCCCGCCTCGACGGCGGTCCCGACGTACTGCTCGGCGTCGTCGACCATGTGCTGGACGAACGTGCGCGCCAGGGGCCCACCGTCCAGGAGCGAGCGCAGCACGTACCCGACCAGGGTGGCGTACTGCTCCGCGGTGGTGAAGTACTCCAGGAACGTGCCCGAGCTCGCGCCCACGATCGTCTCGGTCTTGGCCGTCCGGATCTGCTCCAGCACGTGCTCGTCGCACACCTGACGCAGCCCGTCCTTGGACCCGAAGTGGTGCACGACCAGGGCATGGCTGACGCCGACGTCCGCGGCGACCGCACGCAAGGACGCGCCGAACCCGTCCCGTGCGAACCGCTCGACCGCGGCGTCACGGATCCGCGCCCGCGTCGTCAGGTCCGACGCGACCGGCCCGTCCTCCGCGACAGGACGCTGTGCTGAACGCATGGTCATGATCCTAACCACGTGGTCAATCGCCTGTCGAGAGGCGTCAGCCGATGATCGCGGCGCTCTCGGGCCGGCGGAACAGGCGGGGTCGTTCGCGCAGCGCCAGAGCGGTGCCGAGCGTGATCGGCCCGAGCCGACCCAGGAACATCAGCGCGACCAGGATCAGCTGGTGCGGCCCGGCGAGGTCGGCGGTGATCCCGGTGGACAGGCCGGTGGTCGAGAACGCGGAGGTGACCTCGAACAGGACACGGTCCAGACCGTGGTGCGAGGTCGCGGTGATCACCAGGGTGGGCACGAGCACGGCTGCCACCCCGAGGAGAGCGACAGAGATCGCCTGACGCTGTGTCGCCGCCGCGATGCGCCGGTCGAACGCGTCCACGTCGGGGTCCCCGCGCAGCTCGGACCAGATGACGAACGCGAGCACGACGAAGGTCACGACCTTGATGCCGCCCGCCGTGCCGGCGCTGCCGCCGCCGATGAACATCAGCACGTCCGTGCCGAGCCAGGTGCCGTCGTTCATCGCGGACGTGTCGACGGAGTTGAACCCCGCGGTGCGGGCCATGACCGACTGCGTGAACGCGCCGAGGACCTTTCCCGCCGCCGACAGGGGACCGAGGGTGTGAGGGTTCGACCACTCGAGCACCAGGAAGAGCGCGGTGCCGGCAGCCAGCAGGATCGACGTCGTGAGGAGGGTGAGCTTGGTGTGCAGCGACCACCGCGCCGGCTTCGCACGGCGTCGACGGTAGAGCTCGAAGATCACGGGGAAGCCGATCCCACCCAGGATCACCGCCAGGCACAGCGGCACGCAGATCCACGGGTCGGCGACGAACGTGACGAGCGAGTCGGAGTACAGGGCGAACCCGGCGTTGTTGAAGGCTGAGACCGCGTGGAACACCCCACCCCACGCGGCCTCGCCCGGGCTCGCGCCGTAGCCCGCCGTCAGTCGCCCGGCGACGACGAGCGCGACGCTCCCCTCGACCGCCACCGTCACCCGCAGCACCCCCACGAGCACCGAGCGCACGTCGCCGAGCTGGACCGAGCGCGTCGAGGCCTGGGCGACCATCCGCGTGTTCAGGTCGAGGCGTCGCGAGATCAGCAGGCCGAGCAAGGACGCCACCGTCATCACGCCGAACCCGCCCAGCTGGATCAGGGCCAGGATCACGACCTGGCCGAACGGCGTCCAGAACGTCGGCGTGTCCACCACGACCAGTCCCGTCACGCACGCGGCCGACGTCGCGGTGAACAACGCCTCCAGCGGTGCGGCGACACGGCCCGTCGTCGCGACGGGGAGCATCAGCAGGACCGCACCGACCCCGATCGCGGCCGCGAACCCCAGCACCACCAGACGCCCGGGGCGGCGCCGCACCGGGCGGTCCCGACGCGCGCCCGACCAGGGCAGGAGTGGACGTGGCAACGACCCGAGAGACAGCACCCCACCGGTCTACCGCTCGTGGAGGGTCGATCAGCCCGGTTCTTACGGAACTCTTACGCCCGAGCTCTTGCGGAGCCCTGACACCCGACCGGCCCGCCGCGCTGCCGGGCCACGACGTGGACGAGGGCTCTTCCCGATGCCCCCTGCCCGCGCGAGGGACGACGAGCCGGTCGGCCGCTCCACGCGCCGAGCCCCCACGGACCGGTCAGCGCCTCTCCGCACCCTCCTGCCGCTGGAGCCATCCGAGGATCAGGCGGGTGGTCTCCTCCGGAAGCTCTTGCTGGATCCAGTGGCCGCAGTCCAGCTCCACCACCTCGACGCGCGGGACGAACGCCTCGAGGTTCGGCGCCCTCATGACCGTGTCCCGTGCGCCGTAGACCATCAGCGCGCGCTGGCGGACGATCGGGTCGACGTCCTTCATCAGCTCCCAGTTGCGGTCCACGTTGCGGTACCAGTTCACGCTCGGGGTGAAGCCCGAGGCCTCGAACGCGTCGACGAACACCGCCAGCTCGGCGTCGCTCATCACCGGCTCGCCGCGCGGGGCCTCGGCGTGCGCGAGGCCGAGGAGCCACATGCCCGGCTCCGGCTCGGCCGCGGGCTCGTCCTTGCGGTACAGGTTGCGCAGGAACCGTCGTGCGTTCGCGTCGAACACGGCGTCCGCCACGCCCGGCTGACGGTTGAAGTGGACGAAGTACGAGTCGCTGCCGACCACCGCCTCGATGAACGCGAGGGGAGGCACCTCACCGCGCTCCATGTACGGCACGCTGAGCGCGACCACCTGGTTCACCCTGGTCGGGTGCAGCACCGCGGCGCTCCACACCACGTTCGCGCCCCAGTCGTGGCCCACGAACGTGGCGTCCGCGTACCCGTAGTGGTCCAGGAGCCCGACGAGGTCGCCGGTCAGGTGCACGACGTCGTAGTCGGAGACCTCGGCGGGGCGGGACGACCTGCCGAAGCCGCGCTGGTTGGGGGTGATGACGTGGTAGCCCGCGGCGGCGAGCGCCGCCATCTGGTGGCGCCACGAGAAGGCCAGCTCCGGCCAGCCGTGGCAGAGGACGACGGGTCGGCCGGCGTTCTCCTGCCCGGCCTCGAAGACCTCGAGCTCGATGCCGTTGACGGCGACCATGCTCGCCTCGGGAAAGTCGGTGGCGTGTGACACGGTGTTGTCCTTTCAGCGACGTGCCGATGCGCGCGGTGCGGCGATCGGTCGACGCGACCGTAGAGACCGTCGCGGACAGGAGATGTCCTCGATGCGCGGGAGGCTGGGACCATGCCGACGGACCCCACCAGGCGTGCGCTCACGCTGCTCTCGCTGCTCCAGACCCACCGGTTCTGGCCCTGCGCGGAGCTCGCCGGGCGGCTCGACGTGACCGAGCGGACGGTGCGCCGGGACGTGGACCGTCTCCGGGGGCTCGGCTATCCGGTCGCCGCCACCTCGGGCAGGTACGGGGGCTACCGCCTCGAGGCCGGGGCGCACCTGCCGCCGCTCGTGGTCGACGACGACGAGGCCGTGGCGCTCGCCGTCGGGCTCGGCTGTGCGGCGGTCGCCGCCGTCGACGGCATGGAGGAGACGTCGCTGCGGGCCCTCGCCAAGGTCGAGAGCCTGCTGCCGCACCGACTGCGCAGGCGGGTGGCGGCACTGCGGACCAGCGTGACGCCCGTGCCGTGGCCCACCGACCAGGACGTGGTCGACCCGGGCACGCTCAGCGTGCTCGCGGCGGCGTGCCGCGACCACGAGCTCGCACGCTTCGACTACCGCGCCGGCGACGGCAGCGAGACCCGGCGCCTGGTCGAGCCGCATCGGCTCGTGACCGCCGACCGCCGCTGGTACCTCGTCGCGTGGGACCGGGACCGCGACGACTGGCGCATCTTCCGGCTCGACCGGCTCACGCGTCCGCAGGCGACCGGGGGCCGCTTCACACCCCGGGACGTCCCCCGTGGTGGCGCCGCGGCGTTCGTCGCCCACGCCATCGGTGCGACCGCCCGGGGGGTCGTCGCCACGCTCGTCCTGGGTGCCGAGCACGACGACCTCGCCGAGGTGCTCCGGTGGGAGGACCACGAGGTGGTCGAGTCCGCGCCCGGGGCCGTGGTGGTCCGGATCCGTGGCGAGGACGTCGGGCGGCTGGCCCTGACGGTCGCTCGCCTGGCTCTCAGCACCCCCGTGCGGGTGGTCGAGCCCGACGACGTCGCGCGCGCCGTCGAGCGCCTCGCCGCCCACCTCGCGCACCGGCACCGGCCCTGAGTGCGACGGCCTCGCGGTCGCCGCGCCCGTCGTCGGGGGCGGCGGATGTCGGCGGTCCGCGCGATGATGTGCGGGTGAGCGAGAGCACCCCCGCGACGTCCGCCCCGACCACCCCGACCGTGACGGACGAGGAGGTCCCCGCCACGTCCGCCGCCGCGCTCGACGAGGCCGCCGCCCAGCGGCGGTGGGCCGAGCTCGTCGCCCAGGTCGAGGCCGACCAGCGCGCGTACTACGAGGAGGACCAGCCGGTCTCCTCGGACGCCGAGTACGACGCCCGGATGCACGAGCTCCAGGCGATCGAGGCCGCGCACCCCGCGCTCCAGTCGCCCGAGTCGCCGACCCAGCGCGTCGGGGGCCGGGCCGCGGCAGGTTTCGCGACCGTCCAGCACCTCGAGCCGATGCTGTCGCTCGACAACGCGTTCAGCGAGGAGGACCTCGCGGCGTGGGCGGCGCGCGTGCACCGCGACCTCGGCGTGGCCGCGGACGCCGAGGTGGACTACCTGTGCGAGGTGAAGATCGACGGCCTCGCCATCGCGCTGCTCTACGAGAAGGGACGGCTCGTCCGGGCGGCCACGCGCGGCGACGGGCGCACGGGCGAGGACGTGTCCGCCAACGTGCGGACGATCGGCAGCATCCCGCAGCGCCTGGGCGGCGACCCCGCGACGCACCCCGACGTCATCGAGATCCGCGGCGAGGTGTTCATGGGCGTCGCGGACTTCGCGGCGCTCAACGAGAAGCTCGTCGCGGCGGGCCAGGCACCGTACGCGAACCCGCGCAACACCGCGGCCGGGTCGCTGCGACAGAAGGACCCCGCGGTCACGGCGAGCCGCAACCTGCGCATGTACGCGCACGGCGTCGGCGCGCTGCAGTGGGAGGCAGGCGAGCACGCCGAGCTCGCGCGGCAGTCGGACGCGTACGACCTGTTCGAGCAGTGGGGCGTGCCGGTGTCGCCGCACAACCGGGTGGTGCGCGGCCTCGACGAGGTCATGGAGCGCATCGCGTACTTCGGCGAGCACCGCCACGACATCGAGCACGAGCTCGACGGGATCGTCGTCAAGGTCGACGAGCTCGCCCTGCAGCGCCGGCTCGGCGCCACGAGCCGCGCGCCGCGGTGGGCCATCGCCTACAAGTACCCGCCCGAGGAGGTCAACACGCGTCTGCTCGCGATCCAGGTCGGCGTCGGGCGCACCGGCCGGGCGACCCCGTACGCCGTCATGGAGCCCGTCAAGGTCGCAGGCAGCACCGTGCGCCAGGCGACCCTGCACAACCAGGACGTGGTCCGGGCCAAGGGCGTGCGGATCGGCGACATGGTCGTGCTGCGCAAGGCCGGCGACGTCATCCCCGAGATCCTCGGCCCCGTGGCGGCGCTCGCGGACGACGGCTACCCGCGCGAGGACTTCGTCATGCCGGCGGACTGCCCCGAGTGCGGCACGCCGCTGCGCCCCATGAAGGAGGGCGACGTCGACCTGCGTTGCCCCAACGCCGAGTCCTGCCCGGCGCAGGTGCGGGGCCGCGTCGAGCACGTCGGTTCGCGCGGCGGCCTCGACGTCGAGGTGCTGGGCGAGGTCACGGCGGCCGCTCTCACGCAGCCGCTCGAGCCCGCCGAGCCGCCGCTGCGCACGGAGGCCGGGCTGTTCGAGCTGAGCGTCGAGCAGCTCGTCCCGATCCGCGTCGTCGTGCGGGACTCCGAGACGGGCCTGCCGCGCGAGTACGACGGCACGGGCGAGCCCGCGGAGATCACGATGCCGGACGGCTCGACCGCGACCGTGAAGTCGGTGTGGCCGTTCCGGAAGAAGCGCAAGCTCTCCAAGGCGGCGGAGCGCGAGGCGATCGAGGCGGGCGAGCCGCTCTTCGAGGCGTCGACGAACGCGACGAAGCTCGTGGAGGAGCTCGAGCTCGCCAGGACGAAGGACCTTTGGCGCATCCTCGTGAGCCTCAACATCCGGCACGTCGGCCCGGTCGCGGCCCGCGCCCTGGCGGACTGGTTCGGCTCGCTCGACGCGATCCGGGCCGCGTCGCGCGACGAGCTCGCGGCGGTCGAGGGCGTGGGTCCGGTGATCGCGGACCAGGTCGTCGAGTGGTTCACGGTCGGCTGGCACGTCGAGATCGTCGACCGCTGGCGCGCCGCGGGCGTCCGGTTCGACATCCCCGGCCACCCGGGTCCTGGTGCCCGCCAGGAGCCGACGGGCCCGCTCGCCGGCCTGACCGTCGTCGTCACGGGCTCGCTCGAGGGCTTCAGCCGCGACGGCGCCAAGGAGGCCGTGATCGCCGCCGGCGGCAAGGCGTCGGGGTCGGTCTCCAAGAAGACCGACTTCGTGGTGGTCGGGGCGAACGCCGGCTCGAAGGAGGCGAAGGCCCGCGACCTCGGTCTGCCGATCCTCGACGAGGAGGGATTCGTCGCGCTGCTCGCCGGCGGGCCCGACGCCGTCGCGGACCGGCTCGGTGGCGACGCGTCCGGCGCGGACGACGAGGCAGGTTCCGGCACGGACGGCTGAGTCGTCCGGCGCGCCGCAGCGTCGCGGGAGTGGGTCAGGGCGTCGACGGGCGTCGCGCCACGACCTCCCGCAGCCGCGCTACTCCGTCGGGCGGGACGGGCAGCGACGGGCCGCGCGGGGGAGCGGTCGGTACGCCGAGGAGGTTCGCGAGCGCGTGGAACCCGCTCACCGGGCGCAGGCGGGCGAGGACCTCGGCGAGGTCTCGCAGCCAGCCGACGACCTGCGCGTCGGGTTCCGTGCCCGCAGCCCGTGCGCGCCGGAGCGCCACGTACTCGTCGGGGACGAGCGCGGCGAGCCCCGTGTGCCAGGCGTCGGCCGCTTCCGCGCCGCCGACGATCGCCGGGTCGCCGCTCAGCCCGACGCTCACGTCGAGACCGTCGGGGGGCGGGGGCGCGGGGGGGGGCCCCGCCCCCGGGGGCGGCGCGGCGCGGGGGGGGGGGGGTGTGGCCCGGGGGGGGGGGGGGGGGCGCGGGGGGGC
>NZ_JBHXIC010000059.1:0-13306 GCF_042723955.1 Cellulosimicrobium cellulans | reverse complement strand
CCCGCAGCCGCGCCCCCGTCGAGCGCGGGGGGGCGCCACCCCCCGCCGCCCACCAGGTCACCGTGCGGCGGCCGTGCCAGCGCCGCCCCCCGGCCCGTCGGGCGCGACGGGAGCGAGGCGGGGTCCTTGACCGCCGTGACGGTCGTGGTCCGCGCGAGACGTGCGAGCGCGTCGGGCGTGACGTCGTACGCGGTCTGCACGCTCCGGTTGTAGTAGCAGACCGGCAGGTCGACGGCCGACGCGACGGCCTCGAACACCGCCACGACCTCGTCCTCGTCGAGCGGGAGGTAGGAGAACGGCGCGAGGACGAGCCCGTCGGCACCGGCGTCCCGCGCCGCGCGGGCGCGCTCCACGACCTCGCGCGTCGACGCGCCGCTCACGGCGACGTGGACGGGGACGCGCGTCGCACCGGCCGCGGAGTCCGCCGCGACGGCGGCACGCACGACGGCGTCGCGCTCGTCCGGGGTGAACGTGACGCCCGCACCCGACGATGCGAGGACGACGACGCCGTCGACCCCTGCGCGCGCGGCACCGCCCACGAGGGCGGCCAGCGCGTCGAGGTCGGGTGCGTCGGCGGGGGTGAGCGGCGTGATCGGGTAGGCGAGGAGGCCGTGGAACGAGGTCACGCGCCGAGTGTAGGGAACGAGACGCGCTGCGAGCCGAGCGTCAGCGGCTCGCCCAGAGGATGCCGCGCTCGACGATCGTGCGGACCGGCGGGACCTCGAGGTCGGCGAGCTGGTGGCCCGCCGCGCACACGAAGATGCGGCCGGCGCCCCACCGACGCGTCCACACGGCGGGGGAGACGACGGGCTCGTGCCAGGGGTCGCCGTCGCGCCGGAGGATCGTCGTCGTCGCGAGCACCTCGTTGTACGAGTCGGCGAGCACCCAGTACTGCTCGGAGTGCAGCGCGATGGAGTCGATGCCCGCGACGATCGGGTGGTCGGCGTGCTCGGGGGCGATGTCGATGGTGTGGTCGATGAGGTCGTGCGCGTGCGCCGCGAACTGCCCGCCCACCATCTGCAGGTAGTCGGTCGCGAGCCGGAACGAGTCGACGATCCCGCCGTGCCAGCCCGCGAACCCGGTGCCGTTCGCGATGGCGTTGCGCAGGCCGCGCATCTCGTCCGGGAGGATCTCGCCCATCGTCCAGCACTGCACGACGAGGTCCATGCTCGCCATGAACTCCTCGTCGGCGTACGACTCGAGCGATCCCTCGAGCGTCACGTCGTAGCCGGACGCCTCGAGGAACGGGACGAACAGCTCCGCCGCCTCCTCGGGTGCGTGCCCGGGCCAACCGCCCCGGACCACGAGCGCTCGACGGTCCCGCTCGGTCATGACTCCTCCTCGTGCCTCGTCACACTCGTCGCGCCCGCGTGTCGCGGGCAGCGGCCCCCGGCGACCGCGCTCAGGCGATGAGCGCGTCGATCGCTGCGGGCGAGAGTACGTGATCCACGGCCATGGCGCTCGCACCGAGCACGCCGGCCTGGCCGCGTGCCTGCGAGGTGACGATGCGCAGGTGCTGCGTCGCGAGGGGGAGCGACCGCTGGTACACGATCTCGCGGATGCCCGCGATGAGGTGCTCGCCGGCCTCGGCGACGATGCCGCCGATGACGATGAGCGAAGGGTTGAGCAGGCTCACGCAGGCCGCGAGCACGGAGCCGATGTCGCGTCCGGCCTGGCGCACGGCCTGGCTCGCGGCGAGGTCGCCGCCGCGCACGAGCGCGACGACGTCGGAGCTGTTCGTGGCGTCCAGGCCCGCGGCCGCGAGCGCCGCGGCCACCGCCTGGCCGCTCGCGACGGCCTCGAGGCAGCCGACGTTCCCGCAGCGGCACGGGACGTCGGCCGCGCTCGGGACGGCGACGTGGCCGATGTCGCCGGCGGCGCCCTGCGCGCCGCGCCGCAGCTCGCCGTCGGCGATGATGCCGGAGCCGATGCCCGTGGCCACCTTGACGAACAGCATGTCGGTGACGGCGGGCCACGCGGTCCGGTGCTCGCCGAGCGCCATGATGTTCACGTCGTTGTCCACCAGGACGGACGCGTTGAACCGCTTCTGGAGGATCCCGGGCACGTCGACGTCGTCCCACGCGGGCATGATCGGCGGGTTGATGGGGCGGCCTGACGAGTGCTCGACGGGACCGGGCAGGCCGACGCCGACGCTCACGAGGTCGTCGAGGCTGCGCCCCGTCGTCGCGACGAGCTTCTCGCCCATGTCCGCGACCCACGACAGCACGACCTCCGGCCCGTCCGCGATCGCGAGCGCGGCGTCGGTCTCGGCGAGCACGTTGGACGCGAGGTCGGTCACGGCCAGGCGGGCGTGGGTCGCGCCGAGGTCGACGGCGAGGACGATGCGCGCCTCAGGGCTGAAGGCGAAGGTCACGGGCGGACGCCCGCCGGTCGAGCTCGCCTCTCCCGCGGGGGCGATGAGGCCCGCCGCCATGAGGAGGTCGATCCGGGCGGCGATGGTGGATCGCGCCTGCCCCGTGATCGCTGCGAGGTCCGCGCGCGTGCGCGGCTGACCGTCCCGGAGCAGCTGGAACATGTCGCCGGCGCCGGTCGGGCGCGGCGCGAACTTCAGCAGTTCCTCCATGGGCACAGTGAATCACGGAGCCTCTCGTCGGTCGTCCGTACGTGCCGGACGAGTCATCGGCTTTTGCTTGACGATCGCCAAAAGGTACCCTAATGTCCCCTCCCAAGGCGACACGGACGTCGTCGGAAGTTGTGGAGACCCGAGGACGGGCCTCCCGTCCGGGCGAACAGCCGCCCCACCCGCTCGTGCAGACCCGACCTCAGGCCGATATCTCGGCGGTTTCGGCTCGTCAGCCAGCCGTCGTCCCGTTCTCCGACCTGCCTCGTCGCGCCCGGCCTGCTCGGGGGCTGGGAGCGTTCTCTCGCCCTGACAACGCTTGTCCACTTTTGCTGGTAACGAAGTTGTAACAGCAGCAAAAGACCGCGACCTTATGATTGACCGTCGTCAAAAGGTCGGCTAGGTTCACCGCATGGTCACCGCAGACCCTCCCCAGCCGCTCCTGCAGATGCAGGGCATCGTCAAGGTCTTCCCCGGGGCTCGAGCGCTCGACGGCGTCGATCTCGAGATCCTCCCGGGCGAGGTCCACTGCCTCCTCGGGCAGAACGGCGCCGGCAAGTCCACCCTCATCAAGGTGCTCGCCGGTGCCCACCAGCCCACCGAGGGGCAGATCCTCCTCGACGGCGAGCCCATCGCCATCTCCGACCCCGTCGCCGCGCTCCGGCACGGCGTCGCGACGATGTACCAGGAGCTCGACGTCGTCGACGGCCTGACCGTCGCGGAGAACGTCTACCTCGGGCACGAGCTCTCGACGCTCGGGTTCTCCCAGCGCCGTGAGGCCGTGCGCAAGACGCGCGAGCTGCTCAAGCGGCTCGGGCACTCGGAGATCTCGCCGAGCACGGAGGTCGAGCACCTCTCGGCCGCGGGCAAGCAGATCGTCTCCATGGCGCGGGCGTTGTCGCACGACGCGCGCGTCATCATCATGGACGAGCCGTCCGCCGTGCTCGACTCCGAGGAGGTGGGCAACCTCTTCCGCGTGGTCAAGGAGCTCACCAAGGCCGGCGTCGCGGTGGTGTACATCTCGCACCGGCTCGAGGAGATCCGCGAGATCGGCGACCGGATCACCGTCCTCAAGGACGGCCGCACCGTCGCGCAGAACCTCCCCGTCTCCGAGACGCCGACGGCCAAGCTCATCACCCTCATGACCGGGCGCTCCGTCGAGTACGTCTTCCCCGACTCCCCGGAGCACGTGGACGACGCTCCAGTCGTCCTCGACGTCCAAGGGCTTGGCCTGCGCGGTGTTTTCGAGGACGTGTCGTTCCAGGTGCGCGCGGGGGAGATCGTCGGTCTTGCCGGCCTCGTGGGGGCGGGCCGCTCGGAGATCATCGAGACGGTCTACGGCGCGCGTCGCGCGACGGCGGGCACCGTGGTGGTCGACTCGAAGAAGCTGCGCGCCGGGTCCGTCGACTCCGCCGTGGGCGCCGGGATCGGGCTCGCGCCCGAGGAGCGCAAGAGCCAGGGCCTGCTCCTCGACGAGCCCGTCTACCGCAACGTGACCCTCTCGACGTTCTCCCGCTTCGCGCGCTTCGGTCTCCTCGACGAGCGCGCCGAGCGCACGGCGGCCAAGGAGCAGGCCGACTCGCTCGAGCTGCGCCCCGCCGGCGTCGACCGTGCCATCCGCACGCTCTCGGGCGGTAACCAGCAGAAGGCGATGCTCGCCCGCTGGTTGGTCCACGGCTGCCGCGTCCTGCTCCTCGACGAGCCCACGCGCGGTGTGGACGTCGGCGCGCGGGCCGAGATCTACGCCCTCATCCGCAGGCTCGCCGACGAGGGTGCCGCCGTCGTCGTCGTGTCCAGCGAGATCCCCGAAGTCCTCGGCCTCGCCGACCGTGTCCTCGTCGTCTCCGAGGGTCGCGTCGTGCACGAGGGGCCCTCGAGCTCCATCGACGAGCACCAGGTGCTCGACATGGTCATGGAAGGAAGTGTCGCGTGAACGAGCAGGACGTGTCGGCGGCGGTGCCGACGAAGAAGCCGGCCGCCGACGAGTCGGCCCGGGTCGAGAAGGCTGCCAGCGAACGCCGCAAGGGCGGGTTCATGTCCGGGGCGGCGGGTCGCAACATCGGCCTCGTCGTCGCCCTGCTGCTCCTGTGCGTCGTGGGCTTCGCCACGGGGGGCGAGCGGTTCGCGAGCCTCAGCAACCTCATGACCATCCTCAGCCTCGGGTCGATCCTCGGTGTCTTGGCCATCGGCATGACGTTCGTGATCACGACGGGCGGGATCGACCTGTCGGTCGGCTCCGTGGTCGGGCTGGCGTCCGTGTGGGCGACGACGCTGGCGACCCAGTCGTACGGCTGGGTCGTCATGGTCATCTGCGCACTCGCGGTCGGCGTCGGCGCCGGGCTCATCAACGGCCTGATCATCGCCTACGGGAGGGTCGTCGCATTCATCGCGACGCTCGCGATGCTCGTCGCGGCACGTGGCCTCGCCGAGCTCATCGCGCAGAAGCGCACGCAGATCGTCGACGTCCCGGCGTTCAACGACATCTTCCGGGGCAACCTCCTCGGCGTCCCGAAGATCGTGTGGATCTTCGCGGTCGTCGCCGTGCTCGGCTGGTTCCTGTTCAACCGGACGACGTTCGGCCGGCGGACGGTCGCCGTCGGCGGCAACCCCGAGGCCGCGCGCCTCGCGGGCATCAAGGTCAAGCGACACCTCATGTACGTCTACGCGCTGTCCGGGCTCACCGCCGGCATCGCCGCCGTCATGTTCCTCGCCCGCACGAGCGCGGGTTCCTCGACCAACGGCCTGCTCATGGAGCTCGACACCATCGCCGCGGTGGTCGTCGGTGGCACGCTCCTCGCGGGCGGCCGAGGCACGATCGTCGGCACGGTCCTGGGCGTCCTCATCTTCACGACGCTCACGAACGTCTTCATCATCAACAACATCGACAGCTCGGTCCAGCAGATCGCCAAGGGCGCGATCATCGTCGGCGCGGTGCTGCTCCAGCAGCGCCTCGCCCGGCGGACCACGTAGCGCCGTCGTTCGTCCGGCGCCTCGCACAGCCCGCATCACCCCGTCAGTCCCCTGAAGTTCCTCCAGCAGGACAGCATCGAAGGAGATCCCATGTCCGCACGTACCACCCTCCGCCGTCGCATCACGCTCGCGACGGTCTCGGCCGCCTCGATCGCGCTGGTCGCCGCGGCCTGCACGTCGAACACCCCGACCACCGAGGAGACCGGCGACGGGGGCGGCGGCGGGAGCGCGAACGAGGCCGTCTCCGACAACGACGCCCCCGGCGACCCGATCGTCATCGGCTTCTCGGCCCCCGCGGCCGACCACGGCTGGATGGGCGCCATCACGACCGCCGCCGAGGCCGAGGCCGCCGAGTACGAGGACGTCGAGCTCCGCGTCGCCGACGGCACGAACGACGTCAACGTCCAGATCAGCCAGATCGAGGGCTTCATCAACGACGGCGTCGACGCGATCGTGCTCCTGCCGTTCGACGGTGCGGCGCTCACCGAGGTCGCGACCAAGGCGATGGAGGCGGGGATCCCCGTCATCAACGTCGACCGCCAGTTCTCCAGCCCGTTCGCCGCCCGCACCACCGTCCTCGGTGACAACTACGGCATGGGCGTCAGCGCGGGCCAGTACATCTGCGAGCAGCTCGGGGACAACCCCGACGCCGTCGTCGCCGAGATCGCGGGCATCGACTCGCTGCCCCTGACGCAGGACCGCAGCCAGGGCTTCGCCGACGCGCTGGGCGACTGCGGCCTGGACGTCGACAACCGCGTCGCCGCGGACTTCACCGTCCAGGGCGGCGAGGCCGCGACCGCCAACCTGCTCCAGGCCGCGCCGCAGATCGACGCCATCTGGAACCACGACGACGACCAGGGCGTCGGCGTGCTCTCCGCGATCGAGAACGCGGGCCGCGACGAGTTCTTCATGGTCGGCGGTGCCGGCTCGAAGCAGGTCATGGAGCACATCCAGGCCGGCGACTCGGTCCTCCAGGCCACGGTCGTCTACCCGTCGACCCAGGCCGCGGACGGCATCAAGCTCGCCCGGCTCGTCGCGCACGAGAAGAACATGAGCGACCTCGCGTCGTCGGGCGTGCCGCGCACCGTCCAGCTCTTCGCGCCGGTCGTGACGAAGGACAACGTCGACCAGTACCTGCCCACCGCGTTCCAGTCCTGACGGACCGCTGACGCCCGTCGTCAGCACGCAGCAGGAAAGCACGCGGACCACGCCCACGGTCCGCCCGGGACACCCCGGCCGGACCGTGGGCGTGCTCACGTCACGCGCACAAGAAGGCGCACGGAAGGAACGTCATGGCAGGAAACGACGGCGCGCAGCTCGGCGTCGGCATGGTCGGGTACTCGTTCATGGGGGCAGCGCACTCGCAGGCATGGCGGACCGCCCCCCGGTTCTTCGACCTCCCCCTCGACCCGCGCATGCGGGTGCTCGGTGGCCGCAACCCGGAGCCGCTGGCCGCCGCCGCCGAGCGGCTCGGCTGGGAGTCCACGGAGACGAGCTGGCAGGCGCTCGTCGCACGGGACGACGTCGACCTCGTCGACGTGTGCACGCCCGGCGACACGCACGCGGAGATCGCGATCGCCGCGCTCGAGGCCGGCAAGCACGTGCTGTGCGAGAAGCCGCTCGCGAACACGGTCGCCGAGGCCGAGAAGATGGTCGCGGTCGCCGAGGCCGCGGCCGCACGCGGCCAGGTCGCGATGGTGGGCTTCACCTACCGCCGCGTGCCGGCCATCCAGCTCGCGCGCCAGCTCGTCGCCGACGGGCGCATCGGGACCGTGCGCCACGTCCGCGCGCAGTACCTCCAGGACTGGATCGCGGACGAGAACGCGCCGCTGTCGTGGCGGCTCGACAAGTCGAAGGCCGGCAGCGGGGCGCTCGGCGACATCGGCGCCCACGTCATCGACCTCGCGCAGTTCATCACCGGCGAGAAGATCACGAGCGTCTCGGGACTGCTCGAGACCTTCGTGACGGAGCGGCCGGTCGCGACGGAGTTCGCGGGGCTGTCCGGCCAGGGCGGTACCGAGCGCGGGCCCGTCACCGTGGACGACGCGGCGGTGTTCCTCGCCCGGCTGTCCGGCGGAGGCATCGGGACGTTCGAGGCGACGCGCTTCGCGTACGGCCGCAAGAACGCGATCCGCCTCGAGATCAACGGCTCGAAGGGCTCGGTCGCGTTCGACTTCGAGGACATGAACGTCCTGCACTTCTTCGACGCCGCGGACGATGCGGCCGTCGCCGGCTTCCGACGCATCGTCGTCACGGAGCCGGAGCACGCGTACGTCGCGCACTGGTGGCCCGCGGGCCACGGGCTCGGGTACGAGCACGCGTTCACGCACCAGGCGGTCGACCTCGTGGAGGGGATCGCCGTCGGGACGCACCCGGCACCGACCTTCGCGGACGGCCTCGTGGTGCAGCGCGTGCTCGACGCGGTCGAGCGGAGCGCGGAGTCGGGAGGCTGGGTCCAGCCGTAGTATCGAGTCCGGGTCGGCCCGCGGGGCGGAGGGTCGACCCGGACCAGCCCGACGGAGTCGGCCGTTGCAGCGCAGCACGGCCGGCCGGAACCGGCTCGGAGGAAAGGAGGCTGGACGCGCAACGATGGCGCGCATTTAGTACGACGGGCAATCAAAATTGTCGGTCGAAGATCCCGGGACGGCGGCCGGCCGATGGCGGCACCCGGCGGAGCGCAGCACTGATTCCCCATCTCGACGAGGAGACCTTGTGAGAAACGTGCTAGGAGGATCGCTCGCCATGAGGCGGACGGTCGCGGCGGCCGCCGCGGCAGCGGTCGCTCTCCCCCTGACCATGGCGGCGGCGACGTCGGCGACGGCCGCGACGGTGCCCACGGGCGTCGCGGCGGCGCCCGTCGTCCAGGCCGCCGACGCCGTCCCGTTCGACGTGCTCGTCTTCAGCAAGACCGGTGGCTTCCGCCACGGGTCGATCCCCGCGGGCATCGCGGCGATCCAGCAGCTCGGGGAAGAGAACGACTTCACGGTGACTGCCACCGAGGACGCGGGAGCGTTCACGGACGACAACCTCGCGCAGTACGAAGCCGTCGTGTGGCTGTCCACGACCGGCGACGTCCTCAACGACGACCAGCAGGCCGCGTTCGAGCGCTACATCCAGAACGGAGGCGGGTACGCGGGCATCCACGCGGCGTCCGACACCGAGTACGACTGGCCCTGGTACGGCGGGCTGGTCGGCGCGTACTTCAGCGCCCACCCCCAGAACCAGGACGCGACCGTCAAGGTCGAGGACCACGTCCACGAGTCGACGGCCCACCTGCCCTCGCGGTGGGAGCGGTTCGACGAGTGGTACAACTTCCGAACCAACCCCCGCGACACGGTGCACGTGCTCGCGAGCCTCGACGAGACGACGTACAACGCGGGCAGCGGCGCGATGGGCGCCGAGCACCCGACGGCGTGGTGCCAGGTCTACGACGGCGGCCGCTCCTGGTACACCGGCGGTGGCCACACCGACGAGTCGTACGCCGACCCGGACTTCCTCCAGCACCTGCTGGGCGGCATCCAGACGGCCGCGGGCGCCGTGGCGTCGGACTGCGCCGCGACGCAGTCCGCGAGCTACGAGCAGATCGCGCTCGACGAGGAGACGCGCAACCCGATGGTCCTGGACGTCGCGGGCGACGGCACGGTGTTCTACGCCGAGCGTGACGGCCGCGTGCAGGTCATCGACCCGGCGACCAACACGACGCACACCGCGACGACCCTGCCGGTGACCACCGCCAACGAGGACGGCCTGCTCGGGCTCGTGCTCGACCCGGACTTCTCGGAGAACGGGTGGGTCTACACCTACTGGGCCCCGGCGAACGTCGGCTCCGACGGCCCGCACAACCGGATCTCGCGGTTCGACTTCGACCCGGCCACGGGCACGATCGACCAGGCCACCGAGAAGAAGGTCCTCACCGTCACGACGCAGCGCAACACGTGCTGCCACGCCGGCGGCGACATGGTCTTCGACGAGGACGGCAACCTGATCCTCGCGACGGGCGACAACACCAACCCGTTCGAGTCGGGCGGCTACTCGCCGCACGACGAGCGCGCCGGTCGTCAGGACTACGACGCGCAGCGGTCGTCGGCCAACACCAACGACCTGCGCGGCAAGGTCCTGCGCATCCACCCGGAGGCCGACGGCACGTACACGATCCCCGAGGGCAACCTCTTCGCCCCCGGGACCGAGAAGACGCGGCCCGAGATCTTCGCCATGGGCTTCCGCAACCCGTTCCGCATCGGGGTGGACCCCTACTCCGGCAACATCCTCGTGGGTGACTACGGCCCCGACGCCGGCAGCGCGAGCCCGACGCGTGGCCCGGGCAACACGGTCGAGTGGAACGTCGTCAGCGAGCCCGGCTTCTACGGCTGGCCGTACTGCACGGGCGCGAACGCGGACTACCTCAAGTACAACTTCGCGACCGGCCAGTCCGGCGCGGCGTTCGACTGCGACGCGGGCCCCGTCAACCAGTCCCCGAACAACACGGGCCTGACGCAGCTGCCCCCGGCCATCGAGGCCGAGATCTGGTACAACTACGCCGGCAACCCGGACTTCCCCGAGATCGGTGGGGGCGGTGCGCCCATGGGCGGCCCCGTCTACCAGTTCGACCCCGAGCTCGACTCCGACGTCCAGTGGCCCGAGTACTGGGACGGCAAGGCGTTCCTGGGCGAGTGGAACCAGGGCAAGCTGTACTCGGTCCAGCTCGACGGCGAGAAGCGTGACGACATCGTCGACATCAACCGCGTCCTGCCGAAGATCTTCGACCCGAGCGCCGGATTCGACCGTGCGATGGACTTCGACTTCGGTCCCGACGGCGCGCTCTACGTGGTCGACTGGGGCTCCGGCTTCGGCGGCGACAACGACTCGAGCGGCGTCTACAAGGTCAACTACGTCAAGGGCAACCCGTCCCCGATCGCCCGCGCGAGCGCCGACGTGACGAGCGGGCACGCACCGCTCACGGTGCAGTTCTCCTCGGAGGGCACGCGCCACCCGGCCGGAGACGAGCTGACCCTGCAGTGGACGTTCGGCGACGGCTCCGAGCCGTCGACCGAGGCCAACCCGGTGCACACCTACACGGAGAACGGCAGCTACACCGCCCAGCTCGTGGCGACGGACGCCCAGGGCCAGACGGGCGTCGCGAACGTGTCGATCGTCGTCGGCAACGAGGCGCCGTCGATCTCTATCACGTTCCCCGACAACGGCGGGTTCTTCCAGTGGGGCGACCAGGTCCGGTACGAGATCGCGGTCGACGACCCCGACGGTGAGGTCGACTGCAGCCAGGTCGAGCTCTCGACGTCGCTCGGCCACGACTCGCACGCGCACCCGATGGACGTGCTCGGCGGGTGCGAGGGCGTCTTCCAGACGGCGCGCGACGAGGGCCACGGCATCGAGTCGAACATCTTCTGGGTCATCGAGGCGTCGTACACGGACGACGGTGGCGAGGCGGGTGCCCCGCTCACGGCGAACGACCTCCAGGTGCTGCAGCCGAAGCTGCTCCAGGCGGAGTTCTTCACCTCGACCGGTCGCGTCGAGGGCTCCACGAGCTCGGGCGACCCGGGCGTGGTGCGCGAGACGACGTCCGACACCGCCGGCGGTGGCCAGAACATCGGCTACATCGAGCCGGGCGACTGGTGGGCGTACGACCCGATCTCGCTCCACGGCGTCGACTCGATCGCGCTGCGTGCGGCCTCGCCGAGCAACGCGGTGGTCTCCGTCCGCTGGAACGCCGCGGACGGCCCGGAGATCGGTTCCGTCCAGGTCCCCGGCACCGGTGACTGGCAGGTCTACACGAACGTCTCGACCGAGCTGACCGACGTGCCCTCGGGTACCGGGACGCTCTACTTCGTCCTGACGTCCGGCCAGGCCAACGTCAACTGGCTCGAGTTCGACGGCCGCGGCGTCACGGACAACGAGCGCCCGACCATCGACTCGTTCGAGGTCACCCCGACGACGGGCACCGCCCCGCTGACGGTGACCGCGACGGCGACCGCCTCCGACCCCGAGGACGACGCGATCACCTTCGCGTGGGACGCGGGACTCGGTGACGGGTTCGTCGACGGCTCCGACTCGTTCGAGGTCACGTACGACCAGCCGGGCACGTACCGGCTCCAGGTGCGGGCCTCCGACGAGCGTGGCGCGTACTCGGTCGAGTACACGACCGTGACGGTGAAGGCGTCGCAGACGGGACCGGGGATGTGCTTCTCGGGCCGGTCGGACGACTTCCTCGGCACGGACGTCGACGAGAGCCGGTGGTCGGTGCTCAACCGCGACCAGAACCTGGTCGTGCGGGACGGCAACCTCGTCATCCCGACGACGGCGACCGACTTCTACAGCACGGACAACACCACGGTGCCGAACATGGTGCTCCAGGACCTGCCGGACGGGCCCTTCACGGCCACGGCCAAGCTCACGCTGCCGGCTCGCCAGCAGTACCAGCAGGCCGGTCTGGTGATCTGGGAGGACCAGGACAACTACGCGAAGATGGTGCTCCAGGGACGCTCGGCCGCGGCCGACCCGGCGACTCGCATCTTCCAGTTCATCCGTGAGGAGAACGCCGCCCCGAACGAGGTCAACGAGTCCAACTCGCCCGCCCTCGGCGCCGACTACCCCGACACGGTCTACGTGCGGTTCGTCAGCAACGGGGAGAACCTCCAGGCCGCGTACTCGGCCGACGGCATCGACTTCACGACGATGCCGCAGACCAAGTCGATCGCCGACCTGGAGAACGCGAAGATCGGCCTCGTCTCGCTCAAGGGGAACAACACCGCGTCCCCGGTGATCGAGGCGGAGTTCGACTGGTTCTCGATCACGCCCGACGACACGGCGTCCGCCCCCGGGCCGGACGACGAGTTCGACGGCAGCGCCCTCGACGCGTGCCGCTGGTCGATCGTCCGCGAGGACCCGACCGGCTACCGCGTGGCGGACGGCTCCCTGCAGATCGACACGACGCCGACGGACATCTACGGGACGGACAACCGCCCTGTGCCGAACATCGTGCTGCAGGACCAGCCGGGCGAGGAGTGGACCATCGAGACCGTCGTCGACGGCTCGGCGCTCGACCGTCAGTACCAGCAGGGCGGTCTGATCGTCTACGGCGACGACGACAACTACGTCAAGCTCGACTACGTCGTCGACAACCAGGCGGGCCAGGCCAAGAACGCCCGGATCGAGCTGCGCAGCGAGGTCGCCGGGGTCGTGCAGAACCCGCAGCCCCAGTCGGCGAGCCTCACGGGCGACGTGTGGCACCTGCGGCTGACCCGCTCCGGTGACACGTTCACCGGTGCGTACAGCGCCGACGGCGAGACCTGGACCACGTTCGACCAGAGCGTGACGAACGCTCCCGCGTCGGGCGCCCAGGTCGGGCTCTTCGCCCTCGGGGCTTCGGCCGACACCGGTGCGCCGGCGTCGTTCGGCCACTTCCGGGTGGTCGGCGACGAGGTCGAGCCGATCGCGGTGACCATCACCGCGGAGACGCGCTGCATGGCCGGCAAGGTGTTCGTCGCGGTCCGCGCGGCGAACGACGACGCGGTCCCGCTCGCGATCACTCTCGAGACCCCGTACGGGTCGAAGGAGTTCGCGGACGTGGCGCCCGGGGCGAACGCCTACCAGTCGTTCGCGTCGCGTGCGGCGGGGATCGACGCCGGCACGGTGACGGTGACCGCGACCGACGCCGAGGGGAGGACGTTCTCCGGGACGGCGGACTACGCCGTCCGGGCCTGCTCCTGACAGGTTCCGGCGGGCCGGTGCCCTGAGCAC
>NZ_JBHXIC010000058.1:0-29876 GCF_042723955.1 Cellulosimicrobium cellulans | reverse complement strand
GTCCCCCCGCCGCCCCCGGAACACGAGCTGCAGCAAAGTCTCGGGGGCGCGGAGATGTGGATAAGAGACAGGGGCGCCGAACCCGGGGATACGGGTGGGTTCGGCGGCTCGGCGACCGACAACCCCGGGTTCGGCGACATGGGTGAGGGCCGATGAGCGCGCGCGACGACATCCTCGCCCGTGTGCATGCCGCGCTCGGCCCGACGGCGACGGCTCGCTCGACGCCGCCCGGTCGCCTCGGGGACCCGGCAGACCCGCACGATCCCGTCCCGCGCGCGTACCGCGAGCGCGGCGACCTCGCACCGGGGTCGCCGGAGGCCGTGGACGTCCTCGTCGACCGGCTCGTCGACTACCGGGCGCACGTGCACGTGGCCGCCACCCCGGCCGGGGTCGCGACGATCGTCGGTGACCTGCTCGCGGACGCGGCGTCCGTCGTCGTGCCACCGGGGCTCGACGCCGCGTGGCTGGGCGCGCTCGGCGCCAGGACCGCCGTCGTGCCCGATGCACGGAACGACCCCCGCGCGCCCGACGAGCTGGACCGGGTGGACGCCGTCGTCACGGCCGCGCGCGTCGCGATCGCCGACACCGGCACGATCGTGCTCGACGGCGAGGCCGACCAGGGGCGCCGCGCGATCACGCTCGTCCCCGACCTGCACGTGTGCGTCGTGCGCACCGACCAGGTCGTGGAGACGGTCCCCGAGGCCGTGCGGCTGCTCGCCGCCCACCCGGAGCGACCGCAGACCTGGATCAGCGGACCCAGCGCGACGAGCGACATCGAGCTCTCGCGCGTCGAGGGCGTCCACGGCCCGCGCACCCTCCACGTGGTGCTCGCCCCGCCGAGGGAGGACCCCGGTCCGGCGAGGTAGAACCCTGGTCACGCGAGGTAGAACCCTGGTCAGGACCGAGGTTCTACCTCGGCGACCCAGGGTTCTCCTTCGGCGGACCACCGTCCTACCTCGCGGGGAGTCCTGCCCGACGGCGATGGCGCACCTCGGCGAGGACGGTCGCCAGGCGGACCGGGAAGTCGTCCGGCGTGCCGGCCGGGAGCGCGTCGACCGGGAACCACGCGACGTCCTCGCTCTCGTCGCTCACGGCCGTCCGCGCGTCGGGGTCGGCGAACGCGACGAACCCGACGTCCCAGTGCGTGCGGCACGACCCGAACGCGGCGGCGAGGTCGTGGCGGTGCACGTCGACGGGCGCGGCGGGGGCGCCGGCCTGGTGCCCAGCGGCCGGACGGTCGCCCAGGTCGGCGGTCCGCTCGCGGTCCGCGTCGAACGGGACGAGGTCGTCGAGGCCGCTCTCCTCGCGCGCCTCCCGGTACGCGGCGCCCGCGAGCGTCGTGTCGCCGGGCTCGGTGTGGCCGCCCACCTGGACCCAGAACTGGCCCTTGCGGTGGAAGCAGAGCAGGACGCGGTCCAGGCCCGGGCTGAGCACGAAGCAGCTCGCCGTGAGGTGCTGCGGGCCGCCGTCGCGCCGCACCGCGTCGGCACACGGGCCGGCCTCCCCGCTGACGAAGGCGCGGTACTCCTCCGCGAGCGCCGCCTGGCGTGGGTCGACCGGCTGCCACCGGTCGAGTCGGGCGAGAGCGTCGCGGGCGAGCTGGGCGGCGGGATCGAGAGCGGTCACCGAGGAAGGCTACGCGGCACGGGACCCTCTCTCACCGCGACGGGGGTCGTCGGGGCGACAGGTCGCCGGGTCGTCGGGGCGACGGGTCTTGCGCGCTGCGACAATGGTGTCCCGTGAGCGACCCTCAGCACGACGGCGCCCCGGCCGACGCCGGTCTCGGCACCGACCCGGTGACCGACGGCCCTGCCACGGACCCTGCCCTCTTCGACCTCCCGCCCGGGTCCCGCGAGGTCCCGACGCGGGTCGTCCTGCTCACCGGGGCGTCCGGCTCGGGCAAGACGTCGCTCACGCGGCGCCTCGGCCTCCCGGTCGTCGCGCTCGACGACTTCTACCTCGACCACGACCACCCCGACCTGCCGCAGCGGTTCGGCATCGTGGACTGGGACGACCCGCGCTCGTGGGACGCCGCAGGCGCCGTCTCGGCGCTCGTCGACCTCGCGCGCACCGGGCACGCGGACGTGCCGGTCTACGACATCCCGACGTCGCGCCGCACGGGGACGACGCACCTCGATGTCACGGGCTCGCGGGTCGTGCTGGCGGAGGGGATCTTCGCGGCGGAGATCGTCGCGGCGTGCCGCGCGCAGGACGTGCTGGCCGACGCGATCTGCCTGCGCCGGCCGCGGCTCATGACGTTCTGGTTCCGTCTGCTGCGCGACCTCGCGGAGATGCGCAAGCCGCCGCTCACCCTGTTCCGGCGCGGGTGGGGACTCCTGCGCGCCGAGCCCGCGCTCGTGCGCCACTGGGTGTCGCTCGGCTGCCGTGCGCTGGCGCCCGCGCAGGCGGAGAAGGAGATCCGCGCGCTGCTCGTCCGGCCGTCGACGTAGCCGTCAGGCCAGCGGGTCGGCGATCTCGACCCTCGCGAGGGACGGCCCGCCGCAGCCGGCGCCGAAGTCGCCGGTCGTCGGCAGGAACTCCGGATCCACCTCCTGCTCGACGACGACGTCACCCGACGCGAGCTCCACGACGCGCACGACGATCGGCCCGACCGGGCCGTTCATCGCGGAGCCCGTCCACTCGCCCCGCGACGGTTCGTCCGGCGCGTCCTCTGCCGTCGGCTCGGGTGACGTCTCGGCAGCCTCGGCCGGCTCCGGCCGGTCCGGCTGGTCTGGCTCGGCCGGCTGGACCGGGTGCACGGGGACCGTCGTGGGGATCGGCTCAGGGGCGACCGAGATCGTCCCGTCGCGGACCAGCCCGCAGGGTTCGACGCCGACACAGCTCACGGCGACGCCGTAGGCGTCCCGATCCGGCCAGGAGTCGTCGAGCCGGACCTCGAGGCGCGCCACGTAGCCGACCGCAGGGCACGCGGTGACCAGGCCTCCCGGGCCACCGCACGCGGGCAGCACGACCACGAGCAGCGCTGCGGCGAGTCCGTGCCCGCGCCGCCGTCCCCGTCGCTCGCTCGTCATGGCCGCCCCTCCGCCCGCACGTCTGCTCTCGTCCAGCACCTGTCGCGACCGGCCGGATCCTTGCACCGAGCGAGGGCCGTCCGGGGCCGGCAGGCGTGCCGGCGGCCCACCCGGTCGTGATCCGGGGCCTTCCCTCACGGCTCGGCGGGGAGCGTCCCCACGACGATCGTCGCGCCGATCTCCTCGTCCCGGACGACGCGCGCCCGCAGGCCCGCACGTCCGAGGACGTCGACGGCGCCCGCCGCCTGCCGCTCGCCCGACTCGGTGAGCAGGTGCCCGCCGGGAACGAGCCACTCACGCGCCTCGGCCGCGACGCGGCGCAGCACGTCCAGCCCGTCGCCGCCGCCGTCGAGCGCGACGTGGGCCTCGTGGTCGCGCGCCTCGCGCGGCAGCAGCGGGATCTCGGCCGTCGGGACGTACGGCACGTTGGCGAGCAGGAGGTCGACGCGTCCCCGGAGCGCGGCCGGCAGCGGGTCGAACAGGTCGCCTTCGTGCGCGGTCCCGTCGACAGCCGCGACGTTCCGCCCGGCGCACGCGACCGCGGCCGGGTCCACGTCGCTCGCGTGCAGCTCGACCTCGGCCGCGCCGCCGAGGTCCGTCGCCGTCGCGAGCCCGAGCGCCCCTGCGCCGCAGCACAGGTCGACCACGACGACGGGCGACCCACCGGGCTCGCCGACCGCTGCGCCGTCGGGCAGAGCGACCGAGAGGCGACCCGGGGCAGCTCGGGCGACCTGCCGCCCGAGCGCGACCGCCTCGTCGACGAGCAGCGTGGTGCGCTGGCGCGGGACGAAGACCCCGGGGTCGACGGCGACCCGGAGCCCGTGGAAGTCGACGTACCCGAGGACGTGCTCGAGCGGCTCGCCCGCGACGCGGCGCGCGACGAGCGCCTCGAGTTGCGCGTCGTCGTCCGCCCGCTCGGCGAGGAGCGCGGCCTCGTCCTCCGCGAAGACGCACCCGGCGGCGCGCAGGCGGGCGGCGAGGTCGTCGAGCTGGCTCTGGTCCACGTCCGGACGGTACTCCGGTCCGCTCGGCGCGGCGCTCGCCACGGCCGGACGCCACGCCGTGCAACGGCGTCGCATCCCGTCCGGCGAGGTAGAACCAGCGGACGCGAGGAAGTACCCGCCGAGCTCTCACTCGGGACCAGACGTTCTATCTCGCGCGGCCTCGGCTCTCTCCCGCGGGACGACGACGGGCCCCGACCCTCCTGGTGGAGGATCGGGGCCCGTGTGTCAGGCGGCTGCCGCTGGGGCAGACGTCGCCAGGCTCTCAGGAGCGGATCACACCACTCACTCAGCGCCGGCCTGGAGCTCGCCCGTCGGGGGCAGGTCGCGGACCGAGACGCCGGTGGGGGCGTCGAGCGCGGCGGCCGCGCCCACGCTCACCGGGCCGCGGTCGTGCTCGCCCTTGGAGACACCGCGGAAGGTGAACTCCCCGAGCAGGCCCTCGCCGTCGGCGTCGACCAGGACGATCTCGCCGGCCTTGAGCTCGCCGAACAGGATCTTCTCGGACAGCACGTCCTCGATGTCGCGCTGGATCGCGCGGCGCAGCGGACGGGCACCCAGGACCGGGTCGTAGCCCTTCTCGGCGAGCAGGACCTTCGCCGCCGGAGTGAGCTCGATGCCCATGTCCTTGTCCCGCAGGCGGGTGTCGAGACGGGCGATCATGAGGTCGACGATCTGGATGATCTCGGCCTGCGAGAGCTGCGGGAAGACCACCACGTCGTCGACGCGGTTGAGGAACTCGGGGCGGAAGTGCTGCTTGAGCTCGTCGTTGACCTTCGCCTTCATGCGCTCGTAGGACGTGACCAGGTCGCCGCCGGCGTTGAATCCGGTCTGGACGCCCTTGGCGATGTCCCGCGTGCCGAGGTTGGTCGTCATGATGATGACGGTGTTCTTGAAGTCCACGACACGGCCCTGCGAGTCGGTCAGGCGACCGTCCTCGAGGATCTGCAGGAGCGAGTTGAAGATGTCCGCGTGGGCCTTCTCCACCTCGTCGAACAGGACGACCGAGAACGGCTTGCGCCGCACCTTCTCGGTGAGCTGGCCACCCTCGTCGTACCCGACGTAGCCGGGGGGCGAGCCGAACAGCCGCGAGACGGTGTGCTTCTCGGAGAACTCCGACATGTCGAGCTGGATGAGCGCGTCCTCGTCCCCGAAGAGGAACTCGGCGAGCGCCTTGGCCAGCTCGGTCTTCCCGACGCCGGTCGGGCCGGCGAAGATGAACGACCCACCGGGGCGCTTGGGGTCCTTGAGGCCAGCACGCGTACGGCGGATGGCCTGCGACAGCGCCTTGATCGCGGCCTCCTGGCCGACGACGCGCTTGTGCAGCTCGTCCTCCATGTGCAGCAGGCGGCTGGACTCCTCCTCGGTGAGCTTGAAGACCGGGATGCCCGTGGCCATGGCCAGGACCTCGGCGATCAGCTCCTCGTCCACCTCGGCGACGGTGTCCAGGTCACCGGACTTCCACGCCTTCTCCTTGTCGGCACGCTTCGCGGTGAGCTGCTTCTCCTTGTCGCGCAGCCCGGCGGCCTTCTCGAAGTCCTGCGCGTCGATCGCGGACTCCTTCTCGCGACGCGCCTCGGCGATCTCCTCGTCGAGCTCCTTGAGCTCCGGCGGGGCGGTCATGCGGCGGATGCGCAGGCGCGCGCCCGCCTCGTCGATGAGGTCGATCGCCTTGTCCGGGAGGAACCGGTCGTTGATGTACCGGTCCGCCAGCGTGGCCGCGGAGACGAGCGCGGAGTCCGTGATGGACACGCGGTGGTGCGCCTCGTAGCGGTCGCGCAGGCCCTTGAGGATCTCGATCGCGTGGTTGAGCGACGGCTCGGCGACCTGGATCGGCTGGAAGCGGCGCTCCAGGGCCGGGTCCTTCTCGACGTGCTTGCGGTACTCGTCGAGCGTGGTCGCGCCGATGGTCTGGAGCTCGCCGCGCGCGAGCATCGGCTTGAGGATGCTCGCGGCGTCGATCGCGCCCTCGGCGGCACCCGCCCCGACGAGCGTGTGGATCTCGTCGATGAACAGGATGATGTCGCCGCGCGTGCGGATCTCCTTGAGCACCTTCTTGAGGCGCTCCTCGAAGTCACCGCGGTAGCGCGAGCCGGCCACGAGCGCGCCGAGGTCGAGCGTGTAGAGCTGCTTGTCCTTGAGCGTCTCGGGCACGTCGCCGCGCACGATGTCCTGGGCCAGGCCCTCGACGACGGCGGTCTTGCCGACGCCGGGCTCGCCGATCAGCACCGGGTTGTTCTTGGTGCGGCGGCTGAGCACCTGCATGACGCGCTCGATCTCGAGGCTGCGCCCGATGACCGGGTCGAGCTTGCCCTCGCGCGCGGCCTGGGTGAGGTTGCGCCCGAACTGGTCGAGCACGGCCGACCCCGACGGCTGGCCCTCGGCGGGGCCGCCCGCGGCGACGGGCTCCTTGCCCTGGTAGCCGGACAGGAGCTGGATGACCTGCTGGCGCACCTTGTTGAGGTCGGCGCCCATCTTGGTCAGGACCTGGGCGGCGACGCCCTCGCCCTCACGGATGAGGCCGAGCAGGATGTGCTCGGTGCCGATGTAGTTGTGGCCGAGCTGGAGCGCCTCGCGCAGCGACAGCTCGAGCACCTTCTTGGCACGCGGCGTGAACGGGATGTGCCCGCTCGGGGCCTGCTGGCCCTCGCCGATGATCTCGGTCACCTGGGTGCGGACGCCGTCGAGGGAGATCCCGAGGGACTCCAGCGCCTTGGCCGCGACACCCTCGCCCTCGTGGATGAGGCCGAGGAGGATGTGCTCGGTGCCGATGTAGTTGTGGTTGAGCATCCGTGCCTCTTCTTGGGCAAGGACGACGACCCGACGGGCTCGGTCTGTGAATCTCTCGAACATGTGCTGCTCCTCGTGAGCGGCGTACACCTGCCCGCCGGACGACGGGTACAAGCCTGACCGCATTGACTCTATGCGGTTCGAACGAGCCGCACCCCCTCCGTATGCCGTTGTTCGCCAGGGGCGTGAAAGAGGGGTCGGGCCGTGACCTGCGGGCGCGCCGGACGCCGTCGTGCGCAGATCACCCGGCCCGACACGCGCGCGGCGCGTTGACCGCGACGCGCACCCCGGGCAGGCTCGGGAGTGCGCCCCGCACGGACGGCCAGAAGGGTGGCGAGAGCGATGCACCAGCCGGACCAGCAACCCGAGGACCCGACCGCGCCGGGAGCCGACGAGCGCGACGCGCGACCCGCGAGCGCGCCCGCGACGTGGGAGCAGGTCGTGGCCCGGTTCCACGGCGTCGTCGCCGAGGTGGACGATCCGCTGACCTGGGGTCTCGACCTCGACGAGGAGACGCTCACGGGGGCCGGGCACGGCGCCCACGACCCGGCGGAGGAGCGGTTCCTGCGCTCCTACGTGTCGTTCACGGGCGAGACGCTCGACGTCGAGACGCTGCGCGTCCTGGCGGCCCACGACGAGCAGGCGGAGGACATCGTCCGCACCGCCCTGAGCGGGGCGCTCGCCGCGCCGCTGCACTCCGACAACCCGGGTGACGACGACTTCCTCGACTCCTACCAGGAGTACCGCGCCGCGATGCGCGCGATCGTCGAGGAGGTCGACGTCGCGCCGGTCACGCGCACCACGTTCGTGGTCGACGGCGAGCCCCAGGCCTGCCTGCACGTCACCGTGCGGGAGCACGCGGCCGTGTACGTCCCGCTGGACGACCGTGCGCTCGTCGTCTCGGGACCGGCCGACCTGCTCGCGCGCGTGGACGTCGTGACCCACCCGCTGCGCAACATCCTCCAGGACGAGCCCGAGCCGAGGTTCTGACGCCCCGCTCGGCCGACGCCGAACCCGGGGTTGCGGTCACCCCGTCCGCCGAACCCGGGGATACGGGCGGTTCGGCCGCTCGCCGGTGACCCTCGTCCCTCGGTCCGGGACGGGCGTCCCGGGCGGAGCGCCGCCTCGCGGCCTAGGGTCGTGTCAGCACCGGTGCCGCGACGACGGCGCCGGGACAGCACGCCGACGGCGCACGCGGTCGGCCGACCGGGCGGAGGTGGCGGGATGCGCGGCGTGATCGTCGGTGTGGACGGGTCGGAGGAGTCCGGCGGCGCGCTCGACTGGGCGGTGCGCGAGGCGGCGGCCCGGGGCGTGCCGCTCACGGCCGCGCTCGCGTTCGAGTCGCGCCAGGGGCCGGGCGACGGCCCCGACACGGTGGCCGACGAGAAGCGGGCGCTGGTCCAGGAATGGCTGGACGCCGCGCGCGCCCGCACGGGCCTCGGCACGGACGCGGTGACGGCCACGGCCGTCGTCGAGCGCGGGAGCCCCGCGGCGGTCCTGCTCGCCCTCGCCCAGCCGGGGACGACCCAGCCCGTCCAGGACGACGTGCGGCCCGACCCGGGCGACGGCGACGACGCCGACCTGCTCGTCGTCGGGCGCTGCGGCCGGGGACGCCTCGGGCGCATGGTCCTCGGCTCGGTGCCGACCGCCGTCGTGCAGCACGCGACCGTCCCCGTGACCGTGGTGCGCGGCACGCCGGACGTGCGCCACGACCACGCGCGGCCCGTCGTGGTCGGGGTCGACGGCTCGTCGACGTCGGTCCAGGCGCTGCGGCACGGCGCGGACGTCGCGCGGCGCACGGGCGCGACGCTCGAGGCCCTGTTCTGCTGGCAGATCGTCTCGCTCGCGCCGCTCCCCGACTCGTGGGGGTGGACGCCGCCGATCGACGACTACGAGAAGTTCGCCTCCCAGAAGCTCGACGCCGCGCTCGAGGCCGCGGGCGTCGACCTGCCCGACGACCGCCTCGTGCGCAGCGTGAAGCACGTGCACGCCGCGAAGGGGATCATCGAGGCGTCGTCGCACGCGGAGCGGCTCGTGCTCGGCAACCGCGGCGTCGGCGGGTTCGACCGGCTGCTGCTCGGGTCTGTGAGCCGACACGCGGTCGAGTACGCGCACTGCCCGGTCACGGTGGTCCGACCCCCGGACGCGACGCACCCCTCGGGCGCACACGACGCCTGACCGGTTCCGCCCCTCGAAACGATTCGACGCCGCCTGCACCGCGGGTGGACGATGTGGCACGTGCAGATCGAGGACACCTACGACGGCTCCCGACCCGTCCGCACCGTCACCCGGCTCTTCGCGCCCCAGCGCGGGCGGCTCGCCGCCGCGGCGCTCGCGTTCGCCGTCAAGCACTCGCCCGTGTGGGTGATCCCGGCCCTCACGGCGACGGTCATCGACGTCGTCGTCGAGCACCGGCCGCTGCGGGAGCTGTGGGTCACGGGCGCCGTCATGCTCGCCGTCGTCGCGCAGAACCTCCCGCTGCACACGCTCTACGTGCGGTGGCTCTCGACCGCCGTGCGCACGGTCGAGAACGGGCTGCGCATGGCGCTCTCGCGCCGGCTCCAGGAGCTCTCGATCGGCTACCACCGCCGCGTGAGCGCGGGCGTGCTCCAGGCCAAGATCGTGCGGGACGTCGAGAACGTCGTCGAGGCGTCGCGCACCACGTTCGACTCCGGCATGGCGGCGCTCACCACGCTCGTCGGCGCGGTCGTGCTCACGGCCGTGCGCGTCCCGGAGTTCCTCGTGATCTTCGCGCTCACCGTGCCCGCGGCGGCCTGGCTCGTCGTCGCGATGCGCCGCCGCATGACCACGCGCAACGCGGCGTTCCGGGCCGAGGTGGAGAACATGTCGGCGCGCGTCGCCGAGATGACCCACCTCATCCCCGTGACCCGCGCGCACGCGCTCGAGGAGCGCGAGCTCGACCGCATGGGCTCGGTGCTGCACCGCGTGCGCGAGGCCGGGATACGGCTCGACGTCGTCAACGGCCGGTTCGGCGCGCTGTCCTGGATCGTGTTCCAGCTGCTCTCCGTCGCGGGGCTCGTCGGGGCGGCGTGGGTCGCGTGGACGCAGACGTTCGCGGTGTCCCCCGGCGACGTCGTCATGCTGTCGAGCTACTTCGTCACCCTCACCGCGTCCGTGACCGGACTGCTGAGCCTCGCGCCGATCATCGCCAAGGGCCTGGAGTCCGTACGGTCCATGGGCGAGGTGCTCGGCGAGCCCGACGTCGAGCGCAACGCCGGCAAGCGCGTGCTCGACCACGTCGAGGGCCGCGTCGCGTTCGAGGACGTCACGTTCGCGTACGACGACGTCCCCGCCCCTGGCGAGGAGCCCACCCTCGCGGTCGACCACCTGTCCCTCGCGGCACGGCCGGGCGAGACCGTCGCCCTGGTTGGGGCGTCGGGGTCGGGCAAGTCGACCGTGCTCAACATGGTCATCGGGTTCCTCGCACCGACGTCGGGGCGCGTCCTGGTCGATGGAGTCGACACCGCGACCGTCGACCTGCGCTCCTACCGCCGGTTCCTCGCCGTCGTGCCGCAGGAGTCGATCCTGTTCGAGGGGTCCGTGCGCGACAACGTAACCTACGGCAGCCCCGACCTCACCGACGCCGCCGTCGAGCAGGCGCTGCGCGACGCGAACGCGTGGGACTTCGTCACCGAGATGGGCGGCCTCGACGCCGTGATCGGCCAGCGTGGCGGCAGGCTCTCCGGCGGACAGCGCCAGCGCCTCGCCATCGCGCGCGCCCTCGTGCGCGACCCGCGCGTGCTCGTCCTCGACGAGGCGACGTCCGCGCTTGACACGACGTCGGAGCGACTCGTGCAGGAGGCGCTCGGGCGGCTCATGCGCGGCCGCACGACGTTCGTCGTCGCGCACCGGCTCTCGACCGTCCGCGGTGCCGACAGGATCGTCGTCATGGACCACGGCCGCGTCGTCGAGGTCGGCAGCCACGACGAGCTCGTCGCCGCGGGCGGTACGTACGCACAGATGCACGCGGCACCGGCCGCCTAGGAGTTTGGGGATCGCCAGGAGAACGTGAGCTCGCGCGCCACGATCTTCAGGTCTCCCGTGCCGAGCGCCATCTCATGGCTGAACCCCTCATCGATAGGCAGTATCTCGTCGAGCATCATCGCGGGGTTCCCGTAGTAGTCCTCTCGGGCGGTGGCCAGGTCGTAGTCGAAGCTCTGCACGCCGGAGTAATCGAGGGTCAGGCCCTCACGGTGCTTCCACGGGCTCCCCTCGAAGACGACCGTCACGTCGCCGCCCCGCAGGATGACACGACCGAGGGCGAGGTCCTTGACGCACCGGTCGGACGTGAAGTCGTAGTGCGTCTCCTCCGCGATGAAGTCGCGCGCCCCAGGAGGCAGGGACCCGAGGAGACCTGGCAGGACTTCCAGGTACCGGCGGGGATCGAAGGCGTACCCCTGAAGCTCGCCCACCCAACCCGTCTCTACGTATCTCACGACCGCTCCATCTCCCAACCGACCGTCATCACCGCTCCTCGCCACCTTTGCTCCAGGCGTCTCAGCGCATACCGATCAGCGCCGGGAGAGAGATCGTCGTGGAGGCTCCGTGCGAACGCGAAGACGAGCCCTTCCCCCGGGTGAGGAGCCCACCGTCACGGTCGTCTAGAGCTCGCGCAGCCAGTCGCGATCCCCCGGCCAGCGATCCAAGCCGTCCCGGTATGCGGTGACGGCTTGAAGGCGCGGGAGGTCGTCAAGAACCTGTGCGTCGAGGAGTCGACCAGAGTCAGCGATCAGCAGTTCCTCGAGCATCGGGCACCCCTTCAGAGGCGCCAGGCTGATCTGTCGCCTCTGCCGTCGGTTGCGTGCTAGTTGGACACTGAAACGGCGCAGGCTGGGCAACTGCCCGAACTCGTCCAGGCTCGCCACGGTTGCTCCCTCGACATCGACCCTCTCAAGGCGGGGGCTGCCAGCAAGACGAGGCTCGACCACGAAGTCGCTGCTGCCCGCCTTGAACCCGAGGCGGAGTTCACGCAAGGAATCGAGGCGGCCGCTCCACTGGCGCGGTGAGCCCGGATCGAGCCTCTCCAGCGCAAGAAACTCCAGGCCCTGCAGCTCGGTGACGTCTCCACTGAGAGCGCCCCCAGGGATCGCGAGAGAACGCAGGTTGGGTGCCGCTGCTGGTTGCACAGCTTCAGCGAGCGTGCCGTCAACCCACAGCACTTCGAGGTCGCGCAGAGCCTCCGCGGGGATGCCACCGAGTCGACGTCGCGCCTGGACCTGGAAGAACCGCAAGTTCAGGTGCGACAGCCATCCCAGGTCGAGGATTCCTCCCGAACGCTCCCGCAGCAGCAGTAGGACGCCGTCAATCCCGCGCCGTGCCAGTGCGCTCAGCTCAGCCGATGACGGTTCGGTGGAGAGTTCGACCGTCTTGTACGGGCCGTAGCGATCGGCAGCCAGAAACTGAAAGCTCGGATGGAGCATCACAGCCGCACCGATCGGGGAGCGTGAGACGACAACGCCGGTGCGGCGCCCTGGCAACCCCGCACCAGGGAAATCAGGTCGACGGCAAGCTCGTCGTTCGCGATCCGCTACCTGGCATAGCCACGATCCCAGACGACCCCATGGAGCTCTCCGTAGTCAAGCGCAGCGTCCCAGTCCTCGCCCCACGAGTTGTACACGACGGTCGGGGTGCCTGGCGGACAGAAGAAAACGTCCCAACCGGTTGTTTCCGCGGCACGAATCTCCACACGCCACCCAGCGAGCTGACCTCGCGTCGCCAAGCCTGTCAGCGCAGGCGCAGGCGCGGCCGCACAGTCACGCCCGGAGTCATCGGGTCGCCGACGCGGCTCGTCCGGCGTCATCGACGTGACCGATCTCGGACCGGTGCGCCCCGAAACGCGAAGACGAGGACGCGCACGGCGAGCACGGTCCCGACGAACCCGAGCGCCGCGCCGAGGACGGCGAAGAGGCGCAGGCCCTCGACGAGCTCGGGGCCGGAGTCCGCGGAGACCAACACGACCGCCGCCACGACGGCCGCGGCGGCGATGACGGTGGACACGACCTGCTGCACGAGACCGGTGACGAACGCGCGGTCGTCAGGGTGGGCGAACGACCGGACGTTGACGGTGAGCCGCCCGGCCTCGACGTCGCTCGTGATCTTGGCGAGGCGGCGCGGGAGGCGTTCGAGCTCGGGCGCGAGGCCGAGGAAGAGGCTCGTCGCGCGCTCGCGCAGGCCCTCCGGCGTCACGACGCGCCGCACGAGCGGTTGCGCGGTCGCGCGCGCACCGGCGACGAGGTCGAACCCGGGGTCGATGAGGCGCAACGTCCCCTCGAGCGACGTGAAGGTGCGGAACGCGGCGGCGACCTGCGACGGCACGGCGAGCCCGGCGTCGGTGACGAGCCGGAACAGCGCGGTGAACATCGCCCCGCTCGCGCCTGCGCCGCGGAACCGCACGATCACCTGCCCGACGGCGCGCTCCAGGCGGCGCACGTCGAGGTCGGCCGGGGCGTCGAGCAGCTCGAGCAGCGCGTCGGTCGCGGCGACCGCGTCGTCGGCGTCGACCGCGAGCAGCACGGCCGCGAGCGCCAGGCGCTCGGGCTCGCCGAGCCTCCCGACGGAGCCCATGTCGAGCAGGCCGAGGCGGCCGTCGGCGGTGACGAGCACGTTGCCAGGATGCAGGTCGGCGTGGAACGTGCCCGCGACGAGCACCTGCTCGAGCGTCGCGGTGAGGAGCCGCGACGCGAGGTCGGCGCGCACGGCGTCGTCCAGGCCCGAGAGCACGCCCGCGGCGCGGCCGACGGGGACGCCGTCGAGCCGTTCCATGACGAGCAGGGTCGTGCCGGAGAGCTCGGGGTAGACCTCCGGGACGCGGACGCGCGGCCTCGCACCCGGGGCGTCCCCGCCGTCGTCCGACGCCGGACCCCGCGCGAGCGCCGCGCGCAGCGCGAGCGTGTTCTCCAGCTCGACCGTGTAGTCCAGCTCCTCGCGCAGCGACGCCGCGAAGCCGTCCGCGAGGTCGACGACGCCGAGCGACCTCCCCCACGCGGTGTCGCGCTCGATGCGCCGCGCGAGCCGCCCGAGGATCGCCAGGTCCGTCTCGACCTGCGCCCGCGCGCCGGGCCGCTGGACCTTGACCACGACGTCCCGCCCGTCGAGCAGCCGGGCCGCGTGCACCTGCCCGACCGACGCGGACGCGAGCGGCTCGGGCGAGAACTCGGCGAACGCCTCGTCGATCGGCTGCCCGAGCGCGTCGACAACGGCCGCTTCCACCTGCGGCCAGGGCGCGGGCGGGACCTCGCTCTGGAGCGTGGCGAGCGCGTCGGCGAACGTCGCGGGGAGCAGGTCGCGGCGCGTCGACAGGACCTGGCCGAACTTCACGAACGTCACGCCCGCGTCGCTCAGGGCGTCGCGGAGCGCGGCGGCCTGCCGGCGCTGGTCGGTGCGCGACAGCCGCGACCCGTCGGGCTGCCGCGCCCCGCGCGTGAGCGCACCGCCGAGGCCGTGGCGGACGCCGATCGCGAGGATCTGCGCGTACCGCCGGGTCTCCCGACGCCCTTGGCGCAGGCCGCGCAGCGCGCGCCACGGGCCGGGCACCGAGCCGGTCGACACCAGCAGCTCGAGCACGAGCAGCACGCAGAGCCCGAGCACGAACGCCCACGCGAACGCGAGGACGATCGCCACGAGCGCGACGCCGGGCGCGACGGTGAGCGTCCCGTCCGGGCGCGACCAGCCGACGTCGAGCAGGCCGTTGGTGAGCACCCACGACGTGACGGTGAGCATCGCGAGCGCGACCACGGCGGAGCGGATCCAGCCGACCGCCGCCCCCATGACGCGCCGCGCCGTCGCCGCGAGGAGCACGAGCATGACCACCGTGGAGACGACGCCGACGAGCCCGATGAAGAATCCGGAGACGACCTGCATGACCGTCACTCTTCCCGACGGTGTCGCGGATCACCACCACGGCGCGCCTTTGGACGGGCGCCGCGCCACCGGGA
This sequence comes from Cellulosimicrobium cellulans, assembly GCF_042723955.1. GTDB lineage: Bacteria > Actinomycetota > Actinomycetes > Actinomycetales > Cellulomonadaceae > Cellulosimicrobium > Cellulosimicrobium cellulans_H. The sequence continues at coordinate 15,098 of NZ_JBHXIC010000058.1, read as the reverse complement.
CGGGCAGCGCGTCGCCGGGCGCGGCATGATGGAGCTCCCCCGACAGGTCGGAGCCCCGATGACGAACGTCGACCTTCTCACCGACGCCCATCTCACCCACGCCCGGACCGCCCCGAACGGGCGCAGCGCGGAGGTCGTGCTGCACGACGGTCCCCTGCGTCAGACGATCCTCGCGCTGCGCGCGGGCGTCGAGCTCGGTGAGCACAACTCCCCGCCCGCGGCGTCGATCCAGGTGCTGCGCGGCCGCGTCCGCGTCACCGCGCTCGGCGAGGGCGATGTCGAGCTGGGCACCGGCGAGCTGCGCGTCCTCACGCACGAGCGGCACGCCGTGGGCGCCATCGAGGACTCCGCGTTCCTGCTCACCACGGTGACGAGCATCCCGGGTTCCTGAGCAACGGCGCGACCTCGGTCACGCCGAACCCGGGTTCTCGGGGCACCGGGGCCCGGTCGTGCCCCGTGACCCCGGGTTCGACGGGTCGTCAGCGCCGCACGGCCCACGCCGCGAGCGCGAGCGCGACGACGTCCTCCGCGACCGCGCCCGGCCAGTCGGGGCGCGACCCGACGGCGAGGCGTCGCCAGGCCGCGCCGCCCCACGTCCCGACGGCGGCCCCCGCCGCGCCGGCGACCGCGGCGGCGACGACGCCCGCGGGACCCGTGCGGTGCCGGGCCAGGAGGAGTCCTCCGGCGGCACCGCTCCCGAGCCGGAACACCGGCCCGGGCGGGTCGAGGCGGCTCGGCGTCCGCGGCAGCTTGTCGCCGACCATCTCGCCCACGACCCCAGCGACGGCGCCGGCCCGCGCGAGCAGGCCGGGTCCGCCGGACCCGCCGCGCGACCCGCCCCCGACCCATCCCCCGAGCACCGGCGCCGCGGCGCCGAGGCTGCTGCGCGACCCCGCGGCCACGCCGAGCGCGAGCGCCCGGGCGACGAGCGCCGTCGTGCCGGGCGTGGGTGCTGCACCGTGAGACGTCATGGAGTCCTCCTGCGGCCGTGCGGTGGGTGGCGGTCCCGTCGAACGTAACCGCTCCGGGCGCGGCCCACCCGGGGTGCGGGAGCGTTCCCGCTAGCCTGGGTCCGTGCCCGGACCCACCCTGAGCGAGGTCGCGCGCGACGCCGGCGTCTCCCTCGCGACCGCCTCCCGCGCGATCAACGGGAGCGCGAACCGCACGGTGCGCCCCGACCTCCGGGAGCGGGTGCTCGCGTCGGCCCGCCGGCTGGGCTACTCGCCGGACCCGAGCGCGCAGGCCATGGCGCGCGGCCGCACGACGAGCGTGGGCCTCGTGGTGCACGACATCGCGGACCCCTACTTCTCGTCCCTCGCGGCGGGGGTCGCCGACGCGGCCGACCGGGACGGGCTCATCGTCACGCTCACGAGCACGCGGCACTCGCCGGAGCGGGAGCGCGCGTTCGTCGAGCTCATGGACCGCCAGCGGGCGCGGGCGGTCGTGCTGGGCGGCGGGCGGCTCGCGGAGGACGCCGACGGCGCGCTGCGGACGGCGCTCGAGCGCTACCGGGCCTCGGGGGGCGGGGTCTCGCTCGTGGGCCAGCCGCTCGGCGACCTCCCCGCGGTGGAGATCGCCAACGCCGACGGCGCCGCGGACCTCGCCCGCGCCCTGCACGGCCTGGGCTACCGCGCGTTCGGCGTGCTCGCGGGCCCGGCGGGCCACCGCACCGCGCTCGACCGGGCGCGCGGCTTCACCGAGGCGCTGGCCGCCCTCGGCTCGCCCGTCGCCGCGGAGGCGGTCGTCGAGTGCGCGTTCACGCGCGACGGCGGCCACCGCGGGATGCGCGAGCTGCTCGACCGCCTGGGGCCTGCGCGCCCCGACGCGGGCACCCCGCCCGTCGCCGTCTTCGCGGTGAACGACGTCATGGCCGTCGGGGCGATGGCCGCGGCGCGCGAGGCGGGGCTGCGCGTCCCCGAGGACGTCGCCGTGGCGGGCTTCGACGACATCGTGACGCTGCGCGACGTCACGCCCGCCCTCACGACGGTGCGCATCCCGCTCACGGAGGTCGGGCAGCAGGCCCTCGCGCTGGCGCTCGCGCCGCCCGACGACGACGCAGGGCCCCGGCGGGTCGAGGTCCGCGGCGAGGTCGTGGTCCGCGAGTCCACGCCCCGGCTCTGACCCCTGTTGACGCGAGAAAACGGTTCCCCTACGCTCGCGGAAAGCGCATTCCGCGTTCGGCAGACCGCCGGGCGCCCGACCGACGACGGAGCCGATCGATGACCACCACCCGAACCCTGCGGATCGCGATGAACGGCGTGACCGGCCGCATGGGGTACCGCCAGCACCTCGTCCGCTCGATCCTGCCGATCCGCGAGCAGGGCGGCGTCGAGCTCCCCGACGGCACGCGCCTCCAGGTCGAGCCGGTGCTCGTCGGGCGCAACGAGACCAAGCTCCGGGAGCTCGCCGCGCAGCACGACGTCGAGCACTGGACCACCGACCTCGACGGCGCGATCGTCGACCCCGCGACCGACGTCGTCTTCGACGCCTCGATGACCGCGCTGCGCGCCAAGACGCTCACCAAGGCGATGCAGGCCGGCAAGCACGTCTACACCGAGAAGCCGACGGCCGAGACGCTCGCCGAGGCGATCGACCTCGCCCGGCTGCGCGAGGAGACCGGGGTGACCGCCGGCGTCGTGCACGACAAGCTCTACCTGCCCGGCCTCGTCAAGCTCCGCCGGCTCGTCGACGAGGGCTTCTTCGGCCGCATCCTGTCCCTGCGCGGCGAGTTCGGCTACTGGGTGTTCGAGGGCGACCACCAGGCCGCGCAGCGCCCGTCGTGGAACTACCGCGCCGAGGACGGCGGCGGCATGACGACCGACATGTTCTGCCACTGGAACTACGTGCTCGAGGGGATCCTCGGGTCCGTCCGGACCGTCACCGCCCAGACCACGACCCACATCCCCACCCGCTGGGACGAGCAGGGCGCGGAGTACGCCGCGACCGCCGACGACGCCGCGTACGGGATCTTCGAGGTCGAGACGCCGGGCGGCGACCCGGTCGTCGCGCAGATCAACTCGTCCTGGGCCGTGCGCGTCTACCGCGACGAGCTCGTCGAGTTCCAGGTGGACGGTACGCACGGCTCGGCGGTCGCCGGGCTGCGCAAGTGCGTCGCGCAGCAGCGCGCCCACACCCCCAAGCCCGTGTGGAACCCCGACCTCCCGGTCACGGAGCCGTTCCGCGACCAGTGGCTCGAGGTCCCCGCGAACGCCGACCTCGACAACGGCTTCAAGGCCCAGTGGGAGGAGTTCCTGCGCGACGTCGCCGCCGGCCGCCCGCACCGCTACGACCTGCTCTCCGCGGCGCGCGGCGTCCAGCTCGCCGAGCTCGGGCTCCGCTCGTCCGCCGAGGGCCGCCGCCTCGACGTGCCGGAGATCGTGCTGTGACCGCGCCGACGACCGAGGCCCCCGGCGCCCGCGAGCTGCGCGACCGGGACGGCAGCGGCGCCGTCGTGCGCCTGCCCCGCTTCGCCGACGACGGCCGCATGGCCGGGACCGAGGTGCGCGAGCTGCTCGTGCCCGGCCCGTGGACGACGCCGTCCGCGCCCTTCACGTCGCGCATCGCCTTCGCCGCCGCGCACGTCGTGCCGCACGTGGGCGCGGAGAACGTGCCCGGCGCGCCGGCCGTCGTCGACTGGGACACGACGCTCGCCTACCGGCACCGGCTCTGGGAGCACGGGCTCGGCGTCGCCGACGCGATGGACACCGCGCAGCGCGGCATGGGCCTCGACTGGGCGGCGACCCAGGAGCTCGTGCGCCGCTCGGCGGCCGAGGCGCGGACGGTCGGCGGTCGTGTCGCGTGCGGCGCGGGCACGGACCAGCTCGACCCGACCGTCGTCGCGGGCTGGGAGCCGGGCGACCCCGCCGCGCTGGCCGCCGTCACCGACGCCTACCGCGAGCAGGTGCGCGTGGTCCAGGACGCGGGCGCCCAGGTGATCGTCATGGCGTCGCGAGCGCTCGCCCGCGTCGCTCGCTCCCCCGAGGAGTACGCGCGCGTCTACGACGCCGTGCTCGCCGAGGCCGAGGCGCCCGTGATCCTGCACTGGCTCGGCACGATGTTCGACCCCGCGCTCGCGGGGTACTGGGGCACGGGCGACGACGTCGCCGCGGCCACCGACGTGTTCGTCGACCTGGTCCGCGCCCACCAGGGCCGCGTCGACGGCGTGAAGGTGTCGCTGCTCGACGCCGGGCACGAGAAGGACCTGCGTGCCCGCCTCGCCGCCCTGGACCCGGGTGACGGCTCCGGCGCGCCGGGGCCGGTGCGGCTCTACACCGGCGACGACTTCAACTACCCGGAGCTCGTGGTCGGCGACGGCCGGGCGCACTCGGACGCGCTGCTCGGCATCTTCGCGGCGATCTACCCCGCCGCGTCGACGGCGCTCGGCGCGCTCGACGCCGGGCACCCCGACCGCGCGCACGCGATCCTCGCGTCGACCGAGGCGCTGGGACGCCACGTGTTCGCCGCGCCGACGTACTACTACAAGACGGGGATCGCGTTCCTTTCGTGGCTCAACGGCACGCAGCCTGCGTTCCAGATGGTCGGCGGCCTGCAGGCCGGACGCTCGGTCGCGCACCTCGTCGCGCTCGTCCGGCTCGCCGACCGCGCGGGGCTCCTGCTCGACCCGGACCTCGCCGCGCGCCGCACGCGCGCGTTCCTCGAGGCGAACGGGGCGGCGTCGTGACCGCCGCAGCCGCGCCCGACCTCTCGCGGTGCTCGCTCAACACCGCGACGGTCAAGCGCGCGACGCTCGAGGAGGCCGTCGCGCTCGCCGCCGAGGCGGGCTACGGCGCCGTCGGGCTGTGGCGCGACCGCGTCCAGGAGATCGGTGCCGAGCGGGCCGCCAAGGTCGTGGCCGACGCCGGGCTGCGCGTGTCGTCGCTGTGCCGGGGCGGGTTCCTCACCGCGACCGGCGCGGACGACGTCGCCGCGGCGCTCGACGACAACCGGCGCGCGATCGAGGAGGCGGCGACGGTCGGGACGCGCGAGCTCGTGCTCGTCGTCGGCGGGCTCCCCGCGAACGGCACGCCCGGGCAGGGACCGCGGCCCGACGCCGGGCCCGCCGACCGCGACGTCGTCGCCGCACGCGGGCGCGTGGCCGACCGGCTCGCCGACCTCGCGCCGTTCGCCGCGGACCACGGCGTGCGGCTCGTGCTCGAGGCGCTGCACCCGATCTTCGCGGCGGACCGCGCGGTGCTCTCCACGCTCGGGCAGGCCCTCGACCTCGCCGCACCGTTCGACCCGGCGGTCGTCGGCGTCGTCGTCGACACCTACCACGTGTGGTGGGACCCCGACCTGCGGTCGAGCGTCGCGCGCGCCGGCGCCGAGGGACGGATCGCGGGCTACCAGGTGTGCGACTGGATCCTGCCGCTCGCCGCCGACCCGCTGCTCTCGCGCGGGTACGTGGGCGACGGGTACGTGGACTTCGCGACCATCACCCGGTGGGTCGCCGAGGCCGGGTACACGGGCGACGTCGAGACGGAGATCTTCCACCAGGAGATCTGGGACGACGACCCGCGCCGCGTCGTCGCGACCGTCGCCGACCGCTACGCCCGCCACGTGCTCCCGCACCTGAACGCCGCCTGACCCGCAGACGGGGGTGCACACCCCGTCCGCCTCGAACAGCCCGTGCGCGGCTCGGCCCCCTCCCGCCGAACCGCGCACGGGCTGTCGTGCGTCCGGCGCCGGGCCGTCCCGAGGGGGTTGACGAGACAGGCACGTCGGGGCATGATCGGGAGCGAGAGATACCCCATGGGGGTATGGGAGGAGGAACGGTGGACCACGGCAGGGAGCACGGTCACGGCTCGGACGACACGCGCCACGCGTCGCCCCCGCACCACGCCGGTCATCACGAGGGCCACCAGCACGGCGAGGCCCGGTCGGTCACGACGGAGGACCACACGCACGACGACCGCGCCCGGCACGACGGCCAGGAGACGCACGTCGGGCACGAACCGTCCGGCGGCGCGGGCCACGCCGCGTCGGCTCACGAGGGCCATGACATGTCCGGCCACGCGGGCCACGACATGTCCGGCCACGCGGGCCACGGCGGGCACGGCGACCACGTCGGGCAGTTCCGCCGCCTGTTCTGGGTCATGCTCGTGCTGGCCGTCCCGACCGTCGCGCTGAGCCCGATGTTCGCGATGCTCCTGGGCTACGACCTGCCGGGCGCCGCATGGCTGTCCTGGGTCTCCCCCGTGCTCGGCACGGTCATCTTCTTCTGGGGCGGACGGCCGTTCCTCACGGGCGCGGTGAGCGAGCTCCGCGGGCGCAAGCCCGGGATGATGACCCTCATCTCGCTCGCGATCACGGTCGCGTTCGTGTCGTCGCTCGGGGCGAGCCTGGGGCTGCTCGCGCACGACCTCGACGTGTGGTGGGAGCTCGCGCTCCTCGTCGTCATCATGCTGCTCGGCCACTGGCTCGAGATGCGCTCGCTCGCGCAGACGGCGTCGGCGCTCGACTCGCTCGCCGCGCTCCTGCCGGACGAGGCGGAGCGGGTGGCGGACGACGGCTCGGTCACGACCGTCGCGCCGACCGACCTGCGCGTGGGCGACCTGGTCGTCGTCCGCCCAGGCGGGCGCGTGCCCGCGGACGGCGAGGTCACGTCCGGGTCCGCGGACGTCGACGAGTCGATGATCACCGGGGAGTCGCGCCCCGTGCGCCGCACCGTCGGGGACGCCGTCGTCGCCGGGACCGTCGCGACGGACGACGCGCTGCGCGTGCGGATCACCGCCGTCGGGGACGACACCGCGCTCGCGGGCATCCAGCGCCTCGTCGCCGACGCCCAGGCGTCCTCGACCAAGACCCAGCGCCTCGCCGACCGCGCCGCCGGCTGGCTGTTCTGGTACGCGCTCGGTGCGGCCGCCCTGACGATCGGGCTGTGGCTCGTCTTCGGCACGCCCGAGCAGGCGCTGATCCGCGCGATCACCGTGCTCGTCATCGCGTGCCCCCACGCCCTGGGCCTCGCGATCCCGCTCGTCGTCTCGCTCTCGACCGAGCGGGCCGCGAAGGCCGGCGTCCTGGTCAAGGACCGCCTTGCGCTCGAGCGCATGCGCACGGTGGACACCGTCCTGTTCGACAAGACGGGGACGCTCACCGCGGGCGAGCCGGTCGTCGCGCACCTCGCGACCGCGGGCGGCACGGCCGAGGACGAGCTCCTCGCGCTCGCCGCCGCGGCCGAGGCCGACAGCCAGCACCCGCTCGCGCGCGCGATCGTCGACCGCGCGTCCGACCGCCGCGTCGAGGTCCCGCGGGCGACCGACTTCCGCTCGCTCACCGCGGTCGGGGTCGAGGCGACGGTACCCACGCCGCACGGCGCGCGACGCGTCGCGGTCGGCGGTCCCGCGCTCCTCCGCGAGCGCGGCCTCGAGCCCCTGCCCGACGCCGAGGCCTGGGCCCACGACGGCGCGACCGTCCTGCACGTGGTGGTCTCCCCCGAGGCGGGGCACGAGCACGCGACCGACGAGGTCGTGGGCGCGTTCGCCCTCGCGGACGCGATCCGCCCCGAGTCGCGCGAGGCCGTCGACGCCCTGCACCGGCGCGGCGTCAAGGTCGTCATGATCACGGGCGACGCCGAGCCGGTGGCCCGCGCGGTCGGCCGCGAGCTGGGCATCGACCAGGTGTTCGCGGGCGTGCGCCCCGAGGACAAGGACGCGAAGGTCGCCGAGCTCCAGCACGACGGCCGCGTCGTCGCGATGGTCGGCGACGGCGTCAACGACGCCCCGGCGCTCGCGCAGGCGGACGTCGGCATCGCGATCGGCGCCGGGACGGACGTCGCGATCGCGTCGGCCGGGGTCATCCTCGCGAGCTCCGACCCGCGCGCCGTGCTGTCGATCATCGAGCTGTCGCACGCCTCGTACCGCAAGATGCAGCAGAACCTGTGGTGGGCCGCGGGCTACAACATCGCGGCGGTGCCGCTCGCGGCGGGCGTGCTCGCTCCCGTCGGCTTCGTCATGCCCATGGCGGTGGGCGCGATCCTCATGTCCGCCTCGACGGTCATCGTGGCGCTCAACGCGCAGCTCCTGCGCCGCATCGACCTCGACCCGGCCCGCCTCGCCTCCCGGTGATCCTCGCCGAGCACGACGTGAGTGTCGTCCTGAGCGCCTTCGCGACGCTCATGTCGTGCTCGTCCAGGAGGAACGTCGTGCTCGCTGCGAGACTGGGCGGGTGACCACGCCGACCTCCGACCGGACCGTCGCCGGCGTCCTGCTCACGCCGGGCGCCGGCGCGAGCCGCGACCACCGCGCGCTCGTCGCGATCGACGACGCGCTCGCCGCGCTCGACCCGCCCGTGCCCGTGCGGCGCGTCGACTTCCCGTACCGGACCGCGGGCAAGCGGATGCCCGACCGGCCGCCCGTCGCGATCGCTCACGTCCGCGCGGAGGCCGAGGCCTTCGCTGCCGAGCTCGGCACGACGACGGACCACCTCGTGCTCGGCGGCCGCTCGTACGGCGGGCGCATGTGCTCGATGGCCGTCGCCGAGGGCCTGCCCGCGGCCGGGCTCGCGCTCGTCAGCTATCCGCTGCACCCGCCGGGCAAGCCAGAGCGTCTGCGCACCGAGCACTTCCCCGACCTCCGCGTGCCGGTGCTCCTCGTGTCGGGGCGCACCGACCCGTTCGCGACGCCCGACGAGCTCACCGAGCACACCGCCGCGATCCCCGGCCCGGTCACGCGCGTCGAGCTGCCGGGCGCGCACGACCTCAAGGGCCAGGACGCCGCGGTGTGCGAGGCGATCGCCGCGTGGCTCGCGACGATCGGTGCCCGACCGAACCCGTAGGCGCGCCTCAGCGCCGACCGCGCCGGACGCGGAGCACGGCCGCGTCGACGCGCGGCGGCGGCCGGAACGCCGAGCGCGGCACGGGCCGCCCGACCTCGACCGCCCAGCCCCACGCGGCGCGCCCCGCCGTGCCCTCGCCCGCGGCGATGCGCCGCGCGGCCTGCCGCTGCACGACGACGTCCGCCGCCACGAGCGCGGACCCCCGCGCGAGCACGCGGGCGAGCAGGGGCGACGTCAGCCCGAACGGCGGGTTCGCGACGACGCGGAACGGGCGCCGCGGCAGGCGCAGGTCGGCGAGGTCGACCTCCAGCACCGTCACGTCCGCGCCGGCGAAGCGTTCGCGCAGGGCACGGGCGCGCCGCGGGTGCAGCTCGACGGCGAGGACGCGCGCACCCGCGGCCACGAGATGTCGCGTGAGCGCCCCGTCCCCCGCCCCCAGATCGAGGACGAGCTGACCGGGACGCACCCCGGCGTCGTCGACCACGCGCGCCGCGTGCTCAGCGGTGAGCGGGTGCCATCCCCACTCGCGTCGCGAGGCCGGCCCGGCCACGACGCACCATCGTCATCAGGAACATGACGGCCACGCTAGGACGGCGCGAGCGTCGCCGTCGAGCGATTTGTCCGGGCTCGTGACGAGACTCCCCGACCGCTGTCCGGCGGGCTTCCCGACGGCATCCCGACGGCTTTCCGACGACGAGCCGCGACTGCGTACGATGTGCCGCGGACCACGCCCGAACCGACCCGGAGGTGATGATGCGCGCCGCTCACCGACTGCTCGCGCTCGCGACCCTGGGGGTCGTCACGGCGGCGCTCGCCGCCTCTCCGGCCGTGGCCGACGACCGCGACGGCGGCGGCGGCCTCACCGTCACCGCGGAGACCGTGTCGTTCGACGCGAGCCGGCTGCGCGACGCGTCGGGGTGGCTCGGCTACATCGTCACGGCGCCCGACGGGTCCCACGCCCGCAACCTCGGCGACCGGTACTCCCGGGAGGACGCGGCCGACGGCGTCCTGGAGCTCGACGTCCCGCAGCGCGGGCCGTACGGCGACGGGTACTGCGTCAGCTGGGTGCTCGTGACGGGCATCGACCGGCAGTTCGCCGGGTGGAACGGCGACGCCGCCGTCTGCACGACCACTGCCACACCGGCGCCGACGACGCCGCCCCCCGCTCCCGCGACGGAGGCTCCCGTCGAGGCGCCGGCGGTCGAGGCGCCGGAGCCGGTCGTCGAGGAGGCACCCGTCGAGACGGCGGAGGCGCCCGAGCCCGAGATCACCGACGAGCCGACGCAGGAGCCGACGACCGAGGCCCCGGTCGAGCCCACCCCCACCGAGACACCCACGACGCCCCGTCCGGAGCCGTCGCGCACGCCCCTCACGTCCGCCGCGGAACGCATGGCGCCTCCCCCGCCCGCGGACGAGGCGTTCCCGACGCTCGCCGTCGTCGGCGTCGGCGGGCTCGTCGCCGCCGCCGCGGGTGGCGCGATCCTGCTCCTGCGCCGCGTCGGCTGAGCGCTCAGCGCGTGCGCGACGGGGCGCCCCCGGCCGCGCGACGCTGCCACCGCACCAGCTCGTCGACGTCCCCCGCCGTGTAGTCCGGGTCCGACGGGTCGTGCGCCGCGACGGCGGGGCGCGGGAAGCGTGCGGCGCGCGCGGTCAGGGGACGGACGGCGCGCGGGGCCGGCGTGGCGGTCTCGCGGAGCGTCGTCGGGCTCTCGACCATCGTGGGACTCGTCTCGTCGGGTGACATCGGCACGAGCCAAGCCCGGGAACGCGTCCGGCCGGTGACGACAGACCGTCCGGCAGGCGAACAGTCGGCGGAGGCCCGGCGACATCCGGTCTGGGCACGCGACGTGGGCGACCTGGCGCGGATATGACTGAGGCCCGGAATCGTTGAGATTCCGGGCCTCGTCGGAGCCGCCTAAGGGAATCGAACCCTTGACCTATTCATTACGAGTGAATCGCTCTGCCGACTGAGCTAAGGCGGCGTGCTACGTCCCGGTCCGCTCCGCGAACCGCTGGCAACGAGCGCCTACTGTACCCAACGACCGGGCCAGATTCCAAAGCGGCCCCGTGGGCCGCCGTCGGGTGCTGTCCGGGTCAGCAGCGCAGCCCGTCCTCGGGCACCGTCCCGTCCACCAGGTAGGCGTCGACGGCGTCGCCCACGCACACGTTGGAGCGGCCGTAGGCGGTGTGCCCCTCGCCCTCCCAGGTGAGGAGGACGGCCGAGTCGAGCGTGTCCGCGAGGCCCTCGGCCCACACGTAGGGGGTCGCGGGGTCGTTGGTGGTCCCGATGACGACGATCGGCGCGGCGCCCTCGGCGTGCAGGTCGAACTCCTGCTCCACCACCGGGTACGCCCAGCCGTCGCACGTGAGACCGCCGAACGCGAAGAAGAACCCCATGGTCGGCGCGGCCTCCTCGAGGCGCTCGAGCTGGGCCTGCATCGCGTCGGGGTCGTCGTCCTGGCGACCGTCGAGGCAGTTGACCGCGCGGAAGGCCTCGGACGAGTTCGTCGAGTACGTCCCGTCGGGGTTGCGGTCGTTGTAGAAGTCGGCCAGGTAGAGCAGGAGGTTGCCCGTGCCCTCCTCGAACGCCTCCGTGAGCGCCTGCGTGAGCACCGGCCAGCTCTGGTCGTTGTAGAGCGTGACGGCGACGCCGTAGAAGCCGAGCGTCTGCGTCACGCGACGCTCGGAGTCGGTCGGCAACGGGTTCGACTTCGCGGCGTCGAGGAGCGAGCGGATCTGCCGCATCCCCGCGTCGGCGTCCCCGCGCAGCGGGCACTCGCCGCCCGCCTGACAGTCCTCCACGTACGCGCGCAGCGCGTTCTCGAAGCCGACGGCCTGCTGCTCGGAGATCGTGTCCGGGTCGAGCGACGTGTCGATCGCGCCGTCGAGCACGAGGCGCCCGACCTTGTTCGGGAACAGCCCCGCGTACGTGGCGCCGAGCTGCGTGCCGTAGGAGTAGCCGATGTAGGCGAGCTTCTCGTCGCCGAGGACGGCGCGCAGCATGTCCATGTCCCGCGCGGCGCTCTGCGTGTCGACCTGGCCGAGCAGGTCGCCCGTGTTCTCGGCGCACGCCTCGGCCCAGGCGCGGCGGTCCTCCGCGAGCGCCTCGAGCCCCGCCGCGTCGGTGTCGAAGTCGCGCGACAGGGACTCGTCCTTCGCGGCGTCGTCGAGGCACACCACGGGCGAGGACTGCCCGACGCCGCGCGGGTCGAACCCGACGAGGTCGTAGGCGGCGGTGACGCGCTCCCCGACGGTCGGGGCGAGGGAGGTGACGAAGTCGATGCCGGAGGCTCCGGGCCCCCCGGGGTTGGTGAGCAGCGAGCCGATGCGCTCGCCGGTCGCGGGCTGCCGCTTGACCGCGAGCTCGATCTCGCCCGCCGCCGGGTCCTGCCACGAGAGGGGCGCGCGCGCCGTCGCGCACTCCCAGCCTGCGCCGCAGTCCTCCCACGCGAGGCTCTGGCCGTAGAACTCCTCGAAGCCCTCCGGCCCGGTCTCGCCCGTGCCGGACGCGGAGGTCGCGACGTCGTCCACGGGGGTCTGCTGCTTCGGAGGCACCGAGCACGCGCCCAGGACGAGGGCCAGCACGAGGGTCGCGGCTCCGGCCACGGTGCGGCGAGCGGAGCGGGAGAAGGGCGTCGTCACCCGCACACGGTAGCCGCTCCCCCGGTCGCCGCAGGACGGTCCCGCCGGGGCGGGACCGTCCTTTCACGCGCTCTTCACCGCAGGGGGCGGCTACTCCTCGACCCAGGCGGACTCGCCGGTCGTGCCGTCCGCCGCGGGCGGCACGACGACGGTCCCGCGGTCACCCAGCACGACGCTCACCTCGCCGCTCGCGTCGACGTCGTCGGGCACCCCGACCACGGAGGTCGCGGGCACGTAGTCCATGGTGCACGCCGTGTCCGGGGCGATCTCGACGAACGTCACGACGACGTCGTCGCCCTGGACCGCGGCCTCGTCCTCCGCGAGCACGGGGCACGTGCTGGACCCGTAGGTCACGACGTACAGCAGCCCCGGCTCCGCGCTCCACGCGGCGCCCGTCCCGCCCTCGGTCGGCGCGTCGACGCCGGGCGGCAGACCCGTGCCGTGCGCGCCGGCGACGACGTCCATCGTCCCGGCGTCGGGCAGGCCCTCCTCGGAGGCGTCGTCCGACGGCTCCTCGGACGCGTCCTCGCCGGGCTCGGTGGACTCCTCGGAGGCGGACGTGTCGTCCCCGCCGCCGTCGGTCTCGGAGGCGCACGCCCCCAGGAGACCGGCCGCGAGGACGAGCGAGAGGGCGGACGCGGCACGAGCCGACCGGGAGACGGGGCGGCGGACGGGAACCATGAGGGACTCCTCGGTCGACGACAGGTGGCGCGACCATCGTGGTCCTCGTGGGGAGGTCGTGCTCGGCGAACCGCGACGCGCCGCACGATCGTGACCCGACGGTGACCCGGGGTGGGAGCATCCCAGCATGGACGCACCGCTCACGACGCCCGGTACCGGGCGGGCCCCGCTGCGCTGGGGGCTGCGCACCGACCTCCTGCGGCACGGCGACGGCGGCGACTCGAGCCGCGTCGGCTACGTCGAGCTCTTCTTCGACCTCGTCTTCGTCTTCGCGATCACTCAGCTCTCCCACGGCCTGATCGCGCACCCCGGCGGCGAGGCGCTCGCGCACACGCTCGTGCTCGGCGTCGCGGTCTGGTGGGTGTGGGTCGACACGATGTGGGTCACGAACTGGCTCGACCCGGAACGGCTGCCGGTGCGTGCCCTGCTCGTGGTGCTCATGCTGCTGGGTCTCGTCCTCGCGAGCGCGATCCCCGAGGCGTTCGGGGACAAGGGTCTGCTGTTCGCCGTGATGCTCGTGACGATGCAGGTCGGGCGCAGCCTGTTCACGATGGTCGCGATGGGCCGCGTCTGGCCGGAGAACGCGGTGAACTTCGTCCGCATCACCACGTGGGTCGCCGTGTCCGGGGCCGTGTGGGTCGCGGGCGGCCTGGTCGAGGAGCACCGCCTCGCGCTGTGGGCGGTCGCCGCCGCGATCGACGTCGCGGGGCCGCGTGCGATGTTCTGGCTGCCCGGGCTCGGCGCGTCGCGCGCGAACACGTGGGTCGTGCGCGGCGAGCACATGGCCGAGCGCGTGAGCCTCTTCGTCATCATCTGTCTCGGCGAGTCGATCATCGTCACGGGAGCCGCGTTCGCGGAGCTGCCCCTCGACGCGACGACCGTCTCGGCGTTCTGCTCCGCGTTCGCGAGCACGGTGCTCATGTGGCTGCTCTTCTTCGACCGTTCGGAGCGGCGCGCCACGGAGTACTTCACGTCGCAGGACGAGCGGGGCATGGTGGCCCAGACGGCGTACACGTACGTGCCGTTCGTCATCGTCGCCGGGATCGTCCTCACGGCCGTCGCGGACGAGCTGGTCCTGCTGCACCCGCTGGGCCACGACGGCGCGGGCCACGCGGACGCGTGGACGGCCGCGCTCGTGTGCGGGGCGGCGGCGACGTACCTCGTCGGCAACGCGCTCTTCCGCCGGGCGACGGGAGGGCGGTGGTCGGTCCCCCACCTGCTCGGCGCCCTGGCGGTCGGCGCGCTGTACGGGACGCACGCGTGGCTCACGCCCCTCGCGCTCAACTGGGTCACCGACGGCATCCTGCTCGCCGTCATCGTCGGCGACGTCGTCCGGGCTCGGCGTCGAGGGGTGGCTCCGGACCCGGGGTGATCCGCACCGAGAGGTGCGGAACGGCCTCTTTCGCGCGCTTCACCCGGCTTTCGCCGGGCGCGATGTCCCCGTCATCGCTAGGTTCGCCCTCAAGATGCGCGGCAGCCCGCCGCGCACCGGTACGGGGAACCGTCGAGAAAGGGCGCGACCGTGGACTTCTGGGACTTCTTCTGGCTCCTCGTCTGGAGCTTCTTCTTCATCGCCTACCTCATCGTGCTCTTCCAGATCATCGCGGACCTGTTCCGTGACCGAGAGCTCTCGGGCTGGTGGAAGGCCGTGTGGATCATCTTCCTCATCTTCCTACCCGTCCTGACGTCGCTCGTCTACCTCATCGCCCGCGGGCGCGGGATGGCGGAGCGGCAGGCGGCCGCCGTCGTCCAGGCGAAGCAGGACACCGACGCGTACATCCGCCAGGTCGCGACCACGTCGCCCGCCGAGCAGATCACGCACGCCAAGTCGCTCCTGGACTCCGGCGCGATCACGCCGGAGGAGTTCGCGCAGCTCAAGGCGAAGGCGCTCGCCTGACCGACCTCGCGTGACCGGACGGGCCGGTCGCACCCGCGGGGGGGGGGGGGCGGCCCCGGGCCCCGAGGATTGGTGATCCCGGGGGGGGTAACCCGCCGGTGCCGGG
>NZ_JBHXIC010000057.1:24925-29907 GCF_042723955.1 Cellulosimicrobium cellulans | reverse complement strand
GGGTGGGTGTGGTTGCTTCGGCCTCCTCCGCCCCCCCCCCCCACCCCCCCCACCCTCCACCGAGGGCTCAGAGCGGCCCGAGCACCTCCCTGCGCGGCGCCCTGAGGTCGAGCGCCGCGAGGACGCTCCCGAGCGCGCGCTCCTCGTACCGGAAGTGCGACTCCATGATCGCGCCCACCCCGTCGAGGTGACGCGCGACGGCGTCCCGCGACGCGACGGGGTCCGTCGCCCGGTCGAGCGCGCGCTCGAGGTCCGCGACGAGGTACGCGATCATCCCGTGGTCCTGGCGCAGACGCCGCAGGACGTCGGCGAGGTCGGGGTGACGCCGCTCGAGCTCGGGGAAGAGCACCGCGTCCTCGGCCGTGTGGTGCCGGGTCAGGGCGGTGCAGAAGCCCCGGCAGTACACCAGCAGGTCGGTGACCGGTCCGCTCGCGCTCGGGCCGTCGTCGTCCGACGCGTCCCGTACCAGCTCCAGCGCCTGCCGCAACCGACCGTGCACCGCCTGCATCTCGTCGTACCAGGCCACGAGCCTGGTCTTCTCGCCCTCACTCACCGGTGAGGAACGAGGAAAGGGTCCGTGCCGTCACGGCTCCCCCTTCCGGGTTCGGCGCCTCCATGCCTGACGCGGTCCGCCACCGGCACGCGACGCTGGGCGCGACCCTACCAGCGCGGTCCGCGGCGTCGCGCGCCGCCGACGAGAACGACACCACACGCCGTCGAGCACGACCTGAGTGCCGCGAAGACGCTCAGAACGACCCCCATGTCGTTCTCGGCGAGGCCCGGGGCCGGGTGGTCGGGCGGTTCAGGCGTGGAGGCGGCGGAGGAACGCGCGGGTGCGCTCTTGCTGCGGGTCGCCGAGAACCTGTTCGGGGGTGCCGCGCTCGTGGACGCGGCCCTCGTGGAGGAAGCAGACCTCGTCGGCGACGCGGCGCGCGAAGCTCATCTCGTGGGTCGCGACGAGCATCGTGCGGCCCTCGGCACGCAGCTCGGCGAGCAGGTCGAGCACCTCGCCGACGAGCTCGGGGTCGAGCGCGGACGTCACCTCGTCGAGCAGGAGCAGCTCCGGCCCGTTGACGAGGGCGCGTGCGATCGCGGCGCGCTGCTGCTCGCCGCCCGAGAGCTGGTCGGGGTACGCCCTCACCTTGTGGCCCAGGCCGACCCGGCCCAGCATCTCGACGGCCGCCGCCTCCGCCTCCGCGCGGGCCCGCCGGTGCACGAGGCGGGGCGCGAGGGTCACGTTGTCGAGCACGGTCAGGTGCGGGAAGAGGTTGTACGCCTGGAAGACCATGCCCATGCGCGCGCGGACCCGGTTGGCGTCGAGCCGCGGGTCGGCGACGTCCTCGCCGTCGAGCAGGATCTGCCCGTCGTCGACCTCGTCGAGGAGGTTGACGACGCGCAGGAGCGTGGACTTGCCCGAGCCGGACGACCCGACGAGCACGACGCACCGGTGCGCGTCGACGTCGAGGTCGATGCCGTCGAGCACGACCCGCCGCCCGCCCGGGACGCCGGGTGCGGGGAAGGTCTTGCGGACGCCGCGCAGCGAGAGCAGGTGGTCCGCCCCGGCGTCCTGCGGGGTCGCGCCGGAGGGCAGGAGAACCCCGTTCATCGGATGTCCCCCGCCCCGCTCACGGTCGCGAGCGACCTGCCCCAGCCGCGGCGTGCTTGGTACGCGTCGACCGCACGCGTCAGCGGGAACGACACGAGGAAGAACAGGATCCCCGCGACGACGTAGGGCGTGAAGTTGTAGCTCCCCGTCGTCGCGATCTGCGCGGCGCGGATCGCGTCCACGGCGCCGAGCACGGAGATGAGGCCCGAGTCCTTCTGGAGCGAGACGAGGTTGTTCGCAAGCGGCGCGGTGACGTTGCGGACGGCCTGCGGCAGCACGACCCGGCGGGTCGTCTGGGCGCGCGTGAGCCCGAGCGAGCGCGCGGCCGCGACCTGCGACGGGTGCACCGACTCGATGCCTGCCCGGAACACCTCGGCCAGGTAGGCGGTGTACGTGAGGACGATCGCGAGCGCCCCGAGGAACGCGCCCGACGTCGGAAGCCACTCCAGGCGCAGCGCCGGCAGCCCGAAGCCGACGAGCAGCAGCACGAGCAGGAGCGGCACGCCGCGGAACAGGTCGACGTAGGCGGTCGCGAACGCGCGCAGCGGGAAGAGCGCCGGGATGCGGCTCGTGCGGGCGATCGCCAGCCCGAGCCCGAGCAGCGTCCCGACGACGCCCGCCACGACCCACACGCGCAGGTTGAGCCACAGCCCCTCGAGGATCGCGGGCAGCGACTCCCACGCCATCGCGGGGTCGAAGAACGCGGTCCGCGCGCGCTCCCAGCCGGGTGCGTTGACGACGACGAGCACGACCGCCGCGACGACGAGCACCGTGCTCACGAGCGCGACGAGGAGCGAGCGGCGGCGCTGCGCGCGCCGGAACGCGGCGCGGTCGAGCGCGAGCGGCGACGGCGACCACGCGGCCGCCGGGACGCCGTCCGGCACCTCGCCGCGCCCGGGCGGGCGCACGTCGTCCGACGCCCCGCGGGGCACGTCGTCGGGCACGGTCACGGCCGGGTCACTCGAGGACGGGGATGTCGTCCGACTTGAGCCACGTCGTGCGGAGCTCGGCGAGCGTGCCGTCGGCCTCGAGCTCGTCCACGGCCTGGGTCACGCAGTCGGTCAGCGAGGAGTCCAGGTCGAGCACGAGCCCGTACTGCTCGACGACGCCCTGGTCGGGCAGCGTCCCGATGACGACGGAGTCGGGGAAGTACTCGGTCGACGCGGCGACGCCCTGGTCGACGTCCATGACCATCGCGTCGATCGTCCCGGACTGGAGCGCCTGCATGCCGTCGCCCGCCGCGTTGTACGGCGAGATGTCCGCGTCCTCGCCCCACGCGCCCTCGGCGAGCGTGAGGCTCGTCTGCGCGGCCGTGACGCCGATGCGCGCGCCGTCGAGCTCGGCGAGCGTCGTCGCGCCCGCGTACGGGCCGTCCTCCATGACGATGACGCCCTGACGCGTCGTGAGGTACGGGCTGGAGAAGTCGACGGCCTGCTTGCGCTCGTCGGTGATCGACGTCTGGTACGCGGCGACGTCGAACGGCTTCACGGCCGGGCTGATGATCTGCTCGAACGTCACGGTCTCCCAGACGACGTCGTCGGCCGCGTAGCCGAGGCGGTCCGCGACCGCGTAGATCAGCGCCGACTCGAAGCCCTCGCCCGAGTCGTGCTCGCCGATGTACCAGGGCGCGTACGCCTCGCCCGCGCCGACGGTCAGCACGCCGTCGGTGAGCGTCGGGAGGGCGCCGGGCTCGCACTGCGCGGCGTCGGCCGACGCGCCGTCGCTCGGGCTCGCGGCGTCGCCTCCGTCGCTGCCTCCCGAGGAACAGGCCGTCAGCGTGAGCGCGGCGACCGCCGTGACGGCGGTGAGGACGGCGGGACGGGGACGCAGACGGCGCATGGTGACCTTCCGGGTGTCGGGCGCCCGCGGGAGTGGTGGGCGCCGGCCACTGACGATAACGCCGGGCCGTGGGCCGTGGCTTCCCCCGGCCGCACCTCGGCCGGGTGGGGCGCGTCACAGCGGAGGCCACGCTCGCACGGCGAGGCGTCCGGGACGGACGCCCCCGGACACGACTAAGGCCCTCGAACATCAGTACGAGGGCCTTCGTCTTCTGAGTAGCGGGGGCAGGATTTGAACCTGCGACCTCTGGGTTATGAGCCCAGCGAGCTACCGAGCTGCTCCACCCCGCGTCGGTGATCACTACTCTACGTGAGGTTCCGGACCAGGCCAAATCGGGTGGACGAGACGTGGGTCACGCCAGGACCTCGACCCCGAACGCGAACTCGCGCACGGCCCCGGGCTCCAGTCGCACGTCCGCGGCGCAGTCGGCGCGGTTGAACGCGTCGGTCAGGGTCTCGACGGGCTCGATCGCGACGGCGGCCCGCTCGCGTCGCGCCAGGCCGTCGCCCGTGTACACGTGGACGAGGCCGCGGTCCTGCCGCACGGCGAGCCCCTGCCCCGTCGCGGGGTCGCGCACGAGCGTCCGCGCGCGGCCGTCGGCGTCGGTGCGCAGGTCGCCGAACGCGTGGTCGAGCCGCACGCCGGCGAGCGGCAGCGGCCCGACGCCGTCGATCGCACCGAACGCCTCCGCCCCCGCGAGCGGGAGCAGCCCGGGGTCCGTCACGACGGCGCGCCGCGCGGGGACGGTCAGCTCGAGCCGGTCGATCGTGCCGTGCCCCGGTACGCGCAGGTACGGGTGCCACCCCAGGGCGACGGGCGCGGCGGTCGCGCCGACGTTGCGGGCCCGCAGCGTGACGCCCAGCGAGCCCGCGTCGAGCACGTACTCGACCTCGAGGGTGAGCGCGAACGGGTAGCCTGCGTGCACGTCGGGGGCTACGGACGTCCGGAGCGTGACCGACACCGGTCGCGCCGGGTCCCCGTCTGCGGGGTGCGCCGGGTCCTCGTCCCGGTCGACGACCGCCCAGTCGAGCGTGCGGGCGAACCCGTGCATGGTGAGGGGCTCCCACGGCAGGACGGGCGGCACCTGGTGCCGAACGCCGTCGAACGCGTACTGCCCGCCCGCGAGACGGTTGACGAACGGCGCCATGAGCGCGGACCGCGCGGCGTCGTGCACGGCGACCTCCGCCTCGTCGGCGTACCCGTCGACGAGGTCCTCGACCCGTACGGTCCCGTCCTGCCCGCGCCACGGGGCGCGCCAGGCGAGCACGGCCGCACCGCGCAGCGCCACGACGAGCTCGGACCCCGACGGGTGGTGCAGGCGCACCGCAGGGACGGCCGAGGTCGTGTCGCTCGCCACGCTGAAAGCGTTGCTGCAAACCGTTGCAGAGGTCACGAGGAGCGATCCTCCCGCCCCGCGGACGAAAAGACAACTCCGGCACGACGCCGGACGGGCGGGGGGGGCGCGGGGGTGGGCGCCCCCCCCCGGGCGGGGGGCGGGGGGCGGCGGCCGGGGGCCCGGCCGCGGCGCCGCGGCGAG
>NZ_JBHXIC010000057.1:11572-24915 GCF_042723955.1 Cellulosimicrobium cellulans | reverse complement strand
GTTTTTTTTGCTCCGGTCTCGCACCCCCCCCCCCGCCACAAAACAACCCACCCCCCCCCCGGGGCGGGGGGGGGGGGGGGCGCCCGCCGCCCCCCCCCCCCGTCCGTGGTGAGCGTCGTCCGGCTGCTGCCGTCAGCCTGCCGACGACTCCGTGTCGAGCGACTGCTCGGCCGCCAGCGCCGCCTCGAGCGCCTGCTGGAGCCGGTCCTGCGCCTCGCCGTAGGCGGCGAAGTCACCCTCGGCGAGCGCCGCCTGGCCGTCCTCGATCGCCTGCTGCGCCTGGCGCAGCGCCTGGTCGAGCTCGGCGCGGGCGCCGCCGTCCACCGTGCCGCCGTCGGCCGGCGGCGCCGGCTCCTCGGTGGCCGGCGGCTCCGTGCCGGGGTCCGTCGTCCCGGGGTCGGTCGTGCCCGGGTCGGTCGTCTCGCCGTCGGCCGGCTGGTCCGGGACCTCGGTCTCGACCCCGCCGTCGGCGTCGCCCGCGTTCGCGCCCGAGTCGCCGCCGAACACCTGGTCCAGCGCCTCGTCGAGCGTGTCGGCGAAGCCGATCTCGTCACCGAAGGACACGAGCACCTTGCGCAGCAGCGGGAACCGCGTGCCCTCCGTCGACTGCACGTAGACCGGCTGGACGTACAGCAGGCCGCCGCCCACCGGGAGCGTGAGGAGGTTGCCGTTGATGACCGTCGAGTCACCGCGGCGCAGCGCGAGGAGGCCGTCGGCGGCGGTCGGGTCGGTGTTGAAGTTGTTCTGCACCTGACCCGGTCCGGGGACCGTCGCGTTGCGCGGCAGCTCGAGGAGCCGCAGCGTGCCGTAGTCGTCCGACCGCACGCCCGCCTCGTTGCCCGGCTCCGCGTCGACGGCGAGGAACCCCGTGAGGATGTTGCGGTCCGAGCCACCGCCCGGGATGTACGTCGACATGAGCGAGAACGTCGGCGCCTCCTGGCTCGGCATCTGCAGCGTGAGGTAGTACGGCGGCTGCAGCGGCTTGACCTGCCCGCTCGCCGTCGGGTCCTCCGGGCTGCGCCAGAAGTCCTGGCCCGAGAAGAACTCGTTCGCGTCGTCCACGTGGTAGCTCGCGAGCAGCGTGCGCTGCACCTTGAACAGGTCCTCGGGGTAGCGCAGGTGGCTCATGAGGTCGCCCGAGATCTCGGAGATCGGCTGGAGCGACGTCGGGAACACCTGGGACCACGCCTGGAGCACCGGGTCCTCGGCGTCCCACGCGTACAGGTCGACCGAGCCGTCGTACGCGTCGACGGTCGCCTTGACCGAGTTGCGGATGTAGTTCACCTGCTGCGGGGCGAGCGCCTCGACGGAGTTCGCCGCGACGAGCGAGTCGCGCGTCGAGTCCTCGAGCGACTCCGACGTCGAGTACGGGTACGCGTTCGACGTCGTGTAGCCGTCCACGATCCACTTCACGCGACCGTCCACGACCGCCGGGTACACACGCCCGTCGAGCGTGAGGTACGGGGCGACCTTCGCCACGCGGTCGCGCGGGCTGCGGTCGTAGAGGATCTGCGACTCCTCCGTGACGCGGTCGGAGAAGAGGATCTGCTCGGAGCCGAACTTCAGCGCGTACAGCACCTTGTTCATGAAGGACCCGACGCTCGGGCCACCCTCGATCTCCTGCGTCGGGAACGTGTTGTTCACCTGACCACCCTCGTCGTCGACGGGGTAGTCGAGCTCCCACGGGTCGCGCCCCTCGGGCGAACCGACGATCGAGTACTGCGGCGCCTCGGGCGAGAAGTAGATGCGCGGCTCGTAGCCGCCCGCGTCCGTGAACGCGCCCGTCGACGGGATCGAGCCCTCGTAGAACGCGGGGCGCCCGTCGGGCCCGATCTGGTTGCCGTACGCGGCCACGACGCCGAAGCCGTGCGTGTAGACCGTGTGGTCGTTGACCCAGTTGCGCTGGTCGGCGCCCAGGCCGTCCTGGTTGAGCTCGCGGACCGCGATGACGGTGTCGCGGCTCTCCTCGTCGATCGTGTACCGGTCGACCGACAGCGACGGCGAGAACTGGTAGTACTGCTTGTTCTGCTGCAGCTGGCTGAACGACGGGCTGACGATCTCCGGGTCGAGCAGGCGGATCGACGCCGTGGTGTCGGCGTCCTCGCGCAGCGCGCCGGCCTCCGCCTCCGTCTTCGCGTTGTACTGCTCCGTCTGCACGTCGTCGATCCCGTACGCGGCCTTCGTCGCGTCGATGTTGCGCTGGATGTACTCCTCCTCGAAGTCCTGCGCGTTCGGCGTGACCTGGAAGCGCTGGACGACGCTCGGGTAGATGCCGCCGATCGCGATCGCCGACACGACCATCAGGCCGACGCCGATCGCCGGCAGCCGCCAGTTGCCGCGCACCGCCGTCACGACGAAGAGCGCCGCGACGAAGAGGGCGACGAGCGTGAGGATCGCCTTCGAGGGGATGACCGCGTGCACGTCCGCGTACGAGGCGCCGTCGAACTTCGCGCCGCCCGAGGTGAGGATCGAGTACCGGTCGAGCCAGTAGTTGGCCCCGATGAGGATCAGGAGGAGCGCGGCGATCACCGAGAGCTGGACGCGCGCCGCTGTCGTGGTGCGCGGGCCCGCGTCGGAGCCGCCGCCGATGCGCAGCCCGCCGTACAGGTAGTGCGTCGCGACCGCGGCGATGCCCGCGATGATGACGACCGCCATGAGGAAGCTCACGACGAACCGCAGCGCGGGCAGCGTGAAGACGTAGAACGACAGGTCGATGCCCCACTGCGGGTCCGTCGTGCCGAACGGCACCGAGTTCATCGCCAGCAGGACGGTCTGCCACTGCGACGCCGCGGCCGCTCCGGCGAAGAAGCCGACGAGGGCGGGCGCGACGATCATGACGACCTTGCGCAGCGGCTCGATCGCCTCGCGGTACTGGTCGAGCGTCGCCTGCTCGGGCGTCGACGGCGCGTAGATCGGCCGTGACCGGTACGCGAGCGAGAACGACAGGAAGACGAGGCCGCCCATCACGAGGAACCCGGCGACGAACAGGGCGATGCGCGCGCCCCACTGCGTCCACAGGACGTTCGCGAAGTCGAGCTGCCGGAACCACAGCACCTCGGTCCAGAACTGGGCGAGCAGGAGCAGGAGGACCACGAGGGCGCCGACGACGGCGATCGCGATCCCGATCGGGCTCCGGCGCCGGGCGGGCCGCCCCCCGGAGGACGGCCGGCGGGGCGCTGCGGCGAATGACACGGTGGGTATACCTCTTCGGTCGTGGCTCGGGCGTGCACCGGGGTCAACGCCCGGTCCTCCCCCAAGGTTCCCACGGTCCGCGGCCTCGTGGGGGACGTCGCGACCGGGTCACCGCCCGTCCACCGCCGGTCGGCGCGCGATGGGGGACCATGGGGGCATGCCCCAGCCTGACGACACCGCCCCCTCCCCGGCCCCCGACCCGGTCGCGCCCGGCGGCCCGACGCCGCAGCACGCGCTCGCGCTCGCCGTCCACGAGATCGAGGCGCACGCCGCGGAAGCCGGCTGGGACGCCCCGCCGCGGCTCTTCGCGCTCGTCGCGACGGCCGGGGCGCTCGCCGCCGACCCGACGCTCGCGGACCGGCTGCCGCCCGACGTCGTCGCGGCGGCCACCGCGGACCCCCACCACCTCCTCTCGATCGAGCAGGAGGGCTTCGCCGCCGACGGCGACCTCGAGGACGGGCTCGCGCGCGTCGCCTGGCCCGCGACGGTCGACGGCGCCGCGCTCGTGGTCGAGCGGATCGTCCTGCCCCCGGCCGCCGAGGAGGGCGTGCCCGACGACCCGGACGCGGCGCTCGACTACCTGACGTCGCACCCCGACCGGCAGGACGTACGCCTCGCCGTCGGCGTGCTGCGCGACGGGCCCACCTGGTGCGCCGTCCGGTCGCGCGCGCACGACACGGCCACCGACGTCGCGGGCGGCCCCGACCTCGTCCCCGGACTCGTCACCGCGCTGCGAGCGACGCTCGAGGACTGACGCGAGCGGCCGTGGTCAGCGCGCCTCGCACGTGGCGAGCGAGTCGCCCTCGCCCGCGCCGATCGCCTCCATGGCCGCGCGGGCGTCGGCCAGCGTCGAGACCGCGGCGACGTGCAGGCCGTCGGGCACGTTGCCCACGACCTCCGGGCAGTTGGCCTGCGGCGTGAGGAACCACGTCGCGCCGTCGCGCAGGGCGCCGTACAGCTTCTGCTGGATGCCGCCGATCGGGCCCACGTCGCCCTCGACGCTCATGGTGCCCGTCCCCGCGATGACGACGCCGTTCGCCTCGTCCTCGGGCGTGAGCTGGTCGACGATGCCGAGGGCGAACATCGTCCCCGCGCTCGGGCCGCCGATGTCCTCGATCTGGATCGACACGTCGACCGGGAAGTCGAACGTCGGGTCGATGAACACGCCGAGCAGCGCGGTGTCGCCGCCGTCCGTCGTCGTCACCGTGAGGTCGGTCTCCGCGCCGTCCCGGAGGACGCCCAGCGTCACGTCGGCGCCCGGGTCGACCGCCTCGAGCCCGTCGATGAGGTCCTGGTACGTCGGGACCGGTGCGCCGTCGAGCGCGACGATGACGTCCCCCGGCTCGACGACACCGTCCGACCCGCTGTCCGGGACCGCGGCCTCGACCGTGAGCGTGGCCGGCACCTCGTACCCGAGCTCGGTGAGCGCCGCGACCGTGGCGTTCTCCTGCGAGGAGATCATCTCGGCCTGGCCCTGCTGCTCCGTCTCCTTCTTGGTGCGGCCGGTCGGGAACACCTCCTCGACGGGTCGCACGCTGCGCGAGCGGTCGAACCAGCCCTGGACGACCTGGGCGAGGTTCACGGGGTAGCCCGGGCCGCCCGCGACGGAGACGGTGGTCAGGCGCAGCTCGCCCGTCGAGTCGAAGGTCTCGGCGCCCGTGATGGAGATCAGCGGCGTGCCGCCCTGCTCGCCGAGCGTGTCCTCCGTCGGCCCCGGCGACCGCACCGCGTACGGCGCGGGCAGGATCGCGAGGCCCGCGACGAGCAGCGTCGTCGCGAGCAGGGAGATCCCGAAGGTGAGGGACCGGCGGGTCACGGGCGGCGGGTCGTGCTCGTCCTCGGCGAGGAGGGCGTCGAAGGAGGGGGCGTCGCTCACCGGGACATCATCCCCGAGGATGCTGGGATCTCCCTGCCGACCGCGCCCGCGCTCCCCGACCTGGCGGCGTCGGCCGGCGGTCACGGGCGTCGAGACCGAGCCTGCCGCCACACGGCCGCGGTCCCGAGCACCGCCACGGCCGCTCCCGCGGCACCGAGGGCCGCGGCGTCACGACCGCCGAACCGCAGCCCCGCGACGCCCACCCGGCCGCGCACCTCCGCGAGCAGCACCTCCAGCGCCGCGGCGCCCGACCACGTCGGCGACCACCCGGCGTCGTGCAGGCGCCCGGCCGAGACCGACCACGGGTGCACGACGAACGCCAGGTCGCTCGCCGGAGACGGCAGCACCCCGACCCGGTGCAGCCGCTCGGCCGCGCCGAACGCGGTCGCCGACGGGAGCTGGACCGTGCGCAGGCCGGCCGCCGCGGCCACCGTCTCGGAGTCGAGCGCGTCGGGGAGCCCCTCGCGCAGCGGACCGGCCGTCAGCCCGCCGACGAGGCCGCCGTCGAGCGCGACACGGACCGCCGCGACGACGTCCTCGACGTGCACGAGGTGCCACGTCCGCTCCCCGCCGCGGACCGTGAGCAGGCGCGGGGCCTCGAAGTGCCGCGTGAGGAGCGTGTCGATCCCGGGCCCGACGACCACCGCCGGCCGCACGAGCCCGAGCGGCGTCCCGTGGAGCGCCTCGCGCAGCGCGTCCTCGAACGCGGCCACGTCTCCCGCGAAGCCGGGTCCGTCGTCGACGGCGACCGGGTCGTCGTCCTCGATCACCGCGCGGCCCGGCGTCGCCCCGTGCACGGCGGCAGAGGTCACCGCGACGACGTGCTCGATCCCCGCGGCGACCGCGGCCTCGCCCGCGCGCCGCCCGAGGAGCGCGAGCCGGGCGCGCTGCTCGGCGTCGGTCTTCGCACGCGGCGCCCCGAACTCCCCCGCCGGAGCGACCACGACGAGCCGGCGCGCGCCGTCGGGCCACCCCTCGGCGTCCACGGGCGACGCCTCGGCCGCGCCCAGGCCCCGGCGGACCGCGTCCGCGACCTGACCGACCCCGACGACCACGACGGGGTCGCGCGGAGGCGTGACGGGCCGCACCGCAGGGTCCTCCCCCGGTTCGCCCGGGGGCTGTCCCCCGGCGGGGACCGCGTCGCTGCGCCGTGAGCGAACCCGGCCCTCGGACATGGCCCAGCCCCCGTTCTCGGCGGTCGATCGTGGTTACGGTGATCACCGACGCTACCGTGAGGAGTCGCCATGAGCAGCCTTCCCCCCGACCGCACGCCCGGACCGGACGACGACACCCCCTTCGACCCGCGGTTCGAGGAGCTGCTCCGCTCGATGCTCGGACCCGACGCGGACGAGGCGCTGCGCGAGCTCCGCGCCCGCGGCCTCGACCCCCAGGCGCTCGCCGCCGGGGGCGCGGCTGACCCCCAGCTCTTCCAGCACGTCCTCGCGCAGGTCCAGCGGCTGCTGTCGACGCCGAGCGACGGCCCGGTGAACACGGACGTCTCGCACGACGTCGCGCGCCAGGTCGCCGTCGCCGAGGGCGATCCCTCCGTCACGACGGCGCAGCAGCGGGCCGTGACCGAGGCGCTCTCCGTCGCCGAGCTGTGGCTCGACGCCGTCACCGACCTCCCGCCGTCGGGCGGGCGCGCCCAGGCCTGGAGCCGGTCCGAGTGGGTCGAGCACACCCTCCCGGCGTGGAACGAGCTCGTCGCGCCCGTCGCGGCGTCCGTCGCCGACGCGCTCGCGACGGTCCTGCGCGACCAGCTCCCGGAGGGCCTCGGCGACGACCCGTCGGCGCTGCCCGGGGTCGGGTTCACGCTCCCGGGCCAGGTGCCCGGGCTCCCGGCGGGCGCGCTCGGGCTGCCGGGCGACCCCGCGGCGCTCATGCGGCGCCTCGGCTCGGCCGTCTTCGGCATGCAGGTGGGCCAGGCGGCGGGCACGCTGTCGCGCGAGGTCTTCGGTGCCACCGACGTGGGGCTGCCCCTGCTCGACCAGCCCGGGACCGTCCTCCTGCCCACGAACGTCGAGGCCTTCGCCGAGGGTCTGGACGCCCCCGCCGACGAGGTGCGCCTGTTCCTGGCGCTCCGCGAGGCGGCCCACGCACGCCTCTTCACGCACGTGGCGTGGCTGCGCGGCCACCTGCGCGGCCTCGTCGACGCGTACGCGCGCGGCATCACCATCGACCTGTCGGCGCTCGAGTCGCAGCTCTCCGACGTCGACCTCACCGACACGGACGCCCTCCAGCGCGCCCTGTCCGGCGGCGTCTTCGGGCTCCAGAACACTCCCGAGCAGCAGGCCACGCTCCTGCGGCTCGAGACCACGCTCGCGCTCGTCGAGGGGTGGGTGGACGAGGTGACGGCCACCGCCGCCCTCCCCCACCTGCCCCACGCGGTTCCGCTGCGCGAGATGCTGCGCCGCCGTCGTGCGGCGGGCGGCCCTGCCGAGCACACCTTCGCCACCCTGGTCGGCCTGGAGCTGCGCCCCCGGCGCTCGCGCGACGCGGCGGCGCTGTGGGCGCTCATCGCCGCGCAGTCCGGGTCGAGCGCGCGCGACGGCGTCTGGGACCACCCCGACCTCCTGCCGGACGCGACGGACCTCGACGACCCCGCCGGCTACGAGAGCCGACGGGCCGTGACCCGCATCGAGGAGGCCGACGTCGACCGCGCGCTCGAGGAGATCTTCCGTGCCGCCGAGGGTGCGGGCGGCGCGGAGCCCCCGACCGGGACGACGGACGACGCGACCGACGACGGGCCGACGGACGCGGGCGGCAGCGCGCGCTGAGCCCGGGGCGTCCTGCCGCTCAGGGACCTTCCGACGTCGCGTCGGCCGCGAGCCCGGCGTCCTCCCCGGAGGCTCCGGGCTCGTCGCCGTCGGGTTCGAGGTCCGCGTCGCGCGCGAACGAGACGCCCTCCAGGAAGCCGCGCGCCCGGTCCGTCCGCGGGTACGGCTCGAGCAGCTTCCAGAACCCCGGGCCGTGGCCGGCGTGGAGCAGGTGGGCGAGCTCGTGGAGCAGCACGTAGTCGAGCACCCAGGGAGGCATCCCCCGCACCCGGGTCGAGATGCGGATCGTCCCGTCGATGAGGGTGCACGACCCCCACCGCCGGTCCTGGTTCCCGGACCAGCGCACGCTCGTGGGGTGCGCGCGGCCGCCGAGGTACTTCTCGGACAGCTCGACGGCGCGACGCTCGAGCTCGTCGTCGGAGGGGCGTCTCCGCCGCTCGGAGTCGGCCAGGCGGTCGAGCATGCGCTGGACCCACTCGCGCTCCTGGGCGCGGGTGAAGCGCGCCGGGATCGCGACGATGGTGCGCTCGCCGTCGCGGTAGGCGCTCACCGTGCTCTTGCGTCGGCGGCTGCGCCGAACCTCCACGATCGTCTCCCGGACCACGCTCAGACCGTAGTGGTTCTGGCCACGAAAAGGCAGGGCCCCACGCCGCGTGGTGGGGATTTCCGCGCCGCCCGGTCGAGCGGACGTCGCGGGGAGCTGTGCTCCCGGTCAAGGAACCGCCCCTGAAGCGTCGTCGAGGTCTGCCTGTGGACAACTCGGGTCGGAGGGCGCCGCCGTGCCACGCTCGTCGCGGGCGGCCGACCGTGCCGCCCGCCCCACGACCCGCGGAGGACACGTGCAGCGACGACGCGTGCTGCGACCCGAGGCCCCGCTTCTCCGGCGCGCCCCGGGGGAGGTGCAGGTCGGCACCGACCCACGCTGGTCGGTCCGGCTCACCGGGCTCGAGCCCGATGAGGAGGAGTGGCTGCGCGCGCTCACCGCGCCGTCGGCCCGGCGCGGCGAGGGAGTCGAGACCGGGACGCCGTCGCCCGGTCGCCGGGCCGCGCTCGTCCGGCTCCTCGAGGAGGCGCACCTGCTCGTCCCCGCCCGCCGACGACGTCCGGTCTCGCCCGCCCCGGGCCACGGCGAGGCGGACGCGGGCGTGCTCTCGGCGCTGCGGCCCGACGGCGCCGGGCACCGCGTGCTCGCAGCCCGCGCCCGGGCGACCGTCGCCGTCGTCGGGCTGGGGCGGGTCGGGGCCGCGCTCGCCGTGCACCTCGCGACGGCCGGCGTGGGCACGCTCGTCCTGGAGGACCGTGGCACGGTCCTCGCCACGGACGTCGGGGTGGGCGCGTACCGGCTGCGCGACGTCGGGGCTCCCCGCGACGCCGCGGTCCGGCGGCTCGTCGAGGAGGTAGCCCCCGGCGTCGTCGTCACCTCGGGCGCGGACGCGCGCCCCTCGGCCGACGTCGCCGCGGCGGCGCGGCCACCGGGCCTGCTGCCGGACGTCGTGGTCGTGGTCGAGCACGGCGCGGCGGACCCGGAACGGGTCGGGAGGATCGTGGGAGAGGGGGTGGCGCACCTGTCGGTCGTGGTGCGCGAGGCCGACGTCGTCGTCGGACCGTTCGTCCGGCCGGGCCTCGACCCGTGCCTGACGTGCGTGGACCTGCACCACGCGGACGCGGACCCGTGCTGGCCGCAGCTCGCGCGGCAGCTGCGCGACCGGAGCGTGCGCGCGGTCGAGGAGTCGTCGCTCGCGGCATCGGCGTCCGCGGTCGCGCTCGGTCAGGTCCTGGCAGCCCTGGACGGGCTGGTGCCCCGCGCAGCCACGGCCCGCATCGAGATTCCTGCTCCCGATGCGGTGCCGCGGCTGCGCGAGACGGGTCGCCACCCGCGGTGCGGGTGCGACGAGCTGGCGCGCACGCCCCCGGACGGGGCGCCGCTCACCATGTCAGGCCGCCGTCGAGGCGCCGACTGACGCCCCGGCCTCGACGCGCCCGGCCTCCTGCGCCTGGCGCTCGGCCTCGCGGGCAAGCACCTCGGCCTTGCTCGGACGGCCGCGGCCGCGCTTGCGCGCGACGACGACGCCGTCCACGAAGACCTCGCCGCCCCAGACGCCCCAGGGCTCGCGACGCTCGATCGCGCCGGCGAGGCAGCCCTCGACGAGGGGGCACGTGCGGCACAGGGCCTTGGCCTCCTCGACCTCGGCGGACCGCTCGGCGAACCAGAGCTCCGGGTCGTTGGTGCGGCAGGGCAGCAGACCCGCGAGGAGACGGTCGAACTCCGCGGAGTCCTTCTCGCCGAGGGGCGTGGCCAGCGGTTGGTGGGGGACCCAGGGGCCGGATCCGCCCTGGGCAGTGATGTTGTCGAGCAGCGCGGTGAGCCGCACGATGTCCTCCAGTGATGTCCTGTCGTGGGTGTGAACGTCGTCGTCACAGGACCCCGAGGACAGCGGTCCCCGTCATGGGAGAGACGGGAGAGACCGGTGATCCTCATCGGCGGACGTGCTCTGGAGAACACGAAGGCCACGGGTCCGAGACGGACTCCGCGGCCTGGAAGGTTCTGGTCGGTCAGACCAGAGGTGTCCTGGAGGCGGAGTCGGGAGCGGGGCGGGCGACGAAGATGCCGCCGCGGTGCGCGGTTGCACGCGGACGGAGTCCTCCTGGCGTGCCCGTGTAGACGGACGCGTTATCCAGCAGGTTCGCCATAACGATCTGGTTCTTCATCAGCTTTCCCACCCCCTCTCTCCGTTCGAGGCCCGCCTCCCGGCGCGCCCCTCTCCATCAGGACTCGTCGACCATATGCCGCGCGTCGCGAGACGCACAACTTATTTACGGGAATTTCTTCGACGAGTTTCTCGAGCCCTCCTCGGAGCCCAGGAACGTCTCCCCGTCACCGCTCCGCTCGGCCCACGATGTCCAGGATCGTCGCGCCGTACCGCTCGATCTTCGCGGGTCCGAGCCCGTTGATGCGGGCCAGCGCGGCCGTGCTGGTGGGCCGTGTCTCCGCGATCGCCGCGAGCGTCGTGTCGACGACCACCGTGAACGCGGGCTTGTCGGTCTCCTGCGCGACCTGGCGCCGCCACTCGCGCAGGTTCTCGAACAGCTCGCGGTCGTACTCCCCCGTCAGCCGCACCTTCGCCTGCCCGGCGCGCGGACGACGCGTCCCGTGGGCGCCCGGCTCGTCGGGCCACAGCCCGTCGAGGAAGCGCGTCCGGCGCCGGGTCGCTCGACCACCCGGGTTGCGCGACCGCGCGAACGACAGCTCGAGGTGCTCGCGAGCGCGGGTGATGCCCACGTACAGGAGCCGCCGCTCCTCCGCGACGGCCTCGTCCGTCTCCGCGAGCGAGATCGGCATGAGGCCCTCGCTCATGCCCGCGAGGAACACGGCGTCCCACTCGAGGCCCTTGGCCGCGTGCAGCGACGCGAGCGTCACGCCCTCCACGGTCGGGGCGTGCTGCGCGGCAGCGCGCTCGTCGAGCTCGGCCACGAACGTCGCGACCGTCGGGGCCGGCCCCTCGGCCGCCTGCGCGAGCGCCGCGACGTCGTCGGCGAGCGCGACGAGCGCCTGCGTGGACTCCCACCGCTCACGCGCCGCACCGCGCGCGGCGGGCGGCTCGGGGGCCCACCCGGCGGCGGCGAGGACGTCGCGCACCGTCTCCGGCATCGCGACGTCCGGGTCCGCGGACCGGGCCGCGCCGCGCAGGAGCACGATCGCGTCGCGCACCTCCTTGCGCTGGAAGAAGCGCTCGCCGCCCCGGACGAGGTAGCCGATGCCCGCGTCCGCGAGCGCCGACTCGAACGCCTCCGACTGCGCGTTGGTCCGGTACAGGACCGCGATCTCGCTCGCGCGCGTCCCCGCCGCGAGGAGCCGCGCGATCCGCTGGGCGATGCCGGCGGCCTCCGCCTCGTCGTCGTCGTACGCGGTGAACGCGACCGGTGGGCCGGCGGGCCGCTGGGCGACGAGCTCGAGCGCCTGGTGCGCACCGCCCGCGCGCCCGGCGCGCGCGAGGAGCTGGTTCGCGAGGTTCACGACCTGCGGCGTCGAGCGGTAGTCGCGCACGAGCCGGATGACCTGGGCGCCCGGGTGCGTGCGCGAGAACGTGAGGAGGTGGTGCGGCGTCGCGCCCGTGAACGAGTAGATCGTCTGCGACGGGTCCCCGACGACGCACAGCTCGTCGCGTCCCCCGAGCCACTGGTCGAGGACGAACTGCTGGAGCGGGGAGACGTCCTGGTACTCGTCGACGACGAAGTGGCGGTACTGGCGCCGCACCTGGTCCGCGACCCCGCCCTGCGTCGAGAGCATGTCACCCAGCATGAGGAGCACGTCCTCGAAGTCGATGCCCGACCGCTCGGTCTTCACGTCCTCGTACGCCGTGATGAGGCGCGCGACCGTCTGGTGGTCGTAGCCCGCGGGGGGCTCGCGGTCGATCGCCTCGCACGCCCGGACGTAGTCGTCGGCGGTGACGAGCGAGACCTTGGCCCACTCGACCTCGGACGACAGGTCGCGCACCGCGACGCGGTCGACGCCGACCCCGAGGCGGCGCGCGGACTCGGCGATCACCGGGGCCTTGTGCTCGAGGATGCGCGGCGGTGCCCCGCCGACGACCTTGGGCCAGAAGTAGCCGAGCTGTCGCAGCGCCGCGGCGTGGAACGTGCGCGCCTGGACGCCCGTCGCGCCGAGCTCGCGCAGGCGCGTGCGCATCTCGCCCGCTGCCCGCGCCGTGAACGTCACGGCCAGCACGCTCGTGGGGGCGTACACGCCGGTGCGGACGCCGTAGGCGATCCGGTGCGTGATGGCGCGCGTCTTGCCCGTCCCGGCGCCGGCGAGCACGCACACCGGGCCGCGCAGCGCGACGGCGACGTCGCGCTGGTCGGGGTCGAGCGCGTCGAGGATCTCGTCGGCGGTGCGGAGGGACGGCGGACGTGAGACCGGTGGCGTGGACATCACCCGCGATTCTCGCAGGCGCCGGTGACACGCGGGAGCCGCCCGCTCGGACGCCGGACGCTTGTCGGGCCCCGGGCGGGCCGACGGCGGGAACAGGGCGCGGGCCGCCGGTGTTACCGTCACGACCGATCGACCGCGGCACGCGCCGCCCGGACCCAGCACCTGGAGAGCCCTCGATGAGCACCGCCCCGACACTTCCCGACGCCGGCTCGATCGTCATGTACTCGACGACCTGGTGCGGGTACTGCCGCCGCCTCAAGACGCAGCTCGACTCCGAGGGCATCGGCTACACCGAGGTGAACATCGAGGAGACCCCGGGGACCGCGGAGTTCGTGGAGTCGGTCAACGACGGCAACCGGACCGTGCCGACCGTCGTCTTCCCCGACGGCTCCGCCGCGACCAACCCGTCGCTCGCCGAGGTCAAGCAGCGCCTCGCCGCCTGACCCCACCCGGCGGTGGGCAGGAGATGGGCCCGGGGGGGGGGTCGCGAGCCGGGCCGCGTGCTGGCCTCCCGACCTGGGGGGGGAGGGGGGCGGGCGGGGGGGGCCGCACCGCGCCTGCTCCGGCG
>NZ_JBHXIC010000057.1:0-11562 GCF_042723955.1 Cellulosimicrobium cellulans | reverse complement strand
GGGGGCGGGGGTGGTAATAGACGCCCGGGGCCCCAAGACCCCCCCGGGGGGTGGCAAGCTTTGGGCGGGTTTTCCCTGCACCCACGCGCCCCATATTCATGCCCACGACACCTGGGGGCTCAGGCGTCAGGGAGGCGGCCGCCGAACCAGTCCTCGACGAGCGAGCGCGCGATGGACGCGCGGCCCGGGAGCAGCACGTCTCGCGTGCGGACCGCGGCGGCGAGCTCGGGTCGGGTGAACCACCGCGCGTCGGTGAGCTCGACGCCGTCGACGTGCAGCTCGGTCGTCTGCGCCCGCGCGGCGAACCCGAGCATGAGCGACGCCGGGAAGGGCCACGGCTGGCTCCCGCGGTAGGCGACCTCGCCGACGACGACGCCCGCCTCCTCCGCCACCTCGCGCCGGACCGCGCTCTCGAGGGACTCGCCCGGCTCGACGTACCCCGCGAGCGTCGAGAAGCGCCGCTCGGGCCAGTGCGCGGCGTGGCCGAGCAGCAGCCGCTCGTCGTCCCCCTCGCCGTGCACGACCGTCATGATGACCGCCGGGTCCGTGCGCGGGTACAGCTCCACGCCCTGCGCGACGCAGCGCCGCGTCCACCCACCGTTCTCGACCGTGGTCCGACCGCCGCAGCGCGGGCAGCGGGTGTGGTTCGCGTGCCAGGCCGCGAGCGCGACCGCCTCGGTCGCGAGACCCGCGAGCGGCGCACCGAGCCCGCCGACGAGCTCGCGCAGCCCCGACCACGACCGCTCGCGCGCGAGCACGGCGAAGGGGTCGGAGGCGTCGACGCCCTCGATGTCGACCTCCTCCGCGTCGGCGTCGTCGGGCAGGACGAGCGCCACGTACGCGACACCGTCCCCCTCGCCGAGGAAGAGCCAGCGTGCCTGGTCCTCGTCGGCGGCGGCGCCGACGTCGGCCAGGGCCGCCGGGTCGAGCAGCGCGACGCCGTCCGTCGGGCCCGGCCCGGCGAGCGCGAGGCGGCCGCGGTGGACGAGGACGACACGGGTCGTGGCCTCGCTGCGCAGCGTCCGCACGAGGTCGGGCTCGCCGCGGCGGTGGGCCGCGCGGTCCAGGACCGCCGCGTCGAGCGGCAGCGGAAGGTCGCGGAGGGTGGTCCTGGGGAGCGTGCCCGACGACGGTCGGGGGGCGGGGGTGGTCACCCTCCGACCGTAGGCCACGCGACCGGCGTGGGTGCCCCGGGCGGCGGGCGGGGAGCGACTACCGTGGTCGGGTGCCCCGCTCACCGCTGACCCTCGCCGCGCTCGCGACCGCCGCCGTGCCGGGTCTCGACGCCCGCAGCGCGCTGGCCGTCGAGGACCCGGGCGACTACGACACCGCCGTCGTGACCGACGCCGACGGCGCCCGGTGGACCGTGCGCGCCCCGCGCAGCCTCCAGGCGGGGGCCGCGCTCGAGGCCGAGGCGGAGCTCCTCACCTCGCTCCAGCTCTACGCCGACACCGGCGTGCTGTCCTTCGCGGTGCCCCGCATCAGCGGCACCGCGCTCCTGCCCGAGGGCGGGCGCGCGGTCGTGCACCCCGCGCTCGACGGCACGACGCTCGACGTCGACGTGCTGCGCCCCGGGCCCGGGCTCGCCGCCGACCTCGGCCGGGTGCTCGCGTCGATCCACGAGCTGCCCCGCACGATCGTCGACGACGCCGGGCTGCCCGGGTACGACGTCGAGGAGTACCGCGCCCGGCGGATGGCGGAGCTCGACGAGGCGGCGGCGACCGGGAAGGTCCCGACGGCCCTCCTGCGCCGCTGGGAGACGGCGCTCGAGGACGTCTCGCTGTGGCGGTTCCAGCCGGTCGTCGTGCACGGGGACCTCGGCCCGGAGCAGGTCCTCGTCGCGCGCGGCCGCGTCGTCGCCGTGACGGACTGGGCGAGCGCGCGCGTCGCGGACCCCGCGGACGACCTCGCGTGGCTGCTCGTCTCCGCGCCGCCGGAGGCGATCGACTCGATCATGGAGGCGTACCAGCTGCGCCGCACCGAGCTCACCGACAAGCACCTCGTGGATCGCGCGCTCCTCGTCGGCGAGCTCGCGCTCGCGCGCTGGCTCCTGCACGGCGTGCGGCACGGGCTCGACGACGTCGTCGCCGACGCGCTCGACATGCTGGCCGACCTCCAGGACTCCACGCAGGACGCCGACGACTGACCCGGCTCGGCGTCCCGGCGCGGGCCGCCCACGCCCGCGGGACCCGGTCCGCGGGTCAGCCCGCGAGCAGCGCCTCGATCTCCGCCTCGCCGAGGAGCCGGCGCGGGCGCACGGTCTCGTCGGACGCGACGTAGTAGAACGCGGCGTTCACCTTCTCGAGCGGCAGCCCCGTCCACCGCGACCACGCGAGCCGGTAGACCGCGAGCTGCACCTCGCGCACGCTGCGCGCGGCGGCGTCCGTGGGCGCCCGTCCAGTCTTCCAGTCGACGACCACGACGGCGTCGCGCGCCCCTCCGGCGTGCTCCGGCCGCTCGGGGAACACCGCGTCGATGCGCGAGCGCAGCACCGTGTCACCGACCGGGGTCTCGACGTCGACCTCGACCGCGACCGGGGTCCGGCTCGCCCACTCGGACGCGAGGAACGTCCGCTGCAAGGTCTCGAGGTCCGCGTCCGGGTCGAGGTCGTCGTCGTCCGCGCCGGGGAGGTCCTCGACGTCCAGGAGCGACGACGTCGTGAAGTAGCGCTCGGCCCACAGGTGGAACCGCGTGCCCCGGCGCGCGTGCACGGTGGGCTCGACCGGGACGGGGCGCCGCAGGTGCAGCGCGTACTCGTCGCGGTCGGCCGCGAGCCGCACCAGGCTCGACGCCGACACGTGCGCCGGGAGCTCGACCTCCCGGCCGGAGCGCTCTGCCCGCTCCGCGAGCAGGACCCGCGCGAGCGCGACGAGGTCGCGTCCCTCGGCGTCGACGAGCACGCCCACCGGCGCGGTGAGGCCCGCGGGGCCGCCTCCGCCCCCGCCGGTACGGGCCGCGCGGGCGAGTGCCGCTCGCTCGACCGCAGCGGCGGTGTCGCGCAGGACGGCGCGCGCCGACCCCTCGGGGGCGTCGTCGGACACCGGCCACTCGCCGGTGACCTCGACGTCCTCGAGCGGGTTGGAGTCGTCGGGTCCGGGCGGGGCCGACCAGCCGTCCGCCACCACGACGCCCGACTCGACGAGCTCCAGGAGGAAGGGCGAGAGCACGCGCGGGCGCGAGCCGGTCTGCCACCACGACGCCGTGAGGTACAGCTCGCGGCGCGCCCGGGTGAACGCGACGTAGGCGAGCCGGCGCTCCTCGGCGAGCTGGTGCTCGCCGCTCGCCGCCCGGAACTCGTCGCGCCGAGCCACGAGCTCCTTGGTGTCCGACGCGAGGTCGAAGCGGAACTCCGGCAGGTCGGCGGCGTCGCCGCGCAGCGGGTACGGGAGCTGGCTCACGTCGGTGAGCCACCCGCTGTCCGCGCGCACCCCCGAGGACGACTGCGCCGTCGTCGGGAACACGCCGTCGACGAGCCCGGGGACGACGACGACGTCCCACTCGAGCCCCTTCGCGGCGTGCGCGGTGATGACCTGCACGGCGTCCGGGTCGGGCTCGCGCACCGGCAGGTCCAGCCCGTTCTCGCGCGTCGAGGCGACCCCAAGCCACGCGAGGAACGCACCGAGCGTCACGACGTCCGCCGTCTGCGTGAACGTCGCGGCGACGTCGCGGAAGGCGTCGAGGTGCTCACGCGCCCGGTCGCTCACGGCCTCCGGGTCGACGAGCCGGCGCGACGCGAGCAGCGCGTCGTTCGTCACGGCCTCGACGTCGAGACCGAGCGCGCGCTCCGCCTCGACGACGAGCTCCGGCAGCGACAGGTACGTGAGCCCGCGCAGCGCCCGCAGCGTGCGCGACAGCGCCGCGAGGCGCGCGTGGCCCTGGGCCGTCAGCGCGCGCCCGTCGGCCGCGGCCTCGCCCGGGTCCGGCAGGTCGTCGAGGGCGTCGACGATCGAGCGGTGGTCGGCGACGTCGCCCTCGACGACCACGAGCTCCGCGCCCTCGCCGTCCGCCGCGGCCGCGCGCCGACGGGACCCGAGCGCGCCCTCGTGCCGCGCGAGATCGGCGGCGCGGCTCCCGAGCGCGTGCAGGTCTGCCGACCCGAGGTTGAGCCGGGGACCCGTGAGGAGCCGGACGAGAGCGTCGCCGCGCGACGGGTCGTGCACCGCCTCGAGGAGCGCGACGACGTCGACGACCTCCGGCGTCGTGAGCAGACCGCCGAGGCCGACGACCTCCACGGGCAGACCCCTGCGTCGCAGCGCGACCTCGACCGCCGCGAACTGGCTGCGCTTGCGGCACAGGACCGCCGCGGTGACGCGCCCGCCCGGGGCGCCCGCGGGCCGCCAGCGCGCCGCGACGAGCTCCGCGACGGCAGCGGCCTCCTCCTCCGCGGTCGCCGCCACGTGCGCGGACACCGTTCCGGGCCCGGCCCCCGGGCGCAGCGCGAGCGCCGGGACCTCGACCCGGTCGCCGCCCATCCCCGCGGCCCCCCGCAGCGGGCCCGCGGTGACGTTCGCCGCCGCGAGCACCGCGGCGTCGTTGCGCCAGGACGTCGACAGGAAGCGCACGGCCGACCGGTCGCCCGTCGCCCGGGGGAACCGCTCGGGGAACCGCGCGAGGCCGCCCGCGCTCGCACCGCGCCAGCCGTAGATCGACTGGTGCGGGTCGCCGACGGCGGTCACCGGGTGACCGCCGCCGAACAGGCCCGCGAGGAGCTCGACCTGTGCGTGCGACGTGTCCTGGTACTCGTCGAGCAGGACGACGCGGAACCGCGCCCGCTCCGTCTCCCCCACGACCGGGACCTCGCGCGCGAGACGGGCCGCGAGCGCCACCTGGTCGCCGAAGTCGAGGGAGTCCGTGGCGCGCTTACGCCGCCGGTACTCCGCGACGACGTCGAGCAGCCGGACGCGCTCGGCGACGTCGCCGACCAGCTTCTCGACCTCCTTGGTCCGGGCCTTCTGCCGCGGACCGAGCGGGAGCGCGTCGAGCTGCTCGACGATGCCGGCGAGACGGTCCCGGGCCTCGCCCGGCTCGAGGAGGTGCTCGCCGAGCGCGCCGGACAGGCCGAGCACCGCGGCGACGACGGTGCTCAGCGCACGGTCGGTGCCGAGGTCGTCGTCCCACCCCTCCACGACCTCCGAAGCGAGCTGCCACTGCTGCGCCTCGCCGAGGAGCCGCGCGCCGGGCTCGACGCCGACGCGCAGGCCGTGGTCGCCCACGAGCGAGGCGGCGTACGCGTTGTACGTCGCGACCGTCGGCCGGTCGAGCAGCGAGAGGGCGGACGACGCGCCGCCCCGGGCGCGCGCGAGCTGCGCGAGCCGTACCTGGACGCGCTCGGACAGCTCGCCCGCCGCCTTGCGGGTGAACGTGAGGCCGAGCACCGCGTCCGGAGGCACGAGGTCGTTCGCGATGAGCCAGACGACGCGCGCCGCCATGGTCTCCGTCTTGCCCGAGCCCGCCCCCGCGACGACGAGCGTCGGCTCGAGCGGCGCCTCGATCACCTCGACCTGCTCCGGCGTCGGGCGGGGCCGGCCCAGCAGGTCTGCGATCCGCGTCGCGGACAGCGTCGGGCGCGGCGGCTCGACCGTGCCGGGCGTCGTGGTCTCGGGCGCGACCACGACGCCGTCGGCGGCGACCAGGCGGACCGACGGCGTCGGCTCCGGGAGCTCGAACAGCTCGCTGCTCACGCGACCACCCTCCTGCCCTCGGGCTGCACCGGGCACGCACGACGCACCGGGCACATCTCGCACAGCCCGTTCTGGCGGGCCGTGAACGTCGCCGCCGACATCGTGCCGGCCGCCTCCTCGACGAGGTCGCGCGCCCAGCTCGAGCCGTCGGGTGCCGGGTCGAGCGCGGGCTGCGGGACGACGGCGGGGCCGACGTGCGTGCTGCCCACGTAGACGAGCTGCGCCCCCGCGCTCCGCGTCCCCTCGGGCACGTCGAGCGCGCCCGCCTCGACCGCGAGCTGGTACGCGCCGAGCTGTGGGTGCTCCGCGCCCTCGGCCTTGGTCGCGGTGCGCCGTCCCGTCTTGAGGTCGACGACGCGGACCTTGCCCTCCCCCGCGTCCTCGACCCGGTCGATCGTCCCGCGCAGGCGCGCGCGACCGACGGTCACGTCGAACGTCGGCTCGACGAGGAGCGGCTCGCCCGCCTGCGCCACGTAGGCCGCGAGCTTCTCGATCATGCGCTCCGCACGACGGCGGAGCTGGCGCGTCGGCCAGCCCTCGGGGAGCGCGAGCTCGGCCCAGCGGCGGTCGAGCTCCGCGCGCAGCTCGGCGAGCGAGCCCGACGGGTGGGTCTCCGCGATCGAGTGCACGAGCGTGCCGAGGCTCTGGTGCGTCGCGTCCGGCGCCGTGCCGCCCGCGGCCTCGAGCGACCACCGCAACGGGCAGGTCGAGACGGTCTCGACCTTCGACGGCGACACCGTGACGATCTCCTCCGCGCCGCGCAGAGGCGCGGCGCTCGACACGCCCGCCACGCCGTACCAGGTCTCGGGCCGAGCCTCCGCGACACCGAGCTCGCCCAGGTCGGCCAGGAGCGTGGCCGCGGCGACCGCGCGCGCGTCCAGCGCGCCGCCCTCGGCGAACCCGTCCGCGCGGGCCTCGCGCGCCGCGGCCTCGACGAGCACGCCGCGCGCGGCGGCGACGAGCCCCCGCAGGTCGAGCGGGGCACCGACGCGCACGTGACGGCGCGCGTCCGGGTCCGCGCCGGGTGCCGGAGCGGCGCCCGACCCACCCGTCGCCACCGGCGGCAGGGACCCGTCGTCGGGTCCGTCGGTGCCGTCCGGGCCCTCGTCCGGCCCCTCGGGAGCGGCGGGCGGGACGACGAGGTCGCAGAACACCGACGGCGCCTCCTCCGCGTCCTGGACCGCCGTCACCACGAGCCGCCGGGTCGCGCGCGACGTCGCGACGACGAACGCCCGCAGCTCGTCCGCGAGCACCTGGGCGCGCGCCTGGGACCCGACGCCGTGGGCGTCGTGCGCGCGGCCCGCGAGCAGCTCGACGAGCGCCTGCGACCCGAGCAGCGAGTCGCGCAGGCGCAGGTCCGGCCAGACGCCGTCCTGCACTCCCGCCACCACGACGACGTCCCACTCGCGTCCCGCGGCTCCCGCGGGCGTCAGCGCCGCCACGGCGTCGGCGCCGCTCGCGCTCGCCGCGAGCGAGTCGGCCGGCAGGTCCTGCGACGCGAGGTACTCGACGAACGCCTCGGCCGGCGCACCGGGCATGCGGTCCACGAACGTCTCCGCCGCGCGGAAGAGCGCGAGCACCGCGTCGAGGTCGCGGTCCGCGCGTGCCCCGGCCGGGCCGCCGTCGAGCGCCGCCGACCGCCACCGCTCCGCCAGACCGGTCGCCGCCCACACCGCCCACAGCACGGTCTGCGCCGTCGCGCCGGGCTCGGCCGCCGCCGCCCGGCCCGCCGCGAGCGCCCGCGCGACGGCGGCTGGACCGCGCCGCACGGTCGGCGGCAGCGTCGCCGCGCGTGCCGGGTCCAGCAGCAGCTCGACGAGCAGCGCGTCCGACGAGCGCCCGCCCCCGCCCTCGAGCTCCTCCGCGCGCAGCGCGCGCCGCAGCCGGCGGAGCGCGACGACGTCCAGAGCACCGACCGGCGACGTGAGCAGGGCCGCGGCGGTGAACGGGTCCAGGGCCTCGACGTCGTCCGCGTCCGCGACGCACACGCGGACCGCCGCGAGCAGCGGCGCGACGGCCGGCTCGTCGCGCAGCGGGACGTCGGAGCCGAGCAGCGTGACCGGCACCGAGGCGGCGACGAGCTCGCGGCGCAGCGCCGCGAGGCGGGTCCCGGTGCGCGCGACGACCGCCATCCGGTGCCACGGGGTGCCGTGCAGCAGGTGCTCGGCCCGCAGCTCGCGCGCCACGAACGCGGCCTCCTGCGCCACGGCGGAGAGCACG
Organism: Cellulosimicrobium cellulans; assembly: GCF_042723955.1. Classification (GTDB taxonomy): domain Bacteria; phylum Actinomycetota; class Actinomycetes; order Actinomycetales; family Cellulomonadaceae; genus Cellulosimicrobium; species Cellulosimicrobium cellulans_H. Next base: position 3,661 of record NZ_JBHXIC010000057.1, on the reverse strand, counting down.
ACGACCTGCACGGGCGGGGCACCGGCGCCGACCCCGCCTCCCGAGCCTGCTCCCTCCGGCGCGTCGTCCGAGCGAGAGGCGCCGCCCCCACCCGCCGCGTCGCCCGCCCCTGCCTCGGCGGTCGGCGCGTGCCGGGGCGCGGCACCACGGTGCACGGCGCCGGCCACGGTACCCACCTGCGCGGCGACCCGCCGCGTGACCTCGCGCAGGGGGCCGGGCTGCCGCCACGCCGTGCCGAGCACGGCCACCCGCGCGCCGAGCTCACCGCGCCGCGCCCCGTCGCGGCGGACCGGCGCCGACGCGCGGCCCACGAGGCCGGGGCTCGCCCCGCGGAACGTCTGGACGGCGGCGTCCGGGTCGCCGAGCAGCACGAGCCGTGCGCCGTCGTCGTGCAGCACGTGCAGGAGGCGTGCCGTCGCGACCGTGGCCTCCTGGTAGTCGTCGACGACGACGAGGTCCCAGCGCGGCCGGGCGGCGTCGGGCACCTCGTCATCCCAGGCGAGGAGGGCCTCGGCCGCCTCGTCGACCACGATCGCCGGGTCGAACCGGGCACCCGCGTCCGGGGTCCCCGAGCGCAACGCGGTCACGTCGAGGTACTCCGCGAAGAGCTGGGCGCCCAGCGACCACTCGGGCCGCTCGTAGCGGTCTCCGAGCGCGGCGAGGTCCGCGGGCGTCAGGCCGCGCTCCGCCGCGCGCATGAGGAGGTCGCGGAGCTCCTGGCGCAGGCCCCGGAGCCCGAGCGCCTCCTCGGGCAGGCCGGGCGGCAGGACCAGGGGCGAGCCCAGGTGCGCGAGGTCGCCCTCCAGGTGGCCCTCCAGCAGCTCGGAGAGCACGAGGTCCTGCTCCGGTCCGGAGATGAGCGTCGGGACGGGCTCCCCCAGCGCGGCCGCACGCTCGCGCAGCACGGCGAAGGCCGCCGAGGCCGCGGTGCGCACCATCGGCGCCCCGACGGTGCGGCGGGCGCGGGCCGACAGGCGGTCGCGGAGCGACGCGGCAGCACGCCGGGACGAGGCGAGGAGCAGGACGCGCTCCGGGGCGAGGCCGTCGGCGAGCGCCGCGAGCACGACCTCCTGCGCCACGAGCGTCTTCCCGGTGCCGGGCGCCCCGACGACGAGCGTCGTGCCCGGCCCGGCCGCCGCGGCGAGCGCCGCGCGCTGGGAGTCGTCGAGCGTGACGTCGGCCTCGTGGTCGCGAGGCCGCGCGACGAGGCGAGGGGCGGTCGTCCGGGGCACGGACCCGATCCCATCACGTGCCACCCACACCGTGGGCATCGCCGACGGCGCGGCGAGCGTGCCGCTACGGCACGGGCCACCCGTTGGTCAGGCACCCCTGGGCCGAGATCGACTGCTGCACCATCACCGGCGCGACGGCCCCCGGGGCCGGGCAGTCCTCGTGGCCGTGCCCGAGCACGTGACCCACCTCGTGGTTCACCAGGTACTGGCGGTACGTCGCGAGGTCGTCACCGAAGTCGGGGGCGCCGAGCACCCAGCGCTCGAAGTTGAGCACCGCGACGCCGGACACGGAGTTGCCGCACGAGTACTTCCCCTCGGTCGCGAGCGGGGCGCACATCCGGTCGGTCGTCGCGGGGCTCGCGAGCACGACGCGGATCGACGCGTCGTCGGCCGCCGTCCGGGAGAACGTCACGCCGTCGGGGCCGGACCACCCGCGCGGGTCGTTGAGCGTGGCGAGCACCGCCGTCGCGAGGACCTCGCCGTCCACGGGCAGTCCCTGCTCGACCTCGACCCGCACGGACCGCACGGTCCCCGTCCCGGGGGCCGGGGCCTCGCCCGGGACGACGTCGAGCGCGCCCCCGAGGTCGGGCGCGACGACGACCTCGCCCAGGAGCCCGGAGCCCGGCTCCGCGACCGGCGCCGCGGGCGTCGTCGGCGTGGGTTCGGGCTCCGGCTCCGGCTCCGGCTCGGCCGCCGGCGGGGGGTCCGCAGGAGCGAGCGGCACGACCACGTCCGGGCGCGGTGCGACGCGCGCGGGGAGCTCCGGCCCCTGCACGACGTCGCCCGCGCGCTCCGCGCCGGACCGGCTCGCCGCGTCGGCCTCGTCGCGCACCGGAGCGGGCGGGTCCTCGCGATCCGCCGAGACGGGCGCTGTCATGCTCGGGACGTCCCACACCTCCGCCGTCGCCGCGCCGGCGCCGAACCCGACCACGAGGCAGGCGGCGACCGCCGCGCCGTGCCGCACGCCCCGCGAGGAGCGCGTCACGCGAGCTGTCGAGGGCCGGTTCGGGGGGGTATGTCTGTCGGGCACCCGCTCATCGTCCCACTCCTCGCGACGCTCGGTCGACACGAGGCGCCGTTTCCGTATCCTCCCCCCATGACGGGAGCCAGCGGGGGACGCGGGCGCGGCACGGCCGGGCCGCCCGTCGCTGCGCGCACCCGGATGCCCCGGGACGAGCGGCGGACGCAGCTCCTGACGATCGCCGAGGAGCTCTTCGCCTCGCACGGCTACCACCACATCTCGATGGACGACATCGCGGACCGCGCCGGGGTCGGCAAGCCCGTGCTCTACCGGCACTTCCCCTCGAAGCTCGACCTCTACCTCGCGCTCATCGACGACCAGGGCGACCGCCTCGTCCGCGCCGTCCACGTCACGCTCGACCCGTTCCGCGAGCCGGCCCCCGGGATCTCCGCGAGCGACCTCGACGCCCTCGCGGTCGACGGTCTCGCCGTGATCGAGGGCATCGTCCGGGCGTACGTCGCCTACGCGCGCACGGCCGGCAGGTCCGCGGCGCTGCTCTTCGAGTCCGACGTCATGCGCGACCCGGTGGTGCGGGCGCGCGTGCTCGCCCCCGACGCCCGCATCGCAGGGGCGTTCGCCGACGTGCTCGTCCGGATCACCGACCTCGATGCCGACGAGGCGCTCGTCGTCTCGCGGACGTGCACGGCCGTGGGTCGGGCGGCGGCGACCGAGGCCGTCCGTCCGGACGGGACCGCGTCGGCCGACGACGTCACCCGGCTCGTCCCGCGCCTCGTCTGGCGCGGCGTGCACGGGATGCTGCGCAATCCGCGGGCCGGAGCCCCGGACGCCGCGGGCGCACCGTCCGCCGACGTCGCCCCCGGACCGGACGCCGCGCTCGACGGCTCGGCCGCGGGAATCTGACTACTATCGAACGCGTTGTCGCCGGTGGGACGCCCACGGGCGGACCGAGGCCCGTCGTCGCTGCGCCTGGCGCAGCCGCTGTGAGGAGATCTGAGTGGAAGTCACGATCGGTGTGCAGAACCTGGCCCGCGAGCTCGTCATCGACACGGACCTGTCCGCCGAGGCCGTGGCGACGGCCGTCGCCGACGCGCTCGGCGGTGCCCCCGCCCTCGAGCTCACCGACTCGCGCGGTCGCCGCGTGATCATCCCGACGGCGTCGCTCGGCTACGTCGAGATCGGCACCGAGGAGCAGCGCAAGGTCGGTTTCGGCTCTCTCTGACCGCCACGACCTGACCGTCACGAAGCCGCCGTCGCGCCCCCGGGCGCGGCGGGGGGGTGGGGCCCGGGGGTGGTTTAGGGAGGGCGCCCCGCGGGGGGCGCGGGGCGCGGGGGGGGGGCTCGCCGCGGTGGGGGCCGGCGAGCCGCCCCGACGCCTCCGCGGCCACCGCGAGGTACTCGCGCTGGACCTCCAGCGCGGTCAGCTCGCGCCCGTCGGCGAGGGTGAGCC
>NZ_JBHXIC010000056.1:22595-30309 GCF_042723955.1 Cellulosimicrobium cellulans | reverse complement strand
GGCGACCCCCCAGGGCCGCGCCGCCCCACGTCGGCGCCGCGAGCCCGGTCCCCCCGCCACCCCCGGCGCCCCCGCCCCCCCGCGCCCGCACGGCGCAGGCGGCGCGCCGCGAGGTCGTCGCGTTCGTCAGCCACGACCTGCGCTCGCCCCTGGCCGGCGTGCGGGCGGCGGCCGAGGGCCTGCGCGACGGCGTGTTCCCCGACCCCGCGCCCGCGCTCGACGGGATCGTCGCCGCCACCGAGCGCATGGCGCGCATGATCGACGACCTCGCCGAGCTCGCGCGCAACGACCGGCCTCGGCCGCGGCCCGCGGCCACCGAGGTCGACATGGCCGACGTGCTCGGGCGCGTCGCGGCGCACGCGCGCCCGCTCGCGCGGTCCGTGGGCGTCGAGCTCCGGGTCGAGCCGGGTGTCGGGGCGCTCGTCGCGGGCGACCCGGACGAGCTCGAGCGCGTGCTCGACAACCTCGTCGCCAACGCCGTGCGGGCGAGCGGGCGCGCGGGACCCGAGGCGCTCCGCGGGTCGCGGCACGGCGAGGACCCTGCGCCGCACGGCCTCGTGACGGTCGAGGCGGGCGTCCTCGACGGCGCCGTCCGCGTCGTCGTGCGCGACACGTGCGGCGGCATCCCCGCGGACGCGCTGCCCCACCTCGTCGAGGCGGGCTTCCAGGCCGGCGACGGCGCCGACGGGTCGGACGGGCTCGGGCTCGCGTTCGTGGACCGGGTCGTCGACCGGCACGGCGGTCGGCTCGACGTCGCGTCGTCCGACGACGGCTGCCGCGTCGAGGTCCTGCTCCCGGCCGCCCGGCCCTGAGCGGGGAACCGTCAGCCCGCGTCGACCAGCGCGGCGAGCCCGTCGTCCAGCGAGACCTCGGCGCGCCAGCCGAGCACGCGCGCGGCGCGCTCGCTCGAGGCCGTCACGTGCCGGACGTCGCCCGCGCGCCACTCGCCCGTGACGACCGGCTCGGGCGCACCGAGCAGCGCGGCGACGCGCGCGGCGACCTCCCCGACGGTGGTCACCGTGCCCGACCCGACGTTGAACGCCTCGACCGCGCCCGTCTCCTGCGGTCGCTCGACGGCCGCGAGCACGGCGCGCGCGACGTCGTCCACGTGCACGAGGTCCCGACGCTGGCGGCCGTCCTCGAAGACGCGCGGCGCGCGGCCGTGCTCGGCCTCCGAGCGGAAGATCGAGGCGACGCCGGCGTACGGGGTGTCGCGCGGCATGCCCGGCCCGTAGACGTTGTGGAAGCGCAGGGCCGTCGCGCTCGCGCCCGTCGCGCGCGCCCACGCCGCGAGCAGCCGCTCGCCGTGCGCCTTGGTCGCCGCGTAGACGTTGCGCGGGTCGAGCGCGGCGTCCTCGTCGACGAGCCCGGGCGTCAGCACGCGGCGGCAGCGGGGGCAGCGCGGGTCGAAGACGCCCGCGTCGAGGTCGGCCGGGTCGCGCGGCGGCGCGTGGACGGCGCCGTGCGTCGCGCACGCGTACGCGCCCTCGCCGTAGACCACCATCGAGCTCGCGTAGACGACGTGCGGCGCGACCGGCGCGGCGGCCCGCAGCAGCACCGCCGTCCCGAGGTCGTTCGAGGACACGTAGTCGTCGACGTCGTCGATCCCCACGCCGAGGCCCACCTTCGCCGCGAGGTGCACGACGACGTCCCGGCCCCCGACCGCGTCCCGCACCGCCGCGGCGTCGCGGACGTCCGCGCGGACGAGGGGGACGCCGCCCGGCAGGGCGGGCGCGGACCGGTCGCCGTGGACGTCGGCGCGCAGGGAGTCGAGGACGAGCACGTCGTGGCCGGCCGCGGCGAGGGTGCGGGTCGTGGCGGAGCCGATGAAGCCCGCCCCGCCCGTGACGAGGATGCGCATGACGCCCAGCATCGCCGTGCCACGCCCGCCGTGCACCGCCGACGAGCGCGGCGCGACCTGACGATCGGCTGACGACGTCCGTCCGGACCGCGTCCGCGCGTGCGGTGGCGCCGCCGGCCCGTCTAGCGTGGCGGCGTGAGCGACGCGACGACGACCGCACCCGTAGGGATCCTCGGGGGCTCGGGCCTCTACGAGCTGCTCGACGACCCGGAGCCCGTGCCCCTGACGACGCCGTTCGGCGACCCGTCCGACCCGCCCAGCCGGGGGACGTTCGCGGGCCGGCCCGTCGTCTTCCTCCCGCGGCACGGGGCGGACCACCGGTTCCCCCCGCACCGCGTGCCCTACCGCGCGAACCTGTGGGCGCTCCGGTCGCTCGGCGTCCGCCAGGTCGTGTCCGCCTCGGCCGTCGGCGGGCTGCGGCCGGACGTCCCGGCGGGCACGGTCGTCGTGCCGGACCAGGTGGTCGACCGGACGTGGGGTCGCGAGCACACGGTCTACGGGGACGAGGGCGCGGTCGTCCACGTCCCGTTCGCCGATCCGTACTGCGCGCGGGGCCGCGAGGTCGCCGTGCGCGCGGCACGGGCCGGGACGCTGCCCGCGGTCGACGGCGGCACGCTCGTCGTCGTCCAGGGTCCGCGGTTCTCCAGCCGCGCCGAGTCGCGGCGCAACGCGGCCGAGGGCGGGACCGTCGTCGGGATGACCGGCATGCCCGAGGCGGCGATCGCGCGCGAGCTCGCGCTCTGCTACACGACGCTCGCGCTCGTCACCGACGCGGACGCGGGCGTGGACGGCGGGTCGTCCGTGACCCACGCGGCGGTGCTCGAGGCGTTCGCGCGCAACGTCGTGGCGCTCACGGGCGTGCTGCACGACGTCGTCGCGGCGCTCCCGCACGACGACGCGTGCCCGTGCCGGCACGTGCTGGAGGGGCTCGACCTGCCCTTCGAGCTGCCGTAGCCCGTCACTCCGCCGGGGCCGGCGTGCGCGTGAGGCGGCGGACCGCGCCGAGGACGTCGACGTCGTCGTGCGGCTCGGTGTCGAGCGCGCGGTGGATGGTCATGCCCTCGATGAACGCGTCGAGCACGCGGCACGTCGCGGGGTCGAAGTGGCGGCCGAGCGCGTCCCGGCTGCGGCGCATCCAGTCGTTCGTGAGCGTCCGGTACGCGGGGTCGCGCGCCGCGAGCGTGTAGAGCTCGTGCGACAGGACGAGGTCGCGCTGGGTCGCGAACACGTCGTGCGTGATGAGCGTCGTGACCGCCTGCACGGCGTCCTCGGGTGTGCGCGCGTCGCTCATGCGGCGCTCGAACTGGGCGGCGGCGTCGCGCGTGAACCTCCCGAACGCCTCGCGCAGCAGCTCGTCCATCCCGGCGAAGTGGTACGTCATCGACCCGAGCGGCACGTCAGCCGAGACCGCGACGCGCCGGTGCGACGTGCCCGCGACGCCGTGCTCGGCGATGACGTCGAGGCACGCGTCGATGATGCGGTCGCGCCGCTCCGGGTCGTGGCGGCGGGCGCGGGGCGTCGGCCCGGTCGGGGCCTCGGGTGCGCTCATGGTCAGATGTTCTCGCGGATCACCCGGGCCGGGTTGCCCACCGCCACGACGTTCGCGGGCAGGTCGCGCGTCACGACGGAGCCCGCGCCCACCACCGTGTTGTCGCCGATCGTCACGCCCGGGCACACGATCACGCCGCCGCCGAGCCACACGTTGTCGCCGAGCGTGATGGGCTCGGCCGCCTCGAGCTTGTCGCGCCGGGGTTGCGGGTCGACGGGGTGGGTCGGGGTGAGGAGCTGGACGTTCGGCCCGATGAGGCAGTCGTCGCCGATGGTGATCGCCGCGACGTCGAGCGCGGTGAGCCCGGAGTTGACGAACGTCCGGTCGCCGAGGTGCACGTTGCTGCCGAAGTCCACCGCGAGCGGCGGCTTGACCCACGACTCCTCGCCGAGCGAACCGAGCAGGTCGGCAAGGATCTCGCGGGCGTGCGTGTCGTCGCCGTCGCCGTCGAGGACGGCGCGGTGGAACGCGTCGACGAGGCGCATGCCCCGGTGGACGCCGCGCGTGATCTCCGGGTCGTCGGCGATGTACAGGTCGCCCGCGGCCATGCGCTCGTAGCTCGTGCGGTCGTCGCCGGCGAAGTAGTCGGTGGTCATGCGGTGGTGGCCTCCTCGGGCGCGGGGGTCGTGCGGTGGTCGGGGTCATCTTGCCGGTCGACGGCGCCTGGTCGGTCCACTGGTCGGTCCACGGGCCGGCGCGGGGCGAGCACGCCGGCCAGGAGCACGACGACGACGCCCGCCAGCGGCAGGACGAGCAGCCCCGCGCGCAGGCTCGTGGCGTCGGCGACGAGCCCGACGATCGGCGGGGACAGCAGGAACCCGAGCCGCATGAGCCACGACACGAGCGTGAGCCCGGTCCCCGCGCGCAGTCCCGGGAGCTCGTCGGCCTGCTGCATCGCGGCCGGGACGAGCGTCGCGACGCCGAACCCGGCCGCGGCGAACCCGGCGATCGTGCCGGGGACGGACGGGAACGCGAGCGCGAGCCCGGTGCCGAGCAGCACGAGAGCGCCGCCGGTCCGGGCGACGGCGCGCTGCCCGAACCGGTCGACGAGCCGGTCGCCCACGAGGCGCCCGACGAACTGCGCGCCGACGAGCGCGACGAACCCCGCCGCGGCGATCGTCGCCGGGGCGCCGAGCGACCCGGAGAGGTAGACCGCCGCCCACGTGCTGCCTGCGTCCTCGACGAGGGTCCCCGCGACGGCGACCAGGACGAGCGCGGCGAGGACGGCGGCGGTGCGAGCGCGGGACGTGCGCGCGGCGGCACCCGCTGCGACGGCGTCGGCGCTCGGCGGGGCACCGGGCGAGGCGGCCGCCGCGGCGTCGGTCGCGGCGACGTCGGACGCCTCGCCGTCGAGCCCCGGCAGGCACCAGCGCAGCGCGACGAGCGCGACCACCGCGAACAGGCCGCCAGTGATCGCGAGGTGCACGCCGAGCGGCAGGTCGAGCGCGATCGCGGCGGCGGCCATGCCGCCGCCGACCACGGCGCCGACCGACCAGAGCGCGTGGAACCCGTTGATGATCGAGCGGCCGTAGCGGCGCTGCACCCGCAGGCCGTGCGCGTTCTGCGCGACGTCGGTGAACGCGTCCATCGCGCCTGCCGCGAACAGCGCGACGACGAGCAGCGGCAGGGCGGGCGCGAGCCCCGCGAGGAGCAACCCGCCCGCGGTGAGCACCGTGCCCGCGACGGCGACCCCTGCGGAGCCGAACCGCCGCACGAGCGCCGCCGCGGCGAGGCCGGCGGTGATGGCCCCCGCGGGGAACGCGGCGACGGCGAGCCCGTACGTGGCGTTGCCGAGGTCGAGGCCGGCCTTGACCTCGGGGTAGCGCGGCACGAGGTTCGCGAACAGCGCGCCGTTCGTGAGGAAGAGCGCGGCGACGGCGACCCGCGCCCGCCGGACGTCGGGCGCCGGGCGCGCGAGGGTGGGAGACGACATGCGGACGATCGTACACACTATGTGTACGGCCGTACGCACGGGCAGGTCAGTGCTGGTCCGCCTCGCGGACGAAGCGCACCAGCACCTCGGCCATCGCCGCGGGCTCCCACGAGTGGAAGGCGCCCTCGACCTCGCGGACCTCTCCGTGCGGGACCGCCGCGACCACCTTCCGCGCGGAGACCGGCATCTCGGGGAAGGTGGACGTCCCGTAGGTCGCGAGCACGGGCACGTCCACGGTCGCGAGCGTGCCGTCCTCGAGCGCCCTCGCCGCCCAGACGAGGGACTCGCCGTCGGCGCGCTGGCTGCGAGAACTGCGCGCGAGCTGCTCGAAGTCGGGGGAGCGGCGCATGCCGTCGAGCCACTCGGGCGGCATGTCCTTCATGTACTGCTCGGTCGCGCCGACGTAGTCCTCGGCGTCGAGCCGGCGCTCGAACTCGTCGATCCACTCCGTGGTCGCGGCTGCGTCGTCGCCGAGCGGCGCCTCCCACAGCACGAGCCCGGTGACGGGCAGCCCCGCGTGCGCGGCGGCGAGGGCGATCGTGCAGCCCGACGAGTGCCCGCACAGCACGGCGCCCTGCCCCGACCCGCCGTCCGCCACGGCGATCGCCGCCGCGACGGCGGTCAGCTCGCGCTCGAGGTCCAGCACGCCGTCGGCGGGGCTCTCGCCGCGCCCGAGGCGGTCGTGGACGACCGTCGTCACGCCCTGCGCGGAGACGCGCTCGGCCGTCTCGGTGGTGATCGGGTCGATCGCGCGGAACGGGCCCGCGCCGGCGACGAACACGAGGCCGGGGCCCTCGCCGCGCAGGTCGTAGGTGACGGTGTCTCCCCGGGTGGTGGTGACGTGGCTCGTCGTGACGCGGTCGGTCATGGCTGCTCCCTCGGCTCGGTGCGGCGGCCGCCGTCGGTCCGCCACCGAGGACGACCGGCGCGGAGCGCGGGACTCATCGACGCGCTCTCCATGCTGTTCGGCGGGGCGGCGCGGCGGGCAGCACCTAGGCTGGCGGGCATGGACACCGAGGAGCGCCTGGCCGTCTTCATCGACTACGAGAACCTCGCGCTCGGGGCGCGCGAGCACCTGGGCGGCATGACGTTCGACTTCGGCCCGATCGCCGACGCGCTCGCCGTGCGCGGGCGCGTCGTCGTGCGGCGCGCGTACGCGGACTGGTCGTACTTCGACGAGGACCGGCGCTCGCTCACGCGGCACCAGGTCGAGCTCATCGAGATGCCCCAGCGCATGGGCGCGTCGCGCAAGAACGCGGCGGACATCAAGATGGTCGTCGACGCGATCGAGATGGCGTTCGAGCGCGACTACATCTCGACGTTCGTCATGTGCACCGGGGACAGCGACTTCTCCCCGCTCGTCCACAAGCTGCGCGAGCTGAACAAGCGCGTCATCGGGGTCGGCGTCGAGAAGTCGACGTCCCGGCTCCTGCCGCCCGCGTGCGACGAGTTCCTCTTCTACGACCGGCTCGAGGGCGTGGACGTGCCCGACGAGCCCGAGCCGCGCTCCGTCCGTGGCGGGCGGTCCTCGGGTGCTGGCGGGGCGGCGTCGGGCGGCGCGAAGGCGAAGCGTTCCGGCGGCCGGGCGTCCGGGCGTCGCAAGGCGACCGAGATCGCCGAGCCGGAGGTCGAGACGCCGGCCGCGGCGGCGCTCGCGGAGCTCGGGGAGGCGGTCGGGCGCACGTCGCGTCGGGGTGAGCCCGTCGTGACGGAGAGCGACGAGGTCGCCGTCACGACGACGCCGGTCGCCGAGGCGCCCGAGGCGGCCGGCGCTCCCGAGCCCTCGGCGCCCGAGGCTGACGAGGACGCGCCGGCCGGCGAGGACCTCCCCATGGAGGTGCGCGTCGCGCAGACGCTCGCCGACCTCGAGGCCTCCACGAGCGGCCCCGTCACCGCGTCCGTGCTCAAGCGGACGCTGCTGCGCAAGGACCCGACGTTCAGCGAGGCCGACTACGGGTTCCGCAACTTCGGCGAGTTCCTGCGGTTCCTCGCCGACCGGAGCTTCGTCGAGCTCGCGCCCGGGCCGGCGACCGGGGACCCCGAGGTGTCGCTGCCCGCGCAGGGCGACACCGACCAGGCCTTCGCCCTCGTGCGCGAGGTTGTGCAGCAGGAGGGCGGCTCGACGGTCCTGTCCGGGCTGAAGAACGCGATCCGCAAGAAGCGCCCGGACTTCAGCGAGAAGGCGCTCGGCTACCGCGGGTTCCTGCAGTTCTGCAAGGCGGCGCAGGCCGCCGGCGCCGTCGACCTGGCGTGGGACGACGACGCCGACGACTACCGCGTGTCGGTCGCGTGACGCCGCGGGCGGGGGCCCGGGCAGCCGGGGCCCGGCGCGCCTCGGTCGACGCCCGGCGCAAGCCGGGAACGCCGCGTA
>NZ_JBHXIC010000056.1:0-22585 GCF_042723955.1 Cellulosimicrobium cellulans | reverse complement strand
CCCCCCCCCCGCCGCGGGGGGGGGGCCCCCCGCCGCCGACCCCCCCCGGGTGTGGGCCCGGTGCCGCCGCGGGGGGGGCGCCGCCCACCGCCCCCCCGCCCCGCGTCGGTCAGCGCCCGACGAAGGCGAGCAGCGCCTCGTTGACCTCGGCCGCGTGCGTGACGAGCAGGCCGTGGGGCGCGCCCTCGACCTCGACGTACTCGGCGTCCGGCACGAGCTCGCGGAAGCGGCGCCCGGTCGCGTCGATCGGGAGAATGTTGTCCTTGGTCCCGTGGAGGATGAGCGTCGGCTTGCCGGCCGCGCGGACGGCCTCGACGTCGGCCCGGAAGTCCTCGATCCACGTGGGCACGACGGCGTACGCGGCGACGGGCGCGGACCCGATCGCGGTGATCCAGCTCGCGCGCACCGTGTCCTCGCTGATGCGCTTCCCGAGGTTCTCGTCGAGGTTGTAGAAGTTCTTGTAGAAGTCGGTGTACCAGGCGTACCGGTCGGCGCGGGCCGCCTCGACGATCCCGTCGAACACGGACTGCGGGACGCCCTCGGGGTTGTCGTCGCGCTGGACGAGGAACGGCTCGAGCGACGCGAGGAACGCGAGCTTGGCGACGCGCTCGTGCCCGTGGTTGTGGACGTAGCGGGCGAGCTCGCCCGTGCCCATGGAGAACCCGACGAGGATCACGTCGCGCAGGTCGAGCGTCTCGAGGACGGTGCTCAGGTCGGCTGCGAACGTGTCGTAGTCGTACCCGCTGCCGACCTTGCTCGACGCGCCGAACCCGCGGCGGTCGTAGGTGATGACGCGGTGGCCGGCGGCGATCAGCTCACGCTTCTGGAGCTCCCAGCTGTGCCCGTCGAGGGGGTAGCCGTGGATGAGGACGACCGGCTGCCCGGCGCCCTGGTCCTCGTAGTACAGCTCGATGTCGGTGGAGTTCTCCTGCCCGACGGTGATGTATCCCATGGTCGTGCTCCCTTCGCGGAATCGGGAGAACGAGCGTTCTCCCGCTGGTCGCTACACTAGAGAACGATGGTTCTCGCCGCAAGTGGTGCGACATGAACAGGAGATGACGATGCTCGACGACGCGAGCGCACGCACGGCGGTCGTGGCCGCCGCGGACCGGCTGTTCTACGCGCGGGGGGTCCAGTCCGTGGGCATGGACGCGGTCCGCACGGAGGCCGGGGTGTCGCTCAAGCGCATCTACTCGCTCTTCCCGTCCAAGGACGACCTCGTCGTCGCGGTGCTGCGGCACCGGACCGAGCAGTGGGACGCGGGGATCGCCCGTGCGGCGGCCGGCGCGACCACGCCCCGCGGCCGCCTGCTCGCGGTGTTCGACTTCCTCGACGCGTGGTTCCGCGAGGACGGGTTCCGCGGGTGCGCGTTCATCAACTCGTTCGGCGAGCTCGGCGCCACGTCGCCCGCCGTCGCCGCGGCCGTGCGCGAGCACAAGGAGTCGTTCCAGCGGTACGCGCGCGACGTCGCGCGCGAGGCGGGGCTGCCCGACGACGTCGCGCTCCAGGTCGTGCTGCTCGCCGAGGGCGCACAGACGACGGCCGCCATCACGCAGGACGTCGACGTCGCGCGCCAGGCGCGCCGAGCGGCCGAGGCGATCCTCGACGCGGCGATCCCGGCGACGGCCTGACGGCTCTCGCGCCGACCGCCGCCGGCCGTTCGTGCCCGGTGTCGACCCGGCCAATGTGGGAGCGATCCCACGACACGCCGAGAGAGCGCTTGCTCGGCGGCGTACCGCGCCCGTAGGTTCGCGGGCGGAGGGTCGAGGAACGGCCCCCGCCCCGGTGCAGAGTCGCGCCGAAGCACGTCGCGCACCGTGGCGAGACGCAGGCGGCACCGCCGCCGGACTGGAGGATCGATGGACCTCGCACGTCAGCGCTCCCTGCCCACCAGCCCGCCCGGGGCCCCACCCGGGACCCGGGCCCCCACCGCCGCCCGCACGCGCCGCCGGGTCGCGGGCGCCGTCGTCGCCGCGCTCACGGCCGCGGCGGCGGCACTCGCCGTGACCGTCCCGGCAACCACGGCCGCCGCCGCACCGGGGGACCTCGTCTGGTCGGACGAGTTCGACGGCGCCGCCGGCTCGGCCCCGAGCTCCGCCCGCTGGAACCACGAGACCGGCGCGGGCGGTTGGGGCAACGCGGAGCTCCAGAACTACACGACCTCCCGCGCGAACTCGGCGCTCGACGGCCAGGGCAACCTGGTCATCACCGCGCGTCGTGAGGCCGACGGGACGTACACGTCCGCGCGCATGACGACCCAGGGGAAGTACCAGCCGCAGTACGGGCGCGTCGAGGCGCGCATCCAGATCCCGCGCGGCCAGGGGATCTGGCCCGCGTTCTGGATGCTCGGCGGCAACCTCCCCGGGGTGGGCTGGCCGACGTCGGGCGAGATCGACGTCATGGAGAACGTCGGCTTCGAGCCGCACCGCGTGCACGGCACGGTGCACGGACCGGGGTACTCGGGTGGCGCCGGCATCACGGGCATGTACCAGCACCCGCAGGGCTGGTCGTTCGCCGACGACTTCCACACCTTCGCCGTCGACTGGAAGCCCGGCGAGATCACGTGGTTCGTGGACGGCCAGCAGTTCCACCGCGTGACGCGCGCGAGCGTCGGGGCGAACGCGTGGGTGTTCGACCAGCCGTTCTTCCTCATCCTCAACGTCGCGGTCGGCGGGCAGTGGCCCGGGTACCCCGACGGCACGACCCAGCTCCCGCAGCAGATGAAGGTGGACTACGTCCGGGTCTACGACAACGGGTCGGGCACGTCGAACCCCGGCAACCCCGGCGGCGGCCTCCCGACCGGGACCGGGACGATCCGGATCGCGAACGGGTACTGCCTCGACGTCCCGTGGGGCCAGACGCACGACGGCAACCGCGTGCAGATCGTCCCGTGCAACGGCAACGTCGCGCAGTCGTGGACGCGGGGGAGCGACGGGACGATCCGCGCGCTCGGCAAGTGCCTCGACGTGAGCGGCAGCGGCACCGCCAACGGGACGGCGGTCCAGCTGTGGACCTGCAACGGCACGGGTGCCCAGAAGTGGTCCTACGACGCGGGGTCCAAGACGCTGCGCAACCCGCAGTCGGGCAGGTGCCTGGACGCCGAGGGCGGCAACCCGCTGTACGAGGGCCAGCGGTTCGTGATCTGGGACTGCCACGGGTCCACCAACCAGCAGTGGACCTTCTGAGCCGTCCGCAGCCCAGCGATGCGTCCGTGTGCGAGCGCTGCGTCCCCGGACGCGTCTCTCGCGCACGGACGCATCGCTCGCCCGGTGAGTCATCCGCCGGCGCGTTCCTCCGTCGGCGGGGCCGCGGTGTCGCCGGGCTCCGTGGGGCGCGGACCGAGCCGGCTCGCGACCATGGGGAGCACGATCACCGAGAGCACGCCCGCGCCCACGAGCGCCGCGCCGACGCGTGACGTCATCGCCCCCTGCTCGACCGCGATCTCCGTGAGGGCGACGAGCAGCGGCAGGGCGGTCGCGGCGTACAGCGCGCTCTGGACGCGTTCTACCGAGGGCAGCTCCCGTCGGAACCACAGCAGCACCGGCCCGCCCCGCACGACCACCATGAGCGCGAAGAACGTCAGCGGCAGCAGCGGCGACGCGAGGATGGAGTCGATGTCCAGGCCCATGCCGGAGCTGACGAAGAACACGGGCACGAACACGCCCCACGCGACCGCGTCGAGCTTCTTCTCCAGCGCCTCGACGTCGCCGGGCGCCCAGCGTCGCAGCACCATGCCGCCGACGAACGCGCCGAGCACCGCGTCGAACCCGAGCCCCGCGGCGAGCGCGAGCAACGTGACGAGCAGCAGCACCGTGAGGCGCAGCGTGCTCTGGCCCGTCCCGTGCTCCGCGGCGCTGAAGAGGCGGTCGCCGCCGAGCGCCTTGATGCGCCCCAGCCGGCCCGGGAGCGCGGACAGCGCGATCGCGACGACGGCGAACAGGACGAGCAGGATCGCCGCGACCCCGCTCTCGCGCGTCCCGAGCAGCACCGCCATCGCGACGATCGGCCCCAGCTCGCCCACCGCCCCCACCACGAGCACGGTGCGCCCGAGCCGCGACCCGAGCTGACCGCCGTCGCGCAGAATCGGGAGCACGACGCCCAGCGCGGTGGTCGTGAGCGCGATCGCCCCGGCCGCGACCCGGTGCGGAGAGCCGTCGCCCACGACCACGAGGACGAGCACCGCCCCGACGACGAGCGACGTCAGCCACGCCGCGCCGGCGCGTCGCCCCACGCGCTCGCGCAGGAGGCTCGGTTCGAGCTCGTACCCGGCGAGGAGGAAGAGGAAGCCCATGCCGAGGTCGGACAGGAGCGTGACGTCGTCGGGAGCCGCGAGGTCGAGCGCGGACGGTCCGATGAGGATGCCGCCCAGCAGCAGCACGACGACCTGCGGCACCCGCGACCGCACCGGCATGAGGCCCGCGAGCAGCGGCGCGAGCAGCGCGACGACGAACACCGGGACGAGCGGGGCGTAGACGTTCACGGGCGGGTCTCCGGGTGTCGGCGGGCGGCGGGTCCCAGGATCCCGCAGCACCGCAGGTCGCGCGCGGCGGAGGTCCGCGTCGTCGTACGCCAGGGTTGACGGTCCGTCGCGGCCCGGCCTACGGTCGGCCCAGCCGCGGGTCCCGCGGCACCTGGATCGGCAGACAGGACCACTGAGCCGGCGCACCGTGGCGCCGGAGCCGCGCCTCGGTGAGCGCGAGCCACCAGGAGGCACCATGACCAGCCCTTCAGCCAGCACCCGCACCTGGATCCGCGACCCGCTCGGCGTCTTCACCGCCGACGACTCCCCGGACGCGCCCGACGCGCGTGGCGGGGTCGTCGTCGAGGACGGGGTGGTCGCCGAGGTCGTCGCGGCGGGCGCGGAGCCGTCCGCGCCGGTCGACGCGACGTTCGACGCCTCGCAGCACGTGCTCACGCCCGGCCTGATCAACACGCACCACCACTTCTACCAGACGCTCACGCGCGCCTGGGGTCCGGTGGCCGACGCCCCGCTCTTCCCCTGGCTGCAGCGCCTGTACCCGGTGTGGGCGCGGCTCACGCCGCGCGACCACGAGCTGGCGACGACGGTCGCGCTCGCCGAGCTGCTGCTCTCCGGCTGCACGACGGCGGCCGACCACCACTACGTCTTCCCGGCCGGCCTGGACGACGCGATCGACCTCCAGGTCGCCGCGGTCAAGCGGCTCGGGATGCGCGCGACCCTCACGCGCGGGTCCATGACGCTCGGTCAGGACGACGGCGGCCTGCCGCCCCAGTCGGTCGTGCAGAGCCTCGACGTGATCCTCACGGACTCGCAGCGCCTCGTGGAGACGTACCACGAGCGGGGCGCCGGGGCGCAGGTCCAGATCGCCCTCGCGCCGTGCTCGCCGTTCTCCGTGACGACCGACGCGATGCGCGAGAGCGCGGCGCTCGCGGAGGACTTCGACGTCCGCCTGCACACGCACCTCGCCGAGACGATCGACGAGGAGGACTTCTGCCGCGAGCGCTTCGGGATGCGCACGGTCGACTACCTCGAGTCGGTCGGCTGGCTCACGGACCGCGCGTGGCTCGGCCACGGCATCCACCTCGACGACGAGGAGGTGCGCCGCCTGGGGGCCGCGGGCACCGGCGTCGCGCACTGCCCGACGTCGAACATGCGCCTCGCGTCCGGCATCGCCCGAGCCGTGGAGCTGGAGGACGCGGGCGCGCCCGTCGGGCTCGGGGTCGACGGCTCGGCGTCGAACGACGCGTCGACGATGATCCTCGAGGTACGCCAGGCGCTCTACCTCCAGCGCCTCAGGTACGGCGCCGACATCCCCGTGACGCGCGCGCTCGGCTGGGGCACGCGCGGGTCGGCGCGCGTCCTGGGCCGGGACGACGTCGGCGTGCTCGCGGTCGGCAAGCAGGCGGACCTCGCGCTGTGGCGCCTCGACGAGCTGCGCTTCTCCGGTGCCCACGACCCGGTCGCCGCGCTCCTGCTGTGCGGCGCCGACCGCGCGGACCGCGTCATGGTGGGCGGCGCGTGGCGCGTGGTCGACGGCGCGATCCCCGGGCTCGACCTCGGCGCCCTGGCGGCGGAGCACTCGGCGGCGGCCCGCCGCCTCGTCGCGGGCTGACGTGCGCCGGCGGGGACGGCCGGGCGTCCCCGCCGCGCTCAGAGCTCGCGGTAGTAGTGGACGACGGGGAGGGCGGTGAAGCCGCTCGACTCGTACAGGGCGCGCGCGGCGTCGTGGCCCGGGTCGCCGCCGGTCCAGACGTTGGCGTACGCGCACCCGGCGTCGCGCAGGAGCTGCAGCGCGGCGTCCACGAGGAGCCGCCCGACGCCCTCGCCCTGCGCGTCGGGATCGACGGCGATGATCTCGAGGTCCCCGGCGCGGGCTCCTTCGGCAGGAGGCTCGCCGATCACCGCGGTGGCGAACCCGACGAGCCGGCCGTCCCGCGCCGCGACGACCGTCGTCGCGGGGTGCTTCTCGCACGCGCCGCGCACCTCCGCCTCCTGGCTGCGCCGCCAGTCGGGGTAGGCGAGCCCGTACAGGCGCTCGCCGAGGATCTCGCGCCACGAGGCGAAGGCGTCCTCCCACGCGCGCAGAGACAGGCCGGCGATGGCGTCGAGGTCGGTGGGGCGGTAGGGGCGCAGCGTGGTGGTCACCGCCGGAGGCTACGGAGAGCCGCAGGGGAGGGCCACCCCATTTGCCGGGGCGCGCAGTCGTCAGGCCACGGTGATGATCGTCTTCCCCGCGGTGCGGGCCGTGGGGTTGAACGCGTCGACGGCCTCGGCGAGGGGTCGGACGGTGCCGATGCGGGTGCGCAGCCGTCCCGCCCGGACGCGTGCCGCGATCTCCACGAGCTGGGCGCGGTCGGCCTCGACGACGAAGAACACCGACCGGCCGTCCTCGGGATGGCGCGCGGGCGGTGCGGCGATGGTGACGAGGGTGCCACCGGGTCGGACGAGGTCGGTGGAGCGGTCGCCGACCTCCCCGCCGATGACGTCGAAGACGAGGTCCACCGTCCCGGCGGAGGCGAGGTCGTCGGCCTCGAGGTCGAGGAACTCGTGCGCCCCGTGGTCGAGCGCGACGGCCCGGTCCGCGGTGCGTCCCGTCCCCACGACGTACGCCCCCGCCTCCCGGGCGAGCTGCGCGACGACGGAGCCGACGCCGCCGGCCGCGCCGTGCACCAGGACGCTCTGCCCGGTCTCGAGACGCCCGTGCTCGAAGAGTCCCTGCCAGGCCGTCAGGCCTGAGATCGGCAGGCTCGCGGCCGTGACGACGTCGACGTCGGCGGGCAGCGGGGCGAGGTTGCGCGCCTCGACGGCGACGAGCTCGGCGAGCGTGCCGTCGCGAGTCCAGTCCGCGAGCCCGAACACGCGCTGGCCGACCGTGAGGCCGGTCGTGCCGTAGCCGAGGGCGGTGACGACCCCGGCGAGCTCGTGCCCGGGGATGCTGGGGGTGCGGTCGTGCCCGGCGCGGTCGGTCCAGGTGCCGGGCCACGTCAGCTCGCCCGGGGTGAACCCGGACGCGTGGACGCGGACGACGACGTCGTTCTCCGAGGCGTGCGGCTCCGGCCGCTCGGTGAGCGTCATCCCGGCGGTCCCGGCGTCGGGGTCGGTCACGGTGATGGCCTGCATGAAGGTCCTCCTGGTCGACGGGTCTCGTCACATGGACGACGCAGACCCTCGATCCGTCAGGTCTGCCGCCACAGGCGGAGCTTCTCCGGGTTCCACTGGACGAGGACCTCGCGCACCGTGCCCGCCCGGGCGACGAGCTCGACGACCCCGCTGGTCGCTCCGTCGCGGTCGAAGGTGAGGACCGGGCGGTCCCCGCCGCGGCCGACCACCAGCGTCGTCGGGTCCTGGCGCGCCAGCACGCCGATCACGAACCGCGCGACCCTGTCCGCTCCGCGCACGGGTCGCAGGGCGGCACGGGCGATGCCGCCGCCGTCGGACCGGAGCGTCACGTCGGGGTGCAGCAGCCGCACCAGCGCGCTGACGTCGCCCGTGACCGCGGCGTGCTGGAACGCCGCTGTGAGCGCGCGGCTCGGCACGCCGAGCGGACGGCCCTCGTCGCGAACCCGAGCCCGTGCGGACGACGCGAGCTGCCGAACGGCTCCGGGCGAGCGGTCGAGCACCTGGGCGACGTCGGCGACGGGGAAGGCGAAGACGTCGCGCAGCACGAAGGCCACCCGTTCCGACGGCGTCATCGACTCCATCACGGTCAGCAGCGCCATGCTCACGGAGTCGGACCGCTCGGCGTGCTCCGCGGGATCGTCCTCCTGGGCCGGGCGGAGGCTGTAGCGCTCGTCCGGGACCGGCTCGGGCAGCCATGGGCCGACGTACAGGTCGTGCCGTCGGGACGCGCTCTTCAGGACGTCCAGGCACACCCGGCTGGTCGTCGTCGCGAACCACCCGGCCGGGCGTGCGACGGCCTCGCGCGCCGCGTCGTCGAGCCGGTACCAGCGGACGAACGCCTCCTGGACCGCGTCCTCGGCGTCCGCGACCGTCCCGAGCAGCCGGAAGGCCAGCCCGACCAGGCGCCCGCGGTCCACGCCCGGGACCGGCGACTGCTGCGCCATGCCACCACCCGTCCTGAGCGTCGAGACCCTCGACCGGCGCACCGACCGGCTCACCCGCCCGAACCTACTCCGTCCGGTGCGCGCGCCGCGGGCCGGACGGGCCGGCGCTGACCGTCCCTCGCCGACCGGTCCGTCGTCGCAGGCCACGTGCGAGTTGCCGAGAGGGACTTGACACGCGTCACACTTGGCGTTCGAATAGTGGAAGTAGTTTTCCGCCAAGCGGAACGATAGCTGACGAGGAGGTCCGCTATGAACGCGCGAGCCACGAGGGCGACGGACGGCGCAGAACGCCGTCCGGTACGCCCCGAGGACGAGCGGCTGCCCATCGGGTCGACGTTCGGGTACGGGTTCCAGCACGTGCTCACGATGTACGGCGGCATCATCGCGCCGCCGCTCATCGTGGGCGGCGCCGCCGGGCTGACCGGGGCCGAGATCGGGACGCTCGTCGCGGCGTCCCTCTTCATGGGCGGCCTCGCGACGATCCTCCAGACGCTCGGCATCCCGTTCTTCGGGTCGCAGCTCCCGCTCGTGCAGGGCGTGTCGTTCGCGGGCGTGTCGACGATGGTCGCGATCGTCAACGGCGGGGGAGGCATCCCCGGGGTGCTGGGGGCCGTGCTCGTCGCGTCGGCGATCGGCCTGCTCATCACGCCGTTCTTCGCGCAGATCATCCGGTTCTTCCCCCCGGTCGTCACGGGCGTCGTCATCACGACGATTGGCCTGACGCTCATGCCCGTCGCGGCCAACTGGGCGATGGGCGGCAACGCGAGCGCGCCCGACTACGGCTCGGTGAGCAACATCGGCCTCGCCGCGCTGACGTTCGCGATCGTCATCCTGCTGTCGAAGGTGGGCAGCGGCACGATCTCGCGCCTGTCCATCCTCATCGCGATCGTCGTCGGCACCCTCATCGCGCTCGCGCTCGGCAAGGCGGACTTCTCCGGCGTCGGCGACGGCCCGGTCGCCGCGTTCCCGTCCTTCCTCGGCTTCGGCGCCCCGACGTTCGAGATCGCCGCGATCATCTCGATGCTCATCGTCATCCTCGTGACCCTCACCGAGACGACGGCGGACATCATCGCCGTGGGCGAGATCGTCGACACCAAGGTGGACCGCAAGCGCATCGCGAACGGCCTGCGCGCCGACATGGCCTCGTCCGTCGTCTCGCCGTTCTTCGGCTCGTTCACGCAGTCGGCGTTCGCGCAGAACGTCGGGCTCGTGGCCATCACGGGCGTGAAGTCCCGGTTCGTCGTCGCGGCGGGCGGCGCGATCCTCGTGGTCCTCGGCCTGCTGCCGGTCCTGGGGCGCGTCGTGGCCGCGGTCCCGACGCCGGTCCTCGGCGGCGCGGGCGTCGTGCTGTTCGGCTCGGTCGCCGCGTCGGGCATCCGCACGCTCGCGAAGGTCGACTACTCCCGGCCGATGAACCTCATCATCGTGGCGGCGTCGATCTCGTTCGGCATGATCCCCATCGCCAAGCCCGACTTCTACGACCAGTTCCCCACGTGGTTCGGCATCATCTTCCACTCGGGCATCAGCTCCGCCGCGGTCATGGCGATCCTGCTCAACCTGCTGTTCAACCACGTCAAGCTCGGCAACCCGCCTGACCCGTCCGTGTTCGCCGCCGGCGCGGAGCACGGCGCGAGCTCCGTGGACGAGGACGACCTCGACGACCTCGAGGACGACGGCGTCCTCAACGGCTCGACCCGACGCCCCGTCGCCGGCGACGCGACGCCTCCCGAGCCGGTGACCCCGGCCGCCCCGGGCGACGGCCAGGACCGCGACGGCCGACCGGCCGACCGCAGCACCGACGCCACGCCGCAGCCCGCACCGCCCGCCGAGGCGACCGGCGGCGAGAGCACCGCACCGCGGCACCACGCCGTCGCGCCGCTCCCGCGGACCGCGACCCCGTAGGCGCAGGCACAGCGTCGTGCCCGACGCCGCCCCGCACCCGAGCGACCCCCTCGCGCCGGGTGCGGGGCGCCGTCGTGCCCGCGACGTGTAGCGTCGTGGGTCGGCGTCGAGCACGACGCCGGCACCCCGACCGCAGGACCGCACCATGAGCACCCCCACGCCCGAGCCCCCGGCACCGACCGCGAGCCGGGCACCGGCCGAGAGCCCGACCTCCGACCACCTCGGCACCGGGCTGCGGACGCGGCACCTGACGATGATGGGGCTCGGCTCCGCGATCGGGGCGGGCCTGTTCCTCGGCTCGGGCGTCGGGATCGCCACCGCCGGCCCCGCCGTGCTCGTGTCGTACGCGATCGCGGGCGTCGTCGTCATCCTCGTCATGCGGATGCTCGCCGAGATGGCGAGCGCGCGGCCCGCGAGCGGGTCGTTCTCCGTCTACGCGGAGGAGGCGCTCGGGCCGTGGGCCGGGTTCCTGCTGGGCTGGCTCTACTGGTTCATGCTCGTGATGGTGCTCGGCGCGGAGATCACCGGCGCCGCGCGCATCGTCACCGGCTGGTACCCGGACGTGCCGCAGTGGGGCGTCGCGCTCGTCGTGGTCGTCGTGTTCGCGGTGATCAACCTGTGGGGCGTGCGGCAGTTCGGCGAGCTCGAGTTCTGGTTCGCGTTCGTCAAGGTCGCGGCGATCGTCGGGTTCCTCGTCGTCGGCGTCCTGCTGGTCCTCGGGCTGCTGCCCGGGACCGACCCCGTCGGCACGTCGAACCTCCTCGGCCACGGCGGCTTCGCGCCCGAGGGCTGGGGCGGGATCGCCGCGGGGCTGCTCGTCGTCGTCTTCGCGTTCGGCGGCATCGAGATCGTCACCATCGCGGCGGCGGAGGCGCGCGAGCCGCGCACCGCCGTCGCGCGCGCGACCCGCAGCATCGTGTGGCGGATCCTCGTGTTCTACCTGGGCTCGGTCGCGATCATGGTGCTCGTCCTGCCGTGGGACTCGCCGCTGCTCGCGGAGAGCCCGTTCGTCGCCGTGCTCGACCTCGCCGGGCTCCAGGGGGCGGCACGCGTCATGGAGGTGGTCGTGGTGATCGCGCTCCTGTCGGCGTTCAACGCGAACGTCTACGGGACGTCACGCATGGCGTACTCGCTCGCCGGGCGCGGCGACGGGCCGCGGGCGCTGCGGCGCGTGTCCGGCCGCGACGTGCCGTGGGTCTCGGTGCTCGTGTCGGTGTTCTTCGCGCTCGTCGCCGTCGGGCTCAACTGGCTCCTGCCCGAGGCGCTGCTCGGCATCCTGCTCAACGCGGTGGGCGCGGCCCTGCTCGTCGTGTGGGTGCTCGTGGCGGTGTCGCAGCTCCGGCTGCGCCGCCGGATCGAGGCGCAGGCGCGCGCGTCGGGCGAGCCGATGACGCTGCGCATGTGGGGCTTCCCGTGGCTCACGTGGGCCGTGCTCGCAGGTCTCGCGGCGCTGGCCGTCCTCATGCTGACCGACGACGCCGCGCGCGCCCAGCTCCTGTCCACCGCCGGCCTGGTGGTCGTCATCCTGGCCCTCTACGCGCTGACGCGCCGCGGCCGCGCGCGGCGCGTCGCGTCGGCGGAGGCACGCCGGGACGCGTGAACCGGAGGTGACGCGGGGCGACCTGCGGGGACACCGGGGACGAACGCCGCGTGCACGGACGTGCGCCGACGAGAGTGCACAATGAACGAATGACCTATCGCGTCCTGAGGCTGATCCTGTCGCTGCTCGCCTACGTGCTGCTGCGGCCACAGGTGACCGGACGCAACAACATCCCGCGCAACGGGGCGGTCATCCTCGCGAGCAACCACCTGTCGTTCATCGACTCGATCCTCATCCCGATCGTCGCGCCGCGGCACGTCACGTTCCTCGCCAAGGCCGAGTACTTCACCGGCCGGGGGCTCAAGGGCCGCCTGTCGCGCTGGTTCTTCACGACGATCGGCATGATCCCCGTCCAGCGCGACGACCCGCGTGCGGGGCAGCGCTCGCTCGAGGACGCCCTCGAGGTGCTCCAGCGCGGCGGCGCGTTCGGCATCTACCCCGAGGGCACGCGCTCGCGCGACGGCAAGCTGCACGCCGGCCGCACCGGCGTGGCGTGGCTCGCGCTCGCGGGGCACGCCCCGGTCGTCCCCGTCGCCGTGCGCGGCACGGACAAGGTCCAGCCCATCGGCAAGCGGATCCCGCGCCTGCACCGCGTGCAGGTGCACTTCGGCAAGCCCATCGACCCGCAGCGCCAGATCACCGCGGGTACCAAGCCCGCGCAGGCACGGCGCGAGCTCACGGACGAGGTCATGGCGTCGATCCACCGCATGAGCGGCCAGGACCTCGCGGCCTGACGCTCAGAGCGAGCTCAGCCCGAACGCCGTCGCGAAGCCCAGCACCGTGACGAGCCCGGTGACCGGGCCGCCGAACTCCGTCGCCTCCGGGATCATCGTGTCGACGAGCATGGTGAGCAACGCCCCCGCGGCGAACGCCTGCGTGACCGCCACGACCGCGGGCGACGCACCGTCGAGCGCGACGTAGCCGATCCCGGCCGCGAGCGCCGAGACCAGGGTCGTGGACCCCCACAGCACCCAGAGCCGTGACGGCTTCGTGCCCGCCTTGAGCAGGCCCGACGTCGCGGACATCGCCTCGGGCAGGTTCGAGACGAACACGGCGGCGAGCATCGCGACGCTCACCCCGCCGCCCCCGATGAGCGTCGCGCCGAGCACGACCGACTCGGGGATGCCGTCGAGCACCGTGCCGAGCGCGATCGCGGCACCGCCGGTCCCGCCCGCCGCCTGGACGGACTCCGCCTGCACGCCCGTGGACCGCTTGCGGCCCTCGCCGCCCATCCGGTCGATGATCCGGTCGCCGACGAAGAACGTCAGCGCGCCGCCCGCGAGGCCCGCGAGCAGCACGAGGCCGCTCGCGTGCGTGGACGCGTCCTCCACGAGGTCGTACGCGACCGCGCTGATGAGGACGCCCGAGCCGAACGCCATGATGAGGCCGACGAGCCGCTGGCCCGGCGGCCGCCAGAAGACCAGCGCGGCCCCGAGGAGCAGCGACGATGCCCCGACGAGGCCCCACCAGAACCCGATCATGCGCCCATTGGACCAGCGGTCGGTCGGGTGCGCGCGGGGACGGGCGTGCGGTCCCCCGGCCGGGGGAGGCGCGCCGTGCCGGGCCCCGCGAGACTGGGCCCCATGACGTACGACGACGCCCGCCCGGCCCGTCCGGCGAGCGCGCCGCGGCGGGGGGCGTGGGAGCGGGTCGTCGCACCGCTGCGCAGCGCGGCGACGGTGCGGGCCGGGGTCTACCTCGTGGTCGGGGGCGTGGTCGCCGGCGCGTACGTGACGCTCGTCGCCGGGTTCGTGCAGATGTTCGCCTCGCTGCAGACGCCGCGCGTCGCGACCCTCGTCCTCGCGCTCGTCTCCGCGGTCCTCGTGGCCACGCCGCCGTTCCTCGCCCCCGTCCGCGCGCTCGAGATCGCGGCCGTGCGGACGTTCCTCGACGTCGACGTGCCCCTGCCCGCGCCCGGGGCGACCCCGCCCGGTGCGGCCACGCGCTGGCGCGCCGCCGCCTGGTACGGGCTGCACCTCGCGCTCGGTGCCGCGGTGCTCGTCGTGGTGCTGTTCCTCGTCCCGGTCGCGACGCAGCTCGTCCTCTCGGCGACGGGGGTCGAGCCGGTGCTCCTCACGGACTGGCGCCCGTGGGAGGCGCTGCCCGCGTGGACGTGGCTGGTCACCGCGGTGCTCGCGCTGCTCGCCGTCCCGTACGCGGTCGCGCTCGCGCGCGCGGTGCTCCGGCAGGCGGCCCTCCCGCTCCTCGGCCCCGACCAGTCGGAGCGCATCGCCGAGCTCGAGGCCGCGGCCGACCGCGCCGCGGAGCGGGGCCGGCTCGCGCGCGAGCTCCACGACTCGGTGGGGCACGCCCTGACCGTCACGACCCTCCAGGCCGCCGCGGCCGCCCGCCTCCTCGACGCCGACCGCGCCGCCGCGCTCGCCGCGCTCGCCGCGATCGAGGAGACGGGCCGCACCGCGATGGCGGACCTCGACCACGTCCTCGGGCTGCTCCGCGCGGAGGCGTCGCCGGCCGAGGCGGGCGAGCGGGCGCCCGTGCGCAGCCCGGCGCGCACCCTCGCCGACCTCGACGCCCTGCTCGACGACGCACGCCGCACGGGCGTCGCGGTGCGCCTCGCGCAGGACGACGCCATGCTGCCGGACGTGCCGCGCGCGGTGTCCCAGGAGGCGTACCGGGTGGTCCAGGAGGCGCTCACGAACGCGCTCCGCCACGCCCCGGGCGAGCCGGTCGCCGTCGCTGTGGCACGGGGTCCGGTCGGCGCGCTCGTCGTCGACGTGCGCAACCCGCTCGGGCCGGGCACGCGTCGTCGGGCACCCGACGGTCCCGGCCGTGCGGGTCGCGGCCTCGCCGGCATGCGGGAGCGGGCCCACCTGCTGCGCGGGGACGTCGCGGCGGGTCCCACGCCCGACGGCGGCGCGTGGGTCGTGCGCGCGACGTTCCCGCTGGCAGGATCGGGCGGATGACGGACAGGACGACGCGCGTGGTACTCGTGGACGACGAGCCGCTCGTGCGCGCGGGGCTGCGCGTCATCCTCGGCGCGGAGCCGGACCTCGAGGTCGTCGGCGAGGCGGGGGACGGCGCGGAGGTGCCGGGGGTCGTCGCGCGGGCGCGCCCCGACGTCGTGCTCATGGACGTGCGCATGCCGCGCGTCGACGGCATCGCGGCGACGCGCGCCCTCCTCGCGCGCGACGACGCGCCGCGCGTGCTCGTCCTCACGACGTTCGAGAACGACGACCACGTGCTCGACGCGCTGCGGGCGGGCGCGCACGGGTTCCTGCTCAAGCGCGCGCGGCCCGAGGAGGTCGCGCAGGCCGTGCGGGTCGTGGCGCGCGGCGAGTCGCTGCTGTTCCCCGACGCGGTGCGACGCCTCGCGACGGCCCGTCCACCCGCGGGCGACGAGCTGCGCGCCGCGCACCTCACCGAGCGCGAGGGCGAGGTGCTGCGGCTCGTCGCGCAGGGCCTGTCGAACGCGGAGATCGCGGCCCGGCTCTACCTCGGCGTCGAGACGGTGCGCACGCACGTGGGCAACGTGCTCGCCAAGCTCGGGGTGCGCGACCGCACCCAGGCCGTCGTCCGCGCGTACGAGTCCGGGTTCGTGCGGGCCGGCTGACGGGCGGACCGGCGCGCAGCGCTGCGGGTGCCCCGGCGCGGTGCGACGATCGCGCCATGGACCTCTCCGTGCTCACCCGCCCCGCACCGCCCGTCCCGCCCGTCGCGACGCTCGCCCGCGTCGCCCTCGGGCTCGCCCTCGTGGGTGCGGGCGTCAGCCACCTCACGGTCGCGCGGGAGGAGTTCCAGGCCCAGGTGCCGTCCTGGTTCCCGGTCGACGAGGACGTCACGGTCCTCGCCTCGGGGGCCGTCGAGATCGCGCTGGGCGGCTCGCTCGTGGTGCTGTCCCGCTGGCGGGTCGCCGTGGGCCTGGTCGCCGCGGCGTTCTTCGTCGTGATCTTCCCGGGCAACGTCGGCCAGTGGCTCGAGGGCAAGGACGGGTTCGGCCTCGACACCGACGCCAAGCGGTTCGTGCGCCTGTTCTTCCAGCCCGTCCTCGTGGCGTGGGCGCTGTGGTCCACGGGCGCGCTCCGGGCACTGCGTCGCGGTCCCGCGCGCGACTGATCCCCCGTGCGGGGGAGCGACGTCGTCGCCCCGGGGGATCCGGCGCGCGACGGCGGGCGCGAGGGTCGAGCCATGAGCACACGAACCCCGCCCCCGTCCCCTGCCGCACCTTCCGGCCCGCGCACGGTCGCCGTCGGGTCTCTCGCCGGTGCGCCGCCCGGCCCCGGGGCGCACGCCGCCCGCGGCCGGTGGATCGCCCCGACCGCCGCCGCGTGGTGGGCCGTCGGAGGGCTCGCCGCGCTCGTCGTGACCCTGACCGGCGGCACGCTCGCGGTGGGCGACGCGAACGACCTGTCGTTCGGCGCGCTGAGCGGGGTCGCGGGCGCGACGCTCACGCCCTGGGTCGCGGTCCTCGCGCTCGTCGGCGCGGCGACCGCGCTGCGGGCGTGGCTCGGGGCTCGGCACGGCCCCGTCGCCCGGGCCGACCGCGCGCTGACCGTCGGGGCGACCGCGATCGTCGCGGGCGGGGTGCTCGCCCTCACCGACGCGTCCATCCTGGCGCGGCTCGGGTACCTGCCGGTCACGCTCGTGATGGCGCCGTTCGACCCCGTGATCCGGGCGGCGTTCGAGGACTTCCTGGGCCCGGGCCCGCTGACGCAGCTCGCGCTCCTGGCCGGCGCGGCCCTGCTCGTCGCCTCGACGTGGCGGTTCGTGCGCCGCGGGGTCGGCGCGTGCGCGTCGTGCGGGCGGCGGCACGACGGTCACGACCCCGCCTGGACGACACCCGCCGCTGCGGCGCGCTGGGGCCGGACGGCCGCGCTCGTCGCCGCCGCGATCCCCGCGTTCTACGCGGTGACGCGCATCGCCTGGGTCCTCGGCATCCCGCTCGGCTTCTCGCCCGACGACGTCGCACGGCTCGCCGGGGACGACGGCTGGGTCGCGGCGCTCGGGCTGGGCGGTTTCGCGCTCGTCGGCGCGGTGCTCACGCTCGGCCTGTTCCAGCGCTGGGGCGAGGTCTTCCCCCGGTGGATGGTCGGGCTCGCGGGGCGCAGGGTCCCGGTCGGGCTGGCGGTCGTCCCTGCGACGATCGTGGCGGTCGCGGTGCTCCCCGCCGGGCTCTCGCTCATCGTCATCGGGCTCGGCGAGAGCCGGCTGGCGCTGACCGCGGACTCGTGGGGCGCCGTCGGCCCGACGTTCCTGTGGCCGGTGTGGTCCCTCGCACTCGGCGCCGCGACCTACGCCTACTGGCTCCGCCGCCGCGGCACGTGCCGCACCTGCGGCCGCGGGTAGCGACTGGCCGAGGCGCGGCACACCCCGCCGAACACGACACCACTCCCCGTCGAGCACGACATT
Source organism: Cellulosimicrobium cellulans (assembly GCF_042723955.1). GTDB lineage: Bacteria > Actinomycetota > Actinomycetes > Actinomycetales > Cellulomonadaceae > Cellulosimicrobium > Cellulosimicrobium cellulans_H. The sequence goes on along the minus strand of NZ_JBHXIC010000056.1, from coordinate 5,172 downwards.
GCGGTCGTTATCAGTGCGATAACGACCGCAACGTCGTGCTCGGCGAGATCACTGGGGCTCGACCGGGCCGTCCTGGCCGGCGATCAGGTCGCCGCAGGTGGTCTCCTGGGCCGTCGTGACGACCGGGTCGTCCGCGGCGGCGTCCTGCGCGACCGTCTCCTCCTCGCCGTTCGTCGCCGTCTGCGCGCCCGCGTCGAGGTCGACGAAGGTGCGGGACACGGTGAAGGACGTGCCGTCGTCGGACACGGCGTTCAGGCCCGCGAGGTGCAGCTCCCCGTCGACCTCCGTGCAGCCGACGCCGGTGCCGAACCCGGTGAAGCCCTTGTCGAACGTGTACTGCTCGCCCTGGGCGTTCTGCGTCGGGGTCACGGCGCAGTCGGCCGCGGAGAACAGCAGCACCTCGCGGCCCGTGTCGACGAGGGCGATCGGCGCGGTGGCGTCACCCGCGGCGACGAGCTGGACGATCGCGCTCGCCGCGACGGGGCTCGCGGACTCGATCGGCGCGGAGAACGTCGCACCCGACGCGGTCGTGATCCCGAACGCGCGGTCCGCGCCGCCGGTCAGCCACGCGGTGTCCGGGCGTCCGTCGCCGTCCACGTCGACGATCTCGTGCGTGCCCGCCCCCGCGGGTACGCCGTCGCCCGCCGCGGGGCACCCCTCGGCGGCGGGCGTCGACGTGTCGTCGGTCGGCGTGCCCGTGTCCGTCGGTGACGGGTCCGGGGACTCCGTCGCCGTCGGGGTCTCCGCCGCGGGAGCATCGGCCGTCGGGCGGTTGACGAGCCACACGACGACACCGATCACCACCACGGCGACGATCGTGAGCACGATCCACGGCCAGGTCCGCCGCGGCCGCTCGGGCTCGGGGTCGGGCGTGGGGAAGGGCAGCTCGGGCGTCGTCATTCCCTCAGGCAATCACCCGCGACGACGCGCGGCACCCCGGCGCGCCGGAGGGTCACGGGGTCGGCGCGTCCGCCCAGCGGAGCCAGTCGACCATGTCGTCCGCCTCGCACTGCCAAGTGAGGCCGTCCTCGTCGTCCCGGGTGATGCCCCTCGCCGCGTCGAGCGCACGTCGCTCGTCCCGGCAGGTGGCGACGAAGTCGCCCGGGCTGGCCCAGATGTCGTTCGCCACGTAGTCGTCGGCGAAGGCCTGGAGGGCGGCGTCGTCCGCGGACAGCGTGCTGCTGCGCGTCGCGGCCGCCCGGGAGCCCTCCGCCGCGTCCCAGACCGTCGCGCACGCCTCGGGGTCGGGGTCGGTGTCGCAGCCGCCGTACACGGTGTTCCTGCCGTACTCGTCGCGCACGAAGACCCCGCGGACGGCCGGAGCGGGGAGGTCGGTCCGCGCGTCCGCGGCGACCCGCATCGCGAAGACGCCGCCCCACGACCCGGCGGCGAGCGGCGAGACGGGTAGGTCGAGGGTCGCGCGCGCCTCGCCCCCCGGGCCGCGCAACGTCTCCCGCGCCACGATGGTCGCGACCGTCGGGTCCTCGGTCGTGCCGGGGTCCGACACGAGTCCGGCGGCGAGCTGGTCGCTGCCGTCCGGGCCGGTCACGAGGGCGAGGTCACCTCGCGACTCGGCCACGGGACCTTCGGGCAGGTCCGCACCGGACAGCAAGGTCTCGAGGTCGGCGTCGTCGCCGGCCCAGACCCGCAGCGGCAGGTCGACGGCACCCGGCTCGACCGTGAGGAGGAACCGCGTCCCGGGCTCCCAGGTCGGCAGGCCCAGGTCCACGACGATCCCGCCGCCCGCCCGGTCGTGGACGCGCGGGTCCGTGGCCGCGGTGACGCCCGGGGCGACCTCGACCACCCCCGCCGCACCGGTGCTGCCCGACGCCGCGGCCGGGGGCGCGTCGTCGGCACCCGTCCGGGGGGAGAGCGGCCCCGCGAGCAGCCCGACCGCTGCGGCACAGCCGGCGGTCGCGGAGAGCGCCGCCGTCCGGCGGCGGCGCTGCGCGCGGCGCGACGAGGTCAGGACACGGTGGGCGTCGAGCGTGGAGTGCAGGTGGTCGGGCGCGACGGCGGCGCGCAGCCCGGCGGCGAACGCCGCGTCGTCGTGGTCGGTCACGATCGGTCTCCTTCGGTGCGGGGGGCCGGTGAGCCGGCACGGGGGTCCGTGCCGGCGAGAGCGTCGGTGAGGGTCGTGCGCAGGCGGGCGAGGGCGCGGGAGGCCGTGGACTTCACGGTCCCGACGGGGACGCCGAGCTCGCGCGACACCTCCGCCTCCGAGAGGTCGAGCAGGTGCCGCAGCACCACGACCCGGCGCTGCTTCAGCGGGAGCGTGAGGAGCGCAGGCACGACGACGTCGCGGTCGTGGACCAGCCCGGTCGCGTCGGGCGCGTGCCGACGTGCGTCGTGGTCGAGGCCGGTGAGCACCTCGCGGCGCGTGCGCCGCCAGGTGTCGACACGCAGGTTGGCGAGGATCGTGCGGGCGTACGCGAGCGGGTCGCCCTGCCGCGCGCGCCGCCACGAGCGCCACGTGCGCTCGAAGGTCTGCTGCGTGAGCTCCTCCGCGCGGTGATGGTCACCCGAGAGGAGGTACGCGAGCCGGTAGAGCGGGTCCTTGGCGGTCTCGACGAACGCCACGAACTCCTCGGCGTGGCCCGCGTCGGTGACCAGGTGCAGGTCGCGGTCGACCCAGGCGGCCGGTCGTGGCGGGTCGTCCCCGGCCATGTGCGTGGTCCTCGTCGAGATCGTCACCCCCTCAGCACGCAGCGGGAGCCCGAAAGGTTCCGCCCGAGGTCGGACCAGCTGCCGCCGCTACGTGACGCGCTCGGCGACCAGCGTGGCGAACGCTGCGAGGCGGGCGGACCAGAACGCCTTGAGGGGAGCGACGTCGTCGGGCGAGCGCAGTCCGCGGACGACCGCGGCGACGCGCACCTTGCCGGACGGGGAGCCGTCGGCCGCGCGCGCCTGGTAGAGCGTGAGCGCGACGCGGCCGGGCCGGTCGGCGGGCGCACCGACGGCGCCGGGAGGCCAGGCGAGCGCGATCGTCCGCGGCGTCGCGCCCACGACCACGCTGCGCTCCCCGGCCCTCACCTCCGCGAGCGCGCCGTCGAGCCAGCGCGCCCGGGCGTCGTCGTCGAGGAGCAGGCCGCGGACCTGGTCGAGCGTTCCCCCGACGGACCGGCTCGGGCTCACCTCGTACGTGCCGTCCGCGCGCTGGCCGGGGGCGCGCAGGCCGCGCTCCTGCTCGTAGGCGACGGTGAGCGACTGCGCCCACCACCCGTCGACGCCCTGTCTCTCCACGAGCCACGTCGCGATGTCCCGGTGGGACCACGCGGCGGCGTCCTCCGCGTCGAGGAGCGCGAACCATGCCGCGCGCGGCTTCCCCGTGGCGGCGGTCACCGCGTCGTCGCCGAGCGCCTCGGTGCTGCGGCGGACCGGACCGGTGCTCATACGTCGAGGGTAGGCCGGTCAGCGGTGCAGGGCCCGGGCGAGGGCACGGGTGAGCGCGTCGCCGTCGGGGCCGAACGCCGTCGGGACGCCGCTGCCGACCTCGCCCGGGAGGCTGCCCGGCGTGGGCAGCGGGGAGCCGTGGGCGAGGACCTGCTGCGCGGGCGTCAGCTCGCGGATCGCGACGGCGGCGACGTGGTCCGGGTACCGCCGCGCGGCACGCGCGTAGATCTCGGGGTCGTGCTGGCCGTCGTCGCCCACGAGCAGCCAGTCGACGTCGGGGAGCTCGCGGAAGAGACGGTCGAGCGAGGTGTCCTTGTGCTCGGGGCCGCTGCGGAACCAGCCGGTGTTCGTCGGGCCCCAGTCCGTGAGCAGGAGCGGGCCGGGCGGGAACCCGTGCCGCTGGAGGAACCGCCGCAGGTTCGCGGCGGTGTTCCAGGCGCCCGTCGAGACGTAGACGAACGGCGTGCCGGGGCGTTCCGTGGCGATCCCGCGGTAGAGGGCGGCCATCCCCGGCACGGGCACGCGCGCGCTCGAGTGCCGCACGAACGTGTTCCACGCCGCGATGAACGGGCGGGGGACGGCGGTCACCATCGCGGTGTCGTCGATGTCGGACACGACGCCGAGCCGGCGCCCGTCGGCCACGACGAACACGCGGCCCTTCGCGACCGCGCCCGAGGAGGGGCGGAACGTCACGTCGTGCCAGCCGGGTGCGAGCGCGACGTCGATCGTCGCGTCGAGGTAGCCGCCGCGGTCGGACACGAGGTCGACCGTCGTGCTGCCCACGTGGACCCGGACCTCCTCCCGCGGGGCCGGGGCGGTGAAGAAGTACCGCCAGCCGCGGCGGTCCGCGGACTCGCGCTCGTGCAGCGCGGGGTCGAACGCGGGGCTCGCGAGGAGCACGCGCCCCAGGACGCGGACGCGTCGGGGGCTGCCGTACCCGGCGAACGGCTCGACGCGCGGGCGCCACCCGCGCGCCTTCTGGAAGCGGGAGACGACGGCGCGCCACCGGTCCTCGAGCCGCGCCGCCCGGTGGGGTCGCTGGCTCGGGGTGGCCTCGGTCGTGACGGTCGGTACAGGTGCGGTCTGGGGCATGGGCGCAGCGGTGTCCTCGGTCGGGGGTGGCTGGTCAACCCTGTCACAGCCCGCCGACGCGCGCGGCGCCGGCCGGGCCTCGGCGCGTGGCCCTCGGGCCCGGCAGGGTGCGGGCGGGTGCGCCCGAACCTAGCGTGGGCGCGTGAGCGAGCAGACGCCCCCGAACCCTGCCGACCTGCCCACGCGGACGACCCCGCCGGGCGTGAGCGACGCGACCGTCGAGGCGCTCGGCGCGCTGAGCGAGGCGCTCGAGACGACCGAGCGGGCGCGCGGGCACCTGTACACGTTCCACCAGCTCACCGGGGAGGCCGACCTCGCGCTCGGCGAGGCGGTCGAGAAGCTCCGGGCGGTGGGGCACGCGGAGGTCGCCGACCGGATCGCGACCGACCTCGTCGGGCGCAACGTCGTGCCCGGGCGCTGGACGTTCCAGCTCGTCGAGGAGTACGACGACGGCTACTGGTCGGTCTTCCGCGAGCACGAGCGCGCGGCGCCCCGCGAGCTAGGGGGCCGGGGGGGGCCCCCCGTCGCGGCGCCCCAGATCAAGGGGCGCCCCCCCGCCCGGGGGGCCGCGGGCGGGCGCTGGGGGTCGCCGGCGCCCGCGGGGGGGGCTTCCCCACCCCCCCCCCACGACGAGTTCTCCGTGCCCGTGGTCGACGCCACGACGTTCGCGGCGCGGCGCATCGAGGT
>NZ_JBHXIC010000055.1:0-30791 GCF_042723955.1 Cellulosimicrobium cellulans | reverse complement strand
TGGTCCTTCCGCGCGACTTCCCGCCCGGGGGGGGGGGGGGCCCCCCCCCGGGGGGGGGGGGGGGGCCGCCCCCCCCCCCCCCGCCGCCCCGCAGGGGACGACGGCCGGCATGGCGGGGCGGCGGCTCGCGACCGCCGGGACCCGAGGCTCAGACGCGCACGGGCTCCGCCGCGGTGCCGGGCTGGCCGCCCTCGACGGGCGCGCCGGTGGCGGCGAGCGCGACGCGCAGCGCGCCGCCGAGGCCGGCGTCGACGTTCGTCCAGTACGCGATCGCGCGCTCGCGGATCTCGTCGCTGCGCACGGCGCCGACGTGCCCCGTGATCGTCGCGAGGAAGCGGTCGCGGGCCGCGTCGTCGAAGACCTCGCGGTAGAGGGTGCCGGCCTGGCCGAAGTCGTCGTCCTCCGGGTGCAGCGTCGCGGCGGAGCGCGTCAGCTCGCCGTCGGACTCCCACCCGGCCGACTCGGCGGCACGGGCGGGGTCGGCGTGGGCGCCGCCCTGGCTGTTGGGCGCGTAGACCGGCGTCGTCGCGGACGAGAAGGAGTAGCGCATCGCGCCGTCCTTCGCGTACGAGTGGCCGCCCTCGCTCGCCGCGTGCGGCGCGTTCACGGGCAGCTGCGCGTGGTTCGTGCCCACGCGGTACCGGTGCGCGTCGGCGTAGGAGAAGATGCGCGCGAGCAGCATCTTGTCGGGGCTCGTCGCGATGCCGGGGACGAAGTTGCTCGGCGCGAACGTGGCCTGCTCGATCTGGGCGAAGTAGTTCTCCGGGTTCCGGTTGAGCTCCATCACCCCGACCTCGACCAGCGGGTAGTCGGCGTGCGGCCACACCTTGGTCAGGTCGAACGGGTTGAACCGGTAGGCCTTCGCGTCCTCGTACGGCATGACCTGGACGGAGAGTGTCCAGCGCGGGAAGTCGCCCGCCTCGATGTGCTCGTACAGGTCGCGGATGTGGTGGTCCGAGTCCGAGCCGGCGAGCTGCGACGCCTCGTCGGCGGAGAGGTTGTCGATGCCCTGCTGGGTCTTGAAGTGGTACTTGACCCAGAAGCGCTCGCCGGCCGCGTTGATCCACTGGTAGGTGTGCGAGCCGAACCCGTCCATGTGGCGCCAGCTCGACGGCAGGCCGCGGTCGCCCATGAGCCACGTCACCTGGTGCGCGGACTCGGGGGACAGGGTCCAGAAGTCCCACTGCATGTCGTTGTCGCGCAGGTTCGAGCCGGGCAGGCGCTTCTGCGAGCGGATGAAGTCGGGGAACTTGATGCCGTCGCGCAGGAAGAACACCGGCGTGTTGTTGCCGACGAGGTCGTAGTTGCCCTCGGTCGTGTAGAACTTCAGCGCGAAGCCGCGCGGGTCGCGCCACGTGTCGGGCGAGCCCTGCTCGCCCGCGACGGAGGAGAAGCGCGCGAGCATCTCGGTCGTCGTGCCGGGCTGGAAGAGCGCGGCGCGCGTGAAGGCGCTCACGTCGTTCGTCACCGTGAAGGTCCCGAAGGCGCCGCCGCCCTTGGCGTGCACGACGCGCTCGGGGACGCGCTCGCGGTTGAACTGGGCGAGCTTCTCGACGAGGTAGTGGTCGTGCAGGACGATCGGACCGTCGGCGCCGACGGTCTGCGCGTGGGCGTCCGAGGCGACGGGTGCGCCGGCGTTCGTGGTGGTGAAGGGGGCGGTCATGGGTCTCCTTCCGTGGGCCGCGGTCGCGGCCCGTTGAGCGTTCTCATACCAGGATCTTCGTGAGGAAACGGGCGCGCTCCGGGTGCGCGGGGGCACGGGGAGCGGGGTGGGGGTGGTCAGTCCGCGCAGTCGGGACAGAGGCCCCAGAACGTCACCTCGGCGGTGTCGATCTGGAACCCCGACGTGCTGGAGGGGGTCAGGCAGGGAGCGTGGCCGACCGTGCAGTCCACGTCGGCGACCGCGCCGCAGCCCCGGCACACCACGTGGTGGTGGTTGTCGCCGAGGCGGCGCTCGTAGCGTGCCGGGTGGCCCGCGGGCTCGATCCTGCGGACAAGCCCCTTGTCGGTGAGCGTGTGCAGGACGTCGTAGACCGCCTGGACCGAGACGGAGCCGAGCGACGCGCGCGCCGCCCGCAGGAGGTCGTCGGCGTCGGCGTGCTGCTGGAGCTCGACCGCGTCGAGCACCGCGAGCCGGGCCGCGGTGACGCGCAGGCCGTGCTCGCGCAGCTCGCCCTCGTGGCGGGCGCGTCGTGGCCCGTCGTCGAGGCTCGTCCCCACGCCGGGCGTCGCTCCTGTCGTCATGGCACCACTCTAACCACGTAAACTGGAAGAGTTCCATTGATGGAGGTGATCCGATGTTCGGTTCCCGGCCGGGTGCGAGGACCCGCCCCGCCTCTGCTATCCTTGATGGCTGACCGACTCGTGCGCGTCTCCTCGTCCGGTTTCCGGGCGACGGGAGGGGTGCGAGTGCGCAAGTGGATCTCATCCCACCCGGGTCTCGACCGCCGACGAACGTCGCGACAGAGGCCGGGTCCTGGTCCGGGACGCACCCTTCGGGGGGCCGTTCCGACGTGGTCGTCGCTGGTGCGACGTCCCGACCTGATGGCCTCCGCCCTGCGCTCAGGGACGGAGGCCTTCTTCGTCCCGGGCGGTCTACCGACGACTTCCTAGGAGCATCACATCAGCGAGCCTCGCATCAACGATCGGATCCGCGTCCCCGAGGTCCGACTCATCGGTCCCGGCGGGGAGCAGGTCGGCGTCGTCCGCACCGAGGTTGCCCTGAGCCTTGCCCAGGACGCGGACCTCGACCTCGTCGAGGTCGCCCCGGACGCCCGGCCCCCCGTCGCCAAGCTCATGGACTTCGGCAAGTTCAAGTACGAGTCCGACATGAAGGCGCGTGAGGCGCGGCGCAACCAGGCGAACACGGTCCTCAAGGAGATCCGCTTCCGCCTGAAGATCGACCCGCACGACTACGGCACCAAGAAGGGCCACGTCGAGCGCTTCCTCGCCGCCGGCGACAAGGTCAAGGTCATGATCATGTTCCGCGGCCGCGAGCAGTCCCGCCCCGAGATGGGCGTGCGTCTGCTCCAGCGCCTCGCGGACGACGTCGCGGAGCTCGGCTTCGTGGAGTCGATGCCGAAGCAGGACGGCCGCAACATGACCATGGTGCTCGGTCCGGTGAAGAAGAAGGCCGACGCCAAGAGCGAGCAGCGCAAGCGGGCGCAGGAGGCCGAGCCCCGCCTGACGAAGTCCGCCCAGCGCGCCGCGGCGCGCACGGTCGACGGCCCGGAGGGCGAGGACGTCGACGCGCCCGAGGCCATCGAGGCCCCGGCCGTCGAGACCACCCCGGCCCCCGCCGAGGAGGCCGTGTCGGTCGAGGCACCCGTCGAGGCTCCGGTCGAGGAGGCGCCCGCGCCGAAGGCAGCTCCGGCGCCCAAGGCAGCTCCGGCGCCGAAGGCCGCACCCGCGCCCAAGGCTGCCGCCCCGCGCTCGGCGTCCGCGCCGCGTCCGGCCACGGCACCGCGTCCCGCTGTCCGACCGGCGGCGGACTCGAAGCCTGCCGCGCCGCGCCCGGCCACCCCCCGCCCGGCACCGGCGGCTCCGTCCGCGCCGGCGTCCGGCGCCAAGCCGGCGGCCCCCAAGCCCGCCGCGCCCAAGCCGAGCGCCCCGCGCCCGGCGCCCAAGCCGGCACCGCGAGGCAAGGCCGGCTGACGGCCGGCAGCACAGACCGACCCTGCTCGGGGTCCGGGCCCACCGGCCAGGACCCGAACACGTCGGCCGCCGCGAGGCGGCTGACCGGACACAAGGAGAGACGGCAGTCATGCCGAAGAACAAGACGCACTCGGGTGCCAAGAAGCGCTTCCGCATCACGGGTACCGGCAAGGTCATGCGCGAGCAGGCCAACGCTCGACACCTGCTCGAGCACAAGGCCACCAAGCGCAAGCGCCGCCTCGCCCAGGACCAGGTGGTCTCGCCCGCCGACGTCAAGACCATCAAGAAGCTGCTCGGCAAGTGACCCGGCAGGTGGCGGAACCCGCCACCGACCGGCTCACCCCTGAGCCCCGAACTGCAAGGAGCATCACGTGGCACGCGTGAAGCGGGCGGTCAACGCCCAGAAGAAGCGCCGTACGACCCTCGAGCGCGCCAGCGGCTACCGCGGCCAGCGCTCGCGCCTCTACCGCAAGGCGAAGGAGCAGGTCACCCACTCCCTCGTCTACTCGTACCGCGACCGCAAGGCGCGCAAGGGCGACTTCCGCAAGCTGTGGATCCAGCGCATCAACGCGGCGTCCCGCGCGCAGGGCCTGACGTACAACCGCCTCATCCAGGGCCTCAAGGCCGCGGGTGTCGAGGTCGACCGTCGCCTGCTCGCCGAGCTCGCGGTCAACGACGTGGCCGCGTTCAACGCGCTGGTCCAGGTCGCCAAGGACGCGCTCCCCGAGGACGTCAACGCGCCGAAGGCCGCAGCCTGACCAGCGCCCACGACGCGACGGACGCCCGGAGGGCGCACGGCCCGCTCGACCCCACGCTGACGAACCCTCGCAGCGACCGGGTCAAGGCGGTCCGCGCGCTGGCCGGGCGTTCGGCACGTTCGCGGCACGGACAGCTCCTCGTCGAGGGGCCGCAGGGCGTGCGCGAGGCCGTGCGGCACGCGCCTGAGCGCGTCCGCGACGTGTACGTGACGCCCACGGCGGGCGGTCGGCACCCCGAGATCGTCGACGACGCCCGCACCGCGGGTCTGCACGTCCACGTCGCGACGGTCGAGGTGCTCACCGCGATGAGCCCTGACGCGCAGGGCGTGCTCGCGGTGGTCCGCGCGCAGGAGCCCACGGTCGAGGACGTCGTCGCCACGCTCACCGGGCCCGGCCGCGAGCGGCCCGCCCTCGTCGCGGTGCTGGCGACGGTGCGCGACCCGGGGAACGCCGGGACCGTGATCCGGGCCGCCGACGCGGCCGGCGCGGACGCCGTCGTGCTCGCGGGGGAGAGCGTGGACGTGCACAACCCCAAGGTCGTGCGCTCCACCGCGGGCTCGTTGTTCCACCTGCCCGTCGTCACGGGCGTGAGCCTCGCGGACGCGGTGGCCGCGCTGCGCGACGCCGGGCTCACCGTGCTCGCGGCCGACGGCGCGGGCGACCTGGACCTGGACGACCTGCTCGACGTGGCCGGTCCCGCGGGCGTGGGGGCGCTCGATGACGGGCAGCGCCGCGCCGACCTCGCGGCCCCGACCGCCTGGGTCTTCGGGAACGAGGCCTGGGGCCTGCCCGAGCAGGACCGGGCGCTCGCCGACGCGGTCGTGCGCGTCCCGATCCGCGGGCTGGCCGAGTCGCTCAACCTCGCCACCGCCGCGACGGTGTGCCTCTACGCCTCCAGCCGGGCGCACCGACCCGCCCGGCGTCCGGCCACGGCGGGCGGAGCCGGCGCGTGAGCCTGTTCGCCGCGCTCCGCCCGGGCGTCGCCGCGCTCGACCACCTCGCGCTCGCGCTCTCAGGCGCGCAGGCCCAGGAGGCGCGTCGCCCCGACGGCGCCCCGATGGTGCGCTGGACCCCGCCTGAGCTGTGGCACGTGACCGTCTCGTTCTTCGGGTCGGTCCCGGACGGCGCGGTCCCCGAGCTCTCCGCCGCCCTCGCCCGGGTCGCGCTCGAGACCCCTCCGCTGTCGTTGCGCCTGCGCGGCGCGGGTGTCTTCGACCGGCGCGTGCTGTGGGTCGGCGTGGGCGGCCCTGACACGGACGCGCTGCCCGGCCTCAGCGCGGCCGTGGCCGAGGCGGCCGGCGAGGTCGGCGTCCGCGTCGACCGGCGACCGCGCCAGCGCGCCCACCTCACCGTGGCTCGAGCCGCGGCCGGGGCCCGGCAGGCGCGACGTCGCGCGGGCTCTGCCGGACGCCGGCCCGGGGAAGGTCGCGGCGCCGACCTCACCGCCGGTGACCCGCTCGCCGGCCCGGCCGCGGCGCTGTCCGTCTACGCGGGGCCGGACTGGACCGCGCACGAGCTCCTGCTGCTCGAGTCCACGTCCGGTGACCTGCCGGGAGACACCTCGGGGCGGCGGGTGTACCGCACGGTCGCGACCGTCCCGCTGGCCGGAGCGGCGACGCGAGGCTGACGACGGCGCGGCCGCAGGTGCGGGGCTCTCAGGAGAGAGCGGCCCACCGCACGAGCACCACCATGAGCGCGAGGCTCGCGCCGCCCGCCCAGGCGAGCCACCGGACGGTCGGCGGGGTCGTCGATCCCCAGGGCGCGCTCGTCCAGCGCAGGCGGAGGAGCGGGACGCACAACCCCACGACGCTCCCGAGCGCGGCGGCCGCGGCCAGCCAGCCCCAGGGCGACGCCTCGCCGTCGACCCCGGCGACGGCGAGGAGGACGGCACCCGGCACGGCGACCGCCGCGCCCAGGCCGAGGCCGGTGACGAACGCGAGGCCGGCCGAGCGGTAGCGGACGGGCGAGAGGACGTGGCGCTCGCGCCCCGACCGGGTACGGGTCGGCGTCCGCCACGTGCCCGCTCCGCGCTCGGGAGGACGCCTGCGTCCGCCGCCCGGCGCGCTCGCGCTCGGACGAGCCGAGGCGCGCGGTGCCGCGCCGGAGGACCGGCGGCGGTCGCGCACGCGGGGGGCCTTGCGGTCCGCCGCGCGCCGGAGCTGGTCACGGGACAGCGTCCGGTCGAGCGGGTCGGGCGCGGACTCCTCCGCGGGCGCGTATCCCGGCCACGAGCCCGCGCCGGCACGGCGCGCACGGTTCCGGGCAGGTGGGCGGAAGCGACCGGTCGGGTCCTCGACCGGCGGCTGGCCCGGCGACGCGTCGTGCGGAGCGCTCACCCGCACATCCTCGCGGACCGCCGCGCCCGCGGGAATCCGCACGCGGGGACCGGGCGGGGCGCCCCGGCACCCGCACGACGGCTGTGCGAGGATGGCGGTCATGAGCATGCACGGTGGTCGTCGATTTCCCGGGCCCGTCACGGGCCCGCGCGACTGACGCGTGCACACCTCCCGCCCGAGGCGGGACGGACCGGGCCGGGACGGGCGCCCTAGAATGACCGCGACGCGCGCACGAGCGCGCGCCCGCGCGCGCCCCGTGCGTCGCGCCCCGCGAGGCGGCACCCGTCCAGGCCACCCTTGAGGTTCCTGCCCTGGTCGTCGCCCGCTCCCGCAGTCCCGCCCTCGCCAGGAAGGCACGCATGTCCAGCCCTGACGCCGACGTCGTCACCCCCGTCACGGGGGACGGCGGCCCGGACACCCCGACCGCTCCCTCCCCGCTCGACGCCGACGCGCTCCAGCGCGCGCTCGACGCCGCCCTCGCCTCGATCGCCGGGGCCCGCGACCTCGACGCGCTCAAGCTCGTGCGCACCGAGCACACGGGGGACCGCAGCGCCCTCGCGCTCGCGAACCGCCAGATCGGCTCGCTCGCGCCCGCCGACAAGAAGACCGCCGGCAAGCTCCTCGGTCCGCTCCGCGGCCGCGTGAACCAGGCGCTCGCCGCGCGCCAGGCCGAGCTCGAGGCCGAGCGCGACGAGCGCGTGCTCGTCGAGGAGGCCGTGGACGTCACGCTCCCGGTCGACCGCGTGCCGTCGGGCGCGCGGCACCCGTTGGAGACGCTCCAGGAGCGCGTGGCCGACTTCTTCGTCGGCCTCGGCTGGGAGATCGCGGAAGGCCCCGAGGTCGAGGCGGAGTGGTTCAACTTCGACGCGCTGAACTTCGGCGTCGACCACCCGGCGCGGCAGATGCAGGACACGTTCTACGTGGCCGGAGCGGGCGGCTCGGAGGGCGCTGCGGCGCCGTCGAACCTCGTGCTGCGCACCCACACGTCGCCCGTCCAGGCGCGCTCGCTGCTCGAGCGCGGCGTGCCCCTGTACGTCGCGTGCCCGGGCAAGACGTTCCGTACCGACGCGCTCGACGCGACCCACACGCCCGTCTTCCACCAGGTCGAGGGCCTGGCGATCGACAAGGGGCTGACCATGGCGAACCTGCTGGGGACGCTCGACGCGTTCGCGCGCGCCATGTTCGGCCCCGAGGCGCGCACGCGCCTGCGCCCGAGCTACTTCCCGTTCACCGAGCCGAGCGCCGAGATGGACCTGTGGTTCCCGCAGAAGAAGGGCGGGCCCGGCTGGATCGAGTGGGGCGGCTGCGGCATGGTCAACCCGAACGTGCTGCGGTCCGTCGGGGTCGACCCCGACGTGTACTCGGGCTTCGCGTTCGGCATGGGCATCGAGCGCACGCTCATGCTGCGCCACGGGATCGCGGACATGCACGACATGGTGGAGGGCGACGCGCGCTTCTCCGCCCAGTTCGGAACGGAGATCTGATGCCCTACGTCGCCATCGACTGGCTGGGCGACCACGTCGAGCTGCCCGCGGGGCTCACCGCCGAGCGGCTCGCCGCCGACCTCGTCCGGGTCGGCCTCGAGGAGGAGGCGATCCACGGCGCGGCCGTGACGGGTCCCCTCGTCGTCGGGCGCGTCCTGGAGATGACGCCCGAGCCGCAGAAGAACGGCAAGACGATCAACTGGTGCCTGGTCGACGTCGGCCCGCAGCACAACGCCGCCGAGATCAAGGGCGTCGACCCCGCCGACCTGCCGGCGGGCGGTGCGCGCGGCATCGTGTGCGGCGCGCACAACTTCGCGCCGGGCGACCTCGTCGTCGTCGCGCTGCCGGGCTCCGTCCTGCCCGGACCGTTCGCCATCGCGAGCCGCAAGACCTACGGGCACGTGTCCGACGGCATGATCTGCTCCCAGCGCGAGCTCGGGCTCGGCGAGGACCACGACGGCATCATCGTGCTGCCGCGGCTCGGGTACGCGGCCGAGGACCTGACCCCCGGGCAGGACGCGATCGCGCTGCTCGGGCTCGGCGACGAGGTGCTCGAGATCAACGTGACGCCCGACCGCGGGTACGCGTTCTCCTACCGCGGCGTCGCGCGCGAGTTCTCGCACTCGACGGGCGCCCGCTTCACCGACCCGGGCCTGCCCGGCTCGCTGCCCACGCCGCCCCCGGCCGCGACGCCCGACGGGTTCCCCGTCGAGGTGGACGACGCGGCGCCGGTCCACGGCGTCGTCGGGTGCGACCGGTTCGTCACGCGCGTCGTGCGCGGGATCGACCTCGCGGCGCAGACGCCCGCGTGGATGCAGCGCCGCCTCACGGCGTCGGGCATGCGGCCGATCTCGCTCGCGGTCGACGTCACGAACTACGTCATGCTCGACCTGGGCCAGCCCCTGCACGCGTACGACCTCGAGCAGGTCGCGGCGCCGATCGTCGTGCGTCGCGCGGTGGCGGGGGAGCGGCTCACGACGCTCGACGACGTCGACCGGGCGCTCGACCCCGAGGACCTGCTCGTCACGGACAGCCCCGACGGCGTGCGCGCCTCCCGCGTGCTCGGGCTCGCGGGCGTCATCGGCGGCGCCTCCTCCGAGGTCGGTCCGACGACGACGGCCGTGCTCGTCGAGGCCGCGCACTTCGACCCGGTGACGGTCGCGCGCACGTCGCGCCGCCACAAGCTGTCGAGCGAGGCCGCCAAGCGGTTCGAGCGCGGGGTCGACCCGCTGCTGCCCGCGGTCGCGGCGCAGCGCGTCGTCGACCTGCTCGTCGAGCTCGGCGGCGGCACCGCGGACCCGGCCGTGAGCGACCTCGACCGCGTCGTCGCCCCCGCCGCGATCCGGCTCCCTGTCGGCGAGGCCGAGCGTCTCGTCGGCGTGCCGTACACGCTGGAGCAGGTCGTCGGGACGCTCGGGGCCATCGGGTGCACGGTCGAGGCGGACGACGTGGACGCCGCCGGCGTGCTCGTGGTGACCCCGCCGTCGTGGCGACCCGACCTCACGGAGCCCGCCGAGCTCGTCGAGGAGGTCGCGCGTCTCGTCGGTTACGACGAGATCCCGTCCCTCCTGCCCGCCGCTCCCGGCGGCCGGGGGCTCACGCGCGAGCAGCGCGTGCGCCGCTCGGTCGCGCGAGCGCTCGCGGAGGACGGCTTCGTCGAGACGCTCAGCTACCCGTTCGTCGGGGACGCGGAGCTCGACGCGCTGCGTCTGCCCGCGGACGACGCCCGCCGTCGTGCGCTGCGCCTGCTCAACCCGCTCGCCGACGACCGCCCGCTGATGCGCACGGACCTGCTGAGCACCCTGCTGGAGACCACGCGCCGCAACGTCGGGCGGGGGCTGGGCGACGTCGCGCTCTTCGAGATCGGCCTCGTCACGCACCCGCGGCCCGACGCGCCCGCCGCGCCCGCGCTGCCGGGCGGGGTCCGGCCGAGCGACGACGAGCTCGTGGCGATCGACGCCGCGCTGCCGTCGCAGCCGCGCCACGTGGCCGGCGTCCTCGTCGGGCGCCGTGAGCGTGCCGGCTGGTGGGGTCCGGGCCGCGCGGCGGACTGGACCGACGCGCTCGGCGCGGCCCGCCTGGTCGCCGAGCGTGTCGGGCTCCGGGTCGGCACGGACGTGCGCGTCGTGGCCGATACGACCCGCGCGCCGTTCCACCCGGGACGCTGCGCGCGCCTCGAGCTCGCGGACGGGACCGTCGTCGGGCACGCGGGGGAGCTGCACCCCAAGGTGCTCGAGAACCTCGGCCTCC
The DNA here is from genome assembly GCF_042723955.1 of Cellulosimicrobium cellulans. Classification (GTDB taxonomy): domain Bacteria; phylum Actinomycetota; class Actinomycetes; order Actinomycetales; family Cellulomonadaceae; genus Cellulosimicrobium; species Cellulosimicrobium cellulans_H. The sequence continues at coordinate 20,309 of NZ_JBHXIC010000055.1, read as the reverse complement.
CGGCGCGCACGGTGGCGTTCGAGGTCGACCTGTCGGCGCTCGTCGCCGGCTCGTCCGACGAGCCCGTGCAGGCGACGCCGGTCTCGGGCTTCCCGGCGGCCAAGGAGGACCTTGCCTTCGTCGTGGACGCCGACGTGACCGCGCAGGCGCTGCGCGACGCGATCGTCGACGGTGCCGGGGACCTGGTCGAGGACGTCGCGCTGTTCGACGTCTTCACCGGCGCGCAGGTCGGTGCCGGGCGCAAGTCGCTGGCATTCTCCCTCCGGCTGCGCGCCGCGGACCGCACGCTGACCGCGGACGACGTCGCGCGGGTCCGCGAGGGGGCCGTGACGGCCGCGCGCGAGCGCGTGGGCGCGGAGCTGCGGGCGTGAGCGCGGACGAGGCGGGCGCGGTGGACACGGCGGGTGCCGTCGCGCCCGCGCGGACGGCGCTCGTCACCGGCGCGTCGCGCGGCATCGGCCGCGCGATCGCGGTCGGTCTCGCCGCGGCCGGTCTCGACGTCGCGCTCCTCGCGCGCGATGCCGACCGGCTCGCGGGCGTGGCCGACGAGATCCGCGCCCTGACCGTGAGCGGTGCGGGGCGCGCGGTCGTGGTCACGGCGGACGTCACGGACGCCGCGGCGGTCGCGGCGGCCGTCGGCGACGCGCAGGACGCGCTCGGGAGCGTCGACCTCCTCGTCAACAACGCGGGGCGTGTCGACGCCGAGGTGCCGCTCTGGGAGGCGGACCCCGACGAGTGGTGGGCGATCGTCGAGACCAACGTGCGCGGGCCGTTCCTCCTCGCGCGCGCCGTCGTCCCGGGGATGCTCGCGCGCGGCGGCGGCCGCGTCGTCGACCTCAACAGCGGCGCGGGCTCGCACGACATGGACGGCGCGAGCGCGTACAACGCGAGCAAGACGGCGCTCCTGCGGCTGGGGGCGAACCTGCACCGGTCCGGGTTCGCGCGCGGGCTGCGCACGTTCGAGGTCGCCCCGGGCGTGGTGCAGACCGACATGACCGCGTCGATGGCCATGCACGAGGGCCGCACCGAGTGGACCCCGGTGGAGCGCACGGTCGAGATGGTCGTCTCGATCGCGCGCGGCGAGCTCGACGCGTTCTCGGGAGCGTTCGTGCGCGTGACGCACGACTCCCCGGAGACACTGCGTGCCGCGGCCGACGAGGCCGTGCGCCGCGGAGAGGCGCTGCCGGGCCCCGACGCGCGCCGGCTCCGGGTGACGCGCTGGGGCGCGGACGACCCGATGCCGGGAGAGCTCCCGGCCCGCTGACGTCGCGGCCACCCGCCGTGTCGCCACCCGCCGCGTCGCAGACCCGCCGCGTCCAGGCCCGTAGCGCCGCCCGACCTGTCCGGTCGGGCGGCGCGCGTGCGTTCGAGCTGGTCCTCCCCAGGTCGTGGCCAGAGGACCCGAGGGGGAGATCACCCGCTACCTAGTTGAATCTTCATCCACTCATCAGGGATGCTGTCCTGGACACCTGACCAGTACCGGGCGGACACCGACGTCGCGGCTCGACGACGCCTGGGAGCGACGGATGACGACGGCACGCCCTGTCCGGCAGTGGAACGGCCTCACCGTTCCCGACGCCGGCACCTATGCGCTGGACGAGGCGCACAAGCGCATCGGTTTCACCGGGATGCACATGATGGTGTCGCCCGTCCGGGGTGAGTTCACCCGGGCGAGCGCCACGATCCTGGTCGGTGAGGACCCGCTCGCGTCGGCCGTGACGGCGACCATCGAGACGGCGAGCCTCACGACCCACCACGAGGAGCGCGACGCGCACCTGCGCAGCCCCGACTTCCTCGACGTCGACGCCTACCCGACCATCGAGTTCCGCAGCACCTCGATCGACTGGCAGGGCGAGCAGCAGGACCAGATCCTCGCCTGGGCACGGCTGCGGAACCGCTCGCCCGAGCGCGCCGAGCTCGCGCAGGAGCGCGTGCAGCCCCGGGCCGCGCAGGCGGGGCGGTTCCTCGTCAACGGACTGCTCACCGTCCGCGGCGTCACCCACCGGACGGTGCTGTCCATGCAGTACGGGGGCGCGCGTCGCGACCCCTACGGGCGGGACATCTTCGGCTTCCACGCCGCGGCCGAGATCGACCGCGAGAGCTACGGCCTGGTCTGGAACGTGCTCCTCGAGACCGGCGGCTTCCTCGTCGGCAAGAAGATCGGTCTCGAGATCGCGGGCGAGGCGATCCACCAGGCCTGAGGCGTCCCGCGGGACGGGTCGCGCACGCGGGACGGTGCGGCGCGAGACCGGGCCGGGTGTCCGGCGCGCAGGACGTAGCATGACGAGCGACACGGGGTGCCCCGACGAGGGGCTGAGATGAGACCCGTCGAACCTGCTCTGGCTCGTACCAGCGAAGGGATGTCCGGCGATGACGCTCGCCCTGCCCCAGCACGACCCCGCAACCCCGCACGACGCCGCGCGTCGGCCCGTGCCCGACCGCGCGCCCCGTCCCGACGGCGATCCCGGGGCCCGGCCCTCGCGGCCGCGCGTCCTGTCGATCGCCGGGACCGACCCGACCGGGGGAGCGGGGATCCAGGCTGACCTCAAGGCGTTCGCCGCGCACGGCGCCTACGGCATGGCCGTGACGACGGCGCTCGTCGCGCAGAACACGCACGGCGTGCGCTCCGTGCACGTCCCCGGCCCTCGGTTCCTGCGCGAGCAGCTCGACGCGGTGTCCGACGACGTCGAGATCGACGCCGTGAAGATCGGCATGGTCGCCGACGAGCCGAACGCGCGCGAGATCGGGGCGTGGCTCGACGCGCTCGCCGCGGCGCGCACCGACGCCGGGATCCCGCGGCCCTGGGTCGTCCTCGACCCCGTCATGGTCGCCACGTCGGGGCACCGCCTGCTCGACGCGGGCGCGGAACAGGCCGTGCGCGACCTCGCGGCGCGGGCCGACGTCGTGACGCCCAACCTGCCCGAGCTCGCCGTCCTCGCAGGAAGCGACGTGGCGACGACGTGGGACGACGCCCTGGACCAGGCGGCGTCGTACGCGGCGGCGAGCGGCGCCGTCGTGCTGCTCAAGGGCGGGCACCTCACCGGCGCGACGTCGCCGGACGCCCTCGTCGTGCCCTCGGCCTCCCCGGGTGCTGCGCCCACGGTCACCCCGTTCGACGCCCCGCGCGTCGACACGCCGCACACCCACGGCACCGGGTGCTCGCTCTCCGCGGCGCTCGCAGCCCTGCGCCCCCAGCGCGAGGGCTGGGAGGAGGCCGCGCGCGACGCCAAGGAGTGGCTCACGGGAGCGCTGCGCGCCGGCACCGCGCTCCGGGTCGGGACGGGCCGTGGCCCGGTCGACCACCTGCACGCCGTGGCGCCCGTCGCGCCGGCCTGACGTCGGCGGCCTCAGGCGCGGGTCGTCGGCTGTGCGACGGCGCAGTCGTAGCCGGGCGGCCACCACCGCCAGGTCGTCACGACGTCCTGCGCCGCGACGCCCGCGGGGCGGTCGGCGACGCACGCGTCAGCCTGCTGGCGCACCCCGACGGTCACCCAGTAGGCGGCGAGCGCCGCGGTGAGCAGGACGGCGAGGACGGTCACGGTGCGGCGCAGGGCGGGGGAGGGACCGGCGGACCCGTCCTCCTCGCCCGGCCGGGGAGGGACCCAGTCCCAGCTCACGCGGTGCCCGTGGCCGACAGGGCGTCGGCGGCGCCCTCGGGGTGGAGGAGGACCTTGCCCGTGGTCGCGCGACCCTCCAGCGCCCGGTGCGCGTCGGCGGCGTCGGCCAGCGGGAACGTGGCGCCGACGCGCACGTGCAGCGTGCCGCCCGCGACGGCGCCGAGCACCTCGGTCGCGCGCTCGACGAGCTCTGCGCGGGTCGCCGTGTGGTCGGCGAGCTTGGGGCGCGTGAGGAAGAGCGACCCGCCCGCGTTGAGGCGCTGCGGGTCGAACGGCGGGACCTGGCCGGAGGAGCCTCCGTAGAGCACGAGCGTGCCCCGGCGGCGCAGCGACGCGAGCGACGCGTCGAACGTGTCCTTGCCGACCGAGTCGTACACCGCCGCGACGCCCTCGCCGCCCGTGAGCCCGCGGACGACCTCGGGCAGCTCGGCCGTGAGGTCCGCGAACGCGGTGTACTGGATCGCGTGCTCGGCGCCCGCGCGGCGGGACAGCTCCGCCTTCTCCGGGGTCGAGACGGTCGAGATCACGTGCGCGCCGCGTGCGACGAGCATCTGGGTGAGCAGCAGCCCGACGCCGCCCGCGCCCGCGTGCACGAGCACGCGGTCGCCCGGGCGGACGGGGTAGGACGACGTGCACAGGTAGTGCGCGGTGAGGCCCTGGAGCGCGACGGCGGTCGCGTCCTCGAGCGACACGGCGTCCGGCACCTGCAGGGCCTGTTCGGCGTCCACGAGGACGAGGTCCGCGTACGACCCGGGTGCCTCGGTCCACACGACGCGGTCGCCGACGGCGAAGCCCTCGACGCCCTCGCCCAGCTCGGCGACGACACCCGCCCCCTCGCTCCCGACGACGTGCGGGTACTCCATCGCGTACACGCCGGAGCGCTTGTACGTGTCGATGAAGTTCACGCCCGCGACCGCGGACCGGACGAGGAGCTGCCCGGGACCCGGCGACGGGTCGGGCAGCTCGGTGTACTCCAGGACCTCGGGGCCGCCCGCCTCGCGGGCCACGATCGCGTGCATGGCCCCAGCCTAGGGTCGCGCGGCGGTCACGGTCGCCCTCTCCCGGCGACCTTCGCGTGGACGGCTGCGAGGTGCTCGCGCGCCGCCGCGGACGCGCGGACGGCGTCGCGGGCGCGCACGGCGTCCAGGATCGCCTGGTGCGCGTCCTGGTCGTGCCGGTGCGCCTCGCCCGCGCGGTCGAGGTCGACCATCGCGACCATCGCGCGACGCAGGCGCGGGACGAAGGTCGCGAAGAGCTCGCCCAGCACGGCGTTGTGCGCGGCGTCGACGACCGCCTGGTGGAAGACGAGGTCCGCGTCCACGTACTCGGCGGCCGACGACGTCGCGGGGACCTGCCCGCGACGTGAGAGCGCCGCCGTCATGGCGCGGAGGTCCGCGGGGGTCCGACGCGTGGCGGCGAGGCCCGCGGCCTCGGCCTCGAGCGCGGCGCGCACCTCGAGCACGTCCGCGATCTCCCCGCGGCGAAGCACCTCGTCCCAGTCGTCCGCGGTGTCGGTCGACACGACGTAGACGCCCGACCCCTGCCGGCTGTCGAGCACGCCGCGCCCCGCGAGCTGGCGGATCGCCTCGCGGACGGTCGAGCGCCCGACGCCGAGCTCCGTCGCGAGCGCCTGCTCGCCGGGCAGCCGGTGGTCGAGGGGCCAGACGCCGGAGCGCACGCGGTCGAGCAGGAGCTCGGCCGCCTGGTCCGCGAGGGGCCGACGGTGCAGCGCGGTCATGGGAACCTCTCAGGTTGTCTGAGGACTTGATCGGCGCTAGCGTACCCGTCATGTCCTGGACGGCGCTCCTCCTTCGGCGCCACGGCGGGGTCTGACCGGACCGGCTCCCCGCCGTGGGGAACCGTCGCGCGCCGGTCGCCCACCGCTCCGTGCTCACGGGGCGCGACCCGAAGGACAGTCATGACCCCCGCCAGCACCTCCACGCCCGCCCCCGCTCGTGGCACGACGGCGCCCGCACCCGCCTGGAACCGTCAGCGCCCCTCGCGCATGCCCTCGTCCCGCTACGCCGACGTCCACGCGCGGGTCGACGTACCAGACCTGCCCGACCGCCGGTGGCCCTCGCGCCGTCTCACCCAGGCGCCGCTGTGGGTCCCCGTCGACCTGCGCGACGGCAACCAGGCGCTCGCGGAGCCGATGGACCCCGCGCGCAAGCGCCGTTTCTTCGAGCTGCTCGTCGCCATGGGCTACACCGAGATCGAGGTGGGCTACCCGTCGGCGTCGCAGACCGACTTCGACTTCGTGCGCCTGCTCGCCGAGACCGACCTCGCGCCCGAGCACGTCACGGTCGTCGTGTTCACCGCCGCGCGGGCCGACCTCGTCGCGCGCACGTTCGAGGCCGTGCGGGGCCTGCGCAACCCTGTCGTCGTCCACGTGTACACCGCGACCGCGCCCGTGTGGCGCGACGTCGTGCTCGACCGCGACCGCGAGGACCTCGCGCGCCTCATCACCGACGCCGGGACCGACGTGCTGCGCCGCGCCGGCGACGACCCGCGCGTCCGCTTCGAGTTCTCGCCCGAGGTGTTCAACCTCACCGAGCCCGACTACGTGCTCGACGTGTGCGACCGCATGACCACGCTCTGGGACGCGACGCCCGAGCGCCCCGTGATCCTCAACCTGCCCGCGACCGTCGAGGTCGCGACGCCCAACGTCTACGCCGACCAGATCGAGTACATGGACCGCCACCTCGCGCGGCGCGACGGCGTGATCCTCTCCGTGCACCCGCACAACGACCGTGGGACCGGCGTCGCGTGCGCCGAGCTCGCCGTCCTCGCCGGGGCGCAGCGCGTCGAGGGGTGCCTGTTCGGCAACGGCGAGCGGACAGGGAACGTCGACCTCGTGACCCTGGGCCTCAACCTGCACGCGCAGGGCGTCGACCCGATGGTCGACTTCTCCGACCTCGACGGGATCCGCGACGTCGTCGTGGCGTGCAACCGGATCGACGTGCACCCCCGCCACCCCTACGTGGGCGAGCTCGTCCACACCGCGTACTCCGGCACGCACCAGGACGCGATCCGCAAGGGCATGGCACGCCACCGGGCCGACGCCGCGGCGTCGGGCCTCGACCCCGCGGTGGCGCCGTGGCGCGTGCCGTACCTGCCCGTCGACCCTGCCGACCTCGGGCGGTCGTACGAGGCCCTGGTCCGCGTGAACAGCCAGTCCGGCAAGGGCGGCGTCGCGTACGTGCTGCAGTCCGTCCACGGCCTGGACCTGCCCCGGGACCTCCAGGTGGACCTCGCGCGCCGCGTCCAGGAGCATGCCGACGCCACCGGTGCCGAGGTGACGCCCGACGCGCTCCTCGCGCTGTTCGACGACGCCTATGCCCGTTCAGGAGCCGTCGAGCCCGTCTCCTGGACGAGCCGCCGCACCGACGACGGGATCGAGTGCCTCGACCTCGTGCTCACCGTCGACGGCGCGCAGGTCACCACCTCCGGCACCGGGGCCGGAGCGGTCGACGCCCTGGCCGCCGCGCTCGCCCGCCTCGGCAGGCCCGTCGAGATCCTCTCGCTCGCCCAGCAGTCCGTCGGCCAGGGCAGCGACGCGACCGCCGTGACCTACCTCGAGCACCGCAGCCCCGACGGCACCCCGCGCTGGACCGTCGGCCGCGACACCTCGGTCCTCGGCGCGAGCGTCCGCGCAATCTGCACGGCGGCGGCCTGAGATCGACCAGACCACCGAGCACCGGTGGCACGGCGGCCCCGCGCCCGGACCTGACGTGACCCGCCGGACCCAAAGTGCGGGTCGTGCGGTGAGGGGCAGGACGAGCGGTGGGGTCGGACCGTGTGCGAAGGACGTCAAAGGCGCACTCCTAGAACCCCCACCCGGAAGACCGAGGTGACGGTGCGCCAGTCCGAGCACACGGTCCGACCCCACCGCGGACCCGACCCCGCGTACCGTGGGGCAGGACCTCCGGCCGTACGTTGCATAAGTATGTATAGTGATGCATATGACGATCAGAGTCGCGGTCGCGGGTGCGTCCGGGTACGCGGGCGGGGAGACGCTCCGCCTGCTCGCCGGGCACCCCGAGGTGGAGATCGGCGCCGTGACGGCGCACAGCAACGCGGGGACGCTCCTCGGTGAGCACCAGCCGCACCTGCGATCCCTCGCCGACCGCGTGCTGCTGCCGACGAGCGTCGAGCACCTCGTGGGGCACGACGTCGTCGTCCTCGCGCTGCCGCACGGCGCGTCGGGAGAGATCGCGGCGCAGCTCCCGGGCGACGTGCTCGTCCTGGACCTGGGCGCGGACCACCGGCTGGAGTCCGCGCCGGACTGGACCGCTTTCTACGGGTCGGAGCACGCGGGCACGTGGCCGTACGGGCTGCCGGAGCTCCTGCTCACGCACGAGCCGGGTGCGGCCGCGAGCGAGACCAAGCAGCGCGAGCGGCTCGCCGGTGTGCGCCGCATCGCGGTGCCGGGCTGCAACGTCACGGCGGTCACGCTGGGCATCCAGCCGGGCGTCGCGGCGGGCCTCGTCGAGGGCCGCGACCTCGTGGCGGTGCTCGCCAACGGGTACTCGGGCGCGGGCAAGTCGCTCAAGCCGCACCTGCTCGCGTCCGAGGCGCTCGGGTCGGCGCAGCCGTACGCCGTCGGCGGGTCGCACCGGCACATCCCGGAGATCGCGCAGAACCTGCGGGCCGCGGGTGCCCCGGCCGTGAGCATCTCGTTCACGCCCACCCTGGTCCCGATGTCGCGCGGAATCCTCGCCACGGTGACGGCGCGCCTGTCCGACGACGCCGCACGCCTCGACCCCGCCGCGCTCGACGCTCGCGTCCGCCGGGCCTGGGAGGACGCGTACGTCGGCGAGCCGTTCGTCCGCGTACTGCCCGTGGGGCAGTGGCCGACGACGGCGATGACGCTCGGCGCCAACACGGCGCTCGTCCAGGTCGCGGTCGACCACGCGGCGGGCCGCGTCGTCGCGGTGACGGCGATCGACAACCTCGTCAAGGGCACCGCGGGCGCCGCGGTGCAGTCCATGAACATCGCGCTCGGCCTGCCGCAGACGGCGGGCCTCACGACCGAAGGGGTCGCCCCGTGACCGTCACCACCCCGCAGGGCTTCCGGGCCGCCGGCGTCGCCGCCGGGCTCAAGTCCACGGGCGCGCAGGACGTCGCGCTCGTGGTCAACGACGGGCCGCTCGACGTCGCGGCGGCCGTGCTCACGACGAACCGCGTGTTCGCCGCGCCGGTCGCGTGGACGCGCCAGGCCGTGAGCGACGGGCGCGCGACGGCGGTCGTGCTCAACTCGGGCGGGGCGAACGCGTGCACCGGGCCGGAGGGCTTCGCCGACACGCACCGCACGGCAGAGCACGTCGCCGACGTGCTCGCGACGTCGGCGGGCGACGTCCTCGTGTGCTCGACGGGCCTCATCGGCGTGCGCCTGCCCATGGACACGCTCCTCGCGGGCGTGGACGCCGCCGCGGCGGCGCTCGCGGACCCGGTCGCCGCTGTCGACGGCGGCGGTGACGCCGCGCTCGCGATCATGACGACGGACACGGTGCCGAAGACGGTCTCGGTGGTCCGCGAGGTCACGGACGCGACCGCGACGGACGGTGCCGCGACGTGGTCCGTGGGCGGGATGGCCAAGGGTGCGGGCATGCTCGCCCCGGGTCTCGCGACGATGCTCTGCGTGCTCACGACGGACGCCGTCGTCGACGCCGCGACGGCCGACGCCGCGCTGCGCGCCGCGACCCGCACGACGTTCGACCGCGTCGACTCCGACGGCTGCATGTCGACGAACGACACCGTGATCCTGCTCGCCTCGGGCGCGTCCGGGGTCGAGGTGACGCTCGACGAGCTCACGGACGCCGTGACCGAGGCCAGCGCGTCGCTCACGCGCCAGCTCGTCGCCGACGCCGAGGGCGCGAGCCACGACGTCGCCGTCACCGTGGTCAACGCGTCGAGCGAGGACGCCGCGGTCGCCGTCGCGCGCGCGGTGACCCGCTCCAACCTGTTCAAGGCCGCGATCTTCGGCAACGACCCGAACTGGGGGCGCATCGTGTCGGCCGTGGGGACGGTCCCCGAGGAGGTCGCGCCGTTCGACGCGCTCCTGCTCGACGTGACGGTGAACGACGTCCAGGTGTGCCGGGCCGGGGGAGTGGGCGAGCCGCGCGAGCTCGTCGACCTCGCGGCCGAGCGGGAGGTCCGTGTCGAGATCGACCTGCACGCGGGCTCCGCGAGCGCGACGGTCTGGACCAACGACCTCACGCACGACTACGTCCACGAGAACAGCGCGTACTCCTCATGAGCGAACCCACGACCCCGACGCCCCACCCGGACGACGCCGCGTTCGACACGCGCACCGACCTGCGCCCCGAGCAGAAGGCCGAGGTGCTCGTCGAGGCCCTGCCGTGGCTGGAGGAGTTCGCCGGCGCGCTCGTCGTCGTCAAGTACGGCGGCAACGCCATGGTCGACGACACGCTCAAGGCCGCGTTCGCCGAGGACATGGTGTTCCTGCGCCGCGTCGGGCTGCGCCCCGTCGTCGTGCACGGCGGCGGCCCGCAGATCTCCGCGATGCTCGACCGGCTCGGCATCGAGTCCGAGTTCCGCGGAGGGCTGCGCGTCACGACGCCCGAGGCGATGGACGTCGTGCGCATGGTCCTCACGGGCCAGGTCTCGCGCGAGCTCGTCGGCCTCATCAACGCGCACGGCCCGTACGCCGTCGGGCTCTCGGGCGAGGACGGCGGCCTGCTCCAGGCCCAGCGCCGGCACGCGACCGTGGACGGCGAGCCGGTCGACGTCGGTCTCGTCGGTGACGTCGTCGAGGTGCACCCGTCCGCGGTCCAGGACCTGCTCGACGCCGGCCGCATCCCCGTCGTCTCGACGATCGCGCCCGACCTCGAGGACCCGACCCAGGTGCTCAACGTCAACGCCGACACCGCCGCCGCGGCGCTCGCGGTCGCGCTCGGCGCGAAGAAGCTCGTCGTGCTGACCGACGTCGAGGGCTTGTACACGTCGTGGCCGGACCGGGGCTCGCTCGTCGCGCAGATCTCGCGCTCCGAGCTCGCGGCGCTCCTGCCGTCGCTCTCGGCGGGCATGGTCCCCAAGATGGAGGCGTGCCTGCGCGCCGTCGAGGGCGGGGTCCCCGCGGCTACGGTCATCGACGGCCGCGTGCCGCACTCGACGCTGCTCGAGGTCTTCACCACCCAGGGCAACGGGACGATGGTCGTCCCCGACGCCGCGGGCGCGCCGGCGCCCGCGCTCACCACGACCGCCGGAGGGGCCGCGTGAACGCGCTCGACCACCAGCAGGGCGCGCCCGCGCCCGCACCGACGACCGACGTGACGGCCCCGGCCGACGGCTCCGTCGCGCAGTGGACCGACCGCTACGCGCACGCCGTCATGGACACGTTCGGCCCGCCGCAGCGCGTCCTGGTGCGGGGCGAGGGCGCGTACGTGTGGGACGCCGACGGCAAGCGGTACCTCGACCTGCTCGCAGGCATCGCGGTCAACGCGCTCGGCCACGCCCACCCGACGCTCACGGCCGCTGTCTCGGCCCAGCTCGGCACGCTCGGGCACGTCTCGAACTTCTTCGGCACCCCGACGCAGATCGCGCTCGCCGAGCGCCTGCTCGCGCTCGCGGAGGCCCCCGAGGGGTCGCGCGTGTTCTTCACGAACTCGGGCACGGAGGCGAACGAGGCGGCGTTCAAGATGACGCGCCGGACGGGTCGCACGCGGGTCCTCGCGCTCCAGGGCGGCTTCCACGGCCGGACCATGGGCGCGCTCGCGATGACGTCGAAGGCCGCGTACCGCGAGCCGTTCGAGCCGCTCCCGGGCGGCGTCGAGTTCGTCGCGTTCGACGACGTCGCCGCGCTCGAGGAGGCCTTCTCGCCCGCGGCGGTGGCGGCCCGCGGCGAGGTCGCCGCGCTCGTGGTCGAGCCCGTGCAGGGCGAGGCGGGCGTGCGCTCGCTCTCGCCGGGCTACCTCGTCGCCGCGCGCGAGCTCACCGCACGCCACGGCGCGCTGCTCGTCCTCGACGAGGTGCAGACCGGCGTCGGGCGGACCGGCTCGTGGTTCGCGTACCAGCAGCCGGCGGTGGGGGGCGGCGTCGTGCCCGACGTCGTCACGCTCGCCAAGGGCCTCGGCGGCGGGTTCCCCGTCGGCGCGGTGGTCGCGTACGGCGAGCGCGCGGCGACGCTGCTCGGCCGCGGCCAGCACGGGACGACGTTCGGCGGCAACCCGGTGGCGGCCGCGGCGGCGCTCGCGACGCTCGGGGTGATCGAGCGCGACGGGCTCCTCGAGAACGTGCGGACCGTCGGGGCGCTCCTGCGCGACGGGATCTCCGCGGCGGGCAACCCGCTCGTCGCCGGGGTGCGCGGACGCGGGCTCCTGCTCGCCGTGCAGCTCACCCGGCCCGTCGCGGCCGACGTCGCACGCAGGGCGCTCGACGCCGGGTTCGTCGTGAACGCCGTCGCGCCCGACGCGATCCGCCTCGCGCCGCCCCTGATCCTCACGCCCGACCAGGCGCGCGACGTCGTCGCGTTCTTCGCGACCGTCGCCGTCCCGGAGGACCCCGCCGCCGCGGCGGCCGACACCCCGGACCCCGCACCCACGACCGACCCCACGACGAGGAGCTCCTGATGGCCCCCCGGCACTTCCTGCGCGACGACGACCTCACGCCCGCCGAGCAGCGCCAGGTCCTCGAGATCGGCCTCGCGTTCCGTGACGACCGCACGTTCCGCCAGCCGCTCGCCGGCCCACAGGGCGTGGCCGTGCTGTTCGACAAGCCGACGCTGCGCACGCAGCTCTCGTTCGCGACGGGCATCGCCGAGCTCGGGGGCTTCCCGGTCGTCGTGGACGGCCGGCTCGCGCAGGTCGGCGTCCGCGAGTCCGTCGCGGACGTCACGCGCGTGCTCGACCGGCAGGCGTCGGCGATCGTGTGGCGCACGTTCGGCCAGGACCGTCTCGAGGAGATGGCGGCGATCAGCCGCGTGCCGGTCGTCAACGCCCTGACCGACGACTTCCATCCGTGCCAGATCCTCGCGGACCTCCTCACGATCGCCCAGCTCCGCGGCGGGACGGGGGCGCTCGCGGGCCAGACGCTCGCGTACGTCGGCGACGGCGCGAACAACATGGCGCACTCCTACCTGCTCGGCGGCGCGACCGCCGGCCTGCACGTGCGGGTCGGGACGCCGGACGGCTACCCGCCGCACCCCGTCTTCGTGGCCGACGCCGAGCGGATCGCCGCCGAGACCGGCGGCTCCGTGCTCGTCACGTCCGACCCGGTCGAGGCGGTCGCGGGCGCCGACGTCGTCGCGACCGACACGTGGGTGTCGATGGGGGACGAGGCCGAGGCCGAGCAGCGCGCGCTCCCGTTCGTGCCGTACCAGGTGAACGACGACCTCCTCGCGCACGCGAAGGACGACGCGATCGTGCTGCACTGCCTGCCGGCCTACCGCGGCAAGGAGATCACCGCCGAGGTGATCGACGGCCCGCGCTCGGCCGTGTGGGACGAGGCCGAGAACCGCCTGCACGCGCAGAAGGCGCTGCTCACGTTCCTCCTGGAGCGGTCGTGACCGAGGCCCGCACGGCGACGACCAAGACGGCGCGCCACGCGCGCATCGCCGAGATCGTGCGCCGCACCGAGATCCACTCGCAGGCCGAGCTCGCGCGCGAGCTCGAGCGCGAGGGGCTGTCGGTGACGCAGGCGACGCTGTCGCGCGACCTCATCGAGCTGCGCGCCGAGAAGGTGCGCGGCGCGTCGGGCGCGCTCGTCTACGCCGTGCCGGGGGAGGGCGGGGACCGCAGCGTCCAGACGGCGGAGTCGCCCGAGTACCTCGCGGCGCGGCTCGCGCGCCTGTGCTCGGAGATGCTCGTGTCCGCCGAGGCGTCCGCGAACCTCGTCGTGCTGCGCACGCCGCCCGGCGCGGCGAACTACCTCGCGTCGGCGATCGACCACTCCGTGCTGCCGCACGTGCTCGGCTGCATCGCGGGCGACGACACGATCCTCGTCATCGCGCGCGAGCCCGACGGCGGCGCGGACCTCGCGCGACGCTTCCTCGAGCTGTCCGGGCCCCACGGCGGGCCCGTCCCCGGCACGCCGGACTGACCGCCGTCGGACCACGCCTCGCGCGGCGGACCGCCCTGCGAGACTGGACCACGGACCCCACCCGCACGTCACAGAAAGAGACCGTCATGACTGAACGCGTCGTGCTCGCCTACTCGGGCGGCCTGGACACGTCGGTGGCCATCGGCTGGATCGCCGAGGCCACGGGCGCCGAGGTCGTCGCCGTCGCGGTCGACGTCGGCCAGGGCGGGGAGGACCTCGAGGTCATCCGGCAGCGCGCCCTGGACTGCGGCGCCGTGGAGGCGTACGTCACGGACGCGCGCGACGAGTTCGCCGCCGAGTACTGCATGCCCGCGCTGCGCGCGAACGGCCTCTACCTCGACCGCTACCCGCTCGTCTCGGCGATCTCGCGTCCGGTCATCGTCAAGCACCTCGTGCGCGCGGCGCGCCAGTTCGGCGCGACGACCGTCGCGCACGGCTGCACGGGCAAGGGCAACGACCAGGTCCGCTTCGAGGTCGCGACGACGTCGCTCGCGCCCGAGCTGAAGACGATCGCCCCCGTGCGCGACCTCGCGCTGACGCGCGAGAAGGCCATCGAGTACGCGGAGAAGCACTCCCTGCCCATCGCGACGACCAAGCACAACCCGTTCTCGATCGACCAGAACGTGTGGGGCCGTGCCGTCGAGACCGGCTTCCTCGAGGACATCTGGAACGCCCCGACCAAGGACGTCTACAACTACACCGACGACCCGACGTTCCCGCCCGTCGCGGACGAGGTCGTCGTCACGTTCGAGCAGGGCGTCCCGGTCGCGCTCGACGGCGTCGCGGTGACGCCGCTGCAGGCGATCCAGGAGATGAACCGCCGCGCGGGCGCGCAGGGCGTCGGGCGCATCGACATCGTCGAGGACCGCCTCGTCGGCATCAAGTCCCGCGAGGTCTACGAGGCGCCGGGCGCGATCGCGCTCATCGCCGCGCACCAGGAGCTCGAGAACGTCACCCTGGAGCGCGAGCAGGCCCGCTTCAAGCGCGGCGTGGAGCAGCGCTGGACCGAGCTCGTCTACGACGGCATGTGGTTCAGCCCGCTCAAGCGCTCGCTCGACGTGTTCATCGACGACACGCAGCGGTACGTCTCCGGCGACGTGCGCCTCGTGCTGCACGGCGGTCGCGCGACCGTCACGGGCCGACGCTCGGAGGCGAGCCTGTACGACTTCAACCTCGCGACGTACGACGAGGGCGACTCGTTCGACCAGTCGCAGGCCAAGGGATTCATCGAGATCTACGGTCTCACCGCGAAGCTCGCCGCCGCGCGCGACGAGAAGTTCGGCAACGGTGTGGACCTCGGGGCAGGAGCACTGTGAGCACGTACGACCAGCAGGGACCGGAGACCACCACGTCCGTCGAGGACGGCGCGGCGGCAGCGGGGGCCAACGACGGGGGAGGGCGCGTGAGCCTGTGGGGCGGCCGCTTCGCCGGCGGTCCCGCCGACGCGCTCGCCGCGCTGAGCAAGTCGACGCACTTCGACTGGCGCCTCGCGGGCCAGGACGTCGCGGGCTCGAAGGCCCACGCCAAGGTCCTGCACGCCGCGGGCCTGCTCGACGACGACGAGCTCGACGGCATGCTCGCGGCGCTCGAGCGCCTGCGCGAGGACGTCGCGTCCGGCGCGTTCGTCGCGGCCGACGACGACGAGGACGTGCACACCGCGCTCGAGCGCGGCCTCATCGAGCGGGCCGGCCCCGAGCTCGGCGGCAAGCTGCGCGCGGGACGCTCGCGCAACGACCAGATCGCGACGCTCACGCGCATGTACCTGCGCGACGAGGCGCGCACCATCGCGGGCCTGGTGCTCGACGTCGTCGACGCGCTGATCGAGCAGGCCGCCGCCCACCCCGGCGCCGCGATGCCCGGGCGCACGCACCTCCAGCACGCGCAGCCCGTCCTGCTCGCGCACCACCTGCTCGCCCACGCGTGGCCGCTGCTGCGCGACATCGACCGGTTCATCGACTGGGACGTGCGCGCCGCGCGCTCGCCGTACGGGTCGGGTGCGCTCGCGGGCTCCTCGCTCGGTCTGGACCCGGCGGCCGTCGCCGCCGAGCTCGGCTTCGACGGCCCGGTCGAGAACTCGATCGACGGCACCGCGTCGCGCGACGTCGTCGCGGAGTTCGCGTTCGTCGCCGCGATGCTCGGGGTCGACCTCTCGCGGCTCGCGGAGGAGGTCATCCTCTGGGCGACCAAGGAGTTCGGCTTCGTGCGCCTGCACGACTCCTACTCCACGGGGTCGAGCATCATGCCGCAGAAGAAGAACCCCGACGTCGCCGAGCTCGCGCGCGGCAAGGCGGGCCGCCTCATCGGCGACCTGTCGGGACTGCTCGCGACGCTCAAGGGCCTGCCGCTCGCTTACAACCGCGACCTCCAGGAGGACAAGGAGCCGGTGTTCGACCAGGTCGACACGCTCGAGGTGCTCCTGCCCGCGTTCTCCGGCATGGTCGCGACGCTCGAGTTCGACACCGAGCGCATGGCGTCGCTCGCCCCGCAGGGCTTCTCGCTCGCGACCGACGTCGCCGAGTGGCTCGTGCGCCAGGGCGTGCCGTTCCGCGTCGCGCACGAGGTCGCCGGCGCGTGCGTGCGCGTGTGCGAGGAGCGCGGCATCGAGCTGTGGGACCTCTCCGACGACGACCTCGCGGGCATCTCCGAGCACCTCACCCCGGGCGTGCGCGACGTGCTGAGCGTCGAGGGCTCGCTCGCGTCGCGCGACGCCGTCGGGGGGACCGCGCCCGTACGCGTCGCCGAGCAGCTCGAGACGGCGAAGGAGCGTTCGGCCGAGTACCGCTTCTGGGCGCAGGGCTGACGACCCCCGTGCCGACGGTGCCCGCGCCGGGGGTGCGCGCGTGAGCGTCGAGCAGGACGTCCTCGCCGACCTCGTGCGGCGCGTCCGCGACGCCGTCCCGCGTCTCGGCCCGTCGCCTCGCCCGGGCGACGAGCCCGCGGGAGGCGGCGCGACGCCGTCGGGCACGCGGCTCGTGGTGGTCGACGGACCGGCGGGCTCGGGCAAGACGACGCTCGCGGCGCAGCTCGGCGACGCGCTGCCCGCGCAGGTGCTCCACATGGACGACCTGTACGAGGGCTGGCGCGGGCTCGAACCCGCCTGGGGCCGCCTCGCGGAATGGGTCCTCGCCCCTCTCGCGGCGGGACGCTCGGGGCGGTACCGCCGGTTCGACTGGGTGCTGGACCGCTTCGCCGAGTGGCACGACGTCGCCCCGGCGCCCTACCTGGTCGTCGAGGGCTGCGGGGCGGGTCGCCGGGAGGCGGACGACGTCGCCGCCCTGCGCGTGTGGGTCGAGGCCCCGGACGACGTGCGGCTGCGCCGGGGGCTCGACCGGGACGGCGAGGACCAGCGCGCGCACTGGCTCGCCTGGATGGCCGACGAGCGCGCGCACTACGCGCGCAACGCCTCGCGCGAGCGCGCGGACGTCGTGCTCGACGGGTGGGGGAAGGTCGTGCGTGCGAGCGAGGCGCCGTCGCGCCGCGGCTCGCGTGACGGCGGCGAGGCGTAGATTGCCCACGACGGAAGGTGGTGCGATGTCGACGGACGCCGTGACGCAGACCACGGGCGGCGGGGAGCCCCGCGCCGTCGGACCGTGGGACGTCCCTGCCCGGGGCTGGTTCGCCCGCGACGTCCACGAGGTCGCCCGCGACCTGCTCGGGTCGTTCCTCACCCGGCGCAGCGACGACGGCGACGTCACCCTGCGGATCACCGAGGTCGAGGCGTACGACGGCGAGCGCGACCCGGGCTCTCACGCCTTCCGCGGCCGCACGGAGCGCAACCGCGCGATGTTCGGCGAGCCCGGCCGGCTGTACGTGTACCGGCACCTGGGCCTGCACCACTGCGTCAACGTGGTCTGCGGGCCGGTCGGCCGCGCGTCCGCTGTCCTGCTGCGCGCGGGAGAGGTGACCGACGGCGTCGACCTCGCGCGGTCGCGCCGGCTCGCCGCCGGGCGGTGCGACTCCGACCGCCAGATCGCGCGGGGCCCCGCGCGCCTCGCGGTCGCGCTCGACCTCGACCTGCGCCAGTACGGCGCCGAGCTCACGAACCCCGAGGGCGAGCTCGTGCTGCACCGTGGGCCCGCCACGATGTTGCGCCCGGCGATCGCCACGGGCCCGCGCGTCGGCGTCTCCGGCGACGGGGGAGACGGAGACCTGTACCCGTGGCGCTCGTGGCTCGCGGGGGACCCGACGGTCTCGGCCTACCGCCGCGTGAGCGCCAGGGCGCGATGAGCGCCGCTTGGCCGCGGGGCGCGGCCACGACGGCGTCGCGGCTCGCCTGACGAGCCGGCCGTCCCGTGGGCGGTGGCCGACGGCGGCCGCGCGGCACGGCAGACTAGGACCTGCCTCCCGCACGGGCGGCGAAGCACGTGCCCGGACAGGGCACTCGACGAAGGAGCAGAAGTGAGCGACGTTCTCGACGAGCTGCAATGGCGAGGCCTGGTGGCGCAGTCCACCGACGAGGCCGCGCTGCGCGCCGCGCTGGCCGAGGGCCCGATCACGTATTACTGCGGTTTCGACCCGACGGCGCCGAGCCTGCACCACGGCCACCTCGTGCAGCTCGTCGTGCTGCGTCACCTCCAGCTCGCGGGCCACCGCGCCGTGGCGCTCGTGGGTGGGGCGACGGGCATGATCGGTGACCCGCGCCAGTCGGGCGAGCGGGTGCTCAACACCAAGGAGACCGTCGCGGAGTGGACCGAGCGGCTGAAGTCGCAGGTGTCGCGGTTCCTCGACTTCGAGGGCGACAACCCCGCCCGGCTCGTGAACAACCTCGACTGGATCTCCGAGCTGTCGGCGATCGACTTCCTGCGGGACGTCGGCAAGCACTACCGCCTCGGCACGATGCTCGCGAAGGACACCGTCGCGCGCCGTCTGCGCTCGGAGGAGGGCATCAGCTTCACCGAGTTCAGCTACCAGATCCTCCAGGGGATCGACTTCCTCGAGCTGTACCGTCGGCACGGCGTGTCCCTCCAGACGGGAGGCAACGACCAGTGGGGCAACCTGCTCTCCGGCGTCGAGCTCATCCGCAAGACCGAGGGTGCGGCCGTGCACGTCCTCACCACGCCGCTCATCACCAAGGCCGACGGCACCAAGTTCGGCAAGACGGAGGGCGGTGCGGTCTGGCTCGCGCCCGACATGATGAGCCCCTACGCCTTCTACCAGTACTGGCTCAACGCCGCGGACGAGGACGTGGTGGGCTGGTTGAAGATCTTCACGTTCCGCACGCGCGAGGAGATCGCCGAGCTCGAGGCCGCGGTGCGCGAGCGGCCGGGGGCGCGTGAGGCGCAGCGTGCGCTCGCCTCGGACGTCACGACGCTCGTGCACGGGGCGGAGGCGACGGCGTCCGTGATCGCCGCGAGCCAGGCGCTCTTCGGCCGGGGCGAGCTGGCCGGCCTGGACGCGGGGACCCTGGGGACCGCGGTCGCCGAGCTGCCGCGCACGACGGCGCAGGTGGGCGACGCGGTCGTCGACCTGTTCGCGGCGTCGGGCCTCGTCGCCTCCAAGGCGGCCGCACGTCGTGCGGTGGCCGAGGGCGGGGCGTACGTCAACAACGTCAAGGTGACGAGCGAGGACGCCGTCCTCGCGGCGGACGACCTGCTGCACGGGCAGTTCGCCCTCCTGCGCCGCGGGAAGAAGACGCTCGGGGTCGCGGTCGCGGACGGCGCCGCCGGCTGAGCAGCACGTCGCCCTGAGGACGAAGGGGCCGGACCGCGTCGAGCGGTCCGGCCCCTTCGGCGTCTCGTCGCTGCGCACAGACCTCGCGGCCGCCCCGTCCCGCCCGCACGGGGCACCGGACGGCGCCGCCGAGCGGGCGACGGAGGTGCGCGGCGCACGGATTTGGCACCCGGACGGAGCGCGTGTAGTGTTCTCGACGTTCGCCCGGCAGGGAGGAACGGACACCAAGTCTCGATCGCACGAGACGGTGGCTGGTCCCCCGGGCGGTCCCCCCTCGAGAATGACTTGGAGCCTCGCGCGCCGTGACATGATCAGGGCTGCTGGTTCCCCGGCTCCATCCGCTCGGATCACCGAGTTGGAGAGGACGCGGAGGATCTGGTAGGTTAGAGAAGTTGCCCCAAGCGAGGTTCTGCCCGGTCGGGTGGTGCTGAGTTGGTGTGTGTCGGTTGTTTGAGAACTCAACAGTGTGCTTGTTAGTCAATGCCAAATTTTTTGTCCCTGTGGCATGGCTGATCGTTTCTGCCCGTCGGGTGGGGTGGTTGGTTGTGTCTGGGATTCCTTTGGTTGATTTCGGAAGATGATGTCATCTTTCGTGTTGATGCCAGTTTTTGTGAACCCTGTTGGGGTTCGCTTCGTATGGATTGTTCACTGCCGGGCTGTGCTTGGTGGTGGGCGTTGTTCATTTACGGAGAGTTTGATCCTGGCTCAGGACGAACGCTGGCGGCGTGCTTAACACATGCAAGTCGAACGATGATGCCCAGCTTGCTGGGTGGATTAGTGGCGAACGGGTGAGTAACACGTGAGTAACCTGCCCTTGACTTCGGGATAACTCCGGGAAACCGGGGCTAATACCGGATATGAGCCGCTCTCGCATGGGGGTGGTTGGAAAGTTTTTCGGTCAGGGATGGGCTCGCGGCCTATCAGCTTGTTGGTGGGGTGATGGCCTACCAAGGCGACGACGGG
>NZ_JBHXIC010000054.1:0-30971 GCF_042723955.1 Cellulosimicrobium cellulans | reverse complement strand
ACATGAGGGTCGCTATGGAGCTCATAGCGACCCTCATGTCGTGCTCGACGCGGGGTGGGGGGCGTGGTCGGCGCCCAGTAATCAGGCGAGGTGGGCTACGACGTGGTCGACGCACGCGGTGAGAGCGCGGACGTCGTCGGGCTCGATCGCCGGGAACATCGCGACGCGGAGCTGGTTGCGGCCCAGCTTGCGGTACGGGAAGACGTCGAGGATCCCGTTCGCGCGGAGCGCGGCCACGACGGCGGTCGCGTCGATCGCGTCGTCCAGGTCGATCGTGCCGACGACGGTGGACCGCTGCGCCGGGTCGGCGACGAACGGCGTCGCCCACTCGCGGGCCTCGGCCCAGCCGTACAGGTGGGCGGCCGACTCGGCCGACCGGGCTGCGGCCCACGGGAGCCCGCCGTTGCCGAGGATCCACTCGATCTGCTCGGCGAGCATGACGAGCGTCGCGATCGCGGGGGTGTTGAGCGTCTGGTCCAGGCGCGAGTTGGCCGCCGCCGTGCGCAGGGAGAGGGACTCCGGCACCCAGCGCGTGCCGCTCGACTCGACCTCGTCCGCGCGCGCGAGCGCGCCGGGCGAGCACAGCGCGAGCCACAGGCCGCCGTCGGACCCGAAGACCTTCTGCGGCGCGAAGTAGTAGACGTCGGTCTCGGCGACGTCCACCGGGAGCGCGCCGGCGCCCGAGGTCGCGTCCACGAGGGTGAGCGCGCCGCGCTCACGCGAGCACGGCACGCGGCGGACCGGCGCCATGGCGCCGGTCGAGGTCTCGTTGTGGGGCCACGCGTGCACGTCGACGTCGTCGGCGGGCTCGGGCAGCGCGACGGACCCGGCGGGGGCCGAGATCACCTGCGACGGCTCGAGGAAGGGCGCGGCCGACGTCGCGGCGGCGAACTTGGCGCCGAACTCGCCGAACGCCGCGTGCTGCACCTTGGAGCGCACGAGGCAGGCCGTGGCGACGTCCCAGAACGTCGTGGAGCCGCCGTTCCCGAGCACGACCTCGTAGCCCTCTGGCAGCGCGAAGAGCTCGGCGAGCCCCTCGCGCGTCCGGCGCACGACCGAGCGGACCGGCGCCTGGCGGTGGGACGTCCCGAGCAGGGACGCACCGGCGTCGGACAGCGCGCGTACCTGCGCGGCGCGGACCTTGCTCGGCCCGGAGCCGAAGCGGCCGTCTGCCGGCAGCAGGTCCGAGGGGATCGTGATCGGGGCGGTGGCGGGATCAGGCACGCCGTCACCCTACGCGCGTGGTCCGTCGGCCGGGAGCCGCGTCCGCGAACGCGCACGACGGTGGTCACCGGGTCGCGGACGGGTGCCGGAGCGTCCGGTCCGGGCGGGCACCACGGGTTCTCCCGCGCCGCCCCCGGGCCGGGTCACGGGCTCGCCATAGACTGTCCCCAGCGGCCCGCCGGTGCGGGCAGGCGCCCCGTGGCGACGACGACCGGGCGCCCCGAGCCGACGAGCGACTGGGAGCGTGACGTGACCGATCTGATCGATACCACCGAGATGTATCTGAAGACGATCTACGAGCTCGTGGAAGAGGGCATCGTCCCGCTGCGCGCGCGCATCGCGGAGCGGCTCGGTCACTCGGGCCCGACGGTGTCGCAGACGGTCGCGCGCATGGAGCGCGACGGCCTCGTGGTCGTCACGGGCGACCGTCACCTGGAGCTCACGTCCGTCGGCCACGACAAGGCCACGCGCGTCATGCGCAAGCACCGGCTCGCGGAGCGGCTGCTCACCGACGTGATCAAGCTCGACTGGGAGTACGTGCACACCGAGGCGTGCCGCTGGGAGCACGTGATGAGCGAGCTCGTCGAGGCGAGGCTCATCGGACTGCTCGACCACCCGCACTTCGACCCGTACGGGAACCCGATCCCGGGCCTGCCGGAGCTGGGGGAGCAGTTCGAGGAGGTCGACTTCCTCGACGGGGTCGTCTCGCTCCCGGTGTTCCTCGCGGAGCACGGGCGGGACGGCGCGGAGGCGCGCGTCGTGCTCCAGCGGATCGCCGAGCCGATCCAGGTCGACGTCGAGCTGCTCGCGCGGCTCGCGGAGGCCGAGGTGCTGCCCCGCCGGACGCTCGTCGTGCGGTGGGCCGGGGACGGCGGCGTGACGGTGCAGGGCGAGGGCGCGGAGGTCGTCCTGGACCTGCCCGACGACGTCGCGCGTCACCTGTTCGTCGCCCGCGGCTAGCCGTCCGTTCACTCGCAAACCCGCCGTGACCTGCGACGATGCGATCGTGCGCATCGATTCGTAATGGGAACGTGACTTTTGCCGAGGCGTCCTGTACGGTCGGTGCTGCTCCCATCGGAAGACACGTCCGAGGGAGTCCTCACGCGGAACGCCTAACCCTGTCACCGCACGAGGCCAACGACGACCCGATGACAGGGACGGGGGACCCACTTCCGGGTGCTGGAGACAGCGCCCTTGGGGTGAAGCCCGACGGACCTCGGTCCGCCGGGCCGGGTGACTCTTCCACCCGAACCCGACAGCTGACCTCGCAGGCGTCTTGGAGAGGCACAAAGTGACCGTGAGCACGACTCGCGCCCGCCACCGCGCGGCGCGGCGTCCCGTGACGCCACTCAGCTCTATCGCCCAGGCCGCGTCGGACCAGATGTCGACCGTCGGTCGCCGCACCGCCGTCGTCGCCGCGTCCTCGGGCCTCATCGTCTCGATGATCGGTGCCGCCGCCCCGGCGACGGCCGCCCCCGTCGACAACGAGTCCGGCAAGCTCAACGCCGTCGACCTCAGCGCCCTCACGGCGCAGGCCCGTCAGGCCCTCGAGGCCGCCCCCGCGGTGACCGTCGCGGCCGACGCGGCGTTCACGATCGAGCAGGCCGCAGCGCCTGTCACGGTGACGCCCGCCCCCGAGCCGGAGCCCGAGCCCGAGCCGGAGCCCGTCCGCACCTCGCAGACAAGCCGCACGCAGGAGCGCCAGTCCCAGTCCGAGGCCCCTGCCCAGCAGGAGGCGTCCGTCGACGTCCCGGCCTCGGCCTACGGCTCGACCATCGTCTCGATCGCCGCGCGCTACGTGGGCGTCCCCTACGTCTACGGCGGCACCACCCCCGACGGCTTCGACTGCTCGGGCTTCACCAGCTATGTCTACGCGCAGGTCGGCATCAGCCTGCCGCGCACGTCAAGCGCGCAGGGCTCCGTCGGCACCAAGGTGTCGCGCGACCAGGCGCAGCCGGGCGACCTCATCTGGACGCCGGGCCACATCGCGATCTACGCGGGCGACAACATGATGATCGACGCCCCGCGCCCCGGGAAGACCGTCCAGTTCCGTCAGATCTGGCAGTCGAACCCCACCTTCATCCGCGTGGCCTGATCGCCCACGCTCTCAGGGCCCCAGCGGTCACTGGCCTGACGAACCCCGTCACCTCGCGCATCGTCGCGAGGAGGCGGGGTTCGTGGCATTCTTGACGTATTCGTGACTCGTGGCAGACGGACGAGCGGGCTGGTCTCGGCTAGGTTGGTCGTCCGATGGCACCGGGCCGTCGAGAGGAGAGTCGCTCATGACCCGCACGGAATCCGTCCTCGTCGGCGTGGACGGTTCGGCGCCGAGCCTGCACGCTCTGGACTGGGCCGCGGCGTACGCGCTGCAGGTGGGCTGGCCGCTCCACATCGTCTGTACCTACTCCTTGCCGTCGTTCACGGCGGCATCGCTCGACGGCGGCTACGCGGCGCTCGACGACTCAGCCATCCAGGAGGGTGCCCGTGCCGTCCTCGAGGAGGCGCGCGCCCGCTCCGAGGCTGCTGGGGTCCGGACCACGGCCACGGTGACGACGGGGGACGCCGCGGGAGTGCTCGTCGAGATGTCGCGCGAGCACTCGCTCGTCGTCGTCGGCACGCGCGGCCGGGGCGGATTCACCGAGCGACTGCTCGGCACCGTGTCGTCGGCGCTGCCCGCGCACGCCCACTGCCCGACCGTCGTCGTGCCGTACCGCACCGACGCGAAGGACACCGAGGGCGCGCCGCAGGAGCTGCCCGCGGTGAAGCCGCTGCGGCGCATCGTCGTCGGGGTGGACGGGTCCCCGTCCGCGGAGATCGCCCTGCGGCACGCGATCCGTCAGGCCCAGGCCTGGGACGCGGAGCTCGTCGCGGTCGCCGGCGTCCCGGTCGGTGCCGGCGCGGGCCTCCTCGCGTGGCTGCCCGCGTCGATCGACCACGAGCAGGTTCTCGCGGACATCACCGAGGGCCTCAACGTCATCATCGACCGCCACGAGGCGGAGCACCCGGGGCTCACGATCAAGCGCATCGTCCTCGACGGCACGGGCGCGGAGCTGCTCACGGAGTTCTCGACGGCCTCCGACCTCATCGTGGTCGGCTCCCGCGGGCGGGGCGGGTTCCGAGGGCTCCTGCTCGGCTCCACGAGCCAGGCGGTCCTGCACCACTCCGCGTGCCCGGTCATGGTCGTGACGAAGAAGTGCGACGACGACGCGCCGGCGGTCGAGGACGGCTGAGCGCGGCGAGCGCCGGCGCCCGCGAGGCCGTACGGCCCCGCGGGCTCGGTCCCGCTCTCAGAACCCTGTCGATGACCCCGGTCAGCTGCGGTTGCGGTAGAGCCGCATCGTGATCGGGGCGAGGACCGCGGTCAGGGCGACCGACGCGACGAGGACCCAGACGATCCCGTCCGTCGCGGGCTCTCCCGCCATGAGCCCACGGACCGCGGTCACGAGGTGCGTGACGGGGTTGACGTCGACGAACCGCTGCAGCACCACGGGCATGGTCGACGGGTCCACGAAGATGTTGGACGCGAACGTCAGCGGCATGAGCACGAGCATCGACGTCCCCATGACGGCGTTCGGGGAGCGCAGTACCAGCCCGAGCGCGGTGAACACCCAGCTCAGGGCGAACGCGAACACGAGCAGCAGCACGATCCCGAGGACCACCCCCACCACGCCCCCCGGCGGGCGGAAGCCCAGGACGAGGCCGAGCGCGAGCGTCACGACCGACGCGATCGTGTAGCGGACGGTGTCGCCGAGGAGCGCCCCGACGATCGGAGCGGGCCGCCACACCGGCAGCGATCGGAACCGGTCGAACACGCCCTTGCTGATGTCCGTGTTCATCGTGTAGCCGGTGTAGATCGTCGTGAAGAGCACCGCCTGCACGAGGATGCCGGGCAGGAGGAACTGCAGGTAGCTCTGCACGTCCCCGGCGAGCGCGCCGCCGAACAGGTACGTGAACATGAGCGTGAAGATGATCGGCGAGACCGTGACGTCGAAGAGCTGCTCGGGCACGTGCTTGATCTTGAGCAGCGCGCGCCACGTGTAGGTGAAGGTCGCCGACACGGGCGACGGGCGCGAGGGCCGCTGCTCGAGCGCGACCGCGGCCCGCAGCGCGTTCGCCTCCGGCGCGCGCAGCTCCGCGGCCGTGGTGGTGGGGTCGACGGCCATCAGGCCACCTCCTCGATCGTCTCGTCGTCCTCCATGGGCTGGCCGGTCAGCGCGAGGAACACCTCGTCGAGGCTCGGCTGGCCGAGCGTGAACTCGGGCACGACGATGCCCTCGTCCCCGAGCGCGGGCAGGATGCGCGCGACGTCGGCCGCGCCGTCGTCGGGCACGCGCGCCGTGAACGCGTACGGGTCGTTCGCGAGCGTGATCTCCGTGCCGAGCAGCGCGCCCACGACCTCGGCAGCGCGGCCCCGCTGGGTCGCGTCCGCGAGCCGCACCTGGACCGCGCCCTCGCCCACGGACCGCTTGAGCTCCGTGGCGGTGCCCTCCGCGATGACCTTGCCGTGGTCGATCACGGCGATCCGGTCGGCGAGCTGGTCCGCCTCCTCCAGGTACTGCGTCGTCAGCAGCACCGTCGCGCCGTCCGCGACGAGCACGCGCACGATGTCCCACACCTGGTTGCGGCTGCGCGGGTCGAGGCCCGTCGTCGGCTCGTCGAGGAAGATCACGCGCGGGCTCATGACCAGGCTCGCCGCGAGGTCGATGCGGCGCCGCATGCCGCCCGAGTACGTCTTGACCTGGCGGTCGCCCGCGTCCCCGAGGCCGAACGCCTCCAGGAGCTCGGCCGAGCGCCCGCGCGCCGTGCCGCCGAGGAACCCGTACAGCCGCGCGAGCATGACGAGGTTCTCCGTGCCTGTGAGGTCCTCGTCCACGGACGCGTACTGCCCGGTGAGCCCGACGACGGACCGCACCTTGTCGGCGTCGTGCACGACGTCGTGGCCCAGCACGCGCGCCGTCCCCGCGTCGGGGCGCAGGAGCGTCGCGAGCATGCGGACGGCGGTCGTCTTGCCGGCGCCGTTCGGCCCGAGCACGCCGAACACCGTGCCCTCGGGGATGAGCAGGTCGACGCCGTCGACCGCCTTGGTCACGGACTTCCCGGTCGTGAAGTGCTTGACGAGGCCGCGTGCCTCGACGGCGAGGTCGCCGCGTGCAGTGTCGGTCATGTCCCCTCCGCGGGATGGTCGTTCGCCGCTGCCGACGAGCCGCCCGGCTCTCCGGGCCACCCACCCACCGACCGTCGGGGCCGGCAGAACTCATCGGTCGCGCACGTCTTCCATCCTGCGCCGGACCGGTACCCGAGGACCAGTGCGATTCGTCAGGCCCTGCCGCGAGGTAGAACCCTGGTCGCGCGAGGTAGAACCGTGGTCACGCGAGGTAGAAGCCTGGTCACGCGAGGTAGAACCTTGGTAGTGCCAGACGACGGCTGGTCGCCCAGCGCGGCCCGGACGCTCCCGGGATCGCGGTCGCACGCCACGGTGGTCTTGCCACCCACGGCGGTCTCCACCAGGTCGCGCAGGCGGTTCGGCAGGTCGAGCAGGTGACCAGGGTGGGTCAGGCAAGCAGGACGCGCCAGACCGCTTGCTCGACGCGACGGCGCTCAGTCGGCGAAGAACGCGGCGGCCGAGCGGCGACACGGCATGGCACGGAAGAACCCGAGACAACGCGGGCAGTCGCCCGGGTGAGCATCGACCAGGGTGAGACGACGTAGGGCGGGGTGGGTGGTGGTGCCGCGTCGTGGCGGGTCTGGCGGATGGTAGACGCGGCACCACCGCCCACCCCGCCCACCCCATCCAGCCACACGCCGTCGGGCATGTGACCAGGGTTCTACCTCGCGCGACCAGGGTTCTACCTCGCGCGACCAGGGTTCTACCTCGCGCGACCGAGGTTCTGTCTCGCGGGGCCGGGGCGTGGACCGACGGCTACTGCGCGGCGGCCTCCGCGGCGGCGAGGAGGACGCACGTCGCGACGCCGTCCATCGCGACGCGGACCTCCTCGATCGGGGGGAGGGTCGGGGCGAGGCGGAGGACCTTGTCCTCGGGGTCCTTGCCGTAGGGGAACGGCGCGCCCGCCGGTGTGAGGGCGATTCCGGCGGCCTTCGCGAGCTCGACGACGCGCGACGCGGTGCCGGGCACGACCTCGAGGCTGACGAAGTAGCCGCCCTTCGGCTCGGTCCACGACGCGACGCCCGCGTCGCCGAGGCGCTCGGCGAGGATGCCCGTGACGGCGTCGAACTTGGGGGCGATGATGTCGCGGTGCTTGCGCATGTGGGCGCGCACGCCGTCGGCGTCGCCGAAGAACAGCGCGTGACGGAGCTGGTTGACCTTGTCCGGGCCGATGGACTGGGCCGACAGGTGCTTCTTGTACCAGGCGACGTTGGCGGGGGACGAGGCGAGGAACGCGACGCCGGCACCGGCGAACGTGATCTTGGACGTCGAGGCGTAGAGGATCACGCGGTCGGGGTGGCCGGCCTCGGCGGCGAGGGAGATCGCGTCGGCACTCCGGACCTCGTCGTCGGTGAGGTGGTGCAGCGCGTACGCGTTGTCCCAGAGGATGCGGAAGTCGGGCGCGGCGGCGGGCACGGACACGAGCGCGCGCGCGACCTCCTCGGTGACGACCGACCCGTCGGGGTTCGCGTAGGTCGGCACGACCCACATGCCCTTGATGCTGGGGTCGTTCGCGACGAGCTCGGCGACGGCGGCGGCGTCGGGGCCGTCGGAGGTCATGGGCACGGTGACCATCTCGATGCCGAGGGCCTCGCACACCGAGAAGTGGCGGTCGTACCCCGGCACGGGGCAGATCCAGCGGACCTTCTCCTCGCGACCCCACGGCCGCCCGGACCCGGGGACGCCGAAGAGGGTCGCGTACGCGAGCGTGTCGTACATGAGCGTGAGGCTCGCGTTTCCGCCCGCGAGGAGCTGCTCGACGGGCACGCCGAGCAGCTCGGCGAAGATCTCCCGGAGCTGCCGGAGACCGTCGAGGCCGCCGTAGTTACGGACGTCGGTGCCGTCGGCGTCGGTGTGCACGCCCTCGCCCGGGAGCGCGAGCAGGGCCTCGGAGAGGTCGAGCTGCTCGGCCGAGGGCTTGCCGCGCGTGAGGTCCAGCTTCAGCCCCAGGGCCTGCAGGTCGGCGTAGGCGCGACGCAGGTCGTCCAGGGACGACGCGAGGGTGGTGGTACCGGGGGCGGTGTGCTCGGGCGTGGTCACCCTCCGGACTCTACCGATCCCGCGCAAGGTCCGTGAGCGCGTCCTCCAGGGCGGACAGCCCGGTCTCGAGGTCGTCGGCGGAGATGGTCAGCGGGGGAGCGAGGCGGATGGTGGAACCGTGCGTGTCCTTGGCGAGGACGCCGCGTGCGAGCAGCGCCTCGCACAGGTCCCGGCCGGTCCCGCGGGCCGGGTCCAGGTCGAGCCCTGCCCACAGCCCGAGGCCGCGGACGTCGTCGAGCAGCCCGGCGCCCACGAACTCGGCGAGCCGCTCGTGGAACCGGGCGCCCAGCTCGCGCGCGCGACGCTGCGGCTCGCCGGTCGCGAGGAGCTCCAGCACCGCGAGCGCCACCGCGCACGCGAGCGGGTTGCCGCCGAACGTGCTGCCGTGCGTGCCGGGGGTGAGCACCGCGAGCACGTCGCGCCGGCCCACCACCGCGGACACGGGAAGGATCCCGCCGCCGAGCGCCTTGCCGAGCGTCACGAGGTCGGGGCGCACGCCCCACGTCTCGACGGCGAGCGTCGTCCCGGCGCGGCCGAGCCCGGACTGGATCTCGTCCGCGATCAGCAGCACGTCGCGCTCGCTGGTGAGCGCGCGCAGGCGCGGCCAGTAGTCGGGGGGCGGCACGATCACGCCCGACTCGCCCTGCACCGGTTCGAGCAGCACCGCGACGGTCGTGTCGTCGATCGCGGCGGCGACCGCGTCGACGTCGCCGTACGGCACGAGGCGGAAGCCCGGCGTGTACGGGTCGAAGCCGCGACGCGCGTCCTCGTCGTCGGAGAACGACACGATCGTCGTCGTGCGGCCGTGGAAGTTGCCCGAGCCGACGACGATCGTCGCCTCTCCCGGACGCACGCCCTTGGCGTAGTACCCCCACTTGCGCGCGGTCTTGATCGCGGTCTCGACGGCCTCGGCACCGGTGTTCATCGGGAGCACCAGGGAGTCCGGCCCGCCCGTGGTGAGCGGCCCGACGAGCGCGGCGAGCGCGCGGGCGAACGGGTGCAGGACGTCGTGGTCGAACGCGCGTGACGTGAGCGTGACGCGGCCGAGCTGCGCGGTCGCGGCGGCGACGAGCACGGGGTGCCGGTGCCCGAAGTTGAGGGCGGAGTAGCCCGCGAGGAAGTCGAGGTAGCGACGCCCGTCGACGTCGGTGACCCATGACCCCTCGGCCGTCGCGACCGTCACGGGGAGGGGGTGGTAGTTGTGCGCGAGCGCGTCGCGCGGACCCTCGTCCGCCGGGCCGGCGACCGGGCGGACGTCCTGCGCGGTCACGACGCGCTCCGGGACGTCGCGGCCGACCCGGCGGCCATCTCGCGGATCTCCAGGGTGCAGCACTTGGCGCCGCCGCCCCCGCGCAGCAGCTCGGACGTGTCGACCGGGAGCGTCTCGTAACCGCGCTCGCGGAGCGCGGCGGCGAGCTGCTCGGCGCGTGGGGCGTGCACGACGTGCGCCCCGTCGCTCACCGCGTTGAGGCCGAGCACGACGGCGTCCTCCTCGGTCGCGAGGAGCGCGTCGGGGTACCGCTCGCGCAGCACCTCCTGCGCCGCGGGCGAGAACGCGGGCGGGTAGTAGACGACGTCCACGGAGGGCGACCCCGTGAGGCCGGGGTGCGCGTCGCCGTCGGGCACCTGGGCAGCAGGGAACGTGCCGGAGCCCCCGCGCAGCACGGTGAGCGCGGTGTCGAGGTGGTAGAAGCGCGGGTCGACGAGCTCGAGCGTCACGACCTCGCGACCCCACAGCGCGGCGGCCTCGGCGTGCGCGGCGCGGTCGGTGCGGAAGCCCGTCCCGGCGAGCACGACGTCGCCCGCCACGAGCAGGTCGCCCTCGCCCTCGTTGACGTGCTCGGCGAGGTGGGTGACGTAGCCGTTGTCGGCGAACCACTTGAGGTAGGCGGGGCCCTCAGGCCCGCGCTCGGGGTGCGTGAAGCGCGCGGAGTAGACGAGGCCGTCGACGACGGTCGCGCCGTTCGCGGCGTAGACCATGTCCGGCAGGCCGGGGACGGGGTCGATCGTCTCCACGGTGTGGCCGAGGTCGCGGTAGGTGTCGCGCAGGCGCTCCCACTGGGCGACCGCGAGCGGGGTGTCGACCGGGGTGCGCCGGTCCATCCACGGGTTGATCTCGTAGCTCACGGTGAAGTACGTGGGCCGACACATGAGGTAGTGCCGGGGCTGGCCTGGGCGCATCGCCGCCTCCTCGCGGGAGCCGGGCCTGCCGGGGTGGTGCGGCCCGGGGGGTGGCCGGACGGGGGATGACGTCCGGTGGTGCTGGTGGGCTGCCGGTTGGCTGCTGGATGCCAGCGTACGTCCGCTGCCCGGACGCGTCCTGGGACGACGCGCTCGTGCGCACGGTGTTGACAGCGATATTCTAGCGATATATCGTTACCGTATCGCTGAGCCCGAGAGGCGGCTCGCGACCATCGCGAGGCCGCACCGGCCCGCCACCGCTCCGCGGATCACCCGGAGCCCCACGAACACAGGAGACACATCCCATGAGCTACGCACACCAGCACCGGGGCAGGACCCCGGACGACGTCCAGAACATGTCCCAGCCGTTCGGCGAGCGCCCCGGGCCGCGGCCCGGCCGCCGTCGTCGCGACGGCTTCCCGCCCGTGCCCGACGACGCGGCCTGGTTCCGCGGCGACGGCCCCTCCGGCCGTGGTCGGGGCGGCGCGCGCCGCGGCGGTGGCCGCGCGTTCGGCGGCCCGGCCGACGGCGGTCGGGGCTTCGGGCCCGGCGAGCGCGGGTTCGGCCCGGGCTTCGGGCCGGGCGGCCCCGGCGGTCCCGGGTTCGGCCCGGGCCACGGCGGTCGCCGTCACGGGGGTCGCGGTCGCGGCCCCGGGCGCGCCGGTCGCGGTGACGTCCGCGCCGCCGTCCTGCTGCTCCTCGCCGAGCAGCCCATGCACGGCTACCAGGTCATCCAGGAGATCGCCGAGCGGAGCGAGGGCCAGTGGCGCCCGAGCCCCGGCGCGGTCTACCCGGCGCTGAACCTGCTCCAGGACGAGGGACTCGTCGAGCTCTCGGCCGACGGCGGGCGCCGCCTCGCGACGCTCACCGAGGCGGGCACAGCGTACGTCGCGGAGCACGCCGCCGAGCTCGGCGACCCGTTCGCCGACGCCGCCGGTCGCGGCGGGCGCGCGCGGCGCGAGCTGCGCGCGGGCGTCGAGGCCGTCGCCGCGGCGGTCCACCAGGTCGCCCGGACGGGCACCGACGAGCAGGCGAAGGCCGCGGGGGAGCTCCTCGAGCGCACGCGCCGCGAGCTCTACCTGATCCTCGCCGGCCCGGTCGCGACGGGCGCGGCGTCCGACGCGGGCGACCCCGCGTCGTCGGACGAGCCCGTGGAGGACGCCCCGGTCGAGGACGAGCCGACCGCCTGACCTCGCCGACCCTGCCGAACCCGGGGTCGCTCCTCATCCGCAGCCGGGGGTGGGGAGCGGCCCCGGGTTCGGCGCGTCCGGGGAAGGCGCGCGGCCGCGGAGGCGCCGGACCCGGGCCCTCCTGGCGTCGGTCGACCCGGGTCAGCGGTGGGCGGACAGGCGGGTCTCGAGTCGGCGCAGCGACACGTGCATCATCACCCGCAGGGCGAGCCCGACGAGCGGTGCGGTCACCGCGCGGGGGACCGGGCCGGCGAGGTACGCCTCCTCCCACCACACGACGCGGCAGCGGCCCTGGCCGAGCGGCACGACGTCGAACCCGGCGTCGCCGAGCAGGACCGGGCCCCGCTTGCGCACGCGCGTGGTCCCGGTCCGGCCTGCCGCGACGGACGGGCGGTCGAGCGACTCGACGACCATGCGGTCCGTGAACCCGCGACCCGTGCGCCCGACGCGCGGTCCGCTCACCATCGTGAAGCGGTCGCCGACCTCGGGCCC
The DNA here is from genome assembly GCF_042723955.1 of Cellulosimicrobium cellulans. Lineage (GTDB taxonomy): Bacteria > Actinomycetota > Actinomycetes > Actinomycetales > Cellulomonadaceae > Cellulosimicrobium > Cellulosimicrobium cellulans_H. The sequence continues at coordinate 18,680 of NZ_JBHXIC010000054.1, read as the reverse complement.
GCGGGCGGCGGGGGTCGCCATGACGGTGAGCGGGATCCAGCGCGGGTGCGTGCGCGGGTCGGCGACCCACGCGAACGCGACGGACGCGTCGACGTCGAGCTCGCGTGCCACGGCGACCCGCCGCACGGGTCGACCCCGGCGCGGTGCCTCGTCGTCGCCCGTCACTCCGCGTCGCGCGCGGAGGAGTGGCCCTTCCGCCCGCGCCCGGGCAGGAGGCGACGCCGCCGCCGGGGGCTCGCGGCGTCGTCGGGCACGGGGACGAGCCGCGGCGGTGCGTCCTCGACCGGCGACTCCACGACCTCCAGCAGCCGCCCGAACACCGACGGCGGCGGCCCGAACGCGCGCCTCGACTGGCCGATCACGCCGTGCCCGAGCGCGCGTGCCCCCGCGACGCCCACGACGGCGCCGACGCCGAACGGGACGAGCCGCCCGATCGCGAGGCCCGACTGCTTGGCGAGCTGCGTGCGCAGGAAGCGGTTGCCGAGCGCCTTGTTCACCTTGACCAGCGTCCCGGCGGGCATGCTCGTCAGCAGGACCTTGCCCCACGCGAGGCCGGACCCCTGGGTCGCGCGCTCGACGTCGCGGGCGCCCTTCTCGCCGAGCACGGTGGCGAGAAGGAGGGCGCGGCGGCGCGCGACGTCGTCCACGGCGATCCCGTGCACGTCCGCCACCGCGAGCGCGAACGCGGCCGAGGACGCGAAGAACGTCGCGATGTCGCTCGACGTCAGCGCGATCCCGACGCCCGTCCCGACCGCCGGGAACGCCGCCGCCGCACCGACGGCGCCGCCGGCGGCCTGGATGACGAGCAGGTACTCGCGCTCGAGGATCCGCACGATCTGGGCGGGGCTCGCCTCCGGGTTCCGACGACGGACCCCGTCCACGTGCGCCCGGATGACGTGCGACGGGATCGTCACGGCCTTGTCGAGCGCCGCGTCGAGCAGCGGCGTGGGCCGGTAGGCGGCCCAGTCGACGGCGTCCTGCGTCGAGACGTCCGCGCGCGTGCCCTCGGGCGGCGGCGTGCCGTACGCGGGCGCGCCGCCACGCGGCACAGGGGTTCTCGAGGGGTCCTGCTGGTGCGCCATGGCGCCTCCCGTCATCGCGTGCCGGTCCCGCGTCAGGCGGGTGTCTCGACCTCCCGGCCGGCACCCTCCGGCTGGAAGAGGTACTCGACCTCGGCCCCGGCCTTGACCGTCCTCCCTACCGTGCACGCCTTGTCGATCGCTCGCGCGGCGACGGTGACGAGCCGGTCGCGCGCGTCGTCGTCGAGCGAGGTGAGGTCGATGTCGTACGTGCCGGTGATCTTCGGGTAGCGCTCCTCCTCGAGCAGCTTGGCGCCCTCGACGTGGATCGTCACCGCGTAGTCGTCGCCGAGCCGGCGCGCGAACGTCCGGTCCGTGCTCATGCCCGCGCACGCAGCGAGGGCGATCTTCAGCAGCTCCCCGGGGGTGAACACCGCGCCCTCGCTCGCCGGGCCGATCGACACCTGCGCGCCGCGCGCCGAGTGGCCCGTGTACGTGCGGGTACCCGTGCGCTCGACCCACAGCGCGTCGGCCGGCGCGGGGGACGGTGCGGGCACGTCGTGCTCCGCGTCGTCGGCCGGGATCGGGCTGGTCTCGGAAGGCTGCGTCGTCATGCGTGAATCCTCGCACTCGTCAGGTCGCGGCGTCCGGGAGGTCCGCCCTCCGGGGAAACGCGCGGCGGGCGCGGGCGATTCCCTCGTCCTGCCCGGGCGAGTCGGTCGAGCCGCCCGGGTCGCGTCGGTCGGGGCGGGCCGACGCGACCCGGACGGCGGTCTCAGGCCGCGCGGACGGGCTTCGGCGCGGGGCGCGGCCCCGCCGACGCGGCGGTGTCGACCTCGGCCGGCCGCTCGGCCGGTCGCGCGGTCGTGGCGCGCGGGGCCGGGGCGGCCGCCACGAACGCCTCGCGGGGGTGCTGCACCGCGGCGAGCGAGACGACGTCGCGCCCGAACAGCGCGCCCGTGGCCCACACGGCGACCACGCGTGCCGTGCGCTCCCACGTCGGGATCGCGAGCACGTGGTACCCGCGGTGCATGAGCCACGCGAGGCGCCCGCGCACGACGAGCCGGCGGTACTCGAACACGCCCGAGCCGAGGCCGAGCGTCGCGACGACGCCGAGGCTCCCGTGCACGTAGGGCCGCGTGGCGCGGCCACGGCGTGCGGCGACGAGGTTGCGGGCGAGGCGCCGGCCCTGCCGCACCGCGTGCTGGGCGTTGGGGACGGTCAGCGCGCCCGGCCGCGGGACCGCGAGGTCGGGGACGGCCGCGCCGTCGCCGGCGGCCCACGCGTCGGGGACCGTGTCGTCCACGGTGCCGACCCGCAGGTCGGGCCGTGTGACGAGGTAGCCGCGCGCATCCACGGGCAGGTCCGTGTGCGTCGCGACGACGGGGTTCGCCGCGTTGCCGGCGGTCCACACGAGCAGGCCCGTGGCGAACGACTCGCCGGTCGAGAGCGTCACGACCCCGCCCTCGGCGGACACCAGGCCGGCCTCCAGGTGCACGTGCGCGCCGCGGCGCTCGAGCTCCCGCAGGACCCACCGGCCCGGGCGCTCGGTGACCTCCGGCAGGATGCGCGCGTTGCGCTCGACGAGGTGGAACCGCAGCTCCGCCGGGTCGATCTCGGGGTAGACGCGCGTGAGGTCGTGCGCCAGCGACAGGAGCTCCGCGAACCCCTCCACGCCGGAGAACCCGCCGCCCACGAACGTCACCGTGAGCAGGCGCTCGCGCTCGGGCCCCGCGGGCAGGCTCGCGGCGCGGTCGAACGACGTGAGCAGGCGGTCGCGGATCGCGACGGCCTCCTCGACGTGCTTCATGCCGATCGCGTGCTCGGCGACGCCCGGCACGGGGAACACGCGCGTCACGGCGCCCGCCGTGACGACGACCGTGTCGTACGCCAGGTCGTACGGCTCGCCCGCGCGCGGCCGGACGACGACCGCGCGGCGCGCGTGGTCGACCCGCTCGACCGTCCCGTCGACGAGGCGTGTGCGGTGCAGGTGACTCCGGTGGGCGACGGCGGCGTGCCGCGCCTCGACGGAGCCCGCGACGACCTCGGGCAGGAACGGCTGGTAGGTCATGTACGGGCGCGGGTCGACGAGGACGAGCTCGACCTCGCCGCGGCGCAGCTCGCGCCGCAGGCGCTTCTCGAGCTCCCGGGCCGCCGTGAACCCGGCGTAGCCCCCACCGACGACGACGATGCGTTCCATCACTGCCTCCTGTGACGTGAGCGGGCCGGGCGCCTGGTGCGCCCTTCCGGCGCGCTCACCCTGTCGACCGGACGGCACCGCGGTCCGTGACATGACGTGCGTCACGCCCGCGCCCCTTGACCTGGAGCGCGCTCCAGGTCGCATGCTCGACCCATGTCCGACCTGCTGATCCCCGTCCCGCCCGTCGAGGTCCCACCCGAGGGCCTGTCCATCGGCGACGCGGCGCGCGCCGTCGGGCTGAGCGTCGACACGCTCCGGTACTACGAGAAGGAGGGGCTCCTGCTCGACCCCGCGCCGCGCGACGGTGGTGGCCGGCGCCGGTACGGCCCGCACGACGTCGCGTGGCTCGCCGGGCTCGTCATGCTCCGCGAGACCGGCATGGCGATCGCCGACGTGCGCGTCATGGCGGACCTCAGCCGCCGGGCAGGCACCGAGGCCGAGCGTCTCGTCGTCCTCGAGCGGCACCGGGAACGGGTGCTCGCCGAGCTCGAGCGCACGCGCCGCCACCTCGCGGCCCTCGACGCCAAGATCGCGTCGTACCGCCGCGCCACCACCGACCAGGACCAGGAGGTCTCACGATGACCACGACCACCGACCACCCCGCCACGACCCGACCGCCCGTCGTCACGCTCGGCGACGGCCTGCACGTCTCGGCGATCGGCCTCGGGGCGATGGGCATGAGCGCGTTCTACGGCCCGACGGACGAGGCAGAGGCGGTCGCGACGCTCCGTCACGCCGTCGACGTCGGCGTGACGTTCGTCGACACGGCCGAGGCCTACGGGCCGTTCGAGAACGAGAAGCTGCTCGGGAGGGCGCTCGGCGACCGGCGCGACCAGGTCGTGCTCGCGACCAAGGCGTCTGCGGAGACGGACGACGACGGCACGGTCCACGGGCGCAACGGCACCCCGGAGTACATCCGCCGGGCGGCCGACCGCTCGCTGCGGCATCTCGGCACCGACGTGATCGACCTCTACTACCTGCACCGCGCCGACCCGGCCGTGCCGATCGAGGAGTCGGTGGGCGCGATGTCCGAGCTCGTTGCCGCCGGCAAGGTGCGCCACCTCGGGCTGTCGGAGGTGTCGGTCGAGACGATCCGGCGCGCGCACGCCGTGCACCCGCTCGCGGCCGTCCAGTCGGAGCTCTCGCTGTTCTCCCCGGACGTGCTGCGCAACGGTGAGAAGGCCGTCATGGACGAGCTCGGCATCGGGTTCGTCGCGTTCTCCCCGCTCGGGCGTGGCGTGCTCACGAGCAGCGTGCGCAGCCTCGACGACCTCGCTCCCGACGACGCCCGCCGCGGACTGCCCCGTTTCCAGCCCGACGCGTTCGCCGCGAACCTCCGGCTCGTCGACCGCGTGCGCGAGGTCGCCGCGGAGAAGGGCGCGACCGAGGCGCAGGTCGCGCTCGCGTGGGTCGTCGCCCAGGGCGCCGTGCCCATCCCGGGGACGCGCCGACGCGAGCGGCTCGACGAGAACGCCGCGGCCGCGAGCCTGGAGCTCACCGCCGACGACCTGCGTCGCCTCGCCGACGCGGTGCCGCAGTCGCAGGTCGCGGGGCACCGCGACTACGCCCCCACGCCCGACGGCCGGGACCGCTGAGCTCCGCGACGGCCGCGCGCGGGCGTGGTGCCTAGACTGGCGGGCGTGGCACTCGACGCGACCGACGCCCCGACCGCACCCGTGAGCACCGGCGAGCCCGCGCCGTCGGGCACCGCTCCCGGGCCCGTCCCGACCCCGTACGAGGACCTCCTGCGCGACGTCCTCGCGCACGGCACCCACAAGGGCGACCGCACCGGGACGGGCACGCGCAGCGTGTTCGGGCGGCAGATTCGCTTCGACCTCTCCCAGGGATTCCCGCTCGTCACGACCAAGCGCGTCCACCTCAAGTCGATCGCGTACGAGCTGCTGTGGTTCCTGCGCGGCGACTCCAACGTGCGCTGGTTGCAGGAGCGCGGCGTGAGCATCTGGGACGAGTGGGCGGACGCCGACGGCGAGCTCGGCCCGGTCTACGGCGTCCAGTGGCGCTCGTGGCCGACGCCGGACGGGCGGCACGTGGACCAGATCGCGCAGGTGATCGGGCAGATCAAGGCAAACCCCGACTCGCGCCGCCACATCGTCTCGGCGTGGAACGTCGGGGAGATCGAGGACATGGCCCTGCCGCCGTGCCACGCGTTCTTCCAGTTCTACGTGGCCGACGGCAGGCTGTCGTGCCAGCTCTACCAGCGCTCGGCCGACCTGTTCCTCGGCGTGCCGTTCAACATCGCGTCGTACGCGCTGCTCGTCCACATGGTCGCGGCGCAGACCGGGCTCGAGGTCGGGGACTTCGTGTGGACCGGCGGGGACGTGCACATCTACGACAACCACGTCGAGCAGGTACGCGAGCAGCTCACGCGCGACCCGTACCCCTACCCGACGCTGCGCCTCGCGCCGCGTGACTCGATCGACGCGTACGAGTACGAGGACATCGAGATCGTCGGGTACCAGCACCACCCGACGATCAAGGCCCCGATCGCGGTCTGACGGCGGTGGGGGAGGAGACGCCCGGCGCGCCGACGCTCGGGCTGGTCTGGGCCCAGGCGCGCGACGCCGCCGGGAGACCCGTCATCGGCGTGGGCGGCACCATGCCCTGGCACCTGCCCGAGGACCTCGCGCACTTCCGGCGCCTCACGTCGGGCCACCCCGTCGTCATGGGCCGCCGCACGTGGGACTCGCTCCCGCCCCGGTTCCGGCCCCTGCCCGGGCGCGTGAACGTGGTCGTGACGCGCCAGCCGGGGGGGTCCCCCGGGGACCCGTCGCCGCGCGTCGGTGCGTCCGGCGGCGCGGTGCCCGACGGCGGTCGCGCGGCCGCGGAGGCTGGCGCGCCCGTGCGCGTGGCCGGGTCGGTCGCGGAGGCGCTCGCGGTCGCCCGCGCGGCGGCGCGCGACACCGGGTCCGGCGAGGTCTGGGTCATGGGCGGAGCGCAGCTCTACGTCGCGACGATCGCGCTCGCGGACCGGTGCGTCGTCACCGAGATCGACGCCGTCGTCGAGGGCGACACCTACGCTCCCGACGTCCCCGCCGGGTGGGCCGTGCGCGCGGGCGAGTGGGCGACGTCGTCCACCGGCCTGCGCTACCGCTTCACGACCTGCACGCGCGTCTGACCGCGGTCCCGTCGTCAGCCCCCGGTGCCGCACGGACGGGGCACGGGTGCGTCAGAGCAGGCCGGTCGGCTCGATCGGGTCGAGCCGGGGCGGCGGCACGGGGTGCGGCTCCTCGATCGTCTCGACGGCTGCCTCCTGCGGGGTGGTGAGCCGCGCGACGGCCTCCTCGAGGTTGGTCGTGATCGCGGCGACCAGACCGTCGGCGTCGCGTGCCTCGAGGCGGTCGACGAGGATCTCGTGGGACTCGGGGGAGTCGGCGCGCACGGCGTACTCGTCGCTGACCGTGAAGCTCGCGACCCGGACCTCGACGATGAGCGTCGTCATCCAGCGCAGCAACCACGGGTTGCCGCCTGCGGCCACCAGCGTCCAGTGCAGGGTGAGGTCGGCGTCCCCGATCCGGCGCGGGTCCTGCGAGGCGCCGGCCGCCACGAGGGCGTCGTACGCGGCGCGGACCGAGGCGACCTCCGGGTCGGTCGCCCGGGCGACGGCGAGGCGGGCGGCCGTGGTCTCGACGCTCGTGCGCGCGGCGTACAGCGCCGGGATGCGGTCGCGCCCGATCGTCACGACGCGCAGGCCACGCCCCGGGGTCGCGGTCAGGAGCCCTTCCTGCACGAGCCGCTGCGCGGCCTCGCGGAACGGGCCGCGGCTGACGCCGAGCTGTCCGGCGATCTCGACCTCGCGGATGGGCGTCCCCACACGCAGCGCGCCGGAGTAGATCGCGTCGCGCAGCTCGCGCGTGATGAGGTCGACCGTCGACGGTCGCGTCACCGGCGAGAGGAACGGTGCGGCGCTGTGCGGCGCGCGCGAGGTCGGGCTCATCGAGTCCCCTTCCGCGTCGTGGTGGTCGTGGCGGTGCTGGTGCCGGCCTTCGTGCCCAGACCGTCGAGGTCACGATCCGGTATCACATCATCCCCTGTCGCCGGCGCCCGCACCGCACGTCGCGCCGCGGGCGAGCGGCCCGTCACCGGGCGGGCCCGGTGAAGGTGCGAGGCGTCGGCCCGACCCGTCCTCGCAGGTCACCCGGCGTTCCCGTCGGTCAGGACCGCCCGGGAAGCGACCTCCCGGGCAGCCGTCGATGTGCACCGAGGCGCGTCTATTGTCGACAATCGGACCATAGGACAGTCGGATTGTCTAACGTTGGACAAAGCGTTAGCGTGGCCGACCGTCCGCTCAGCCCCACGACCGTCCGCGACCGCTCGCGTCGACGGGCACGAAGGGAACCATGACTTCCACGCGAACCACCCCGTACCGACGCCGCGTGCTGCTCGCGTCGGGCACCGCCGTCCTGCTCGCTGCCACGGCGGCCTGCTCGAGCGTCGACGGCGGGTCCGGCGGGTCCGGCGGGTCGACCGACGAAGGCCTCCTGTCCGGCCTCCAGGACGCCGGGAGCATCACCGTCGGCTTCGCCGGCGAGGATCCCTACAGCTACCAGGACGAGTCGGGCGAGCTCACCGGCGCCGCCGTCGCACTCAACGAGGCGGTGTACGCCGAGCTCGGCATCGACACGGTCGAGGGCACGCTCACCGAGTGGAACGCTCTGATCCCCGGGCTCAACGCCGACCGCTTCGACTCCATCAGCGCGGGCATGTCGATCCTGCCCGAGCGGTGCGAGCAGGCCGCCTTCAGCGAGCCCGAGATCATGTACACCACGGCGTTCCTCGTCCCCGAGGGCAACCCAAAGAACCTCTCCGACTGGCAGTCGGCCGTCGACGCCGGCGTGAACCTCGCGGTCATGTCGGGCGCGATCGAGGCCGGGTACGCCGAGCAGACCGACGTGTCCACCACCCAGGTCGGGAGCCCGCAGGACGGGCTCGACGCCGTCGTGTCAGGGCGTGCCGACGCGTTCGCGCTGACCGGCATCTCGCTGCGCGCGCTCGCCGAGAGCGCCGACGCCCCGGTCGAGGCGACCGAGTCCTTCGTCGCGGTGATCGACGGCGTCCCGCAGATCGGCGCGGGCGCGACCGTCTTCCGCCAGGGCGACACCGACCTGCTCGACGCGTACAACGAGCAGCTCGCCGAGATCGTCTCGGACCCGCAGAAGTACGAGGACATCCTCGGGCCGTTCGGGTTCACCGAGGCCGAGCGCCCCGTCGAGGGGCTGACCGCCGAGATGCTCTGCGAGGGCGACCTCGAGAAGATCGCGGACGAGCTCGGCCCGGAGCTCGGCCTGGGCTCCTGACCCGATGTCGGACGACTTCCAGACGCTCGTCGCCCGGCTCCCGCAGCTCGGCGACGCCGTCCTGGTCACCCTGCAGCTCACGGTCGGCGGCGCTCTGCTGGCGATGGTCGTCGCGCTGCTCCTCGGGTTCGGCTCGCGCACCCGCTCCCTGTGGGTGCGCGGGCCGTCCCGGGTCGTCGTGGAGTTCTTCCGCGGGACGTCGCTCGTGGTCCAGTTCTTCTGGCTCTTCTACGTGCTGCCCGCGTTCGGCTTCAAGCTGGAGTCGATGGCGGTCGGCATCCTCGCCCTCGGGCTCAACTACGGCGCCTACGGTGCCGAGGTCGTCCGCGGGTCGATCAACTCCGTCCCCCGCGGGCAGTGGGAGGCGTGCACCGCGCTCAACCTCGGGCCGGTGCACCGGATCCGGCGCGTGATCTTCCCGCAGGCGTGGGCGCTCATGATCCCCCTGCTCGCGAACCTGCTCATCCAGCTGCTCAAGGGCTCGGCGCTCGCGACGTACGTGTACCTGCACGACGTCTTCTTCTGGACGGACCAGCTCCGCACCGCCACGCGGGACACGTTCTTCAGCTTCACCGTGGGGCTCGTCGTGTACTTCGTCATCGCCTACCTCCTCACGTGGTGCATGAACGCGCTCGAGGCGCGGGCCAAGCGCCGGCTCGGTGCCGGCCCGACCCGCCCGACGCTGCGCGAGGTGCTCCGGCTGCGACCGACCGAGCCGGGGCCGCGGGGAGCGTCACAGGCCGCCACGTCCGGCAGGTCGTCCGCGGCGGCGCCCGGAGAGGCGCCCGGACAGCCCGTGGCCGCCGGGACGCCGCGAGGGGAGGACGCATGAACGAGATCTGGAGCTGGGAGCGTGCCGCCGAGGTGCTCCCGGACCTGCTCGCCGGCCTCCGGGTCACGGTGGTCGCGACGATCGTCGGCATGGTCATCGCCTCCGTGCTCGGCCTGCTCATCGCGCTCGCGGGGCGCGCTCCGAGCCGCTGGCTCACCGCACCCCTGCGTCTGGTCGTGGACTTCGTCCGCATGACGCCCCTGCTCGTGCAGCTCGTGTTCGTCTACCTCATGCTCCCCGCGGTGCCGGGCCTCGTGGTGGGGTGCGTCGTGCTCGGCGTGCACTACGCCACGTACATGTCCGAGGTCTACCGCGCCGGGATCGACGCGGTGCCGCGCGGCCAGTGGGAGGCCGCCACGGCCCTCAACCTGCCGCGTGGGCGCACGTGGCGCGCGGTGATCCTGCCGCAGGCGATCAAGAACACCCTGCCAGGGCTCGGGAACTACGCGATCTCGATGTTCAAGGAGACGCCGTTCCTCTTCGCGATCTCCGTGGTCGAGATGTTCACCGCCGCACAGACGTTCGGCGCCAACACGTTCTCGTACGTCGAGCCGCTCACGCTGGTCGGGATCCTCTTCCTGCTCGTGAGCTACCCGACCTCGCTGCTCGTCCGACGCATGGAGACCCGCCTTGCCTGACCCGACCACCTACCCCGGGGACACGACCATGACCACAGAGACGACCGATCGCGGCGTGGTGCCCGCGATCGAGTTCCGCGACGTCGTCAAGAGGTTCGGCGACAACGTCGTCCTCGACGGGCTCGACTTCAGCGTCCCGCAGGGCGAGCGCGTGACGCTCATCGGACCGTCCGGCTCGGGCAAGACCACGATCCTGCGCCTGCTCATGACGCTCGAGGAGGCCGACGGCGGGCTCATCCTCGTCGACGGCGACCCCTACACGCACGAGTACCGCGGTCAGCGGCGGGTCGCGGTCCCCGAGAAGCGGCGCCGTGTCGTGCGCAACCGGGTGGGCATGGTGTTCCAGCAGTTCAACCTGTTCCCCAACATGACGGTGCTCGAGAACATCGTCGAGGCACCGGTGCACGTCCTCGGCCGGTCCAAGGACGAGGCGGTGGCGCGCGCCGAGCAGCTGCTCGAGCAGGTCGGCCTGTCCGACAAGCGCGACTTCCGCACGAACCAGCTCTCGGGCGGCCAGCAGCAGCGCGTGGCGATCGCGCGCGCCCTCGCGATGGACCCGGAGATCCTGCTGCTCGACGAGGTCACCTCGGCGCTCGACCCCGAGATCGTCGCCGACGTGCTCGGTGTGCTGCGCGACGTCGCCGCGACCACGGACATCACGATGCTGCTCGTCACGCACGAGATGCAGTTCGCGCGCGAGGTCTCCGACCGCGTGCTGATGTTCGACCACGGGCACATTGTCGAGGAGGCCGACCCCGAGACGATGTTCACGGCACCGCGCCACGAGCGCACGCAGGAGTTCCTCCGGGCCGTGCTCGGCTGACCGGCCGCGCGTCGGGCAGGGGCCTCAGGAGCCCTCTCCGACACGGTCGAGCGCGTCCACGACCAGGTCCCAGAAGCGCGGGTGGTCGAGCGTGACCGCGACCCGGGTGCGGCACTCGTCGGGGCCTGGCTCGTCGCCGCGCAGGTCCGCGACCGTCATGCCGGTGGTGAGCGAGCCGTGGAGCTCGACGTCCAGCGGGGCGCGGCGTGTCGTCAGGACGTCCGGGTCGATCACGGCCGCGACCGCGCACGGGTCGTGGACGGGCGGGTAGGGGAAGCCCTGCGCCGAGCGGTACGTCGCGCCGTAGAAGTCGAGCAGCTCGCCGACGAACCGGGCGGCCGCGGTGCCGAGCGCGGAGAGCCGCTCGCGCACGTCGGGCGTCGCGACGGCCTGGTGCGTGAGGTCCAGGCCGACCATCGTCACGGGCCACGCCTCGTTCAGCACGACGTGCGCGGCCTCCGGGTCGGCGAGCACGTTGAACTCCGCGACGGGCGTGCGGTTGCCCACGTGGTAGCCGCCGCCCATCATCACGACCTCACGCACGCGCGGCACGATGCGCGGCTCCTTGCGCGCCGCCATCGCGACGTTCGTCAGCGGACCCGTCGGCACGAGCGTGATCTCGCCGGGCTCCGTGCCCATGACCGTGTCCACGATGAGGTCCACCGCGTGGCGGCGGTCGACGGGGCGGCGCGGGGCGGGCAGGACCGGCCCGTCCATCCCGGAGTCGCCGTGGATGTCCGGCGCGACGATCCGTGGCCGGACGAGCGGGCGGTCGCACCCTGCCGCGACCGGGACGTCGATCCCCGCGAGCTCGGCGACGGCGAGCGCGTTGCGGGTGACCTTCTCCAGCGTCTGGTTCCCGGCGACCGTCGTCACGGCGGCGAGATCGACCGCGGGGCTGCCGTGCGCGAGCAGCATCGCGATCGCGTCGTCGTGGCCGGGGTCGCAGTCGAGGAGGACGCGTCGTGGCGCGTCGGCACGTCCGGTGGGCATGGCCCCATCCTCGCGCGCCGATCACGCGTCGGCCACGCTCCGGCGCGACGGTCACCGCGGGCGCGGGCGCGCTTCGCCTCCGGAGGCCGCCGACGGCTAGGCTGTCCCCCGGCCCGTTCCCCGGGGCCGCGCGCCTGTAGCTCAGGGGATAGAGCACCGCTCTCCTAAAGCGGGTGTCGCCAGTTCGAATCTGGCCAGGCGCACCGAACGCCCCCTCTGCTCCCGAGCGGGGGCTGCTCAGCCGACGACGTGGACCGCGACCACCTGGCACTGCACCGGGTACGACTCCGCGCACACGTCGGCCCACACCTCCACGGCGTCGCCGTCTGCGAGGGCGTCACCGTCCACCCGCTCCCCGTCTGCGTCCAGGACCACGGTGCTCGCGGACAGGAGCGACATGCCCTCGTAGTAGGGGTCGGACGCGTCGACGAGCCGCGGCGCGCCCGCGTCACGGTCGACGGTCCCGTCGACGTCCGCGGGCCGGTCCGGGGGCGCGGCGGCCCCGTCGGAGTCATCGGCGGTTGCGCACCCGGCCAGCAGCGGAGCGAGCCCGGCGAGGAGGGTCAGCGCGAGAGCCGTCGCGCGGAGAGCGGGAGCGTGTGGGGACCGGCGCATCCTCGGATCCTCCCACCGTCGCTGCGGCGCGATCCTGTCTTCCTAGGCGGAGGCGGGCGTGGGCGGTGCAGGTGTCGGCGCCGTGCCGGTGCTGCCGCCCGTCTCGGCCTCGGCGCCCTCGCCGGATCCCGCGCCGGTGCTCTCGCCCGTGCCGGGGGCGGGGTCCGTCGGCTCGGGTGCGGGCGTCGTCGGGTCCGGTGCGGGCTCCTGCGTGGGCTCCTCGGTGGGCTCCGGCGTCGGCGTCGGCGTGGTCGAGGGCTCGTCGGTCGGTGCCGGGGTCGGCGTGGTCGACGGCGCGGGCGCGGGCTCTTGGGTCGGCACGGTCGACGGGTCCACGGCCGGGCTCGACGGCGCAGGCGTCGCGGGGTCGTCCGTGCCGGTCGAGCGCTCACGGCTGATCGTCGTGCCCGAGCCCTCCACGCCGCGCACGGCGTCCGAGATCGGCTTGCCGATGGCGAGCTCGACGACGAGGACGACGCCCATGACCACGACGAACAGCGCGAGCGCCGACACCGTGAGCACCCGTCCGCGGCCGTAGCGGTCGACCAGTCGCAGCCAGGCGTTCTGCGGCTGCTCCGGGTCCGTGCCCGGCTCGGACGAGGTGCCTGCGTCGCCCCGGTCGACGGTCTCGTCCGGGTCGGTCGCGCCCTCGCCCCGGTGGACGACGCCCGTCTCCGCCTCGGCATCCGCCGCGTCCTCCACGACGACCGTCCCGCGCGGCACGCTCGCGACGGCGGTCGTGACGGTCGTGGTCGTCGCGCGGTCGCGCGCGGTGCTCCCGCCGGTGGTCACCTGCACGACCTTGCCGACGACGGGGACGAGCTGCTCGCGCGTCTTCTGGATCGAGCGTGTGTAGACGTAGTTCGCGACGACGGTGAGGGCGCTCGCGATGCCGGCGCCGATGATCGTGCCGGCGGTCCCGAAGTACGACAGCAGCACCGTGGTGCTCACGGCGGCGAGAGAGCTCGCGATCACCTGCGTGAGGGAGAGCCGGGCCGGGGCCTCGCGCTCCTTCGCGGGTGCGGTCTCCGCGGCGGCACGACCTGCCTCGCGACCGGCGTCGTGGGGCGCGGCGCGGGGTGCGGGGGAGTCGTCGCTGTCGGGGCGGGGTGCGGGGGGTGTCGTCACGTGGTGCGGGTTTCCGGTCGTCGGAGGGCAGGACCACCCGCCGCCACCGGCCGTTCACGACGACCGCGCGCCAGGGACCGGCGTCGGGCCACGGGCGTCCTCCCACGGTAGGCCGCTCGTGTGGACCTCGCTCAGGGGCGTCGTGCCGGGGGCTCAGAGGAACGGGAGAGATCCTGTGACGCCGCCGGTCGGAGCGCTGCGGCGGCGGTCGGAGCGCCGCGGCGGGCGCGCGGTGTCGGTCGTCGCGCGCACGACCCGAGGACAGGGAGGCGGTCCGGCGACGACGACGTATCCTGCCGAGGGTCGCGTGGACCGCCGTCGGGCGCGGCGAGAGCCGAGCCGTACGCCACGCGGTGTGGTGTGCACCACAGCGCGGAGGCGGTCGGCCGGGCTCTCGAATTCGCGGAATCCCGCGCATGTTGTGGACGCTCGTCCAGGTGGTTCTCAGACGTCTCTGCGGAGCGCGGGTGATTTACCCGTCCAGGACCGCGGACCGTGTTGACGCCCGGCATCCCGCCGTGCAAGATAGTCCTCGACAGCGCGCATCGCCTGCCCCCTGCGCGGTGCGCGCTGTTTCACACTTCTCCGGGAGAACACCCCGGAATAGTTCGGAACGACGGCCTCGGAACACGAATTCTCGTGATCCGGGGCCGTTCGTCGTCCCGCCTCCGTCGCGTCCCGCGATCGACCCGTCGGAGGGCGGCCACGGCCCGGCGCCGCTCGGCGGACCGGGTCGCCGGCCCTCCGGCGCGCCGCGCCGGGCCTCGCGAGACGGACGGTTAGCGTCGGAGGGTGAATGCCGCAGCCCGCACCAGCTCAGCCGCCCGGAGCGTGGCCGATCCTGCTCGGCTGCCCGCGACCGCTCCCGACGGGACCGCTCAGGCCGACGCGCCGGACGACGACGTGACGCCACCGCGCCCCGTGCTCGTCCCCGAGCCCACCACAGCCGACCTCGTCGACGAGGCCGTGACGCGGTGGCGAGCCGGCCTCGTCGAGCTCGCCGGGGGGTCGTCGCTCGCCGACGTCTCGCTCCTCGGCGACGCCGTCGTCGACCTGACGGCGGCCCACCCCTCGGGCGTCGCCCAGCTCTTCGCCGGGCGACCGACCCGGCTGTCGAACCTGTTCCGCGAGGGCGGGTCGCTGCCCGCCGCGCGGCGCCGCGCGCGCGCCGTCGTGGTCCGCGCCGCCGAGCACGCCCAGCGCTACGGCGTCGCGCCCACGTACCTGGCGATCGGGGTCGCGACCTGGACCCAGAGCCTCGACGCACCGCTCGCGGAGGACGACGTCGCGGCGCTCGCGCGGGTCGCAGGTCGGACCCCCGCGACGATCGTCCCGAGCGCGGGCGACGACGTGGCCGCCCCGAGCGCCGCCGGACCCGGCGACCACGCGGACCAGGGGTCCGCAGTCCCCGACGCGCTGGGCGAGGCCGCCGGGCACGACGGCGCACGCGTCCCCGACGCCGGGCACCACCCCGGGACGGTCGAGGACGGCGAGCAGGAGCCGACGTCCCGCACCGTGCGCGCGCCCGTGCTCCTGCGCCCCCTGACCGTGACTCCGCGCGGGGACGGCGAGACCGACTACGAGCTGACCCT
The DNA here is from genome assembly GCF_042723955.1 of Cellulosimicrobium cellulans. GTDB lineage: Bacteria > Actinomycetota > Actinomycetes > Actinomycetales > Cellulomonadaceae > Cellulosimicrobium > Cellulosimicrobium cellulans_H. The sequence goes on along the minus strand of NZ_JBHXIC010000054.1, from coordinate 3,525 downwards.
CGAGCCGACGGCCGAGATCAACCCGCTCCTCGCGCGCACCCTGCGCGCGCACGGCGCGCTCCTCGACCCGGTGACGCTCGCGCGCTCCACGTTCACCGGCGCGGGCTTCGACCCCGGCGACGCGACCCGTCGCATCGCCGCGCTCGGCCAGGCCGTCCTCGACGACTTCGACCTGACCCACCGCGTCCTCGTCGGGACGTTCGTGCACCCGGGGCAGGTCCTCGTCGACGACCTCGACGAGCTCGCGCCCGCGCTCGAGCGCCACGAGGTCGTCGCCGCGCTCGCCGGGGACGAGCGGTCCGCCACGGCGCTGCGCGCGGAGCTGCCCGCGCGGCGCGTCGGCGACGCGGACCCCGTGCACGAGCGCGGCGCCGGCGACCTCGACCCGTCCCAGCGCCACGTCGTCGACGTGCTCGCGAGCGGGTCGCACCTCTTCGTCGACGCGCCGGCCGGGTCCGACGTCGCGGGCACGCTCGCCGCGGTCGTCGCCGAGGCGGCGGCGTCCGGGCGCCACGTCCTGTACGTCCCGGGCCACCGCCGGGCCGCGGACGCGCTCCTCGCCCGGCTCAACGAGCTGGGCCTGGGCGGCCTCGTGCTCGACGTCGTCCCGGAGCCGACGTGGCGGGAGACGGCGTCGCACCGCCTCCTGTCCGCGATGGCGACCGAGCCCGAGCCGGGCGAGGACGAGGACCTCGCGCGCACGCGCGACGCCCTGCTCGGGGCGCGCGCCCGGCTCGCCGGGTACATCGAGGCGCTGCACCTCGTGCGCGACCCGTGGGGCGTCTCCGCGTACGACGCGCTCCAGGCGCTCGCCCGGCTGACCGCCGAGCGCCCGGCCCCCGACACCCGGGTGCGACTGACGACCGAGGTCGTGCTCGGCGTCGGGCCGCAGCGCGAGCGGATCGCGGCCGAGCTCCGCGAGGCCGCGCTGCTCGGCGCGTTCACGGCGCGCGCGACGTCGACGCCCTGGTACGGCGCCTCCCTCACCACGGCGCAGGAGGCGCACGACGCGCTCGTGCGCGTCGAGCGGCTGCGGACGCACACGCTCCCGCAGCTGCGTGCCCAGGTCGAGCAGGTCGCGCAGCGCACCGGGCTCACGCCCGCGACGACGCTGCGCCAGTGGGGCGACCAGCTCACCATGCTCGGCGGGATGCGCGGCACGCTCGACGTGTTCCAGCCGCTCATCTTCGAGCGCACCGCCCAAGACATGGTCGAGGCGACCGCGACCAAGCAGTGGCGCGAGCAGCGCGGCGTCGAGATGGGCTGGTTCGCCCGGCGCCGGCTGCGCCGCCAGGCGCGCGACATGGTCCGCCCCGGCGTCCGCGTGCCCGACCTGCACGCCGCGCTCGTCGAGGTGCAGGCGCAGCGCGCGGTCTGGCAGGAGCAGTGCCCGCGCGGTGGCTGGCCCGTGCTGCCCGAGGGGCTGTCCGCGATCGAGGACACCCATGAGGCCGTGCGCATCGACGTGGAGGAGCTCGCGCCCGCGCTCGACGGCACCCCCGGTGGCAGCGACCTCCTCGACGTCCGGCTCGACTCGCTCGCGACGCGGCTGGACGCGCTCGCCGAGGACGCCGAGTCGCTCGACGCCCTGCCCGCGCGGACCGCGATCCTGCGCCGGCTCACCGACCTCGGCCTCGGCGAGCTGCTCGCGGACCTCGCGGCGCGCCGCGTCGAGCCCGACTTCGTGGGCCCCGAGCTCGACCTCGCGTGGTGGAGCTCGGTCTTCGAGCAGGTGCTCGCGCAGGACCAGGCCCTGGCCGGGCAGGACGGCGCGGGCCTCGACGCGCTCGCGCGCCGGTTCCGCGACCTCGACCGCACGCACGTCGCGTCCCTCGCGGCGCCCGTCCGCGCGGCGGTCCGCGACCACCTCGGGACCGCGATGCGCGAGCACCGTGACGAGGCCGAGGACCTGTTCACCGAGCTCCTCGAGGGTCGTCTCGTGAGCCTGCGGGAGACGGCCGAGAAGCACCCCGCCGTGCTGCGACGGCTGCGTCCCGTGCTCGTCGCCACGCCGACCCTCGTGCCGCACCTCGTCCCCGCGACGCGGACCGTCGACCTCGTGGTGCTCGACGCGATCGAGCACGCGCCCGTCGAGCTCGTGCTCTCCGCGCTCGCCCGCGGACGGCAGGTCGTCGCGGTCGGCGACCCGCGCGCCGCCTCGACCGAGACGGTCCGCGAGCTCGCCGAGCTGCTCCCGACGGTCGAGCTCCTCGCCGACGGCTCGCGACGCGACCCCTTCGTCACGACCTTCCTCGCCGAGCACGGCTACGACGGCGTCCTGCGCCCCGCGCCCCTGCCCCGCGCCGAGGTCCTCGTCCAGCTCGACGTCGTCGACGGCGCCGGCATGCCCGACCCGACGTCCGGCGCGGTCGAGAGCACCCAGGCCGAGGTCGACCGGGTCGTCGAGGTCGCGATCGAGCACGCGCTCACGCGACCCGACGAGTCCCTCGCGATCGTCACCGTCACGCCCCTGCACGCCGACCGCATCCGCGACGCCCTCCTCGTCGAGGTGCGCCAGAACCCCGCGCTCGCCGGCTTCTTCTCCGGCTCGCGCGCCGAGCCCGTCGTCGTCGCCGACGTCTCGGGCGTCGCCGGGCTCGTGCGCGACACGATCGTCCTCTCCGTCGGGTTCGGCCGGACGCCGCACGGCCGCGTGCTGCACCGGTTCGGCATCCTCAACACGCCCGGCGCCGAGGCGATGCTGCTCGACTCCGTCGGCGCGACCCGCCGCCGCCTCCACGTCGTGTCGTGCTTCACCGCGGGCGACCTCGACCCCGAGCGTCTGCGCGGGGCCGGGGCCCGGCTGCTCGCCGAGGTGCTCGACCTCGCCGAGCAGCGCAGCGGCGCTGCCGACCAGGTGACCCTCGGCAACGGCGTCGACCTCGGCGGTAGCCCCGACCGGCTCGTGCTCGACCTCGCCGAGCGCCTCTGGCGCGCCGGTCTCGTCGTCGAGACCGACTACGGCATCGGCGACGGCGACCGGATCCCGCTCGTCGTCGGCCACCCCGACTTGCCCGGCGAGCTCCTCGTCGCCGTCCTCACCGACGACGCCGCGTACGTCGCCGAGCGCAGCGTGCGCGTCCGGGACCGGCAGGTCGCCGAGCGCCTCGAGCGCATCGGATGGACCGTCGCGCAGGTGTGGTCCGCCGCCGCGTTCCTCGACCCCGCCAAGGAGGCCGAGCGCATCCGACGGGTCGTGCAGGCGGTGCGCGACGAGCGGCTCCCGGAGACCGGGGGCGTCGCGCAGACCGGCGGGGGCGACAGGATCGTCGTCGTGCCGGTGATCGACGACGACGAGCAGCACGGCGACGACGACCTGTAGCAGTCGGCGTGTGATCACTGCCCGCGTGGTCGGGCTGGGTGCGGGGCCGCGGGAACACTACCCGCGTGGTCGGAGTGGGTGCGGGGCCGCGGGAACACTACCCGCGTGGTCGGGCTGGGTGCGGGGTGGGAGGCGGCGCCGGGTCTACCATCCGCCGCTCGTTCCTCGCGGCTCCCGCCAGGCCCGCCACGACCCCTGTCTCT
>NZ_JBHXIC010000053.1:6567-30984 GCF_042723955.1 Cellulosimicrobium cellulans | reverse complement strand
TCGGCGGCCTCGTGCGAGGTGTCGCGCGTGCGCACGCCCTGCTCGCCGAGCGCCTCGGCGACCGCGGCGGCGGCCTCCGAGCGGGAGTCGCGACGGCCGTCGCGACGCTCCCCGCGCTGTTCCGTGCGCTGCTCGTCGGCGCGCACGGGCAGGTCGAGCACGGGAGCGGCGGTGCGCTCCTCGCGGCTCGCGGCCGAGGACGCGTCCTGACGCGCCGTCGCCGCGGTGTCGGTGGTGCCCGCCGGGCTCGCGGCGGGGCGCTCGGCGCGGCGGCTGCGGCCGCGCCCGGAGGCGGCCGGCGCCTCGCTCGTCTCACGGACCGCGGCGTTCGCCCCGTCCGTGTCGCGCCGCGGCGCGGCGGGGCGCTCGGACGCGCCCTGCTCGCCGGTGCGGGCGCGGATGACGTCCACAAGATCGCCCTTGCGCATCTTGGACGTGCCCTTGACCCCGAGCTGCGAGGCGAGAGCCTGCAGCTCCGGGAGGCGCAGCGTGGAGAGCGCGCCGGTCCGGGCGTTCCCGCCGGCAGCGGCCGAACCGGTCGCGCTGCTCGTGGCGGTGTCGATGGTGTCTGTCACGAAGGACCCTTCCCCCTCGTTTGCGCCCGCCGCTCAGAGGGCGGGCCGCGGGTGGTCGACGCCCGGCCGTGACGGCCGGTGCGTAGGTGTCGCCACGCGTCAGTGGTACGACGACGTCATCTGACGCGGGGCTGGATTGCCTTCTCTACGGACTGCTCGGTCGCGGCACACCCGATGGGCGAGAGCGCGCTCCGCGTGCGGATGTACTGGTACGAGAGCGTGACCGAAGGCTGACAGTCATCCTAGCACCGGCGCGCCCGAGGTCAGAGCCGTTCGCCCACGACGCCACGCGTGTCGACGTCGAGGCGGTGCACCGCCCAGTCGGCGGTCCCCCCGACGAGGGAGTCCGCGACGCGAGCGACCTCCTCCAGCCCGTCCGGCGTCGAGAGCACCAGCACGGTCGGTCCCGCCCCCGAGACGGTCGCGGCGAGACCGCGGGCCCGCAACGCCTGGACGAGCTCGAACGACGACGGCATGACGTCGGCCCGGTAGGCCTGGTGCAGGCGGTCGTCCGTCGCGTCGAGCAGCAGGTCGGGCCGCCGGGTGAGCGCCTCGACGAGGAGGGCAGCGCGCCCCGCGTTGAAGGCGGCGTCGGCGTGCGGCACGTGCGTCGGGAGCACCCCCCGCGCCCGGCTCGTCGCGAGCCGGGCCGAGGGCACGAGCACGGTGGCCCGGACGTCGGGGTGCACGTCCAGCCGCGCGGCGCGGGGCCCGGCGCCCTCGCCCGCGTCCCACGCGACGGTGGCGCCGCCCAGGAGCGCGGGCGCCGCGTTGTCCGGATGCCCCTCGATGGCGGTCGCGAGGCCGAGCGCCACGTCGTCGTCGAGGACCGACGGGTCGGCGACGAGCGCCCGCGCCGCCACGATGCCCGCGACGACGGCGGCCGCCGAGGAGCCGAGGCCCCGCCCGTGCGGGACGCGGTTGACGCAGGTCAGGTGCAGGCCGGTCTGCGGCGCACCCGCGACGTCGAGCGCGGCCCGCAGGGCGCGCACCACCAGGTGGGACGCGTCGCCGGGCACCTCCCCCGCGCCCTCGCCCTCGACGTCGACGACCACGTCGTCGCTCGCGAGCGCGCGCACCTCGAGCACGTCGTGGAGCGCGAGCGCCAGGCCCAGCGCGTCGAAGCCGGGGCCGAGGTTGGCGCTCGTCGCCGGGACGCGCACCCGCACGTGGTCCGCGCCGAGCTGCATCAGTCGAGCCCGAGGGCGTCGGCGATGGACACGACGTCGGCGCTCACGCGCGTCGGCGTCACCTCGCTGCCGTCGAGCGTGCGCAGCGCCCACTGCGGGTCCTTGAGCCCGTGGCCCGTGACCGTGACGACGATGCGCGCGCCCGCGGGCACGAGCCCGCGCTCGGCGCGCGACAGGATCCCGGCGACGCCGGCCGCCGACGCGGGCTCGACGAACACGCCGACCTCGCTCGACAGGACCCGGTGCGCCGCGAGGATCTGCTCGTCCGTGACGGCCTCGATGACGCCGCCCGAGTCGTCGCGCGCCGACTCGGCGAGCTCCCACGACGCGGGGTTGCCGATGCGGATCGCGGTCGCGATCGTCTCCGGCTCGGTGATCGGGTGGCCAGCGACGATCGGTGCGGCGCCCGCGGCCTGGAAGCCCCACATCTGCGGCACGTGCGTCGCGACGGCCGGCAGGCCCTCCCCCGCGTGGCCGGGGGCGCCCTGGCCGGCGTACTCCCGGAAGCCCTTCCAGTACGCCGTGATGTTCCCCGCGTTGCCGACGGGCAGCGCGTGGATGTCGGGCGCGTCGCCCAGCGCGTCGACGATCTCGAACGCGCCGGTCTTCTGGCCCTCGATGCGGTCAGGGTTCACGGAGTTGACGAGCTCGACCGGGTAGGAGTCGGCGAGCTTGCGCGCCGCGACGAGGCAGTCGTCGAAGTTCCCGTCGACCTGGAGCAGGCGCGCGCCGTGCGCGATCGCCTGGCTGAGCTTGCCCATCGCGATCTTGCCGTCCGGGACGAGGACCGCGCACGTCATGCCCGCCCGCACCGCGTACGCCGCGGCCGACGCCGACGTGTTACCCGTCGAGGCGCACACGACCGCCTGCGCGCCGCGCCCCGCGGCGGCGGAGATCGCCGTCGTCATGCCGCGGTCCTTGAACGACCCCGTGGGGTTCATGCCCTCGACCTTGACGAACACCTGCGCGCCGGTGCGCGCGGAGAGCGCCGGTGCCTCGACGAGCGGCGTGCCGCCCTCGCCGAGCGTGACGATCCGCTCGGCGACGTGCGCCGGCAGACGGTCGCGGTACTCGGAGATGATCCCTCTCCACTGGTGGGCCATCAGGCTCCCTCGACTCTCAGGACGGACGTGATCGTGCGGACGGGCTCGAGCTCGGCGACCGCCGCGACGGTCGCCGACAGCGCCGACTCCGGCGCCGCGTGCGTGGTGATGAGGAGCTCGGCGACCCCGGGCTCGGCGACGTCGGAGACACCCGGCGCCGTCGGCTGACGGACCGCCTCGATGGAGACGCCGTGCTCGGCGAGGGCGTGCGCTACCTGGGCGAGGACGCCCGGGCGGTCGTCGACGTCGAGGCGCACCTGGTAGCGGGTCACGGCCGCGCTCGCGGGGAGGATGGCGAGCTCCGCGTAGGTGGACTCCTGCGGGCCCTTGCCCCCGAGCACGCGGTGCCGAGCCGCCGAGACGACGTCGCCCAGGACGGCCGATGCGGTCGGCGCGCCGCCGGCGCCCCGACCGTAGAACATGAGCTCGCCCGCGGACTCCGCCTCGACGAACACCGCGTTGAACGACCCGCGGACGTTCGCGAGGGGGTGCGACGTGGGCACGAGCGCCGGGTGCACGCGCACGGAGACGCCGGCAGGTGCCCCCGCCGCTGCGCCGACCGAGGTGCCCTCGCGCAGCTCCGCGATGGCGAGGAGCTTGATGACGTGGCCGGTCTGCGCGGCCCACGCGACGTCCTCGGCGGTGACGGACATGATGCCCTCGCGCGCGACGTCGTCCAGCGAGACGCGCGTGTGGAACGCGAGGCTCGCGAGGATCGCGGCCTTGGCCGCGGCGTCGTACCCCTCGACGTCCGCCGTCGGGTCCGCCTCTGCGTAGCCGAGGTCCTGCGCCTCCTTCACGGCTTCCTCGAGGTCCATGCCCGTGGTGGCCATCTGGTCGAGGACGTAGTTGGTCGTCCCGTTGACGATGCCGAGCACGCGGCGCACGCGGTCGCCCGCGAGCGACTCGCGCACCGGGCGCACGATGGGGATCGCGCCCGCGACGGCGGCCTCGAAGTAGATGTCGACGCCGGCCGCGTCGGCGGCCTTGTAGAGCGTGGGTCCGTCCTCGGCGAGCAGCGCCTTGTTCGCCGTGACGACGGCGGCGCCGGCGTCGATCGCGCGCAGCAGGAGCGACCGCGCGGGCTCGGTGCCGCCCATGACCTCGACGACGATGTCGGCGCGCGCGACGAGACCCTCCGCGTCCTCGGTCAGGAGCGAGCGGTCGACCGACGACGCGCGCGGCGCGGCCGCGTTCCGCACCGCGATCCCGACGAGCTCCAGGCGGGCGCCCACGCGCGAGGCGAGGTCGTCGGCCTGCTCGGTCAGCAGCCGCGCGACCTGGGTGCCGACGACGCCGCACCCCAGCAGGGCGACGCGCAGGGGCGGGTGGGACTCGGCGGCAGGGGGCACGACGGACCTTCCTCGGGTGGTCAGGACGGGTGCGGCGCCGTGCCCGCGGGCCGGGTCGTGCCCGGGTGGCTCGGGAGCCGCAGGCACAGGATACGGCGCCCCGTGCGACCGCCCCGGGCGTGCCCACGGGTCGGATGCCGGCCTTCCCGGGCGCGGCGCACGGTCAGCCCTCGTCGAGCGCCAGCAGGTCCTCGACGGTCTCGCGGCGCACGAGCACGCGGCTCGCGCCGTCGCGCACGGCGACCACGGGCGGGCGCGTCAGCAGGTTGTAGTTCGACGCCATCGAGCGGCCGTAGGCGCCGGTCGCCGGGACCGCCAGGAGGTCCCCCGCGCGCACGTCGCCGGGGAGCTGCACCTCGTGGACGACGATGTCGCCGCTCTCGCAGTGCTTGCCGACGACGCGCGCGAGGAGCGGCTCCGCGTCCGACGACCGGCCGACGACCTCCGCGTGGTACTGCGCCGCGTAGAGCGCGGGGCGGATGTTGTCGCTCATGCCGCCGTCGACGGACACGTACGTGCGCACGCGGCCGTCGTCGAGCGTCACCGGCTTGACCGTGCCCACGGTGTAGAGCGTGAGGCCGGCCGGCCCGACGATCGCCCGGCCGGGCTCGATCGAGAACCGCGGCAGCGGCGTGCCGAGCTCCGCGGCCACCCCGTCGACCGCGGCCGCGACGTCCTTGGCGACGCGCTCCGGGTCGAGCGCGACCTCCCCGGGGAGGTACGCGATCCCGTAGCCGCCGCCGATGTCCACCTCGTCGACGAGCACGCCCGTGCGTGCGGCGAGCTCGGCGCGCAGCTCCAGCACCGCGCGCGCCGCGACCTCGAACCCCGACGGGTCGAGGATCTGCGACCCGATGTGCGAGTGGATCCCCAGCAGGTGCAGCTCGGGGCGCGCGACCACGTCGAGCAGCGCGGTCATGGCCGGGGAGTCGCCGGTCCGGGTGCCGTCCGCCGCGCGCGGCGCGGCGACCGACAGGCCGAACTTCTGGTCCTCGTGCGCGGTCGAGATGTACTCGTGCCCGCCCGCGTGGACGCCCGTCGTGACGCGCACCATGACGGGCGCGACGACGCCGCGCTCCCCCGCGAGGCGCGCGACGCGCTCGACCTCGACGAGCGAGTCGACGATGATCCGGCCGACGCCCTCGTCGAGCGCCCGGCCGATCTCGGCGTCGGACTTGTTGTTGCCGTGCAGCCCGATCTCGGGACCGGGGACGCCCGCGCGCAGCGCGACGGCGAGCTCTCCCCCGCTCGCGGTGTCGACCCGCAGGCCCTCCTCGCGCGCCCAGCGCGCGACCGCCACCGTGAGCAGCGCCTTGCCCGCGTAGTAGACGTCGACGTCGGACCCGACGGCGCGGAACGCCGCCTCGAACGCCGTGCGGTACGCCCGGGCACGGGCGCGGAAGTCCGCCTCGTCGAGCACGTACGCGGGCGTGCCGTGCTCGGCCGCGAGGTCGTGGACGCCGACGCCCGCGACCTGCACGGCCCCGTCCTCGCGACGGCGCACGCCCCGCGACCACGGCTCGCCGGGGTGCCCCGGAAGGCCCGTGCTCACATGCGCTCCGGCGCGGAGACGCCGAGCAGGCCGAGGCCGTTGGCGAGCACCTGGCGCACCGCGTCGTTGAGCCACAGGCGCGTGCGGTGCGTGTCCGTGACCTCCTCGTCCGGGTAGGGCAGGACGCGCTGGGACTTCTGCTGGTACCACGTGTGGTAGTCGCCGGCGAGCGCCTCGAGGTAGCGCGCGACGCGGTGCGGCTCGCGCAGCTCGGCCGCCTGGGCCACGATGCGCGGGAACTCGGTCAGGCGCCCGATGAGCGCGGCCTCGCTCGGGTGGTCGAGCAGCGCGGGCTCGAACCCGTCGGCGCGCGCGACGCCGCGGTCGGCGGCGTTGCGGTCCACCGCCGCGGTACGCGAGTGCGCGTACTGCACGTAGTAGACGGGGTTCTCGTTCGTCGCCCGCGCGAGCAGGTCGAGGTCGAGGTCGATGTTCTGGTCCGCCGACGAGCGCGCGAGCGAGTAGCGCGCCGCGTCGACGCCGACGGCGTCCACGAGGTCCTCGAGCGTCACGACGGTCCCGGCGCGCTTGGACATGCGCACGGGGTGCCCGTCCTTGACGAGGTTGACCATCTGCCCGATGAGGAGCTGGAGATTCTTGCCCGGGGTGTCGCCGAACGCGGCGCACACCGCCATCATGCGGCCCACGTACCCGTGGTGGTCGGCGCCGAGCATGATGATGACCTCGTCGAAGCCGCGCTCGCGCTTGTCGAGGTAGTACGCGATGTCGCCCGCGATGTACGCGGCGTCGCCGTCCGACTTGATGACGACGCGGTCCTTGTCGTCGCCGAAGTCGGTCGTGCGCAGCCACGTCGCGCCGTCCTGCTCGAACATGTGGCCCGACTCGCGCAGGCGCTCGACGGCACGCTCCACGGCGCCCGACTCGTGCAGCGAGTCCTCGTGGAAGTACACGTCGAAGTCGACGCCGAAGTCGTGCAGCGACGCCTTGATCTCGCCGAACATGCGCTCGACGCCCCGCGCCCGGAAGACCTCCTGCGCCTCGGCGTCGGGCAGCGTGCGCGGGTCGGGGTCGCCGGCGGCGACCGCGTCCGCGATGACCGCGTCCGCGATCTCGCTGATGTACTCGCCGCCGTACCCGTCCTCGGGCGCCTCCAGGCCGCGGGCGCGCGCGAGGAGGGAGCGCGCGAACCGGTCGATCTGCGCGCCGTGGTCGTTGAAGTAGTACTCGCGCGTCACGTCCGCGCCGCTCGCCTCGAGCACGCGCGCGAGCGAGTCGCCGACGGCGGCCCAGCGGACGCCGCCGATGTGGATGGGCCCGGTCGGGTTCGCGGAGACGAACTCGAGGTTGACCTTCGTGCCCGCCTCGGAGCTGCCGCGCCCGTACGCCGGGCCGGCCTCGACGATCGTGCGGGCGAGCTCGCCCGCCGCGGCCGCGTCGAGCGTGATGTTGAGGAAGCCCGGGCCGGCGACGTCCACGGCCTTGACGCCCGGCGTCGCGGCGAGCCGCGTCGCGAGGTCCTCGGCGAGGGCGCGCGGCGTCGTGCCCGCCTTCTTGGCGAGCTGGAGCGCGACGTTCGTGGCCCAGTCGCCGTGCTCGCGCTGGCGGGGTCGCTCCACGTGGACGCGCTCGGGGACCGCGGCGGGGTCCAGGGCGAGGGTGCCGTCGGCGACGGCGGCGGCCAGGGCAGCGCTCAGCGCTTCGGAGAGCTCGTCGGGGGTCACCGGGTGATTCTACCGAGGCGTGAGCACGCTCCGTCGCGATGTTTCACGGGACGCCCGCGAGGCGTCCGGGCCGCCTGCGAGACGAGGACCGCACCGGTGCGGCACCACCGGGCCCGCGCACCCCGGACGTGCTGGTAGTCTCGTGCATCGCGTCGACGGACACCGTCGGCGCTCGCCCTCGTAGCTCAGTGGATAGAGCGTCTGCCTCCGGAGCAGAAGGTCGTAGGTTCGAATCCTATCGAGGGCACCCTGCTCCGCTCCGACGAGCCCGGCCCGCCTCCGGCGGCCGGGCTCGCGTCGTCTCCGGGCCCTCGACCTCGTCCCGCGACCCGTCCCGTGCGCCCGCTACGGTGGGGCCATGACCGACGGCGGCTACGGGGACTTCGAGTTCGAGCGCCGGTTCTTCGTGCGCGACCTGCCCGAGGACCTGCGCGACGCACCGGCGCTCATCGTGCAGAGCTACTACCTGGCGGACGAGGGCTACGCGCTGCGGCTGCGCGCCAAGGTGCCGACGGTCGACGCGACGATGGACGCGGAGACGGACCCCGTACGCCTGCTCGACCGGTTCGCGCCCGCCGTCGACCTGTGCACGCTCACCGTGAAGGGCCCCATGGCAGGCGGCACGCGGTACGAGGCGGAGCGCGAGGTCGACGTCGCGGTGGGCGTGCAGATGATCCGGCGCGGCGGTGCGCGCGTCGTCAAGACGCGGTACTCGGTCTGGGTCGGGGCGGACGGCTGGGTCGTCGACGTGTTCGGCGGGGCGAACCACCCGCTCGTCGTCGCGGAGTGCGAGCGCACCGGACCGGTCACGGACCTGCAGATCCCCGCCTTCTGCGTCACCGAGCTCACCGACGACCCGCGCTTCTCCAACGACGCGCTGGCCAGCCGGCCCTACGGTTCGTGGCGCGACGAGTTCGAGGCCGAGCTCGCGGCGTCGGGATCCCGGTTCCTCCAGGACTTCGGCCGCAACGAGCGGCTCTCGGAGCCGTAGACCGTCAAGCCGTCAGCGCAGCGCGTCGGCCGCCGCGCAGACGGCGGCGACGTCGAACCGGAACGTCCGGCGGTCGACCGGCACCCACCCGGGCTCGTGCCCGAACAGCACGGCCCACGGGAGCGTGCCGGACGAGACGTGCTCGCGCGCGTGGTCGTGCGCGCGGGCGTCCGCGACCTCGCGCTCGACCGCGTCCTCCAGCGCCACGAGCTCGGCCCGCACGGCCTCGCCCTTCTCCGTGAGCCGGCGCGCCCGCCCGGGCTCGAGGTAGCCGTCGCGGCGCGCAGCCTGCACGACGTCGCGCGCCGCGGAGCGCAGTCGGCCACGGAGGCCGCCGTCGGCCGGGTCGAGCACGACGCGCGCCCCCCGCCCGGCGTCGACGCCGAACACCGCGAGGAGGGCGACACGGTCGCGCGCGGAGGCGGGCTCGGGGTCGAGGAGGACGAGAGCCGGGGGCGACCCGGGCGCCGTCGGCTCCACCCGGACGAGGCCGGAGAGCGCGAGGCTCAGCACCTGCGCGGCGAGCGCGTGCTCGGGACGGCGCAGGACGACCGCGGCGAGGAGCAGGTCGGCCACGGTTCCGACGATACGGCGGCGAGGGCCGCGGCGGAGGGCGACGGGCCGCGCGTCAGGAGTTCTGGATCTCCTCGACGCCCTGGACGAACTCGAAGTGCCACGGCTCGTAGGCGCCGCTGCCGCCGCGCTTGGCCCAGGCGGGGTTGGCCCAGCCGTAGGTGGCACCGTTCTGGTTGATCCACGCGTAGACCTCGCGGGAGCCGGTCTCGACCGAGCAGAGGTCGATCGCGAGCCCCCAGCCGTGCATGGACCAGCCGGGAGGTGCGGCAAACGCGCCGCGGGAGGACTTGAGCGAGACCTGCGTCGAGAGCGTGCGGTACGACGAGACGAGGCACAGGTCGCGACCGAACGTCGCCCGGAAGGCCTCGTTCATGGCCGACAGCGAGACCGCCGCGTCGGGCCGCAGGTGCTCGCCCGCCTGCCAGAGCTCGCACAGCGCGTGCTCGTCGAGCTTGCCGTTGGTTCCCGCCGGGCGGACCGTGGGGTCGCAGCCGGGGAGCGGGTCGCGCGCGGCGGACCGGGAGGCGGCCTCGCGCCGCACCTCGACACGGGGGGCGGCCGCGACGCTCTGGGAGACCGCGGGGGCCGTCGACCCGGCGGTCGCGAGGTCGAGCGCGCTGGGACCCACAGGCCGCGTCTCGGGCTCGAAGGGAGATCCGGTGCCCAGACCGTCGTCCGCGCCGGCGGAGAGGGGCATCGCGATCGTCGCGGCGGCGAGCGTCCCGAGGACGGCGATGCGCGGCATCCAGCGGTGCTGGCTGGAGACCTGCGCCTGGGGGCGACGACGACGGGAGCCCTGCTCCGCCTCGCGCCGTGCCCGTCGGGACTCGAGGGCGGGTGCGTCGGTCTGCTGCGACTCCACCCGCCACCTGCCTCTCACCCTTCGGGGTGGCTCTCGGGCCACCGACGACCGATCAATCACGGAACAGTAACGAAGCACTCCGACGATGCCAAGTCCCCTGCTCAGGGCCGGTGCCGGTGCGAGGGAGCTCGTCAGTGACGACGCTGCATGGCGTCGCGCACCTCCCCCACGAGCTCCTCGAGGATGTCCTCGAGGAACACGACGCCGAGGGCGCCGCCGCCCTCGGGCGCGTCGACGCGCGCCAGGTGCGCGCCCGAGCGCTGCATCGCCCGGAGCGCGTCCTCGACCTCGTCGCCGGGCGCGGCGGTCGCGAGCGCCCGCACGCGCCAGGACGGGACCGGCGCACCGCGCGTCGCCTCGTCCGCGTACAGCACGTCCTTGACGTGGAGGTAGCCCACGAGCTCGCCCGAGGCGTCGGCGACGGCGAACCGCGAGAACCCGGTCTTGGCGACGAGCCGCTCGACCTCCTCGGGCGTGCAGCCCTCGGTGACCGTGACGAGGTCGGCGACCGGGACCATGACGTCGTGCGCGGTGCGCTCGGAGAACTCGATCGCCCCCGAGAGCAGGCCCTGCTCGTCCCGGAGCACGCCCTGCGCCTGGGAGTGCTCGACGATCGACTGGACCTCCTCCGCGGTGAACGCGGAGGCGACCTCGTCCTTGGGCTCGACCCCCGTCGCCCGGACGGCGTGGTTCGCGAGCCAGTTGAGCGCGACGATGACCGGCCGGAGCACCCGCCCGATCCACACGAGCGGGGGCCCGAACCACATGACCGCCGTCTCCGGCCCCGCGACGGCGAGGTTCTTGGGGACCATCTCGCCCAGCACCACGTGCAGGTAGACGACGATCGCGAGCGCGACGACGAACGCGATCGGGTGCGCGAGCGACGTGCTCACCCCGAGGGCGTGCAGCGGGTCCTCGATGAGGTGCGCGAGCGCGGGCTCCGCGACGACGCCGAGGCCCGTGGAGCAGACCGTCACGCCGAGCTGGGCGCACGCGAGCATGAGGGACACGTTCTCCATCGCCCACAGGACGGTCTGCGCCCGGCGGTTCCCCTGCGCGGCGAGCGGCTCGATCGCCGAGCGTCGCGCCGAGATGACCGCGAACTCGGCGCCGACGAAGAACGCGTTCCCCGCGAGCAGCAGGACGGCGACGAGGAGGGCGGTGGTCGAGCTCACGACTCCACCTCCACGGGGGTCGCACGGACCGAGAGCCGCTCGACCCGCCGCCCCTCCATCGCCTCCACGCGCAGCACGACACGGTCGTGCGCGTCGCCCGCGACGACCTCGTCGCCGGGCTCCGGCACGCGCCCGAGCCGCGCCATGACGAGGCCGCCGAGCGTCTCGTACGCACCGTCCTCGGGTACACGGAGGCCGGTGACCTCGGTGAGCTCGTCGGGCCGCATGACGCCGGGAACCAGCCAGGAGCCGTCCGCACGCCGGGCCGCGCCGGAGCGGCGGGGGTCGTGCTCGTCCGCCACGTCGCCCACGAGCTCCTCCACGACGTCCTCGAGCGTCACGACGCCGGAGGTGCCGCCGTACTCGTCGACGACGACCGCCATCTGGAGCCCGAACCCGCGCAGCTCGACGAGCAGCGGGCCGAGGCGCACGGTCTCGGGGACCCGGGGCGCCTCGACCATGAGCGCCGCCGCCGGGACCTCCCCGCGCCGGTCGTACGGGACGGCGACGGCGCGACGCAGGTGGACGAGACCGACGACGTCGTCCCGGTCCTCGCCGATGACGGGGAACCGGGAGTGCCCCGTCCGCCGCGCGGCGTCGACGACGTCCGCGGCCGTCGCGTCACGGTCGACCACGACCATCCGCATCCGGTCCGTCATGACGTCGACGGCGCTCAGCTCGTCCAGCTCGATGGAGTTGGTGAGGAGCGTCGCGACGGACACGTCGAGCGTGCCCTCCTGGGCGGAGCGGCGCACGAGCGCGGCGAGCTCCGAGGCCGAGCGGGCGCCCGACAGCTCCTCGCGCGGCTCGACGCCGACGCGTCGCAGGATCGCGTTCGCCGACCCGTTGAGCACGGCGATCACCGGCCGGAACAGCTTGGTGAACTGGCGCTGCACGGGCACGACCTGCCGGGCCGTGGCGTAGGGCGCGCTCAGGGCGAAGTTCTTCGGGATGAGCTCACCGAAGAGCATCGAGACGAAGTTCACGACGAGGAGGGCGAGGACGCCGGCGAGGACGGCGGACGCCGCCTGCCCGAGCGCCGTGGCGCCCAGACCGGCGCCGAACAGCGAGAGCAGCGCGGGCTGCGCCGTGTAGCCGAGGAGGATCGTCGTCAGCGTGATGCCGACCTGCGCGGACGACAGCTCGGTCGACAGGTGCTTGAGACCGGCCCGGACGCTGCGGTCGCGGCGGTCGGCACGGGCCTTCCGGCCCGACGGCGGGGAGCCGCGTCTGTCGCCCTCCTGGTCGGGGTCGTCGCCCGCGGGGAGGACGGCGGGGTCGAGGGTGACCAGGGAGAACTCGCTGGCCACGAAGACGGCGGTACCTGCGGTGAGGAGCACCCCGAGCGCGACCATGACCCAGTCGCCTACCACGAGGTGCTCCACCGATATCGAGAGGTGCTCTTCATCGTGCCGACGATGCTAGCGCCCGCTCCCGCCGGGCCGCCCGGTCGTGCGGCGCCCGGGTCCCGGGCGACGGCGAAATCCGGCCGACCTGGGCCGACGTGTGCCACGCTGTATCCCATGGCAGATCCGAGGGCAGCGAGCGCATCACCGACCGGCGCGGGCGCCGGTCCCGTCCCGGGCCGCGGGCCCGTGCCCACGACGGCACCCCTGGCCGGCGGCACGCCGCAGCAGGCGGCGACGGTCCTCGTCGTCGAGGACGAGCCCGCCATCGCGACCGCGATCGCCCAGCGCCTGAGCGCGGAGGGCTGGCGCGTCGAGGTCGCGCGCGACGGGCTGTCCGGCGTCGACGCCGCCACGCGGCTGCGCCCGGACGTCATCGTCCTCGACGTCATGCTGCCCGGCATCGACGGCCTCGAGGTGACCCGGCGCATCCAGGCCGAGCAGCCCGTGCCGATCCTCATGCTCACCGCGCGCGACGACGAGACCGACATGCTCATCGGGCTCGGCGTCGGCGCGGACGACTACATGACGAAGCCCTTCTCGATGCGCGAGCTCGTCGCGCGCATCAAGGCGCTGCTGCGCCGCGTCGACCGCGCCACGCAGGCTGCGAGCGCCGCGCCGACCGACCCGCCCATGACCGTGGGCGACGTGACGATCGACAAGGCCCAGCGCCGCGTCTACCGCGCGGGCGAGGAGGTCCACCTCACGCCCACCGAGTTCGAGCTGCTCGTCATGCTCGCGAGCTCCCCCAAGACGGTCCTCACGCGCGAGCGCCTGCTCGCCGAGGTGTGGGACTGGGCCGACGCGAGCGGGACGCGCACCGTCGACTCGCACATCAAGGCGCTGCGCCGCAAGCTCGGCGCCGACCTCATCCGCACGGTGCACGGCGTCGGCTACGCGTTCGAGCCGCCCGCCGGATGACCTCCCACCCCGCTGACCCTGCCGACCCGGCCGACGGCACCGGCCGGGGCCCGGGCGGGTCGCCGAGCGCTCCGGCGCGGAACGGCGTGCACCGGGCGCACACGATCCGCCCGCACCTGCCCGACGTCCGCCCGCTCGACTCGTTCCGCTCGCTGAAGATCAAGCTCGGCGTGCTCGTGGCCGCGACCGTCACGCTCGCGGTCCTCATCACGTGGATCGGGCTCCAGAACCAGCTCGGGCCGTCGCGCACGTTCCCGCTCGCGATCGTCCTGTCGCTGCTGCTCACCCAGCTCCTCGCGCGGGGCATGACGTCGCCGCTGCGCGAGATGACGGCGGCGGCGCGCGCGATGGCCGACGGCGACTACACGCGGCGGGTGCGGGCGACGAGCCGCGACGAGGTGGGCCAGCTCGCCGTCGCGTTCAACGTCATGGCGGAGGACCTCGCGACGAGCGACCAGGTGCGCCGCGAGCTCATCGCGAACGTCTCGCACGAGCTGCGGACGCCCATCGCGGCGCTCCAGGCGCAGCTCGAGAACGTCGTCGACGGCGTCACGCAGCCGACGCCCGCGACCATGGAGATGGCCCTGGCGCAGACGGAGCGCCTCACGCGCCTCGTCTCCTACCTCCTGGACCTGTCGCGCATCGAGGCCGGCGCGGCTGCCCTCAACATCGCCGAGATCGACGTGGGCGACTTCCTCGAGGAGAACGCCGAGGCCGTGTCGATGGTGGAGGCCGGCAAGCAGCTCCGGTACGTCGTCGACGTCACGCCGCCCGACCTCGTGCTCGAGGCGGACCGCGAGCGCCTGCACCAGGTCGTGACGAACCTCCTCCAGAACGCGATCCGGCACTCTCCCCAGGGGGGCGAGATCCGGCTCGAGGCGTACCCCGTGGACGACGACGTCGTGCTCGAGATCGTGGACGAAGGACCGGGGATCGCGAAGGAGGACCGCGAGCGCATCTTCGAGCGCTTCGCCCGGGCCAGCGCGACGGGCACGCACACGACGACGGGCGGCTCGACGGGCGGGACCGGCATCGGCCTGGCGATCGTCCGGTGGGCGATCGACCTGCACGGCGGGCGGATCGAGGTCGCGGACTCGCGCAGCGGTGCGACGATGCGCGTCACGCTCCCGGCGCACGGCCACCCCGTCGAGCCCGACCTGCTCGGTGACCCGGGCGCCGAGGACCCGACCACGCGCTGAGCCCGACCTCGACGGCGCGACCCTCGGCGCGCGACGCCGAGTGAGATCCGTCACAGCCCGCGGCCCGGATACCTCGGGATGGCCTGGAATTCCGCGATCTTGCCGTCCTACGAGGTCCGCGTGGGGTCATGTTTGCCTGGCCCAGACGCGGCGTGAAGAACCCGCGAACAGGCCGCGCGCGAACGTCCCGCGCAGCCCCCTGGGCCGCCGCCGAGGGCCTAGGCTGGAGTGGTCCGGAATCCGGACGAGTCTGCGCCGACGTCGGGCGCCCACGCCTCGCGCGTGCCGCCACGCGTCTGCTCCCAGACTGTGACCGACAGCGACCTGTGTGTGAAAGTGGGCGATCCTCGCGTGTCCCCGAAGGCTGAGTCAGAGGCGATCAGCGACGCAAGCTCCGTGTTCGGAGCGAACGAGTGGCTGGTCGACGAGCTGTACGAGCAGTACCTCCTGGACAAGAACGCGGTGGACCCCGCGTGGTGGGACTTCTTCGAGGACTACCGTCCGGCGGAGCGTGCCGAGCAGGCCACGACGACGGCCGGCGCGCCGTCGACGCCCGTGAACGGCTCCCCCGCGGCGCCTGCGGCCCCCGCCGCGCCGGTCGTCCCCGCCGCCGTGACGGACGGCTCGGCCGCCGCCGAGGCGGCGCAGCGCGTCAAGCCCCCGAAGCTCCCGGCCGACCCCGCGGTCAACGCCGCCGCCGAGGCGGTCCGGGCGACGCGCCCCGTCGCGACGGCCCAGCCCGCGACCGCGCCGTACGCGCAGGTCCCGGCCCGCAAGGTCGCCGGCGCCCCGACGGCCGAGGCGGAGACCGTCGCGGACGACGTGCAGAAGCTCCGCGGCCCCGCGGCGCGCGTCGTGACGAACATGGAGGCCAGCATCCAGGTGCCGACGGCGACGTCGGTGCGCGCGGTGCCGGCCAAGCTCATGGTCGACAACCGGATCGTCA
Organism: Cellulosimicrobium cellulans; assembly: GCF_042723955.1. Classification (GTDB taxonomy): domain Bacteria; phylum Actinomycetota; class Actinomycetes; order Actinomycetales; family Cellulomonadaceae; genus Cellulosimicrobium; species Cellulosimicrobium cellulans_H. The sequence continues at coordinate 15,454 of NZ_JBHXIC010000053.1, read as the reverse complement.
TCAACAACCACCTCGCGCGCGGCCGCGGCGGCAAGATCTCGTTCACGCACCTCATCGGGTTCGCGCTCGTCGAGGCGCTGGCCGACATGCCGGTGATGAACGCGAGCTACACGCAGCTCGACGGCAAGCCCGCGGTGAACCAGCCGGCGCACGTCAACTTCGGTCTCGCGATCGACCTCGCCAAGCCGGACGGGTCGCGCCAGCTCCTCGTGCCGAGCATCAAGAAGGCCGAGTCGATGGACTTCGCCCAGTTCTGGGCGGCCTACGAGGACCTCGTGCGCCGGGCGCGCGGCGGCAAGCTCGGCGTCGACGACTTCGCCGGGACCACGATCTCGCTCACCAACCCCGGCGGCATCGGCACCGTGCACTCGGTCCCGCGCCTCATGGCCGGCCAGGGGACGATCATCGGCGTCGGCGCGATGGACTACCCCGCCGAGTTCGCGGGCGCGTCCACCGAGCGCCTCGCGCGCCTGGGCATCTCGAAGGTCCTGACGATCACCTCGACCTACGACCACCGCATCATCCAGGGCGCCCAGTCGGGCGAGTTCCTGCGGATCCTGTCGCAGAAGCTCCTCGGCGAGGACGGCTTCTACGACCGCGTGTTCGCCGCGCTGCGCATCCCCTACGAGCCGGTGCGCTGGGTCCGCGACAACACGACGGACGCCGAGATCGAGGCGGCCAAGCCCGCGAAGATCGCGGAGCTCATCCACTCCTACCGCTCGCGCGGGCACCTCATGGCGGACACCGACCCGCTCGCGTACCGCCAGCGCAAGCACGGGGACCTCGACATCCAGAACCACGGCATGACGCTGTGGGACCTGGACCGCACGTTCCCCACGGGGGGCTTCGGCGGCAAGACGAAGTCCTCGCTGCGCGACATCCTCGGGCTCCTGCGCGACTCCTACTGCCGCACGGTCGGCGTGGAGTACATGCACCTGGCCGACCGCACGCAGCGCAAGTGGCTCCAGGAGCGGCTCGAGTCGGGCTACGCGCGCACGCCGCGCGAGGACCAGCTCCGCATCCTGCGCCGCCTCAACTCGGCCGAGGCGTTCGAGACGTTCCTGCAGACGAAGTTCGTCGGGCAGAAGCGCTTCTCGCTCGAGGGCGGCGAGTCGGTGATCCCGCTGCTCGACGCGATCCTGTCGAAGGCGGCGGAGAACGGCCTCGACGAGGTCGGCATCGGCATGGCCCACCGTGGTCGCCTCAACGTGCTCGCCAACATCGCGGGCAAGAGCTACGCGCAGATCTTCGCGGAGTTCGAGGGCAACCTCGACCCGAAGAGCGTGCAGGGCTCGGGCGACGTGAAGTACCACCTCGGCACCGAGGGCGTCTTCACCGCGGAGAGCGGGGCGACGACCAAGGTCTACCTCGCGGCCAACCCGTCCCACCTCGAGGCGGTCGACCCGGTGCTCGAGGGCATCGTGCGCGCCAAGCAGGACCGCATCGACCTGGGCGGCGACGGCTTCTCCGTGCTGCCGATCCTCATCCACGGCGACGCGGCCTTCGCGGGCCAGGGCGTCGTGCCCGAGGTGCTCAACCTCGCGCAGCTGCGCGGGTACCGCACCGGCGGCACCGTGCACGTCATCATCAACAACCAGGTCGGCTTCACCACGGGCCCGTCGTCGTCGCGCTCGACGACGTACGCGACCGACGTCGCCAAGGGCTACCAGGTCCCGATCTTCCACGTGAACGGCGACGACCCCGAGGCGTGCGTGCGCGTCGCGGAGCTGGCGTTCGCGTTCCGCGAGCAGTTCGACCGCGACGTGATCATCGACATGATCTGCTACCGCCGCCGCGGGCACAACGAGGGCGACGACCCCTCGATGACGCAGCCGCTCATGTACAACCTCATCGAGGCCAAGCGCTCGGTGCGCAAGCTCTACACCGAGAACCTCGTCGCGCGCGGCGACATCACGCTCGAGGAGGCCGAGCACGTCCTCCAGGACTACCAGGCCCAGCTCGAGCGCGTATTCACCGAGACCAAGGAGGGCGGCTTCACGCCTGCCGCGGACCGCGAGCCGGTCGCCGGCCTCGAGCGCCCGGAGTCCCAGCTCGAGGACGCTGGCACGATGGTCGGCTGGAAGACGGCGATCGACCGCTCGGTCCTCGAGCGCGTCGGCCAGGTCCACGTCGCGCCGCCGGAGGGCTTCACCGTCCACCCCAAGCTCGCGCAGCTCCTGGAGAAGCGCCGGCAGATGTCCGTCGAGGGCGGCATCGACTGGGGCTTCGGCGAGCTCGCCGCGTTCGGCTCGCTCCTCGCGGAGGGCACGCCCGTGCGCCTCGCCGGGCAGGACTCGCGCCGCGGCACCTTCGTGCAGCGCCACGCCGTCCTGCACGACCGCGAGACCGGCGCCGAGTGGACGCCGCTGCTGTACCTGTCGGCGGACCAGGCCAAGTTCTGGGTCTACGACTCGTCGCTGTCGGAGTACGCCGCGCTCGGGTTCGAGTACGGCTACTCCGTCGAGCGTCCCGACGCGCTCGTGCTGTGGGAGGCGCAGTTCGGCGACTTCGTCAACGGCGCCCAGACGGTGATCGACGAGTTCATCTCGTCCGCCGAGCAGAAGTGGGGCCAGTACTCCTCGGTCGTCATGCTCCTCCCCCACGGCTACGAGGGCCAGGGGCCGGACCACTCGTCCGCGCGCATCGAGCGGTTCCTCCAGCTCGCCGCCGAGGACAACATGACGGTCGCGCAGCCGTCGACGCCCGCGTCGTACTTCCACCTGCTGCGCCGGCAGGCGTACGCCCGCCCGCGTCGTCCGCTCATCGTCTTCACGCCGAAGCAGCTGCTGCGCCTCAAGGCCGCCGCGTCGAGCGTCGAGGAGTTCACGACCGGCACGTTCGAGCCCGTCATCGCGGACGCGACGGCCGACCCGGCGAAGGTCGACCGCGTGCTCCTCTGCACGGGCCGCGTGTACTACGACCTCCTCGCCGAGCGCACCAAGCGCGGCGACGAGGGCGTGGCGATCGTCCGCCTCGAGCAGCTCTACCCGCTCGACGTCGACGGCATCCGGGCCGAGCTCGCGAAGTACCCGGGCGCCGAGGTCGTGTGGGTCCAGGACGAGCCGGAGAACCAGGGCGCCTGGTCGTTCGTGCACATCAACCTGCCGGAGGACCTGCCGCGCGTGAGCGTCGTCTCCCGCCCGGCGTCGGCGTCGACCGCCGCCGGCACGGCGAAGAAGCACCAGGCCCAGCAGTCCGTGCTCCTCGAGCAGGCGTTCGCCCGCTGACGCCGCCGGGCTCCGGCCCTGGACACGACGAAGGCCCCCTCCGCACGGAGGGGGCCTTCGTCGTCGGTGCACGACGAGCCGACTACCAGCGGTCGTGGATCTTCGCGCGCAGGTGCGCGTCGTAGATCTCGCGGACGCCCGAGGTGAAGAGCGGGCCGAGGACGTCCGCGTCGCCCGCGGCCGCGTTCGAGCGGGCCTGCTCGACGTTGCGCGCGCCGGGGATGACGGTCGACACGCCGGGCTGCTGCCAGACCCACGCGATCGCGACCTGGGCGGGCGTGAGGTCCTGCCCGACGACGTCCTGCACGAGCGTGGTGAACTCGCCCGCCGCCTGGACGCCGGTCTCGAAGTCGACGCCCGAGAACGTCTCGCCGACGTCGAACGCGCTGCCGTCGCGGTTGTACGTGCGGTGGTCGTCGGCCGCGAAGGTCGTGTCCTTCGTGTACTTCCCCGACAGCAGGCCGGACGCGAGCGGCACGCGCGCGATGACGCCGACCCCGGCGGCGGACGCGGCGGGCAGGACGGCGTCGAGGGGCTTGAGCCGGAACGCGTTGAGGATGATCTGCACGGTCGCGACACCGGGACGCGCGATGGCGGTGAGCGCCTCGCCGACCGTCTCGACGCTCACGCCGTAGCTCGCGATCGCGCCCTCGGCGACGAGGGTGTCGAGGCCGTCGTACACCTCGTCGCGCGAGTAGACCGCCGTCGGGGGGCAATGGAGCTGGACGAGGTCGAGGCGGTCGGTCCGGAGGTTGCGCCGCGACCGGTCGGTCCACTCGCGGAACTTCGCGAGCGTGTAGTTGTCCGCGTCCTGGTCCTCGCGGCGACCCATCTTCGTCGCGACGGTGATCGCGTGGCCCGGGTTGTCCGCGAGGTAGCCGCCGATGATCTGCTCGCTGCGCCCGTCGCCGTAGACGTCCGCGGTGTCGAAGAACGTCACGCCGGCCTCGGCGGAGGCGTCGAGCACGGCGCGCGCGTCGTCCTCGCTCACGTCGCCCCAGTCGGCGCCGAGCTGCCAGGTTCCCAGTCCGACGACCGAGACGAGCCGTCCCGTGCGTCCGAGCACCTGTCGTTCCATCGTTCCTCCTCGTGCTGCGTCGGGTACGCCGGGAGACACACCCGGGCACCGAGTCTGACTGCCGAGAGCGCATCGCGCACGCTCGCACGCCGAGTACCGTATGTGAGCGTGAACACGAACGCCCCCTCGGGGACCCAGGTCCGCATCGCCCACGGCGAGCACGCAGCGACGATCACCGAGGTGGGAGCGGCCGTGCGCGACTACACGGTCGGCGGCCGGCCCGTCTTCACGCCCTTCGCGGAGGACGAGGTCGCGCCCGCGTTCAACGGCGCGGTCCTGCTCCCCTGGCCCAACCGCCTGCGCGACGGCGCGTACGAGGTGGACGGCACGGGGTACCAGGTGCCCGTGTCGGAGCCCGCCCGCGGCACCGCGCTGCACGGGCTCGCGTGCTGGCAGCGCTGGGTCGTCGTCGAGCACGACGCGTCGCACGCGACGCTCGAGCTGCACCTGCCGCCGTCGCCCGGCTACCCGTTCGACCTCGTCGCACGCGTGACCTACTCGCTCGACGACGCGGGGCTGCGCGTCCACGTGCGCACGACGAACGTCGGCACGGCGACCGCGCCCTACGGCATCGGCTTCCACCCGTGGCTGTCCGCCGACGGCGCGAACCTCGACGAGTGCACCCTGCGCCTCGACGCCGCGACCCGCGTCACGACCGACGACCGGCTCCTGCCCACGGGCACGGAGCCCGCCGCGGGGAGCTACGACCTGCGCGAGCCGCGCCTGCTCGCGGGCGTCGACCTGGACGACGCCTACGTGGACGTGCTGCGCGACGCCGACGGGCTGTCGTGGATGCGTCTCTCCGCTCCCGACGGCCGCACGTCGGCAGTCTGGATGGACGGCTCGATGGACACGTGGCAGGTCTGCACGGGCGACCACGTCGGGGACGTCGCGTTCCGCCGGTCCGGCGTCGCCGCGGAGCCCATGAGCTGCATCGCGGACGCGTTCCGCACCGGCGACCGCCTCGTGCGGCTCGAGCCGGGCGCCTCGCACGAGGTCACCTGGGGCGCGACGCTGCTCTGACCGGCCGATCAGGGGCGGTCCGTCCGATATGCCCGGCTGGACACGCCGTCCCCGCCCGTCCGTTTCGACCCGCGCCGCCCGCGTCGGGGAGAATGGCGCCCGTGGAAGACGCGGTGAGTCGAGAGGTACGGATCTGCGTCGTCGGCGACGAGCTGAGCGCCGGCGTCGGCGACGCGAAGGCCCTGGGGTGGGCGGGGCGCGTCGTCGCGCGCACGCGCTTCCCCCAGCCGGCGTACGTGTTCCCGCTCGCGATCCCCGGCGAGACGACGACGGCGCTCAGCCAGCGCTGGGAGGCGGAGACGTCGCGGCGGTTCGCCCCCGAGCCGGACGTGGACAACCGCCTCGTCATCGGCCTCGGTCGTCACGACCTCGACGCGGGGCTGTCGGTCGCGCGCTCGCGCCTCAACCTCGCGAACGTGCTCGACGTCGCGGAGTCGCACCGGCTGCCGACGTTCGTCGTGGGCCCCCCGCCGGGGCACGCGCAGGACGCCGAGCGGCTCGCCGAGCTCTCGCACGCCTTCTCGGACGTCGCGAACCGGCGCCGCGTGCCGTACGTCGACACGTTCAGCCCGCTCGTGACGCACGAGCAGTGGCTCGCGGACCTCGCGCAGAGCGGCAACGGCTTCCCCGGCCAGGCGGGCTACGGGCTCATGGCCTGGCTCGTGCTGCACACGGGCTGGCACGCGTGGCTGGGCCTGCCGGACGACACGGTCTGACGCCGCCTGCACGACGACGGCCCGTCGCCCCGGGAGATCCCGGGAGGACGGGCCGTCGGTGCGTGGGCGTCAGCCCCGCGAGACCGTGAGGTCGCCCGAGACGGTGTTCGCCGAGACGTACGCGCCGCGGGCGCCGGGCTGGTCGACGTGGTCGACCGACGTCGTGCGCTGCGCGGCGGAGTCCAGGCGGACGCCGTCGAGCACGGCCTTGCCCGTGACGCTGCGGGCCTTGAGGTTGACGGGCGACCCGGCGCCGAGGCGCACGGCCACGTCGCCGGAGACCGTGCGCGCGTCGACGAGCGGGGTGCTCTCGCGCGCCACGACCTCGACGCCGCTCGTCACGGTGTTGACGGACACGCGGCCGAGCGTCCCGCCGAGCGTGACCGCGCCGGACGCGGTGCTCACGTGGACGTCGCCGACGTGCTCGCCGACGTCCACGGCGCCCGTCGCCGTCTTGATCGACGCCGTGCCCGACACGCCCTGGACGCGCACGGCGCCCGTCGCCGTCGTCACGGACAGGTCCGCCTGCGTGCCGAGGACGCTCGCGGTGGCCCGCGCGGTCGTCACCTTCACCGGCACGTGCGCCGGGACCGTCAGGCGCACGACGGCGCGGTCCTTGTCGCGCAGGCCCTTGGCCCGCTCGACGAGGCCCTCGACGCCGGCGAAGTCGTAGCCGACGCGCAGCTCGCCGTCGTGCACGCTCACCTGGAGCGGACGCTCGGACACCTCGCTGACGTCGAGGTGCGCCCCGGCCTCGCGGGCGGGGTCGGCGACGACGTCGACCGACCCGTCGGTGAGCTGGACGACGACGCGCCGGACGTCGGCGACGTCGACGGTCTGGGGGTCGTTGATGACCCAGGACTCGGTGCTCATGCGCTTCTCCTCGTTCGGTTCTCTGGTTCGGGGTGCGGTGCGTTCGTCGAGGGGTGGGTTCTCGTGATCGTCGGTCAGGGCAGGGTCGCTCGCACGGCCTTGCGCGCGCTGTCGAGCACGGTGCGCAGGGTGTCGACCGTCAGCTCCGAGACGACGCTCGCGGCGTCGGCGCGACGCAGGTCGGCGCGCACGTCCTCGCGGAAGCGCTGGAGCAGCGCCTCGGCCTCCATGCGCCACGCGTAGGACTCGCGGCGCCGCGGGTCGGGCCCGCCGTCGCGCGGGCGGGCGCGCGCGGTCTGCGCGGCGGCCGCGAGTTCGGCCCGCAGGCCCTTCAGGGAGCCCTGCACGTCGGCGCGCAGCGCCTCGGCGCGCTGGCGCACCGTCTCGGCGATGCCGTGCTCCAGGGCGGCGACGTCGGCACGTCGCGCCTCGATCTCCGCGCGCCCCGCGGGCGTCAGCTCGTACGTCGTCTTGCGGCCGTCGGCGCTGCGGTGCACGAGGCCCTCGTCCTCGAGGCGCGCGAGACGGGGGTAGATGGTCCCGGCGCTCGGCCGGTAGGTGCCGCCGAAGCGCTCGGAGAGCTCGGTGATGAGCTCGTAGCCGTGCTTGGGCCCGGCGTCGAGCAGCGCCAGCAGGTAGAGCCGGAGCTCGCCGTGCGCGAAGACGGTGGCCATCAGCGGTCCACCGGCCCGTCCGACGACGCGGCGCCCCGCGTCCCCGGGCTCCCCCACGCGGGGGCGTCGGCGTCGACCGGGGCACCGTCGGCCGAGTGCCCGGCGGCGTCCCACGACGTCTCGTCCGGCGCCCCGCGCAGGACGGTCACGTCGCCGGAGACGGCGGAGACCCGGACCGGCGAACCCTTCCCGTACCGCGCGGGCTGGTGGAACGAGCGCGCGGATCCGCGCTGCTCGGCGCCGTCCACGAGGAGCCGCCCGCTCACGCAGCGGATCGCGTAGTCCATCGCGTCCGGGTCGGGCAGGCGCACGAGCACGTCGGCGGAGACCGCGCTCACGGTGATCTCGGACGGGGTCGTGCGGGTGTCGACGGTGACGGAGCCCGAGACCGAGTCGAGGCGCAGCGAGTGCAGCGAGCCGGTCGCCGTGAGGCCGCCGGACACGGAGTCCATGCGGACCGGGCCGTCGTGCTCGCTCGCCGAGACCTCGCCCGAGACCGTGTCGACGCGGAGCTCGCCGCGCGTGCGGCTCGTCATCACGGAACCGGAGACGGTCGCCAGCCGGGCGCCGGCGCGCACGCCCGCGACGAGTGCCTCCCCCTGCACGGTCGCGACCTTGACCTGCGTCGTCGCCGGCACGGCGACGTGCACGTCTGCCGCGTCCTTGCCGGTGTACGTGCGGAAGCGCTCGAGGAAGCCCTTCCAGCCCGCGACGAACGGTCCGTAGCCGACCCGGAGCGTGGTCCCCTCGAGACGCACCTCCAGGGGGCGGCCGACCACCGAGTGGACCTCGACGCGCGTGTCGGTGCGCGTGGGGTCGTCGTGCGCGACCACGTCGATGCGCCCGCCGATGACGGTCGCGTCGAGCGTCCGCACGCGCGCCAGGTCGATGGCCTGCGGACCCGTGACGGTCCAGCTCTCCTGCGTCATCCGTGGCTCCGTCCGTGGTCGCGTCCCGTGCGGCCGCGACGGCGACGCTCGAGGACACTCGCGATATATCTCGTTCTCGCAGACACGATATATCGCGTGCTCGACCCTGACAAGGGGTCGCGTGTGGGACGATGGGAGGCGGACTTGACCCGCCGGGACCGGCGGGACTCCCCCGATCGTCAGGAGAACACCATGAGCAAGCGCGGACGCAAGCGTCGCAGCCGCAAGGGCAACGCCGCGAACCACGGCAAGCGCCCCAACGCCTGAGACGGCGCGCCCCCACGGGGGACGACGAGAGGGGGCGGGCCGCCCGCGGGGGGGGCGGGCCCCGGGCGGCCCCCCCGCGTCCGGGAGCGTCCCGGTCAGT
>NZ_JBHXIC010000053.1:0-6557 GCF_042723955.1 Cellulosimicrobium cellulans | reverse complement strand
CCCCCCCCCCCCCCGGGGGCGCCCCGGGGCCCCCCCCCCCCGTCGGGGGCGCGGCCCCCTCTCTCGTTCTCCGTCCGTCGGGGCAGTGCCCGCGGACGGCCCTCAGCGGGTCTCGACGACCGTCGTCGTCGTGACCATGACCGTGAGCTGCGTGTGGATGCGCTCGCGAAGCCCCGCGGGCGCCTTCTCGTGGCAGGAGCGGCGCACGAGCTGCTTGACGAGCTCCTCGACGCTCAGCTCGGCGAGGCACGGCGAGCAGTGCGCGACGTGCGCGCGCATGCGCAGCTCGTCGTCCGGCGTCATCTCCGAGTCGAGGTACTCGTACAGGTGCGTGAGCGCGTGCTCGCACTCGGACTCCCCCGCCGTCGAGTGCGGGATGGGCGTCACCGGCTCCTCGACCGGGCCGCGCCCGGGGAACGGGCTCTCAGACGTGCTCACGACTCACCTCCGGGGCTCTTGGCCCCCACCAGTCCTCGTCTCACGGCGTAGTCGGCCAGCAGCTCGCGCAGCTGGCGCCTGCCTCGGTGCAGGCGGGACATGACCGTGCCGATCGGTGTCCCCATGATCTCCGCGATCTCCTTGTACGGGAAGCCCTCGACGTCCGCGTAGTACACGACCATCCGTCGGTCCTCGGGCAGCTCCTGCAGCGCGCGCTTCACGTCCGAGTCCGGCAGGCGGTCGAGCGCCTCGGCCTCGGCGGACCGCAGCCCCTGCGACGTGTGCGACGCCGCGCGCGCGATCTGCCAGTCCTCGACGTCGTCCGTCTGGGCCTGCTGCGGCTCACGCTGCTTCTTGCGGTACGTGTTGATGAACGTGTTCGTGAGGATGCGGTACAGCCACGCCTTGAGGTTCGTGCCCGGCCGGTACTGGTGGAACGCCGCGAACGCCTTCGCGAACGTCTCCTGCACCAGGTCCTCGGCGTCCGACGGGTTGCGCGTCATGCGCAGCGCCGCGGAGTACAGCTGGTCGAGGTACTGGAGCGCGTCCTGCTCGAACCGTGCGGCGCGCGCGGCGTCGCTCTCGGTCTGCGGCGCGCGGTTCGTGTCCTCGGCGTCCGTGTCCGTGGGCAGCGTCGTGCCCTCGACCGGCGTCGTTCCCGACGTCGTCGCGGGGCTGCCGGAGACGTCGCTGCCGGAGATTCGCTCTGTCATCAACAACGAGCCTAGTCCCCTGTTCGTCTGGGTGTCCGGTGACGTGACCGGTGCCGACCACGCGGCGGCGAACGCCGCGTCCGCCGTCGACGCCTCGGGGGTCGACGACGCGGCCCGGGCGGCGGGTGCGGGGGTCTCGAGCAGGGCGGTCACGAGTGGTGCAACCCGCGCGTGCCCTCGCACATTCCCGCGGCCTCGGGGACGCCGCACAGCGCGGCGCGCGCGACGCACCCGGCGTCGCTAGCGTGGCGCCATGACGACCTCGCAGACCCCGTCCCGCTTCCTCACCCTGCTGCGCGAGCAGGTCGGGCACGAGCTCGACGCGCACCAGCAGTACATCGCGATCGCCGTGTGGTTCGACGCGCACGACCTGCCGCAGCTCGCCGCGCACTTCTACCGGCAGTCGGTGGAGGAGCGCAACCACGCGATGATGATCGTGCAGTACCACCTCGACCGGGACCTGCCCGTCGAGATCCCCGGCTCCGGCCCGGTCCGCAACGACTTCGCGGACGTCGTCGAGCCGCTGCGGCTCGCGCTCGACCAGGAGAAGCAGGTCACGGCGCAGATCGAGGCGATCTTCCGCGCCGCGCGCGAGGAGGGCGACGCCCTGGGCGAGCAGTTCCTCCTGTGGTTCCTCAAGGAGCAGGTGGAGGAGGTCGCCTCCGCGACGACCCTGCTCACCGTCGCGCAGCGCGCGGGCGACAACCTGTTCGACCTCGAGAACTTCGTCGCGCGGGAGACGATCGGCGACGCCGGCGAGTCGGCCGACGCCCCGGAGGCCGCGGGCGGCGCGCTCTGACGCTCCGACGTGAGGCGCGACTCACGGGCCGCGGGTGGCGCCGTCCCGGCGGTCGCGGCAGGCTGGGACCGACCGGCGCACGCCTGAAGCGGGCACCGGCGAGTCACCGGCGATGAGGAGAGAACCGATGCTGCTGCGTCACCTCGCGAGGCCCATGCTGGCCTCGTGGTTCGTCTACGACGGGCTCCAGGCCGCGCTCAAGCCCGCCGAGCACGTGCGAGCCGCGCGCTCGGGCGTCGAGCTCGTCGAGAAGAGCGCCGGCATCGAGGCCCCGCTCAGCGAGAGGCAGGTCGCGGCGCTCGTGCGCGCCCACGGTGCCGCGACGGCCGTCGCCGGGCTGTTCCTCGCCGTCGGCAAGGCCCCCCGCACGGCCGCCCTGACGCTCGCCGCGCTCACGGTGCCGCTCGCGGTCGTCAACCAGCCCTTCACCTCGGGCGAGGCGACGCGCTCCGAGCGCACGCGCAAGTTCGTCGCGAACGTCGGCGCGATCGGCGCGGCGCTCATCGCGGGTGCGGACTACGAGGGCCGCCCGGGCGTGCAGTGGCGGCTCGAGAAGGCGCGGCACGACCTGGCGCTCGCCAAGCAGGCGAAGCAGGAGGCCGTGGTCGCGGGCGCGAAGGGCGCCGTGAAGGAGGTCTCGGCCTCGGCCCGAGGAGCGGCGAAGGAGGCGGGTCGCTCCACGAAGAACGCGGCCAAGGAGGCGGGACGCTCGGCGCGGCGCGCCACGAAGGCCGCCCAGCAGGCCGCGGAGCACGCCGCGACCCTGGCCACGGGGGCCGTGCACGACGCCGAGGCCGCGGTCCGCGCGAAGGTCGCCTGACGCGGTCGTGACGCGTCCGCGCGCCGGGACCCTCCGCCGCCGGGCGCGGTCCCTCCACTAGCCTGGAGGCCATGACGACCTCGCCCTCCGCCGCGCCCGTGCCCCCCGCCGTCGACGAGGGCTGGGCCGCGCCCACGGCGGGCGGGCCGCTCGACGCGACGGTCGAGGTCCCGGGGTCGAAGTCGCTGACGAACCGGCTGCTCGTGCTCGCCGCGCTCGCCGACGGGCCGGGCACGCTGCGCGGCGCCCTGCGCAGCCGCGACGCCGACCTCATGATCGCCGCCCTGCGCACGCTCGGGGTCGGCATCGAGGAGGGCGCGTCCCCGAGCGAGCTGCTCGTCACCCCCAGCACGCTCCGCGGTCCCGTGGAGGTCGACTGCGGCCTGGCGGGCACCGTCATGCGCTTCCTCCCGCCGCTGGCCGCGCTCGCCGACGGCACGGTGCGCTTCGACGGCGACGCGGAGGCGCGCGTGCGGCCCATGGGCCCGGTGCTCGCCGCGCTCAGCGCCCTCGACGTGCCGGTCGAGGGCGACGGTGACGGGCTGCCCACGACGCTCCCCTTCACGATCCGCGGCCGCGGCCGGGTGCGCGGCGGGTCGGTCGACGTGGACGCGTCGGCGTCGAGCCAGTTCGTCTCCGGGCTCCTCCTCGCCGCCGCGCGCTACGACCAGGGCCTCACGGTGCGGCACATCGGCCACACGCTGCCGAGCATGCCCCACATCGAGATGACGGTCGAGGTCCTGCGGGAGGTCGGCGTCGTCGTCGACGACTCCCGGCCCGCGATCTGGCGGGTCGAGCCCGGTCCGATCGCGGCGCGCGACGTGCAGGTCGAGCCCGACCTGTCGAACGCGGCGCCCTTCCTCGCCGCCGCGCTCGTCGCGGGCGGCACCGTGCGCGTCACGGGCTGGCCGACGGCGACGACCCAGCCGGGCGCGATGGTCCCCGAGCTGCTCGAGTCCATGGGCGCGACCGCGTCGCTGGACGGCGACGTGCTCTCCGTGACGGGCACGGGCGAGGTGCGCGGCGTCGACGTCGACCTGCACGCCGCCGGCGAGCTCGCGCCGACGATCGCCGCGCTCGCTGCCCTGGCCGACTCCCCCAGCCGCCTGCGCGGCATCGCCCACCTGCGCGGGCACGAGACCGACCGGCTCGCCGCCCTCGCGACGGAGATCACCCGCCTCGGCGGGCAGGCGGAGGAGACGCGCGACGGCCTCGTCATCACGCCGCGCCCCCTGCACGGCGCGCTGTTCCGTACGTACCACGACCACCGCATGGCGACGTCCGCTGCCGTCATCGGCCTGCGCGTCCCGGGGGTCGGCGTCGAGAACGTCGAGACGACGGCCAAGACGCTGCCCGGGTTCGCGGGGATGTGGGAGCGCATGCTCGGGGGCGGGACCGGTTCCGGCACGGGAGCGGCGGCCCGCTGATGGCGCGCCGCGTCCCGGACGAGTCCGACTTCCGCGCGCGCCCCGGCAAGCATGGCAGCCGCCCCCGCACCAAGCAGCGGCCCGAGCACGCGGACGCGGTGACGGGGTTCGTCACGGGCGTGGACCGGGGCCGGTACACGCTGCTCGTCGGGAACCACGGCGGTGAAGGCGAGCGGACCGTCGACGGACCGAGCGACGGGACCGGCGGCGACGAGCGCACGGTCCTCGCGATGAAGGCGCGCGAGCTCGGCCGCACGCGCATCGTGTGCGGGGACCGCGTCGACCTCGTCGGGGACGTGTCGGGCGACGACGGGTCGCTCGCGCGGATCGTGCGCATCCAGGACCGGTCGTCGGTGCTGCGCCGCACGGCCGACGACACGGACCCCTACGAGCGGGTCATCGTCGCGAACGCCGACCAGCTCGTCGTCGTCACCGCGCTCGCCGAGCCCGAGCCGCGCACGCGCATGATCGACCGGTGCGTGGTCGCCGCGTACGACGCCGGCATGGACGTCCTGCTGTGCCTGACCAAGGCGGACCTCGCCGACCCGGAGCCGCTGCGCGCGCTGTACGAGCCGCTCGGGGTGTCCGTCGTCGTGACGCGCCGCGCGCCCGACGGCCTCGCGCCGGACGGCTGGGCGATCGAGCCGCTCGACGCGGTGCGCGAGGCGCTCGCCGGACGCACGTCGGTGTTCGTCGGCCACTCGGGCGTGGGCAAGTCGACGCTCGTCAACGCGCTCGTCCCGGACGCGCAGCGTGCGACGGGCCACGTCAACGACGTCACCGGCCGCGGCCGGCACACGTCGACCTCGGCAGTCGCCCTGCGCCTGCCCGGCGGCGGCTGGGTCATCGACACCCCCGGCGTGCGGTCGTTCGGCCTCGCGCACGTCCAGGTCGACCACCTGCTGCACGCGTTCGAGGACCTCGACGCCGTCGCCGCGGGCTGCCCGCGCGGATGCACCCACCTGGACGACGCCCCGGACTGCGCGCTCGACGAGTGGGTCGAGGCGTCGCCCGACGACGAGACCCGCGCCGCGCGCGCCGCCCGCCTCGAGTCGTTCCGCCGCGTGCTCGCCTCGCGCACCGGCGCCGCCTGAGCCCTGGCCCGCGCGGCGCCGCCCTCGCCCCGGGGCTGCACCGCTACGGTGTGAGCCATGACGCCCCCCTCGACGCGCGGCTACGACGACGACCTGCGCCTCGCCCACGTGATCGCCGACCAGGTCGACGCGCACACGATGTCGCGCTTCAAGGCGCTCGACCTGCACGTCGAGTCGAAGCCGGACTCGACGCCCGTGAGCGACGCCGACCGCACCGCCGAGGAGATCATCCGCGGCCAGCTCGGCCGGGCGCGCGGTCGCGACGCGATCGTCGGCGAGGAGTTCGGCGAGACCGGTCACGGCGCGCGGCGCTGGATCGTCGACCCGATCGACGGGACCAAGAACTTCGTGCGCGGCGTACCCGTGTGGGCGACGCTCATCGCGCTCGCCGACGGCGACGAGGTCGTCGTCGGGCTCGTCTCGGCGCCCGCGCTGGGCCGGCGCTGGTGGGCCGCGAAGGGCACCGGCGCGTGGACGGGCAAGTCGCTCGCCGCCGCGTCGCGGATGCAGGTGTCGGGCGTCTCGTCGTGGTCCGACGCCTCGCTCGCCTACGCGTCGCTCGACGGCTGGGAGGAGCGCGGGAAGCTCGAGCCGTTCCTCGACCTCATGCGCGGCGCGTGGCGCACGCGCGGCTACGGCGACTTCTGGTCGTACATGCTCGTCGCCGAGGGCGCCGCCGACGCGGCCGCCGAGCCCGAGCTCGAGCTCTACGACATGGCCGCGCTCGTCCCCATCGTCACCGAGGCCGGCGGCCGGTTCACGTCGCTCGACGGCGTCGACGGCCCGTGGGGCGGCAACGCCGTTGCGACGAACGGGCTGCTGCACGACGAGGTGCTCGGCCGCCTCGGCTGACGCGGACCGCCGTCGGGCACCGACTGGGTCCCGACCGGCAGCTCCGCACCGCGGTGCCCGTCAGCCGCGCGGCACGTCCTTGAGCTCGGACCAGTCGTACCAGAGCAGGTCGCGCTCGTTGACCCGGTCGATCGCGGCGTCGAGCGCCGCGTCGGCACCGGGGCCGTCGTCGTCGGCCGCGGCGAGCACCGCCGCGACGTCCTCGACGGCCTCGGGCTCGTCGACGTGCACGCACACGATCGCGACGTCGGGCACGGTCCGCAGGACCTCGACCGCGCTGGGCGCGGGCGCGTCCTCGTCGTCGGAGTCGTCGGCGCCCACGACCTTGACGGCCCCGGCGGGGGGCTCGCGGCTCACTACCAGCCGCGGCCCCGGGGCGGCCGGGGGCGCCGCCGCCGGGGGCCGGGTCGAGTG
>NZ_JBHXIC010000052.1:19372-31509 GCF_042723955.1 Cellulosimicrobium cellulans | reverse complement strand
CGCATGTCGTCGGGCGTCGCGGTCTGGAGGATGGTCTGGCGGAACACGGCGCTCCACCCGTCGGACGCCCCCGCGCGCACCCCCCCCCCCCGCGCGGGGGCGCCCCCCCCCCCGCTGGCTGGGGTGGGGGGGGTGGCCCACCCCCCCCCCCCCACCCCCCGCCTCGCTGCACGCGGGGCAGTCCGTCAGCAGTGCAGGCCCGAGCCCGGGGCGACGCCCAGGACCTCGGTGATGCGCACGTACCGGTCCACCCGGGACTGCACGGACGTCGGGTTGCCGCCGCCGCACTCGAGCGCACCGTTGAGCGAGTTGATCGTCGGGCCGAACCCGGCACCCGAGACCATCGCCTGGTGCGACGTCATCACCCCGGGGCCGTTCTGCGTGTTCCAGTACCAGAGGGCCGTCTGCCAGGCGATGGACGGGTCCTCCTCGACGAGCCACGGGTCGTTCAGCAGGTCGATCCCGAGCGCGTCGCCCGCGGCCTTGTAGTTGAAGTTCCAGCTGAACATGATCGGGCCGCGCCCGTAGTAGGCCGTCTGGCCGGCGGGGCAGCCGAACGGCTGTTCGTCGTCGCACTTGATCCAGTAGTTGGCCTCGTTGATCTCCTTCACGTACCGCAGCCTGACCGACTCGAAGTCCGCGTGGGTGGGGAACGCCGCGACCTCGCGTGTCCGCGTCTCGGGCGTGCCCGTGCTCGCGAACGCGGGGTAGGCGCCCAGCGCGTCGACGAACCCGTCGTACGTGTAGAACGGGTGCCGGGCCGGGAAGATCGCGTCGAACTCCGCGCGGCTCACGACGAAGTCGTCGCCGCCCCCGACGCAACGGCCCGCGTCGACCCAGACGCTCGTCGACCCGGGCGTCTCGCGCTGGGTCCACCAGCGGGCCGTCCAGTTCCGGCCGTGGTGCGACGCCGTCTGGCCGCCCGAGTACGCCGTCGTGGCCGACCAGGTCGCGGCGCACGCGGCGCTCGCGGACGGGTCGGTGCTCGGGGCGGACGGGGCAGCGCTCGCCGGGGCGGCGAGCGACCCCCCGACGACGGTCGACACCAGCGTGGACGCGACGGCCGTGAGGGCGCGCCGAAAGCGTGTGCTCATGAATCCCCCTGCTCCTGTGGCGACATCGTTACCACCGCTCACAAACCTAGCGAGTGTTCCGGGCGCCAGGCAAGAGGTGTCCGGATACCGGTGCACCACGACGATGGCGCGGGTGAAATCTGGGTGACTAATCGGGATCTGATGATTCATGACGGTTCAGGTGGATAGCGTGACGGCCATCGCCCAAAGAAGGAGCCCGTGGTGAGCAGATCCCGCCGACCGTCAACCCGCCGCAACCCGGTGCCCGACGTTCACCCGCCAGCCAGCCAGGAGTTCGTGGGTATGTGGCGTGCTGCGACTCAGGCGCTCGACGCCGAGACGGTGATGCAGGCGGTGAACCTACTGCCGACCCCGCCTCGCCGGTTCATCCTGAAGTCGATCGGTGTGCGCACCACCGACAAGGCGTCCCCGTCGATGGCAGCGCAGATCCTCGCGCGGCTGAGGTCCAAGCCTGGTGTGCTAGACGAGTTCGCGCACGCTGTCCTGATGCCGGCGATGGCTATGGCGGCGCAGCCCCTGTCGATGTTCGAGTGGATCGACCTTGCGGGCCCCAAACCGCAGGCAGCCGCCCGTGTCTACGTGAACAACTCTGAGCTCGTCTCGTGCGTGCACCTGTTGTGGAGGGTTCCGCGGACGTTTGCGCGCTTGGCCCTGGTTGCCGCCGCTCAGAGTGCGGGCAACGGCCCGACGATCGCCTTGAACCTCCTGGCGGACTTCGACGAGGACGCCGTCGAGCTGTACAACGACCCCGCCGAGTCGGTCGACGGACGCCCGCCGCTGATCGGCCTCGACGTCTTTTCTCCGGTCGGTCGTCTGCGCGCGCTTACGGGGCAGGACGTCGACGAGGGCATCGCACTGCCGGACTTGCTGACCGGCCTGCGCCTGGAGCTGCCGGAGGAGGACACGGGCGTGCTGGACGAGGTCGATGTCGAGGAGGTCGACCCGCGCGAGGTCTCGAAGCTGCTGGCGGGTGCGGCGCGGGACTGGGCTGACCGGCTCGACGAAGGTGTGTTGGCGTCTCCGCTGGTGACCGGCCCGATCCATCGGCTCGCGTCGCGTATTTGGAAGTACGCGGGCGAGCTCGGCGTTGGCGACCTGGACGGGCTCCTCAGGGCGCGCGAGCGGGCCCGCAACCCGCAGGTGGACCCAACACGGTGGTGGCTTGTGCGGCTGGCGAAGATGCAGGGGCCTGCGGAGGTCGCTGGTCTGTCAGGCGTCACGCAACTGGCAGCGGAAGCGTCCCTTGTGGACGAGCACGACGCCGAAGAGGCTCTGGCCGCACTGATGCTGGTGGTCGACCTGGTCGCCGACCAGAGGGCCGGTCGCGCCGTCGACGTGCAAGCGCTGCTGACTGCCAACGGTGTCGCGCTCGCGGGACTGCGCGAGTACTCCGACGTGGTATCGGCCGCCAGCATGGGGATGCTCACCCTGCCGCTTGCCGAGGACGTTACGCCCGCTGACTCTGACACCCCAGAGACCCGCCGCGAGGAAGCGGAGGACGATTGTGACGCGGAGGACGACGTAGCAGTCCAGACCCCGTCCGCCGTCGGCGAACCGGCGGCGCAGGCCGAGGGCCCCGCCGTCGAGCCGACCCCGGCTGACGATGCGGCCGAGGAGCCCGCCACCGTCTCTCCCGCCACCACGGAGGTGAACGCCGACGGCGTCTCCGTCGCAACGGCTGAGGAGGACGCCCGGGACGAAGAGCTGCAGGCCGAGCCGATCGAGGATGTTGCGCCCGCCGTGCCCGCGCCCGAGATGCCGTCGCCGTCGCCTGGCCCGGTCATGGTCAAGACAGGTCTGTCCCCGGACCTGGCCAAGTACCTGACCAAGGCCGCGCCCGCGCCGAAGCCGGAGCCGGTGCCAGTCGCCGCCACTATCCTGGCCATGGAGCCCGCCGATACGGTGGCCGCCGAGGCGCCGACGGACGTGGATGACCGTACCGTCTGGGGGACGGCGGCTGCATGCCAGCTGCAGGCCGCGCTGATCGGTGCTGGTCGGTTCGCCCTGGCCGCCGACCTCGCCCAAGCGACGGGCGCGAACACGGCCCAGGTCGCGGCCCGTCACATGGCGGCCTACGCAGCCGTCTTGAGCGACCCGACCGGACCGATCGCAACCGAGATCTCCCAGCTCGTCGCCGTCATCAACCGCGAGCAGCTGGGCGACGACCGCCTCGGCCAACTGGCCGCGTGGGCGGGCGCAGCCAAGGTAGCGCTGCTCGCGCCGTCGGCAGGGCCGGCGGAGGTCCTCGTCGAACTCACCCCGGCTGTGTCCTCCTCGAGCGCGCTTACCGAGGTGACCGCCGCGCTGATCGACGCCGCTCGACAGGGCGTGGTCGTCGTGGCGCCCGAGGCCATGGCGGCCGCGGGAGCCACCGCCGAAGTGACTGCCCGCGTGGCGGGCCTGACGCAGCGGGCTGGGGAGCTCATGGAGCGCGCCAAGACCCGCACGATGAAGTACCTGCCGGCAGGTGACGTCTACAACGCGTGGTTGGCACCAGGAGGTGCACTGTACGAGGCGCTCGACGCGGTCCGCACTGACAAGCGGTCCGCCGCACCTCGCGTGCGCAAGCAGATCGTCGACCGGCTTCGCGGCGCCGCCGAGCGACAGATCGACTCGGTGTTCTCCGCTCAGAACCGGCACAAGGGCAGAGGGGTCAAGATCGTCGCGCAGCCTCGCGGGGCCCTCGTCGCCCGCTGGGACGAGGCCGTGGACTTGGCTGCCCGGTGGGCTGCTGCGGTCGACGAGCTGGCGGCCCTGACGAACGCAGCTTCTTCCGGGTCATGGCAGGAGGGCGCCTTGGCGAGGCTTCGGGTGCGGATCGCGCCGCACCGTGCGCGCGCCGCGAGCGACCTGGCCCGCCTGTGCGCGGACGCCGGTCTGGAACCGCAAGGTCAGACTGGGCCTGTCGCCCTGCTCACGCAGACGTTCCTCGCGTCGGACGGCTCGGTGCCGACCTCTGACGAGCCCTCCCCGGCGTACGCCCGTCACGCCGAGCTCCTCGCCACCGATTTGGCGCTGGACCCGCGCACACTGCTCCCGTCGGAGCCGGTACCGGCGCAGACGCTGGTCGGACTGGCCGTCGCCCCTGCCGTGGACGACCAGGCCGTCTACCAGAGCCTGGCTGCCCGTGGCGCCCACGACCTGACCGAGGTGCTCGTGGCTGCGGCGAACGCGAAGGACGAGGCGGCTGGGGCGACCCTGACGGTGGCCCGGCAGCGAGACATCTACGCCCAGGAGGCGCAGATGCTGGACGACCTGAACGCGCTTGAGGGTGACGTCGATGTGCGCCGCGTCCAGGGCGTGCTCGGCGACGACCTGTGGACTCGTGCCGCGTCCGTCGTCGAGGCGCTCAAGGCACCAGGCCGTACCGACTACGAGCGCATCCGCGCACGCGCCGTGGAGCTCGTCACCCAGATGGACAGCGAGCGAGCCGAGGCCATCGCGGACACCGTCGAACGGATCGAGTCACTCGCCCAGGATGACCCGAACGTCGCCGTTCACGCCGAGCGGCTCACGAGCCTGGCCTCGGACGGTCAGGTCGCCTCGGCGCAGGAGCAGCTGCAGCAGTTACGCGAGGGGCAGACCCTCTCCGGCGAGGACGTGCGCGTGGACTTGCTGTCCGGCTTCTTTCCCAAGGTGCCGCAAGTGATGGCCCGCGGCGCCGCGTCCGAGCGGCTGCAGATGCTCAACCGGGCGCTGCGTGACGGGATCGACAACGACGCGTCGACTGAGCTGTCAACCGCCGATCTCGACCTGCTCGGCCTGCCCGCAAGCCGTGCGAAGCAGGCCCGAGAGGCGTTCACCGCCTGGGTGGAGCTCAGTTCCGCAAGCCCGCAGCGCTCGGGGACCAGCGAGGCGGACAAGCTCAAGGCGATTTTGCGGCAGGCAGGCATCGAGTTCGTCGGTCGGCAGGTCGCCCAAGGCGGCTCTCGCGAGCGGCAGATGGTCACCCTGACCGACGTGTCCGTCCTCGGCAAGGCGCTCACACCGGTGCTCGGCTCGGGCAAGTCGGCCGACGGCACGAGTCTGAAGGTCCTGCTCGTGCGCAGGGCGGCGACGCCGGCGTCGATCATCGAGTCGCTATGGAACTTGCCCGCGGACGCGACCATCCTCCTGCTGTGGCTGGGGCGGTCTCCACTAACGCCGGCCGAATGGCGCGCGGTCGGTGAGGCCGCACGAGGGCGGGTGTCCGCTCCGCCGATCGTGGTGATGGACCTGTCGGTGCTGGTGTACCTGGCTGCGCAGGCCGAGCCGCGCATCTCGACCCTCGCGGCGGTCACCCTGCCTTTCACCGCGTCGAATCCGTACCGGGACACCCCCGGCGACACAGCCCCGGAGATGTTCTACGGACGCACCGACGAGCGTGCCGCGCTCATCGACATGGCTGGCTCATCGTTCGTTTCCGGTGGGCGTCAGCTGGGCAAGTCCGCTCTGCTGCGCCAGGCGAAGCGGGAGTTCGAGGCGGCCTCGCCCCAGCAGGTCGCGATCGTGGAGACGATCTACTCGGTGCGCTCCGGGTCCGACCCGGCGAACGTGTGGCCGCTGGTGTGGCGGGTCCTGCGCGACCGCGACATCGTGTCCGGGCACGTCCCCGAGGGTGACGTGGCGGCCGCGGTGTACGACGCCGTGCGGGACTGGTTGCGCGGTGACCCCGAGCGGCGCTTGCTTCTGATGCTCGACGAGGCGGACGAGTTCCTCGACGCGGACGCCACCGGCAACCGGTTCGAGAACGTCGAGTGGTTCCGCAAGCTGATGCTTGACACGAACCGCGCGTTCAAGGTCGTGCTCGCCGGTCTGCACGCGACTGCCCGGTTCGAGTCCCTGCCGAACCAGCCACTGTCGCACCTGGGACGCCCGATCGTGGTCGGGCCGCTGCGCCCCGCGCACGCCCGTGCGCTGCTCACCGGTCCGCTCGCTGCGGTCGGATACCGCTTCGACTCGGAGGTCACCGTTGCCTCCGTCCTGTCTCAGGCGAACAACATGCCCGCCCAGCTGCAGTTGATCGGGCAGGCACTGGTCGAGCACATGGCGTCCAAGGCGATCGCGGCTGACGCTCCGCCGTCCCAGATCACCGCAGCCGACGTCGCCGAGGCGTTCACCCCGAAGCTCAAGGACGCCCTGCGCGCGAAGTTCCTCCTCACGCTCGCGCTGGACCCCCGGTACAAGGTCATCGCATACGTCGTGGCGTCTGAGGCGCACGAACGCGGCTCGGACGCGTCGCTCACGCTCGGAGAGCTGATGGCGACCTGCCGCAGCGTGTGGCCCGCCGGGTTCGACGGTCTGGGCGCCGACGCGGTGCGCGGCCTGGTCGCCGAGTGTGTCGATTTGGGGGTGCTCGCCCGCGACGAGAACCACTACCGTCTGCGGACCCCGTCGGTGCGTCGACTGCTCGGAACCGCGCTGGAGGTGCTCGAGGTCCTCGACGCGGCCGACAAGCTTGAGGTTCCCAACGCGTACGACGGGTCGGTGTTCCGCCGACAGGTCGACTGCCTGGAGAAGGCCGTCTCGCCACTGACCGAGCGGCAGCTCACGGAGGTGTTCACCCGCGGGCCACGCGTTGTCGTCGTCGCCGGGGCACCCGCGACCGGCCTGAACGCAGTCGCCCGCACCCTGGAGGAGGTCGCCCCGGTCGTGCGGCACGCCGGCGTGGTCAAGGTTGTCTCCAACGCCCGCGCGGACGGGGTGACGAGCGCGGTCGGGAAGGCCACTGACAACACACGCCTGCTCGTCGACGTTCGCAACGCCGGGCACGACCACGTTGCTGGGATCCTGACCGCCGCACAGGCGTCACTGACGGGGCTCAAGAGGGACGTGTCCGTGATCGTGGTCGCGGGTCCCGCCTCCGCGTCGGCGTGGGTCGGGCACCCGAACCTGGTCGAGCTCGGCCGCGTCGACGACGCCGGGATGAGGCTGCTCGCTGGCGCTGAGGCGGTCATGGTGCACGAGCCGGTCAACCAGGAGCGGGCAGTCGCTGAACTCGGCGGGTGGCTGACGGCGATCGCGGAGCTGCGCCGCGCGCTGACCGCACCCGGCCCGCAGTTGTCCGAGGGCGAGGTCATCGCCCAGGTTGCCGCCCACCGGGCCAGCAAGCCGGGGACCCTTGCCGAGGAGGCTGGGGTCAAGCCGGTGACGGGCACAGCTCTGGCCCGCGCACTGGGTGCCGTGCATGACCTGACCCGCAACCGCCGAGAGACGCGGTCGGACATCGTCGGGCTGCTCGACGAGCTCGGGGACGCTTCGCTGATCGCCGCGGCGTTCCGCGACGGGTTCACCAGTCTCGAGCAGGTCTTTGACGCGTTGGTGGCACTGCGGGTCGTCACCCGCGACGCGGAGGGCCTGTGGGGTGTCGAGCCGGTGCTGGCTGCAGACCTCGTGGCCCTGGCGGCAGGCACGCAAGTCGCATGACCGTCGTCATCGAGGGTCCCATCAGCCCCGACCTTATCGATGTGGCAGGTCGGGTGCTGGAAGCGCTCGGCGCGGATCCCGACGCGGTGACACGCGCCCGGGGTGACACCGCCGCGGTCCGCGACGCACTCGCCCTGGTCGTCGCGGAACCTTCCATGCGCGCTGCGGTACTGGGCGCCCTGGCCGCGGACGGAGTCACCCCCGTCGGTCCGGTTGCCGTGCTACTCGGGGATGACCTGGCAGCCTCAAACGGGCTGCTGGACCACCTGCGGGCGCAGATCCGCGCGCACGGTGCCGCAGCTCGCCGGGCCGAGAAGGCGGCCAAGCGGGGCACAGCCGCCGAGCGACGAATCGCGCGCCTCTCGGAAGACCTGGCAGCGGCCAAGCGGGGCAAGACCGCAGCCGAGAACCGCGCACTCACCATGGCGAGCCAGGTGACCACACTAACTGGGCAGGTCGGCGAGCTCACCGAGGCACTGTCCGACTCGCAGGAGCGAGCCGACCTCCAGCAGGCCGCCACCGCTTCGGCGCGCACGGCCCTGACCAACCCACGGGTCCTGGCCAGACACCTACGGTCTGTGCTACACGCCACCCCCGATCTGTTGACCGCGGCTGGTGTCGTCGTCCCGGATGTCGACCCGGCCCAGCTCGCGGCGCTCATGGATGCCGTACTGGGCGAGCTCGCCGACCCGGAGACCGGTCGCGCGCTGGCCGCGGCACGAGCCATGTCGGTCGTGATGCTTGGCGGCGGGGTCGAGGTGGGCGGGTCCTGCGCCCTGGTGACTGCCGGCGACACTCGCGTGCTGGTCGATGTCGGGACCAGGCCGAACCAGACAGCCCTCGACCGGATACCGCCGCCGGGTCTCGCATCGGCGCTTGCCGAGGGTCCCGTGCAGGCGATCGTCATCACGCACGCGCACGCGGACCACGCCGGCTGGGTTCCGGCAGTCGTCGCCGACCAGCCAGGCGTACCGGTGTACGCCACGGCGCCGACCGCCGACCTTCTTGCGACGATGTGGATGGACTCGGCGAAGATCTACGCGCGCCGCGCGGGCGCCGCGCCGTACACACGTGACGACGTACGGGTCGCGCTCTCGGCCGTCGAGCATGTGAGGTTTGGTCAGCGGGTCCGCATCGGAGATCTGGACGTCGAGTTGTTCCCTGCCGGTCACGTTCTCGGTGCCGCCGCCGTGTGGCTCTCGGACGGAACAACAGCCGCGATCGTGTCGGGTGACGTGTCCGGTCCCGGCCAACTCTCGGTCGGGGGCTGGCACATGCCCGAGCACGCGGCCTGCCCGGATTTGCTCGTGCTGGAGTCCACGTACGGCGCAGCGGCGGCGCACACGCCGCGGGCCGCGGTCGTCGAAGCGTTCCTGCGGGACGTCGAGGTGACCGTCGCCGCCGGCGGCCGAGTGCTCGTCCCCGCGTTCGCGCTCGGCCGCGCTCAGGAGATCGCAATGCTGCTCGCGACCCGCCTACCGCACGTCCCGGTCCTCGTCGACGGCCTCGCTCGTGACGTGACCGAGGTGTTCGAACGGCATTCGGGAGCCTCTGGGGAACCGCTGTCGATCTGGTCGGACCAGGTTCAGGAGGTTCCGCGAGGCAGCACGTCGCGGGTGGCGAGCAAGTTTCGGTCCGGGGTCGTGATCACGACGTCGGGGATGCTGTCGGCTGGACCAGCCCTAACGTGGGCTGCCGCCATACTGCCCGATCCCCGCTCGCTCCTGGCGATCGTCGGGTACCAGGACCCCAACTCGCCAGGCGGCAGGCTGCTCGAGCTTGGGAAGACCGGTGGGGTGTGGTACCTGCCCAGCCTCGACGGCGACGAGCCGGCCGAGGTAGACGTGGCCGCACGCGTGCGCACGTACGGGCTTGGTGCACACGCGTCCGCGGATGAACTAGTCATGATCGCCACGCAGGTGCGCGCGAAGGCAACGATGCTCGTGCACGGCGACCCGTCGGCTCGGTCGTCGCTCGCTCAGCGGCTGGCGGCGCGTCACCTGGGCGTCATCGACGCCGGAGAGGCGTGGACAGCGGCTCCGCAAGCCTGACGCGAGAGATGAGAGCGGGGCTGCTGCGGGCACTGCTGTCCTCTTGCGGATCGCGTTCGTGACCTAGATGTGATGTCCAGGGAGTTTGGTCAGCCGGCTGATCGTTGGGCCCTGCCACTAAGTCTGACGCGCGACAGCGACGACGACGCTCGAAAGCCACGCCCACCTGTGGCCGGACACAGAAGAGTCCGCACGAGCCGCCGTTGGTGCAGTGTTGGCGGCTAGTGCGGACTCTCTGCGGACTACAGCATCGTCCGGCTAGCGTCTGCGCAGGTCAGACGCAGGATGTCGATCAGATGTCGTAGTAGAGCTCGAACTCGTGGGGGTGCGGGCGCAGGCGGATCGGGTCGATCTCGTTGGTGCGCTTGTAGTCGATCCAGGTCTGGATGAGGTCCGGCGTGAACACGTCGCCCTGCGTGAGGAACTCGTGGTCGGCCTCGAGGTTGTCCAGCGCCTCGGCGAGCGAGCCGGGGACCTGCTGGATCTGCGCGTGCTCCTCGGGCGGCAGCTCGTACAGGTCCTTGTCGATCGGCTCCGGCGGCTCGATGCGGTTCTTGATGCCGTCGATGCCCGCGAGGAGCTGCGCGGCGAAGGCGAGGTACGGGTTGGCCGACGGGTCCGGGACGCGGAACTCGACGCGCTTCGCGCCGGCGGACGAGCCGGTCACCGGGATGCGGATGCACGCGGAGCGGTTGCGGGCCGAGTAGACGAGGTTGACCGGGGCCTCGTAGCCGGGGACCAGGCGGTGGTAGGAGTTCACCGACGGGTTCGTGAAGGCGAGGAGCGACGGCGCGTGCTTGAGCAGGCCACCGATGTACCAGCGCGCGAGGTCGGAGAGACCGCCGTAGCCCTTCTCGTCGAAGAACAGCGGCTTGCCGTCCTTCCAGAGGGACTGGTGCGAGTGCATGCCCGAGCCGTTGTCGCCGAAGATCGGCTTCGGCATGAAGGTGACGGACTTGCCGGCCTCGAACGCCTCGTTGCGGATGACGTACTTGAACTTCATCAGGTCGTCGGCCGCGTGCAGCAGCGTGTTGAAGCGGTAGTTGATCTCCTGCTGGCCGGCGGTGCCCACCTCGTGGTGCGCGCGCTCGACCTCGAGGCCGACCTGCTCCAGCGTCGCGCACATGTCGTCGCGCAGGTCCGCGAAGCGGTCGGACGGGGAGACGGGGAAGTAGCCGCCCTTGTAGCGCGTCTTGTACGCGAGGTTGCCACCCTCCTCCTCGCGGCCCGTGTTCCACGCGGCCTCGATCGAGTCGAGGTAGTAGAAGCTCGAGTGCTGGTTCGTCGCGAAGCGCGCCTCGTCGAAGAGGTAGAACTCGGCCTCGGGCGCGAAGAACGCGGTGTCGGCGATGCCGGTGGAGCGCAGGTACGCCTCGGCCTTGGCCGCGATGTTGCGGGGGTCGCGCGAGTACGGCTCACCCGTGAACGGGTCGACGATGGAGAAGTTCACGACGAGCGTCTTGCGCTTGCGGAACGGGTCCACGAACGCGGTCTTGACGTCCGGCACGAGCTTCATGTCCGACTCGTGGATCGCCTGGAAGCCGCGGATCGACGACCCGTCGAACATCAGGCCGTCCTCGAACGCCGACTCGTCGAACTGCGAGACGGGGATGTTGAAGTGCTGCATGATGCCGGGCAGGTCGCAGAACCGGACGTCGACGAACTCGACGCCCTCGTTCCGCGTGAAGGCGATTGCCTCCTCCGCGTTGTTGAACATCCGTTGCTCCTTGATCGGGTGGTGCCGTCGGGCTGCGCGGCGAACCTGCCGCTGACGTGGCGCCCACGAACCTAGGCCGAGGCGGTTTCCCCGCCGTGTACCCATTGTTTCCGTCGTGTTACGTCCCGCGTCCCCGTGTGACGTTCGTGCTACACGAGGGCACGCGGCAGCCGCCGGCGGGCGGTGTGCCGTTCGGCACGATACCGCCGTGCGCGCCCGGACCGTCGAGGTCGTCCACCGACCGGCACGTACCCTGGTCCCGTGGTTTCACGCGAGGACATGGGTTCGTGGCTCGAGGGCACCCCGGGCGGTCAGCAGGACGGTCGCGGCGCGCGGCTCGGTCTCCCTCCGGACGGACCGGGCTCGCTCGCGACGCTGGGGCGGCGCGTCGTCGCGCTCGCCATCGACTGGGTGCTCGCGACGCTCGTCGCGTTCCTCTTCTTCCGGCCCGCGGCGCCGGGCTTCTTCGAGGGCATCTCCGCCCTGCCGGTCTGGTCCCAGCCACTGGTCTTCGCGATCGAGAACGTCCTGCTCGTGAGCACGCTGGGCTTCACGGTCGGGCACCGGGTCATGGGGATGCGGGTCCGCCGCCTGGCCGAGCCGGCGCGCATGGTCGGCGTCGGCCGCGGTCTGCTGCGCACCCTGCTGCTGTGCCTCGTCATCCCCGCCGTCGTGTGGGACGCGGACGGGCGCGGGCTCCACGACCGTGCGGCCGGCACCGTCCTGGTCCGCGCCTGACGCTGGTCGGACCGCGGCTGGTCCACGACCAGCGTCCCGCCGCAGAGTCCTCCGGACGACGACGCCCGGCCGGGGGGGGGGGGGTCCCGCCCCGGGCGGGGGGGGGGGGGGGCCGGCGGAGGGGGCGGGCCT
>NZ_JBHXIC010000052.1:0-19362 GCF_042723955.1 Cellulosimicrobium cellulans | reverse complement strand
GGGCGCGCGCTCCCCGCGGCCCGCCCCGCCGGGGCGCGGGGGGGCCCCCCCACCCCCGCCCCCCCCCAGTGTCACCCGCACCACGACCCCCGCGCGGTGCGCCCCCAACTACCCCCGCCCGGGCGTCGTCGTGCAGCAGGAGAAGGGTCCGTCAGCGACCCTTGAGGCCCTTGCGGTCCGGGCGCGCACGCGTCGGGTCGATGCCCTTGGGGATCGGCAGGCGCGAGACCCCGAGGGCGCGCAGACGCTTGGACACCTCGGCCGTCTCCGGCTTGGTGAGCGACGGCTTGAGCTTCTGGACGGCGCGCGGAAGCTTGGGGAGCGCGACCTGGCCCTCCTCGTTGCCGACCTGGATCGTCGTGATCGGCACGTTCGGCAGCACGCGCGCGACGCGCTTGCGCTCGGCGTCGAGCTGACGCTTCGCGCGATGCGCCGGCCCCTCGCTCACCAGCACGACGCCGGCCCGGCCGACGCCGCGGAAGACGAGGTCCTGCGTGCGCGGGTCGATCGCGACGGGCTCCTCGTCGAACGTCCAGCCGCGGCGGATCGTCCCGAGCGCGGCGCGTGCCGCGCCGGGCTGGCCCTCGATCTGCTGGTACGCGGCGCGCTCGGCGCGGCGCGTGAGGACGAACATCGCGCCCAGCGCCGCGAACGGGATGCCGACGATCAGCGTGTAGACCCACTGGCCCCACCACAGACCGATGCCGAGGGCGACGGCGAGGATGGCGACGAACACGCCGAGCATGACCCACGTGACCGCGGGGTCCTGCTTGCGCGTCATCTGGTACGCGGACCACACCTGGTGGTACCAGCGCTGCTTCTTGGGCTTCTTCTGCTTCGCGACCTGCTCGCCGGCGGCAGGCGCGCCGGTGCTGTCCGAGTTCTTGCGGGCCATGCGGGTCAGTCTAGTGGGGTGCGCGGGCCAGCAGGCTCGCGGCCTCCTGGCGGGACGTCGTCGGCTCGGCGAGGTGCGCGAGCGCCGGGGGGATCTCCATGCCGCGGCGCGTCATGGCCTGGCCCCACAGGCGTCCCGCGCGGTACGACGACCGCACGAGCGGGCCGGACATGACGCCGAGGAAGCCGATCTCCTCCGCGGCGTCCGACAGCTCGACGAACTCCTCGGGCTTGACCCACCGGTCCACCGGGTGGTGGCGCAGCGACGGGCGCAGGTACTGCGTGATCGTCACGAGGTCGCAGCCGGCGTCGTGCAGGTCCTGCAGCGCCTCCTTGGCCTCGTCGATCGTCTCGCCCATGCCCAGGATGATGTTCGACTTGGTCACGAGGCCGGCCTCGCGCGCCCGCGTGAGCACGGACAGCGAGCGCTCGTACCGGAAGCCGGGCCGGATCTGCTTGAAGATGCGCGGCACGGTCTCGAGGTTGTGCGCCAGCACCTCGGGGCGCGACGCGTTCACCTCGTCGAGCAGCTCGGGGATCGCGTTGAAGTCGGGGATGAGCAGCTCGACGCCCGTGCCGGGGTTGAGCTGGTGGATCTGGCGGACGGTCTCCGCGTAGAGCCACGCGCCGCCGTCGGGCAGGTCGTCACGCGCGACGCCCGTGATCGTCGAGTAGCGCAGGCCCATCGCCTGGACGGACTCCGCGACGCGACGCGGCTCGTCGGCGTCGAAGTCGGCCGGCTTGCCCGTGTCGATCTGACAGAAGTCGCAGCGCCGCGTGCACTGGTCGCCGCCGATGAGGAACGTCGCCTCGCGGTCCTCCCAGCACTCGAAGATGTTGGGACAGCCCGCCTCCTCGCAGACCGTGTGCAGGCCCTCGCGCTTCACGAGGCCCTTGAGCTCGGAGTACTCAGGACCCATCGTCGCGCGGGTCTTGATCCACTCGGGCTTCTTCTCGATCGGCGTCGCGGCGTTGCGGGCCTCGACCCGCAGCATGCGCCGTCCTTCAGGTGCGATCGTCACGGGTGTCTCCCGGTCGTCGTGGCGAGTGAGCGCCGACGTCGCGCCGAGCAGGCAGGCGGGCGGCGCACCGTTCGGGTGCGCGTGCCCTGGTACGACGCCGGACTCCGGTCAGACTACGCGCTCGGGCTCGTCGTCTCCCGCGCGTCGCTCACCCTGTGGACGTGACGTCAACGACACCCCGGTCGCGACGAGCAGGACCGCCGCGACGACCGGCAGCGCGAACGCGCTCGTCGTCGAGACGGCGTCGGCGAGCGCGCCGCCCCCGGACGCGCCGATCGCGACACCGACCACGTTCGCGCTGGCCACGAGGGTCATGGCCGACGCCGTCCGGCCGGCGGGCGCGCGCTCGCCCGCGACGGTGAACACCGTGACCATGACCGGACCGACGAACAGACCGGTCACGGCGACCGCGACGACGACGGCCGTCAGCGAGCCGCTCGCGGCGGCGACCACGAGGGCGATCGTGCCCGCCACGAGCCCGGCGGCGAAGCTGATCCACCGGCTGCGCAAACCCCAGCGGCGGGGGAGCGCGACGACCGACAGCGCGGTGGCCGCCGAGCCCACGCCCATCACGGCGTAGACGAGACCCGCGCTGCCGGGGACGCCGGCGTCGCGCGTGAGCGCGGTGAGCGCGGCCTGCGTGCCGCCGAACAGGAGCCCCATCGCGAGCATCCCGACGAGGACGACGGCCTCGCGCCGCACGAGTGCCGCGATCCCGACCGCGTGCGTTGCCCGTGCCGCGGGCGATGCCGCACCGGGCAAGGTCGTGCCGTCGTCGGGCGCGGGCGCGGCCGAGGGCTCGGCGAGCGGGGCGACCGCGCGCGCGGTCGGGTGGAGCGCGAACGCGGTGCCGAAGACGGCGACGCCACCGGCCGCGACGAGCACCGCGACCTGGGGCGAGCCCGCGGAGGCGAGGACGCCGACGAGCGCCGGGCCGAGGACGAAGCTCACCTCGTCGGCGGTGCTCTCGTAGCTCATGGCGGCCTCCACGGTGCGCGGCTCGTCGGCTGCGAGCCGGAGCCAGCGCACGCGCGCGAGCGGGCCGACCTGGGGGACGCTCGCTCCGGTCACCGCCGCGGCAACCAGGACCGCCCCCGTGCCGCCGGGCACGGCGGCGGCGAGGACGAGACCCACCACGGCGAACGTCGCGAGCGGGACGGCGACGAGCAGGACGCGGCGCTGCCCGACGCGGTCGGCGAGCGCGCCCTGGGTCGGGCCGCCGAGCGCCGTCCCCAGCGCGGTGGCGGCCGAGGCGAGCCCGCCCACCGCGACGGACCCCGTCGTCGACGACACGAGGAGCAGGGTCCCGATCGTGAGCATCGAGAACGGGAGCCGGGCGAGGAACGCCACGGGGAGGAACGTGCGGCCCGCGAGCTGCGGCAGACGCGCGTAGCCGGCACGCGCAGGGGCATGGTCGCGTGGCGCGGCGGGGTGGGGAGAAGAGCTGCGGGCGCGCGGCGTCGCGCGTTCCGGGGTGGTGGTCATGCGGTCGGTTCCTCAGGGGTACGTCGTACCGCGCGCCGACCCACCCGTACTCCGGCGCGCGAGGATTCCCTGAGGTTCCAGCCTAACCGGCGAGCGCGCCCTGCGGGGTGTCGTGTGACGCGGTCGACGCGAGCAGCGGGGCGAGCGCGTCCTCCAGTGCGGCGACGAGCAGCGGCGCGACCTCGGCGAGCGTGACCTCGCGTCCGAGCTCGGCGGTGAGGGACGTCACGTCGGCGTCCTCGATCCCGCACGGGACGATCCGGTCGAAGCGCGACAGGTCGGGGACGCAGTTGAGGGCGAGCCCGTGCATCGTCACGCCCTTGGCGACACGCACGCCGATCGCGCAGACCTTGCGCTCGCGGCGGGTCGCGTCGGCCGCGACCCAGACCCCGCTGCGGCCCTCGACGCGCATCGTCGCGAGCCCGAGGCGGGTGCAGACCGCCATGACGGCCTCCTCGAGCGCCCGGACGTACGCGACGACGTCCACGGGCTCGGCGAGCCGGACGATCGGGTAGACGACCTGCTGGCCCGGGCCGTGCCAGGTGATCTTGCCGCCGCGGTCGACGTCCACGACGGGCGTGCCGTCGTCGGGTCGCTCCGAGCGGTTGGTCCGTCGGCCCGCCGTGTAGACGTCGGGGTGCTCGACGAGGATCAGGGTGTCCGGCCGGGTGGCTGCGACGACGTCGTCGTGAACCGTGCGCTGGAGGTCCCAGGCCTCGTGGTACTCCGTGATCCCGGGCAGCGCGAGCAGGTCCATCGGCCCAGGCTAACCCTCGTCCAGGGGCGAGCGGGGGAGCGTCTTGAGGAGTGCGAGGAGGGCGTCCCGCAGCGCCGCGACCTGGGCGTCGTCGAGCCCGCGCGTCGCGAGGTCCTCGGCGGGTCGGCGTCGCGCTGCCGCGAGACCGGCGTCACGACCGGCGGCGGTGATCGCGACGGCGCGGCGACGCCGGTCGGTGGGGTCGTCGGTGCGCGTCACGTAGCCGGAGCGCTCGAGCCTCGCCACGACCCGGCTCATCGTCTGCTCGGTCACGCCCGACTCCTCGGCGAGCACGCGCTGCGAGCGCGGGCCGGCGAGCAGGTGCATGAGGACCGGGAAGCCCGCGTGGTTGAGGTCCCACTGCCCGAGGTGGGCGTTCCACTCCCGCTCGATCCGGCGCGCGACGGCGAACAGGAGGCGGCCGGTGGCCCACTCCTGGGGTTCGGTGGGCGTGGGGTCGCCGACGTCCGGGTCGGTGAACGGCCCGGTGCGGTCCCTCGGTGAGTGCTCCAACGTGCATTCCTCCCTCCACCATGGCAACATTCCTCAGCATGCTGAGCAATCGGACGGGCGGGTTCCTCCGCGGGCTGATCATTGTCGCAGTCATCGGTCTGTGGATGGCGATCGGCGCACTGGGCGGCCAGGCGCAGGGTCGCCTGAGCAGCGTGCAGACCAACGACGCCGCTGCGTTCCTCCCCGCGAGCGCGGAGTCGACGCGCGCCGCCGAGGTCGCGCAGGAGTTCACGGACTCCGAGACGCTCCCCGCGCTCGTCGTCGCGACCACGGGCGACGGCAGCGCCCTGGCGCCCGACGACCTCGCCGCGCTCGACGCCTACGCGCAGGCCGTGCCCAGTGCACCGCTCGAGGGCACCTCGGGCGACGAGCCCGCGACCGTAGGCGACGTCTCGGTCGCCGACCCCGTCGTCGTGCCGTCCGAGGACGGAGAGGCGGCGCTCGTCGTCGTCTCGCTCGACGCCTCCGTGGCGTCCGACCGGATCGGCGCCGACGAGGACAGCGTGAGCGAGCTCGCGGTCGGCGCGCTGCGCGACCTCGCCGCCGCCGAGGCGTCCGAGGGCGGGCTCGCGGCCACTTCGCTCGACGTCTGGGTCACCGGGCCGGCCGGGTTCGTCGCCGACCTCGTCACCGCGTTCGGCGGGATCGACACCGTCCTCCTGCTCGTCGCGCTCGGCGCCGTGCTCGTCATCCTCGCGATCGTCTACCGGTCGCCGATCCTGCCGTTCCTCGTCATCCTCACGGCCGTGCTCGCGCTGACGCTGGCGGGCCTCGTCGTCTACCACCTCGCGGCGGCCGACATCCTCACGCTCAACGGTCAGTCGCAGGGCATCCTCTCGATCCTCGTCGTCGGCGCCGCCGTCGACTACTCGTTGCTCGTCGTCGCGCGATACCGGGAGGAGCTGCGCCTCGTCCACTCGACCACGACGGCGCTGCGCCGGGCCGTGCGTGCCTCGGTCGAGCCGATCGCGGCGAGCGCCGGGACGGTGATCGCCGGCCTGCTGTGCCTCCTGCTGTCCGACCTGTCGTCGAACCGCAGCCTGGGTCCCGTCGCCGCGATCGGCATCGCCGCGGCGTTCGTCGCCGCGCTCACGCTCCTGCCGGCCCTCCTGCTCGTCGCGGGCCAGCGGTCGCGCGCGCTGTTCTGGCCGCGCATGCCCCGGTACGAGGGTGCGCACGTGGAGCACGAGGGCGGCGCGGCGGACGCGCAGCCCGTGTCCGAGAGCGACGACGCGGTGAGCGTCGAGGGGCACGGCGTGTGGTCCCGCGTCGCGAGCTTCGTCGGTCGGCACGACCGGCGCGTGTGGGTCGTCACAGCGCTCGTGCTCGCCGCGTGCGCGGCGTTCGTCCCGACGCTCGCCGCCGAGGGCACCGGCGACTCGGAGGTGTTCCTCGCGGACGTCGACTCCGTGGCCGGCGAGGAGGCGCTCACCGAGCACTTCGAGGGCGTCTCCGCTCAGCCCGCGACCGTCGTCGCCCCGGAGGCGGACCTCGATGCCGTCGTCGCGGCCGCCGAGGGCACGGAGGGCGTCGCGGCGGCGACCCCCGTCACGGACCAGCCCGCCGTCGCGCCCGGCGCGCCCGCCCAGGGCGACCCGCTCGTCGTCGACG
This sequence comes from Cellulosimicrobium cellulans, assembly GCF_042723955.1. Taxonomy (GTDB): domain Bacteria; phylum Actinomycetota; class Actinomycetes; order Actinomycetales; family Cellulomonadaceae; genus Cellulosimicrobium; species Cellulosimicrobium cellulans_H. The sequence continues at coordinate 13,080 of NZ_JBHXIC010000052.1, read as the reverse complement.
GGCAGGTGCGCGTCGACGTCACCACGGACGCTCCGTCCGACAGCCAGGAGGCCGTGGAGACGGTCTCGGCGCTCCGCGACGCGGTGCACGACGTCTCGCCCGAGGCCGTCGTCGGCGGCGCGGCCGCCGAGCGCCTCGACACCCAGCTCGCGGGCCAGCGCGACCTGCGGATCATCGTGCCGGTCGTCCTCGCCGTGATCCTGCTCATCCTCGTCCTGCTGCTGCGGTCGATCGTCGCGCCGGTCCTGCTCATGCTCGCCAACGTGCTGTCGTTCGGCGCCGCGCTCGGCGTCGCCGCCATCGTCTTCAACCACGTGCTCGACTTCCCGGGCGCCGACCCGGCCGTCCCGCTCTACGCGTTCTGCTTCCTCGTCGCGCTCGGGGTCGACTACTCGATCTTCCTCATGACGCGCGTGCGGGAGGAGAGCCTGCGGGTCGGGACGCGGCGCGGCGTGCTGCGCGGTCTCGCGGTCACCGGGTCGGTCATCACGTCCGCGGGCGTGGTGCTCGCGACGACGTTCGCCGCGCTCGGGATCATCCCGCTGCTGTTCCTCGCCCAGCTCGCGTTCATCGTCGCGTTCGGCGTCCTCGTCGACACGCTCGTCGTGCGGTCGCTGCTGGTGCCCGCCCTCGTGCACGACGTCGGCCGTCGGTCCTGGTGGCCGAGCGCGCTCGGGCGCGCCGACCGAGGGCCGGGGGAGAAGGGTCAGCCCGCGGGGACGGGCTCGGCCGGGCAGTCCTCCAGCACGCGCGCCATCGCCTCCGACTCGGACGGCGTCACGGAGAGCTCGTAGGCGGCCTTCACCGCGATCTGCCGCGCGACGTACGGGCAGCGGAACGCGTGGTTCGGGGGCAGCCACGCGGACGCGTCGCGCGCGCCCTTGGACTGGTTCGCCGGGCCGTCGGACGCGAGCAGGTTGAGCGGGTCGTTGGCGAACTGACGACGCGTCTCGTCGTCCCAGGCCCGGGCGCCCTTGCGCCACGCGTCGAGCAGCGGGACCACGTGGTCGATCTGGACGGCCATGCTGGTCGCGTTGCCGCGGCGGAAGTCGATGGTCTCGCCCGTGTACGGGTCCTGGAACGTGCCCGTCCGCACCTCGCAGACCTCGCCCCGGGTCGAGAAGGTGAGGTCGGTGAGGTCGCGCGCCAGGATGTCGTTGCGGGTGTCGCACCCGTTGCCGTCGACGTCCGCCCACGCGGGACCGAAGAGCTCGCGCTCGTAGCCCGTGTCCGGACCGGGGCCCTTGACCTCGAGCCGGGCCAGCGCCTCGAGCGCGCTCCCCGCTGCGGGGGCGGGCTCGTCGTCGTCGGCGGCGACCGACTGCTGGTTGATCACGTTCGCGACGACGATGGCGACCGCGAGGGCGATGAGGACGTAGCGCAAGACGCTCCGACGAGGGACGCGGCGGCTCGTGGTGCTCAAGGGACGACCTTCCCGAAACCGATTCTCGGCCCGACCCGCGCGAGACGGTACGCAGCGCTCCATACCGGACCAACGCGCACATTCTGCCAGGTCTGCGACGGTGCGAGGACCACTCCGCAGGAACCCTCCGGCCCGCGCCTCGGCCGCGGCTAGATTGGTCGCCATGGACACCGCCGCACGTACGCTCAGGGTCGGGATCGTCGGGTACGGAGGAGCGGGCCGCGGCATCCACGCGCGCCTCGTCCGCGAGGCCGGCCACGTCGTCACGGCGGTCGTGGTCCGGTCGCCCGAGCGCCGCGCCGCCGCCGTCGAGGACTGGCCGGACGTCCACCTGCACGACGACCTCGACGCGCTCCTCGCCGATCGCGCGGCCTACGACGTCGTCGTGGTCGCCAGCCCCTCGGCCCTGCACGCCGACCACGCCACCGCGCTCGCCCGGGCCGGCGTGCCGGTCGTCGTCGACAAGCCGCTCGCGCTCGGCGCCGCGGCGTCCCGTGCCGTCGTGGACGCGGCCGAGGAGGCGGGCACGCCCCTCACCGTCTTCCAGAACCGCCGCTGGGACCCCGAGCAGCTCACCCTGCGCTCCGTGCTCGACCGCGGCGAGATCGGGCGCGTCCACACGTTCGAGCGCCGGTGGGAGCGGTGGCGCCCCGTGCCGCAGCAGCGCTGGAAGGAGAACGACCTCGTCGGAGGCGGCCTGCTCCTCGACCTCGGGCCGCACCTCGTCGACTCCGCGACCCAGCTCTTCGGGCGCGTCACCGGCGTGTGGGCCGAGCTGCGCTCGCACACCACCCCGACCGAGGACGACGTGTTCCTCGTGCTCCACCACGAGCCCGACGCCGACGGGGACGCGGTCGTGAGCCGCCTCTGGGCCGGCTCCGTCGTCGGCGCCCCGGGGCCGCGCACGCGCGTGCTCGGCACCGCCGGCGCGTACGTCGTCACGACGTTCGAGAACGACGCCTCGCCGTTCGAGGTGTTCGACGACGCCGCGCCCGAGGGCACGCTCGGCTGGGTCACGCGTGGTCGCGAGCGCGAGCCCGTCCCGCAGGCCACGGGCGGTCACGCCGACTTCTACCGCGCCGTCGCGGCCTGGATCCTCGACGGCGGCGCCGTCCCCGTCGACCCGCACGACGCCGTCCGCACCGCCGAGGTCCTCGACGCCGCCCGCCGCAGCGCGCGCGAGGGCCGGCTCCTCGACGTCTGACCGCCCTCAGGGCCAGGCTCGAGCCTGGAGCGGGCGCGCACGAGGTCGGTCGTACCGCGATCCGGCCTGTGGACAACGGCACGCCGGGGTCCTCCGTGCGCTGAGATGAGTCATGCCGTCGTCGACGTCGCGCCGTGCGCGACCGCCCGTGGAGACCGTCGTGGACCTGGTGCCGGTGCTGGGTGCGGCAGGGTGGTCGGTCCGGCGGGAGCCCGGAGCGGCCGGCGGTGTGGTGGCGTACGACGACACCGGGTCCGTGTGCGAGGTCGCGCGGCTGGACGTCCCGGAGGGACCGGGGCTTCGTGCCGCGCTGGTGGAGTACCTGCACGCCCTCTCCGAGCCTCACGAGCACCTCGTGGCGGTCCGTGGCGTCGTGGAGGCCGGGGAGTCGTCGCTGGTGGTCCTCACCGACCACGTGGAGGGCCTGCGGCTCGACGAGCTCTCCGCGGCGCGGGAACCGTTCCGGGCCGCGGAGGCGGTCACGGTGCTCGTCCCGGTCGCCCAGGGCCTGGCCGCGCTCCATCGCGACGGTCGCGCCCACGGGAGCCTGGACGCTGCGTGCGTCGTGGTCGCGTCGAGCGGCCGTGCGGTGCTGCGCCCGCCCTCGACGCCCTCGAGCGGTGCGCCCGCCGACGACGTCCGCGACCTGGCGCGGCTCGTGCTCGACCTCGTGCCGCCTCCGGCGTCGAGCCACCCGTCCTACCCGGTGACCGCCGACCCGGAGGAGGCGCGTGACCTTGCGGCGCTGCACGCCGAGCTCGCGGTCGCGCTGCGCGACGAACCCTCCGCCCGCCCGGCCGCGGGGACCTTCGCCGCGCGCTGCTACGACGCCGTGGAGCCAGGCCCGATCGTGATGCCCGACGCCGCGCGTCTCGTCGCGGGTGCGTTCGGCGTTCGGCGGGCCGTGCGATCCGACGTCGGGGGGTCGACGACCAGCGGTGACACCGCGCGTGGCGGGACCAGGACCGGCAGCCGGGGTGCTCGGACGCGACGGCGGCGGACCGTCCGCGCGGTCGCCACGAGCGGGGGGATCCTCGTCGGGTGCGCGGTGCTCGTGGTGCTGCTGGTCGTACTCGGCCCCTCCGGCACGACGACGCCCGACGCCGACGAGCCGGCGCCGAGCGCGGCGACCGCCGCGGTCGAGCCGGACGCGGACGTCGACGCCGACGCGGTGCTCGACCCCGACGCGGTGCTCGACCCCGCCGCGGTGCTCGACCCCGGCGACCCGGCCGGCGCCGCTCGTGCGCTCACCGCGCTCCGCCTCGCGCTGCTCACCGAGGGCACGGGCGACCTGTCGTCCGTCGTGGTCGCGGGATCGTCGGCGGAGTCCCGCGACGCCGCGGTGCTCGAGGCGCTCGACGGGGTGGACGTGCTCGACGCGCGGGCGGAGGTCTTCGACGCCCGGCTCGGCGAGGACTGGACACCCGCGCCGGCGGGGACGGGCACGGAGCCCGCCGACGCCGTCGTCGAGGTCGACTACGCCGTCAGCGCGCACCGGCAGCGCACGGACGACGGCGAGCTGCACGTGCCCGCGACCCCGCGGACCACCGTCGTGCTCGTCCTCCGCTGGACCGACGACGGGTGGCGCGTCGCCGAGGTGCGGTGAAGCGTCCCGTCGCGGACCCGGCTCGGCACGACTCGGTCCGGAACGGCCGTCGGGGAAGGCGTCAGCGGCGCTCCGCGACCCGCCGGGCGGCGTCGTCGAGGAGGGGGTCGGAGTAGGTGAACCCGCTCGCCTCGAGCACGGTCGGGAGGGCGCGCTGGGAGCCGAGGATGTCCGAGGCCAGCTCGCCCAGCACGACGCGCAGTGCGACGGACGGGACGGCCACCACGGCGGGGCGGTGGAGCTCTCGCGCGAGCGCGCGGGTGACCTCCGCGTTCGTGGCCGGGTGGGGGGAGCACAGGTTGACCGGGCCGTGCACGGGGGCGGTGAGCAGGTGCCGCAGCGCGTCGACCTCGTCGCGCAGCGTGATCCAGCTCCAGTACTGGGTGCCGGGGCCGAGGCGCCCGCCGACGCCGAGCCGTAGCAACGGCAGGAGCCTGCCGAGCGCGCCGCCCTCGGAGGAGAGCACGATGCCCGTCCGGGCGTGCACGACGCGGACGCCCGCCTGCTCGGCCGGGGCCGTCGCGGCCTCCCACTCGCGCACCAGCCGGGCGAGGAACCCGTCGCCCGACGCCGACGTCTCGGTGAGCACCTGCGCGCCCCGGTCGCCGTAGTAGCCGATGGCGGAGCCCTGGACCCAGACGGGCGGCGGCACGTCGAGACCAGCCATGGTCCGGGCCAGGAGGCCGGTGGTCCGGGTCCGGGACGTGACCAGGGTGCGCTTGTACTCCGTCGTCCAGCGGTGGTCGCCGATCCCCGCGCCCGCGAGGTTCACGACGGCGTCGGCGCCCTCGAGGACGCCGGGGTCCAGGACGCCCGCGTCGGGGTCCCACTCGTGCTCGTCGGAGGTCTGCGGGGCGCGACGGACGAGCCGGCGCACGTGGTGGCCGTCCTCGCGCAGCCGTTCCAGCAGCTCGGCACCGATGAATCCGTGCGAGCCCGCCACGACGATGTCCATGGGGTCACGCTACGGGTCCGGGACGGTACCGCGCACCCGTGACCGGGAACTTCTCCGCCGCTCGACGCGCGGACCGGTCGCGGGAACGCCACGAGGCCCCGACCGTGGTGGTCGGGGCCTCGCGGCGGTGCGTCAGGGGGGGCGGAGCGTCAGAGACCGACCTCGGCCTCGAACGCGCCCTCCTCGATGCGGTTCTTGATCGTGGTGAGGAAGCGCGCGGCGTCCGCACCGTCGACCAGGCGGTGGTCGTAGGACAGGAAGATGAAGCACGTCGAGCGGATGCCGATCGTGTCGTTCCCGTCCGCGTCCGTGACGACGACGGCGCGCTTGGTGATGGTCCCCGTGCCGAGGATCGCCACCTGGCCGACCGGGACGATCGGCGTGTCGAAGACGGCGCCGCCCGAGCCGGTGTTGGTGATCGTGAACGTCCCGCCCGCGAGCTCGTCCGGCCCGACCTTGTTGGCGCGCGTGCGCGAGCCGAGGTCGGAGATCTTGCGCGCGATGCCAGCGAGGTTGAGGTCGCCGGCGTCCTTGATCACCGGGACGACGAGGCCGCGCTCGGTGTCGACCGCGATGCCGACGTTCTCCTGGCCGTGGTAGGTGATCTCGTCCTCGGCGAAGGTCGCGTTGATCTTCGGGTAGGCCTTGAGCGCCTCGACCGCGGCGAGCGTGAAGAACGGCAGGAACGTGAGGTTGGCACCCTCGCGCGCCTTGAAGTCGGCCTTCGCACGGTTGCGCAGCGCGGCGACGCGCGTCACGTCGACCTCGACGGCCGTCGTGAGCTGGGCCTGGGTCGTCAGCGCCTCGACCATGCGGCTCGCCACGAGCTTGCGCAGGCGGCTCGTCTTCTCGGTCGTGCCGCGCAGCGGCGAGACCGCCGGGACGGAGGCCTTCTTCGGTGCGCCACCGGCTGCGGGTGCCGCGGGAGCGGCGGCCGGGGCGGCCTTGGCCTCCTCGGCCTTGCGGGCGGCCTCGAGGACGTCCTCCTTGCGGATGCGGCCACCGACGCCGGTCCCCGAGAGGGTCGACAGGTCGACGCCCTTGTCCGCGGCGAGCTTGCGCACGAGCGGCGTGAGGTAGGTGCCACCGGCCTTGGCAGCCGGGGCCGGGGTCGCACCCGGTGCCGACGGCGCGGCCGGCTTCTCGGCGGCCGGAGCGGGGGCGCTCGTCGCCGGGGCAGGCGTCTCCTCCTGCGCGGCCTGGGCCGGGACGTCCGCCTCGCTCGCGGGGGTGCGCGCCTCGGTCGGCGCCTCGGCGGGAGCGGACTCCTGCTGCGGGGCCTCCTGGGCGGGCTGCTCGGCCGGGGCCGCGGGGGCCGCAGCCGGGGCAGCGCCCGAACCGACGATCGCGAGCACGGTGCCGACCTCGACCGTCTCGTCCTCCTGGACGAGGATCTGCTGGACGGTGCCCGCCACGGGGGAGGGGACCTCGGTGTCGACCTTGTCGGTCGAGACCTCGAGCAGCGGCTCGTCGACCTCGACGGTGTCGCCGACCGACTTGAGCCACCGGGTCACGGTGCCTTCGGTGACGGACTCGCCGAGGGCCGGCATCTGCACGTTCTCAGACATGACCTGCCTGGTCTCCTTCGATCGTTGGGGTCAGTTGTGGGCGTGCAGAGGCTTGCCGGCCAGAGCCAGGTGCGCCTCTCCGAGTGCCTCGTTCTGGGTGGGGTGGGCGTGGACCAGGGCGGCGACGTCCTCGGGGTACGCCTCCCAGCCCACGATGAGCTGCCCCTCGCCCACGAGCTCGCCGACGCGCGCGCCGATCATGTGCACGCCGACGACGGGCCCGTCCTTGCGGCGCACGAGCTTGACGAAGCCGCTGGTCGCGAGGATCTTGCTCTTGCCGTTGCCGGCGAGGTTGTACTCGAGGGACTCGACCTGGTCGGCGCCCCACGTCTCGATCGCGTCGGCCTCGGTGACGCCGACGGACGCGATCTCCGGCTCGCAGTAGGTCACGCGCGGGATGGACGACTCGACGATCGGCGTCGGGTCGAGCCCGGCGATCTGCTCCGCGAGGAAGATGCCCTGCGCGAACCCGCGGTGCGCGAGCTGGAGGCCGGGCACGATGTCGCCAGCGGCCCAGATGTTCCCGACGCCCGTGTGCAGACGCTCGTCGACGATCACGAACCCGCGGTCGAGCGTGATGCCCTGGGCCTCGAACCCGAGGTCCGCGGTGCGCGGTCCGCGCCCCACGGCGACCAGCAGCAGCTCGGCCTCGAAGGTCTTGCCGGACTCGAGCGTGACGGTGACCCCCGAGTCGGTCTCCTTGACGCCCGCGAACCGGTCACCGAGAGAGAACTTGATGCCGCGCTTGCGGAAGGCGCGCTCGAGCGACTTGGAGAGCGCCTCGTCCTCGTTGGGCACGAGGTGGGGCAGCGCCTCGACGATCTGGACGTCGGCGCCGAACGACTTCCACACGCTCGCGAACTCGACGCCGATGACGCCGCCGCCGAGCACGACGACCGAGGTGGGCACGCGGTCGAGCCCCAGCGCCTGGTCGGACGTGATGACGCGGCCGGCGATCTCGAGGCCCGGGAGCGAGCGCGAGTACGAGCCGGTCGCGAGCACGACGTGGCGGCCGGTGTAGCGGGTGCCGTCGACCTCGACGGTGTCCTGCGACACGAGCCGGCCGTGCCCCTCGACGAACGTGATGCCGCGCGAGGAGACGAGCCCCTGGAGGCCCTTGTAGAGACCGGCGACGACGCCGTCCTTGTAGCTGTTGACGCCCGCCATGTCGATGCCGTCGAACGTGCTGCGGACGCCGAACTTCGCGCCCTCGCGGGCGCCGTCGGCAAGCTCCGCCGCGTGGAGCAGGGCCTTGGTGGGGATGCACCCGTTGTGCAGGCACGTACCCCCGAGCTTGCCCGACTCGACGAGCGCGACGGAGAGGCCGAGCTGGGCGGCGCGCAGCGCGGTGGCGTAGCCGGCGCTGCCTCCGCCCAGGACGACGACGTCGAATGGTGTGCCGGGTTCGGCCACGTGCGACTCCTTCAGCGAGGGGAGAGCGAGGGCGGACGCGCACGGCACGTCGACGGGCCGGACGGGAACCGCTGGCCCACGGTGCGTGAACGTTCTCCGGGAGCCATCTTGGCACCTCGGGCACGGGCTCCCCAATCGAAACCAGGGCCTCGCGGCTGTGACGCTGGAGACAGCGCCGCCCACCGTATGACCAGGGTCACGCTGTACCCTGCCGCTGTGCCCCGGCTGCCCAAGCTGTCCAGCCTGTTCTCGCGCCGCCCCGCGACGACCCCGTCCGCGACCGGCGGCTCCGCCGCGCCCTCGGACGCCCGCCGCGCGACGCTCGCCCACCTCCAGGACTTCGTGCGCACGCGCGTCGGGGTCGAGGCGTACGTCGAGCCGCCCACGCAGGACACCGGGGCCACGCTCCTGCTCATCGCGACGACGGGGGAGTGGACGCGGCGCCGCGTCCCTGACGAGAAGACGGCGTTCGACGTCGCCGGCTCGCTGGGCGTCCCTGTCTACAACGTCCGCTTCACCGGGTACCCGCAGCGCATGCGGGACTGGAACTCGCGCCAGCGCCGCCGGAGCTCCTGACCGCCCGACCAGGCGATCCGCCGGGTCGAGCAGGTGGTCCCGGCCCGTCCGGGCGACCGGACGGACCAGGACCACCTGCTCGGCGAGGCCGGGTCAGCGCTGTGCGCGGCCCTCGACCAGACCGAGCAGCGTGCGGACGGCGACGCCCGTGCCGCCGACCGGCGTGTACCCGTGCGCGGAGCCCTCGTTGAACGCCGGGCCGGCGATGTCGAGGTGGGCCCACGGCGTCTCGCCGACGAACTCCTGGAGGAACAGGCCCGCGACGAGCATGCCGCCGAACCGGTCGCCGATGTTCGCGAGGTCCGCGACCTTCGACTTGAGCGACGCGCCGAGCTCCTCGGGGAGCGGCATCGGCCAGAACTGCTCGCCCGCGGCGTCCGCCGCCGCGACGACCTCGGCGCGCACGGCGTCGGCTCCCATGACGGCGGAGACGCGGTTGCCGAGCGCGACCATCTGCGCGCCGGTGAGCGTCGCGACGTCGAGCACGACGTCCGGCTTCTCCTCGACCGCCGCGACGAGGCCGTCGGCCATGACCAGGCGGCCCTCGGCGTCGGTGTTGAGCACCTCGACGGTCTTGCCGCCGCGGATCGTGATGACGTCCGACGGGCGCTGCGCGGTGCCGGACGGCATGTTCTCCGCGAGGCACAGCCAGCCCGTCACGGCCACGGGCAGCCCGAGGCGCGCCGCGGCGACGACCGTCTGGAGCACCGCGGCGGCGCCGGCCATGTCGGACTTCATCGCCTCCATGCCCTTGGCGGGCTTGATCGAGATGCCGCCCGAGTCGAACGTGATGCCCTTGCCGACGAGCGCGACCTTCGCGGCCGGGCGCGGCGGGGCATAGGCGACCTTGACGAGGCGCGGTCCGCGCGCCGAGCCCTGGCCCACGCCGACCAGACCGCCGTAGCCGCCCGCGGCGAGCGCCTTGTCGTCGAGCACCGTGACCTTGAGGCCCTTGGCGCCGGAGTCCTTGACGGCCTGCTTCGCGACGTCGGCGAACGCGGCCGGGAAGAGGTCGTTGGGTGCGGCGTTGACGAGGTCGCGCGTCGCGTTGACCGCGGCCGCGACGACCTTGGCCCGCTCGACGGCCGCCTTGGCCGCGGAGCTGCGCGCGCTCCCGGCGAGGATCTCGACGGTCGCCGGCGGGCGGCTCGCGGCCGAGGCCGCCGCCTCGCCCGTGCGGTAGCGCGCGAACGCGTAGGCGCCGAGCAGCGCGCCCTCCGCGACGGCGCCGAGCTCGGCCTCGTCCTCGACGGGCAGCGCCACGGCGACCGACGCCGTGCCGGCGAGCGCGCGCAGCGCGGCACCGGCGGCGCGACGCAGCGCCTCGGCGCTGAAGGTACCGTCGGCGCGCCGCGCGCCGAGGCCCACGAGGACGAGCACGTCGGCCTTGAGCTCGGGCCCGGCGGGCACCTTGCGGACCTCGTCGGCGGCGCCCGTGATGCCGAGCGCGGGTGCGAGGTGCTCGAGGGCGGCGACCACCGGTCGGGGCAGGTCGCCCCCGACGATCGCGACGCCGTCGGACGTCGTGTGGGTGCCGACGACGAGTGCGTCGACCTTGGCACCGGCGGGATTCTTGCTGGAGACGGTCAGTTCAGCCACCCCGCGATGCTATCTCCGGGCGCGCCTCTCCTGCCCCCGCGAGGCCCGCGGGACCTGTGGACCGATTCCGTGGCCACGGGCCGCCCCCGGTACGCTCGGCCGCGTGGTCCTTCCCCTCCTGCTGCTCGTGGTCGCGGCGTGCGTCGCGCTCGCCGGCTGGGCGCTCGTGTTCGTCGCGCGCGACCGCGCGGTGATCCTCCGCCAGCTCTGGGGGGCGGCGGTGATCGAGGGTCTGATCCTCGTGCAGGCGGTGGTGGTGGGCGTGCTCGGCGCCACCGGGACCGCGCCGAGCGACCCCGTGCTGCTGTGGGGCTACCTCGTGACCACCCTCTTCATCCTGCCCGTCGCCGCGCTGTGGGCCTTCGCGGAGCGCTCGCGCTGGAGCTCGGTCGTGCTCGCGGTCGCGGCGCTCACCGTCGCGTTCCTCGAGTGGCGCCTGTGGCAGATCTGGAACGCCTGACCTGGAGGTCCTCGCCATGAGCGCACCTGCCGCCCCGGACGGGACGCGCACTCGTCGCACGAACACCGGCTTCGGCCGGGTCCTCGTCGCCGTGTACGGGATCTTCGCGCTCGCGGCGTCGGCCCGCGCAGCCGTGCAGCTCCTGCGCGACTGGCACGAGGCACCCCTCGCCTACGCGCTCTCGGCGCTCGCGGCGGCGGTGTACGTCGTCGCGACGATCGCGCTCGCGCGAGGCGGAACCGTCGCGCGCCGCGTCGCGTGGGTCGCGGTGGGAGTGGAGCTCGTCGGCGTGCTCGCCGTCGGCGCCTTCTCGCTCGCCGACCCCGAGGCCTTCCCCCGCGCGACCGTCTGGTCCGGCTTTGGGCAGGGCTACGGCTACGTGCCGCTCGTCCTGCCGTTCGTCGGCCTGTGGTGGCTCTGGCACACCCGCCCGGGCACGGCGCCGACGACCGTCGCCTCACCGAGCGCCACTTCGGGCACCACCAGCACCCGCACCCACACCGACGCCCCGGAGGACGCCGCATGACCCGCCGCCGCCCGCGCCTCTACGGACTGCTCTTCGACACCGTCTTCCGGCGCATGGACCCGGAGCGCGCGCACCACGTCGCGTTCGACCTCATCGGCGCCGTCGGCCGCGTGCCGGTGCTGCGCGACGTCGTGCAGGGGGCGCTCGCGCCCTACCTGGGCCGCGCGGCGGGGGGCCGGGGCAGCGTCGAGGTCCTGGGCAAGGTCTTCCCCGCGCCCTTCGGCCTCGCGGGCGGGTTCGACAAGGACGCGCGCGCCGTGCGCGGGCTCACGATGCTCGGGTTCGCGTTCGTCGAGATCGGTACGGTCACCGCGCACGCGCAGCCGGGCAACGAGAAGCCGCGCCTGTGGCGCGAGCTCGACGTGATGGGCGTGCGCAACCGCATGGGCTTCAACAACGAGGGCGCGGCCGCGGCCGCCCGCCGGCTCGAGGCGCTGCGCTCGACGAGGTCGGGGCGCGCCGTGCTCGTGGGCGCCAACATCGGCAAGACGAAGGTCACGCCCGCGGAGGGGGCCGCGGCGGACTACGCGACGAGCGCGGGCCTCCTCGCGCCGTACGCCGACTACCTCGTCGTCAACGTGTCCTCGCCCAACACCCCGGGCCTGCGCGACCTCCAGGAGGTCGAGTCGCTGCGCCCGATCCTCGTGGCGGTGCGCGAGGCCGCCGATGCCGCGACCGCGGACGCGGGCGTCGCCCGGGTGCCGCTGCTCGTCAAGATCGCCCCCGACCTCGCGGACGAGGACGTGGACGCGGTAGCCGACCTCGTCGACGAGCTCGACCTCGACGGCGTCGTCGCCGTGAACACGACGATCGGGCACGACCGCGGTCCCGGCGGGCTGTCCGGCCCGCCCGTGCGCGCACGCGGCCTCGCGGTCGTCGCGCGCCTGCGCGAGCGCCTCGGCGCGCGGCGCGCGATCATCGGCGTCGGGGGCATCACGACCGCGCACGACGCCCGCGACTACCTGCACGCGGGCGCCGACCTCGTCCAGGGGTACACCGGGTTCCTCTACCAGGGCCCGCTCTGGGCGGCGCGCATCAACCGGTCGCTCGCGCGCCACCCGGAGCCGGGCGAGCACGTGCGCGGCGCCGAGGCGAGGGAGGCACGATGATCCGGCCGCAGTGGGTCTGGGAGCTCGACGACGCCGAGGGCAGCGTCCTCGCCTCGCCCGTGAGCCCCGTCTTCACGACGCAGTACGACGCGGAGCAGTGGCTCGGCGAGACCTGGCGCACCCTCGCGGCCGAGGGCGCCGCGTTCGCGCGGCTCCTGCACGACGGCGCGCAGGCGACCGCGCCCGTGGAGCTTCGCGCCCGCTGACCGCGGTCGTCGCCGCGGACGGACAGGGCGACGTCAGCCCGCCACGCGCGCCCACGCCGCGGCGAGCCGGGGCACCGCCCGCTCCAGCTCCTCGGGCGGGCGCGAGAACGTGAGGCGCAGCCGGTCCGCGGCGCTGCCGTCGGGCGTGAACGTCGGGCCGGCGTTGACCAGGACGCCCTCCGCGGCCGCGGCGGCGGCGAACGCCTGGGCGACGGGCGCGCCGACGTCGACCCAGAGGGACAGCCCGCCCTCCGGAACGTGCACGCGCCAGTCGGGGAGCGCTGCGCCCAGGAGCCCGCACAGCTGGTCGCGCTGCGCGCGCAGCATCCGTCGGCGCTCGGCGAGCACGCTGCCCGCGTCGTGGGGGCGGGCGGCCACCGCGGCGCGCGGGGGGCGCCCCCGCCCCGGGGGGGGCGGGGGGGGCGCGCGCGCGCG
>NZ_JBHXIC010000051.1:14784-31602 GCF_042723955.1 Cellulosimicrobium cellulans | reverse complement strand
GGTGTTCTGCGCGCGCGCCCGCCCCCCCCACCCCAGCGCTCACCCCCCCCCCGCGCCTCGACGCCCCCCCCCCCCCCCCCCCCGCCGCCCCCCCCCCCCCCCCCCGCGACGGGACGGGCGGCGTGTCGCCGTCGGAGGGGTGGACGGGCACGGGCTCGGCAGGGCTGCTCACGGTCCCCCACCGTATCCGCTCGTCCGCGAACCGTGGCTCCGCGCCCGGCACGGCGGTGGTCGCGTCCCGTCGAGCGGCGCCGAGCCCAGGTTGTCGACGGGTTCGCGCCGTTCTCGGACGACGACCCCGGGTTCGGCGGGAGAGCCGGTCCGTCAGCGGACGGACAGCGTCCCGTCCGCGTCGAGCGACACGAGCACGCGGCGCTCCCACGCCGGGTCGGTGGCCGGGAAGTCGGTGCGGAAGTGGCCGCCGCGGCTCTCCGTGCGCAGCGCCGCTGCCGCGGTGAGCGCGGTCGCGACCTGGTGCACGTTCGTGGTCTCCCACTCCGCGGCCTGCGGCTGCGCGACGACGTCGCTCGCCTCGTGCGCATCGGTGCGGACCGCGGCGAGGCGTGCCGCGGCGGCGGCGAGGCCGTCGCCGTCGCGGATGACGCCGGGGCCCGCCGAGGCGATCGACTGGATCCGCGAGCGCGCCGCGGCCGCCACGAGGGCCGACGGCCCGGGGCGACCGACGGGCTGAACCTGCTCGAGCTCGCCCGCCGCGACCCGGTCGGTGATCTGGCGCGCCGCGCGGTGCGCGAACACGAGGCCCTCGAGCAGCGAGTTGGACGCGAGCCGGTTGGCCCCGTGGACCCCGGTGCACGCGACCTCGCCGATGGCGTAGAGCCCGTCGACGGTCGAGCGCCCGTGCAGGTCGGTCGCGACGCCGCCCGAGTGGTAGTGCTGGGCGGGCGCCACGGGCACCGGCTCCTCGGTCCAGTCGAGGCCGTTCTCCGCGAGCCGCTCGGTGATCGTCGGGAAGCGCGAGCGCAGGAAGTCGGCGCCGAGGTGGCGCGCGTCGAGCAGCACGTGGTCCGAGCCGGTCGCGGCCATCTGCCGCACGATCGCGTGCGCGACGACGTCGCGCGGCGCGAGCTCGGCCATGGGGTGCTGCGCGGGCATGAACCGGTGGCCGTCGGTGTCGAGGAGGATCGCGCCCTCGCCGCGCACGGCCTCGGAGATGAGCGGGAGCTGACCCCGCGCGCCGAGCCCCAGCCAGAGGACGGTGGGGTGGAACTGGACGAACTCGAGGTCGCCGAGGGTCGCGCCCGCGCGCAGCGCCGCCGCGATGCCGTCGCCCGTCGCCTGCGGCGGGTTGGTCGAGGAGCGGAACACCTGCCCCACTCCCCCGGTCGCGAGCACGACCGCGCGCGCGAGCACCGCGCCGACGCCGTCGCGCGTGCCCTCGCCGCGCACGTGGAGCGTGACTCCGCAGGCGCGCAGGGCGTCGTCAGGACCTTCACCCGTGATGACGTCGAGCACGAGCGCGTTCTCGATGACCTCGATGCCCGGGTCGCTGCGCACGGCATCGAGCTGCGCGACGAGCGCGCGCGAGATCTCGGCCCCTGTCGCGTCGCCGCCCGCGTGCGCGATGCGGTCCGCGTGGTGACCGCCCTCGCGCGTCAGCGCGATGTCGCCGTTCTCGGCCCGGTCGAAGTTCGCCCCGCGCGCCACGAGCTCGCGCACGCGCGCCGGACCCTCGGTGACGAGCACCTCGACCGCGGCCGGGTCGCACACCCCGACGCCCGCGACGAGCGTGTCCGCGAGGTGCGCCTCGGGCGAGTCCTCGGGGTCGAGCGCCGCCGCGATGCCGCCCTGCGCCCACACCGTCGAGCCCGACGAGAGCTCGCCCTTGGTGACGAGCAGGACGCGCGGCACGCGCGTGCGCAGCTCGAGCGCCGCGGTGAGACCTGCGATGCCCGACCCGACGACGACGACGTCCGCCGTCGTCGTCCAGCCGGGTGCCGGGGCGGCGAGGGTCCGGGCGAGCACGGGAGCCACGGACCCGCCGCGCCCGCTCACGCGGGGCGCACCACGGACGCGCCGCCGTCTGCGGTACCCGCACCGCCACCGCCGCGGAACGGGGCGAACGGCAGGCCGCTCGCCTCGAGGCCGTGGCCCGCGGGCACGAGGCCGGGCTCGTCCGAGAGCTCGACGATCCGGTTCTGCTCGTCCACGAAGACGACGTTCGGCAGGTACGTGCGCGCGTCGGCGTCGTCGAGCATGCCGTAGGCGATGAGGATGACGACGTCGCCCGGCTTCACGAGGTGCGCGGCGGCGCCGTTGATGCACACCTGGCCGGCGCCGCGCTCCCCCGGGATGACGTAGGTCGTCAGGCGCGCGCCGTTGGTGACGTCCACGACGTCGACCTGCTGGCCCGGGTAGAGGTCCGCGGCGTCGAGCAGGTCGGCGTCCACGGTGATCGAGCCGACGTAGTGCAGGTCGGCCTGCGTCACCGTCGCGCGGTGGATCTTGCCGATCATCATGGGGCGCTGCAGGGACGCCGGGCGGCGCTGCGGGCTCGACGGGGTCTGCGCGGTCACGCGGTACCTCCAGGTGCGGGGGCACGACCGTCGGGGTCGGCGGCCCGGGTCGCGGGCGGCGCGATCTCGACGGCCGCGTTGTCGATGAGACGGGTGGTGCCCACGCGTGCCGCGACCAGGAGGAGCCCGGGGCCGACGGCGCCGGGCGCCAGGTCCTCCACGGTAGCGGGATCGACGAGCACCACGTAATCCAGGTCAACGCCGTCGGCGGCGTCCAGGATTCCCCGCGCGGCGGCGAGGACGCCCGGCGCGTCGGCGCCCGCGGCCGCGGCGTCCTGGCCCGCGCGGAGCGCGCGGCTCAGCGCGAGCGCCTCGTCGCGCTCCGCGGGCGACAGGTAGGCGTTGCGCGACGAGCGCGCCAGCCCGTCCGCCTCGCGCACCGTGGGGACCCCGACGATCTCCACGTCGAGGTCGAGGTCGGCGACCAGGCGCCGGACCGCGAGGAGCTGCTGCGCGTCCTTGGCGCCGAACACCGCGACGTCGGGCCGCACGAGGTGGAGCAGCTTGAGCACGACCGTGAGCACGCCGTCGAAGTGCCCGGGCCGCGACGCGCCCTCCAGGACCGTGCCGATCCGGCCCGAGGTGACGCGGGCGATCGGGCCGCCCGTCGCGAGGTCGGGATACAGCTCCTCGACGGTCGGCGCGAACACGACGTCCACCGCGACGTCGTCGCCCGCCGCGGCGAGCAGCGCGACGTCGGCCGCGACGTCGCGCGGGTAGCGCTCGAAGTCCTCGCCGGGACCGAACTGGAGCGGGTTGACGAAGTCCGTGACGACGACCTGCCCGTCCGGACCGACCTCGGCCCGCGCGCGGCGCACGAGCTCGAGGTGCCCGGCGTGCAGCGCGCCCATCGTCATGACGACGGCGCGGCGCGCGCCCGGGTGCGCGGCGGCCCAGCCGTCGAGCGCGGTGCGGAGGTCGGCGCGCGTCGTCACGACACGCGGGGCGTCCGGCCGGGGCGTCGGGGCGACGCCCGGGGCGGGGGTGGTGGTCATGCCGTTCCTTCGTCGTCGTGCTGCGCGTCGTGGGGCGGGGTGTGCGCCGCGTCGTGGGGCGGGGTGCCGGTCCCCTCCCCGAGCGCGTCGAGGAGGGTGCGGGCGGTCTGCTCGTCGAGGCGCCCGCCCGCGAGCGCCCGGTGGGTCGCCGCGCGGCCCAGCGCACGGTACGACGGCGGCACGTCGGCCGCGTCGCTCGTCGCCGCGAGCGCGTCCAGGGCGTCCAGGTGCTCGCGCACCGTGCCGACGTCGCCGCGCACCACGGGGCCGGTGAGGCCGAGGAGCGCGCCCGGCCCCGCCCCCGTGCCCGACTCGGCGCCCGCGTCCGCGCCGCGGGTCGCGCCGTCGAGCGCGGCGGCGAGCAACGGGGCGAGCGCCCGGCCCGGCTGGTCGACGCCCGCGGCCTCGAGCGCCTGCGCGGCCTGGGCGACGAGCACGACGAGATGGTTCGCCCCGTGCGCGAGGGCCGCGTGGTACAGCCCGCGGGACTCCTCAGCCACGACGACGGGCTCCCCGCCGAGCTCCACGACGAGGGCCTGCCCGATCGGCAGGACCGGTCCCGGGGCCGTGACGGCGAACGTCGTGCCCTCGAGCCGCGCGAGGTCGAGCGACGTGCCGGTGAACGTCATGGCGGGGTGCAGCGCGAGCGGGATGGCGCCCGCGGCGCGGGCCGGGTCGAGGACGGCGGTCCCGTAGCGACCGGACGTGTGCACGACGATCTGCCCCGGCTGCCAGGCCCCGACGTCGGCGAGGCCGCGGACGAGGTCGCCCAGCGCGTCGTCGGGCACGGCGAGGAGCACGAGCTCCGCACGCTCCACGACCTGCGGGACCTCCAGCACGGGCACGCCGGGCAGGAGCGTCTCGATGCGCTCGCGCGACGCGTCGGACACGCCGCTCGCTCCGACGACGGCGTGGCCGGTCGCGCGGAGCGCGCTGCCGAGCACCGCCCCGACGCGGCCTGCTCCCACGACCCCGACGCCGAGGCGCCCGGGTCGCGCGCCCGCCGCGCTCACGACCGCTCCCCGTCCTCGGCCCGGCGGTCGACGGGTCCCTCACCGGGCTCGACGGCGGGCTCGGCAGCGGCGGTCACCAGGGGCACGTCGTCGCGCCGCATCCACAGCTCCGGCCCGGCGTGGGCACGCGCCTGGCGGGCGCGCTCGGCCTGGGTGTCGAGGAGGCGCGCGGCGTCGCCCGCGTCGAGGTGCCAGACCTTCGGCGAGACCGGGCCGGGCGTCGAGTGCACCGTGAACGTGGCGACGTCGAACCGGCGCTCCAGCGGGCCCTGCTCGAGCCCGAGCGACTGCGTGCGCTCGTGCGGCACGACGACGAGGCTGCGGAACACCCGCCCGCCGCGCAGCACGAGCGCGCGGTCGGTCACCGTGAAGCCGTTGCGCCGCCACGACACGAGGTCGAGCAGGCGAGCGCGCCGCGGGGTCACGGTGAAGTGCTCGCCCGCGTCGAGGCCGGACAGGCCCTCGTCGAGGAGCGCACGCGGGTCGGACGTGCCGAGGTCGGGCAGCACGAGCCACAGCGCGGCGAGCGCCTCGTCGCGCGTCCCGACGGGCAGGAGCACGCTCGTCGTGTCCGAGCCGTCGGAGCTCACGCCGTAGCCCGCGACGTTGACGTCGACCCGCCACCAGTCCGGCCCGCGCCAGAACGGTCCCTGGCGCAGCCGCACGGCCTGGACGCGGCCGGGCGGGATGGTCTGCGACCGGGTCTCCAGGAGCCCGTGCCGCAGCCGGATGCCGTCCGGCGAGATGGCCGACCGGAACCCGAACTCGCCCGAGAACCGCGAGAAGAGGAAGCCGCCGAAGCCGAGGACCGCGGGCAGCGCGCTGAACAGCACCCCGATCTCGCGCGTGCCGATGACGACCCCGGCGATCCCCAGCACACCGAGGACGAGTCCGACGGTCGCGCCCGACCGCACGAGCGAGGCGACGAGCCGCCCCGGACCGACCGCGGTGACCGGCTGCTCGGGCGCCTCCGGGGCGACCAGCACCTCGTCGTCCGCGGCCGCTCCGCCGACCGGCCGCACCGTCGACGGGGCGCTCGGGTCGGCCGCCGGGGACGTGGCACCGACGCCCGTCGTGCCTCCCTCCGCGACCGCCGTCGGGACGCCGGCCGGACGCTCGCGCGCGACCCGCAGGCCGGCGGCGCGCGCGAGGAGGTCGTTCCGCAGCCGGTTGGCCTCGACCTCCTTGAGGAAGCCGAGCTTCACGCCCGAGTCCGCGCCGCCGGCGACCTCGAGCTTGAGCTCCGCGAGGCCGAAGAACCGCGCGAGGAGCGGCTGCACGACGTCGACCGCCTGGAGCCGGTCCAGCCGTGCCTTGCGCTGCTGCCGGAACAGCACGCCCGTGCGCAGGTGCACCGACTCGTCGTCGACCGCGTAGCTCGTCATGCGCCACGCGAGCGCCGAGTACCCCAGCCCCACGAGCCCCACCGCGAGGATGCCGAGGAGGATCATCCACCAGCGGTTCCCCTCGAGGAGGTTCTCCCCCTCGGGCAGCCCGTTGAGCGTCTGCTGCCCGACGACGACGAGCAGCACCGCGATGACGGTCCAGCCACGCACGAGCGGGGTGACCGGGTGCACCCGGTGCCACACGAGGTCGTCGGTGGCCGGTGCTTCGCTCACAGGCCCGCCAGCCTCGCCTCGCCGCGCGACGCGAGTCGGTCGCGCAGGCGCTCCGCCTCGGCGGGCTCGAGGCCGTCGATCGTCGCGTCGGTGGACGCCGACGCCGTGTGGAGCTGCACCTGCGCGATGCCGAGCTTGCGCGCGAGCGGCCCGGCCTGCACGTCGACGTACTGCATGCGGCCGTACGGCACCACCACGAGCTGGCGGAACATGATGCCGTGGCGGATCAGCAGGTCGTCGTCGCGCTCGGCGTACCCGATCGCGCGCACCTGGCGCGGGACGAGCACGAGCGCCCACAGCCCGAGGAGCACGAGCACCCCGAGCACGAGCCACTGCCACCAGTGCGGGAAGAGGATCGCCAGCACGATCGCCGCGACGGCCGGCACCGCGAGCGTGATGCCTACCGACAGCAGGCGTGCGGTGATGAGCCGGGGCGACACGCGCGTCCACTCGATGCCGGGCGGGTCGAAGGGGCCGGTGCCGCGGGCGTCCAGGTCCCGTGCAGGGTCGGTCATGCGTCGATTCTCCCATCCCGTCCCGGTGCGCCCGGGGACGCGTGTCGCGCGTCACGCCCGGCCAGGGCGCTGCCGGCGCGACCGGATCGCAGTGCACCGCCGACCCACGGGGGGCGGAGCGTCAGGCGGGCGTGCTCGCGCCCGGCGTCTCCGGGTCCTCGCGCGTCGTCGAGCCCTCGCGGCCCTCGCCGCGATCGTCGGGCGGGAGCTGGCAGAACCGCTCGGCCACGAGCCCGACGACGGCCAGCAGCACCGCGCACGCGACCGCGACCCCCGCCGCCACCGCGCGGTCGCGCTGCGCCTCGATCGAGAGGTCGGGCAGGGCCACGAGCACCTGCGCGCCGTACCAGCCCGCGAGCAGGGCGCCCGTGAGCGCGGCCGCCTTGGCGAGCACGAACGTGCGGGCCGCGCGGATCGCGTCGAGCGAGGGTCGCTTGCCCCGCTGGTAGGCGCGGACGGTCCACCCCGCCCAGAACACCGCCGCGGCGAGCGCGACGACCGCGACGTCGACGACCCACGGCACCGCCGGCAGGTGCGTGCCGCGGCCCTGGAGGAGTCGCACGACGAACCAGCCCACGACCACCGTGGCGACCGCCACGAGCAGCAGGGTGCGGACCGAGGTGCGCCGCATCAGCGCTGGTCGTCGTGCCCGGCGCCCGCCACCGGCCCGAACGGCGGCCACGGGTCGGCCGCCGGGTGCAGCGACGCGTCCGCGAGCGGTCCGGGCGCCGACGCCGGGGCGGAGCCCGGGGCCGACACCGGCGCGAACGGCACCGAGCGGATGATCCCGTCGTCGTCGGCTGCGGGCGTGGCGGCCGGGGCGTGCATGGGCGGCGCGGCCGCGGGCGCGGGCTCACCGGGGTGGACGGGCGCGAACGCCGGGAACGCCGGGGCGGCGTGCTCCGTGGGCTGCACGGGCTCCTGCGCCGAGGGCTCCGGCGTCGGCAGGTCGGCCGGGCGGTTCGACGGTCCGGGGAAGGGCGCGACGCTCGGCAGCGCCGCCGCGTCGTGCACGCCGAACGAGCCGTCCGGGACGGCCGGCGGGGCCGACCCCTCGGGCGCCGGCGCCACGCCGTCGGACACCGGGGCGAAGACCGGCCGGGCCACGGCGGGCTCCGCCGGGGCCGCCGGGGCCGCCGGGGCCGCCGGCGAGAACGCTGCCTGCGGCGGGGCGACAGGGAGCACCGCGCCCGGTACCGGAGGCTCCTGCGTCGGCACGGGCTGAGCGGGCTGCGGCTGCTGCGGCGCCGGGGCACGCTGCGGAAGGGCCTGCTGGGGAGCCTGCGGCGGCGCGGGAGGCTGCGACTCACCACCCGGTGCCGCGCCGGTCCCCGGGGCGAACACCACGCCGACGGGCGTCGGTCCGGACGTCGACGGTGCCGCGTGCGGCCCAGGTGCGCCGGACGGCTGCCGGTACGGGTCGTCCGCGGCCACGGGCTCGGCCGGGACGGGCGCCGCCTCCGCGGCGGGTGCAGCCGGTGCCGGTGGCGCGTCGGCACCCGCGGCCGCGACCGGGACGGCCCCCGTGGGCTCGGGCGCCGCGTCGGTCAGCCAGTCCAGCGCGAGCCACCGGATCCCGCCCCGGTCGGGCGCGGTCGCGGCGAGAGCCGCGACGGGCCCGCCGCCGAGGCCGGGGAGCACGGCGTCCGGGTCGATCTGCGACCACGGCTCGAGCACGAACGCCCGCTCGTGGGCGCGCGGGTGCGGCAGCTCGAGGTCGTCGGCGACGGCCGTGAGCGTGCCGTACACGATGAGGTCCACGTCGAGCGTGCGCGGTCCCCACCGCTCGTCGCGCACCCGACCGTGCGCCTGCTCGACGGCCTGGCAGGCGTGCAGCAGGTCGCGGGCCGAGAGGCGCGTGCGGGCGAGCAGGACCGTGTTGAGGAAGTCGGGCTGGTCGGGGCCGCCCACCGCCGCCGTCCGCGCGAGCGGCGAGACCTCGGTGATCTCGAGCCCGGAGATCCGGTCGAGGTCCGTGATCGTGTCGCGCAGCGTCTGCTGGGCGTCGCCGAGGTTCGCCCCGAGGGCGAGCACCACCTCGACGAAGCCCGCGGGCACGTCGTCCATGCGGTCGTGCTCGACGGGCGGGGCGGGGATCTCCTCCTCCGCGGCGACCGGCGCGGCAGGCTCCTCGGACGAGGAGACCGGGGCACCGGCGTCGGACGCTGCCGCCTCGGCCGAGGCGGCGGCGACGGGCACCTCGGGCGCCGCGTCGTCCTGTCCCTCGTGCGTCGGCTGGTACGTCGGCTCGTACGCCTGCTCGGCGAAGGGCGCGGGAAGCGGCTCGGCAGAGGCCGCGGGTGCCTGGTCGTGGACCGGCTCCGGCTCGTGCTCCGCGAGGGGTCCGGCGGCGGGGACCGGCCCCGGCTGCTCGGGTGCGGGCGGCTCGGCCGGCGTCGGCACCGGAGCGGGGGCCGCCCCCGGCAGGCCCTCCGCGGAGGGCTCGGCCGGCGCCGGGGGTGCCGAGGCCTCGAGCAGCGCGTCGTACGGCGCCGGGGCCGGCGCCTCGGGGGCGGGCACGGCGGCCGTCGGCTCCTCGTGCGCCGGTGCGGCCGGCCCGGGCACCGCCGGGGCCTCGCGTGTGGCGTCGCGCTCGTCGTCGAGGTCCGAGGAGTCTCCCGCGACCTCGTGCTCCGACTCGGGCGACGGGGGCTCGACCGGGATCGCG
This sequence comes from Cellulosimicrobium cellulans, assembly GCF_042723955.1. Taxonomy (GTDB): domain Bacteria; phylum Actinomycetota; class Actinomycetes; order Actinomycetales; family Cellulomonadaceae; genus Cellulosimicrobium; species Cellulosimicrobium cellulans_H. The sequence continues at coordinate 22,258 of NZ_JBHXIC010000051.1, read as the reverse complement.
CCCGTACCCGGGGGGATGCTCGGCGGCATGACGTCGGGTGCCGGGGCGAGCTCGACCCGCTCCTCGGCGACCGGTGCGTCCCCGACGCCGTGGATGAGGGCGGGCGCGACCGAGCCCACGGGGATCGGCGCGACGGGCTGCGCGTCCCACGAGCCGTGCTGCTCGGACCGGCGCGACAGCGGCGCGACGACCGGGACGACGACGCGGTCGCGGCGGATGACGACCTCGACGTCCTCGAACGGGACCGTGATCGGCGCCTGCGGCTTGTGCACCGCGACGTCGACCGCGACGACCTCGTCGTGGGTGAGGATCGTCGCCGCGATGCGCTCGGCCACCGTCTCGACGAGGTCGGCGGGCGAGCCCGCGAGGACGGCCACGACGTCCTCGGCGACGCCCGAGTAGCTGACGGTCTGGTCGAGGTCGTCCCCGCTCGCCGCGGCGCGCGTGTCCAGGTGGAGCACGACGTCGGCGCGGAAGAGCTGGCCCTCGACCTTCTCGTGCTCGAAGACACCGTGGTGCCCCGTGGCGCTCAGGCCCGTGAGCCGGATCCGGTCGAACGGCCGTCCGTCCGCGTCGAGGACCGCTCCTGCGAACGCTGTGGTCACGTCGTGCTCCCGTCCGGTGCTCCGTCGCCACCCGCCGGTCGGGCGGACGGACCTCTCGGCACCGTGTCTCGTTGCGTGTGTCGTGCTGCGCCGGGCCGACCGCGCCGCGGGGCCCGTCGCCCATCCTGCTAGGTCGCGGGCCGCGCCGTCGAGTCGCTCCCGGTCCTCGGTCGGTCGGTCGCGCCCACGCTCCCGTCCCGCGGACCCGACCCTGCCTCGGCCGCGCGGGACCATGCCGCCGCGACGCGCACGGCGTCGGCCGACGCCCGGACGGTGTGCACCCGCACGCACCACGCGCCCGCGGCGGCGGCGAGCGTCGTGATCGCGGCGGTCGCGTCGTCGCGCAGCAGGGGCGGCACGGGCTGCCCGTCGGACCGCGCGAGGAGATGCCCCAGGAACCGCTTGCGGGACGCGCCGACGAGCACCGGCAGGCCGAGCTCCTCGAGCTCGCCGAGGCGGGCGAGCAGGGGCCAGTTGGACGACCCGGCCTTCGAGAACCCGAGGCCCGGGTCGAGGACGACCTGGTCGCGCCGCACCCCCGCCGCGAGCAGCGTCTCGACGCGCGCGGCGAGCTCGTCGCGCACGTCCGTCACGACGTCGTCGTAGTCCTCGAGGTCGTCCATGACGTCGGCGTGGCCGCGCCAGTGCATGCACACGTACGCGACGCCGGTGCGCGCGACCACGTCGGCCATCGCCGGGTCGGCGAGCCCGCCGGAGACGTCGTTGACGATCCGCGCCCCCGCCGCGACCGCGCGCTCGGCGACGACGGCGCGCGTGGTGTCGACGCTGACGACCGCGCCCTCCGCGGCGAGCGCGGAGATCACGGGCAGCACGCGCGCGAGCTCGGCCTCGACGGGGACGCGGCCCGCGCCGGGGCGGGTCGACTCGCCGCCCACGTCGAGGATGTCCGCGCCCTCGCCCCGCAGCTCACGCCCGTGCGCGATCGCGGCGTCGGGCTCGTACCACTCGCCGCCGTCGGAGAACGAGTCCGGCGTGACGTTGACGACGCCCATGACGAGCGTCCGGCCGACGTCGGCCAGGTCCTCGAGCCCGGCGACCACGAAGCGGTCCACGGGACTAGCGCCCCAGGATGAGGCTCATCGCCTCGGCCCGCGTCGCGCCGTCGCGCATCTGGCCACGCACCGCCGACGTCACCGTGCGCGACCCCGGCTTGCGCACGCCACGCATCGACATGCACAGGTGCTCGCACTCGACCACGACGATCGCGCCGCGCGGCTGCAGGTGCTCCACGAGCGCGTCCGCGATCTGCGACGTGAGCCGCTCCTGCACCTGCGGGCGGCGCGCGTAGACCTCGACGAGGCGCGCGAGCTTCGACAGGCCGGTGATGCGGCCGTCGACGTTGGGGATGTAGCCGATGTGCGCGACGCCGTGGAACGGCACGAGGTGGTGCTCGCACGTCGAGTACACCTCGATGTCCTTGACGAGCACCATCTCCTCGTGGCCGAGGTCGAAGGTCGTCGTGAGGACGTCCGCGGCATCCTGGCGCAGTCCCGCGAAGATCTCGCGGTACGCGCGCGCCACGCGGGCTGGCGTGTCCCGCAGGCCCTCGCGGTCCGGGTCCTCCCCCACCGCGAGCAGGAGCTCGCGGACGGCGGCCTCGGCGCGCTCCTGGTCGTAGGGCGGCACGTCCTCCGGGGCGCGCAGGTCCTCGGCCGCACCGGCCCGCGTGATGGCGGTCGGTGCGGCGCCCACGCCCGGAGCCTCGCCCATCAGTCCTGCCCCGGCTCGCGCACGTCCGTCGCGTCGACCGTGCCGTCGCGGCCGAGCGCCCGGTCGAGCGGGCTGTCCGCGGGGACCTCGCCGATGCGCTCGGGCGGCAGCTCGTCGTTCGCGGCCGCGGCCTCGTCCTGCGGGATCACCGGGGCGCCGTTCTGCGCCGCCTTCTCGGCGTCGGTCAGCACCGGGCCGCGCTGCGACACGGAGCGCTGCTCGCTCGAGAGCCACACGTCGCGCGCATCGCGCTTGACGACCGGCTCGAAGACCCGCGCGAGCTCCGCCTGGTTCAGCGTCTCCTTCTCGAGGAGCTCGAGCACGAGCGCGTCGAGCACGTCGCGGTACTGCGTGAGCACCTCCCACGCCTCGTCGTGCGCGGCCTCGACGAGCTTGCGCACCTCGTGGTCGACGGTGCCCGCGACGGACTCGGAGTAGTCGCGCGTGTGACCCATGTCGCGACCCATGAACGGCTCGCCCGAGCCGGTGCCCAGCTTGATCGCGCCGACACGCTCGCTCATGCCGTACTCGGTGACCATCTTCTTGGCGATCGCCGTGGCCTTCTCGATGTCGTTCGAGGCGCCCGTCGTCGGGTCGTGGAAGACGAGCTCCTCGGCGACACGCCCGCCCATCGCGTAGGCCAGCTGGTCGAGCAGCTCGTTGCGCGTCGTCGAGTACTTGTCCTCGGTCGGCATGACCATCGTGTACCCGAGCGCGCGGCCGCGCGGCAGGATCGTCACCTTGGTGACGGGGTCCGTGTAGCGCATCGCCGCGGCGACGAGGGCGTGCCCACCCTCGTGGTACGCCGTGATCTTCTGCTCCTTGACGTTCATGACGCGCGTGCGCTTCTGCGGGCCGGCCACGACGCGGTCGATCGCCTCGTCGAGCGCACGGTCGTCGATGAGCTGCGCACCGCTGCGGGCCGTGAGGAGCGCGGCCTCGTTGAGCACGTTCGCGAGGTCGGCGCCGGTGAAGCCCGGCGTGCGGCGCGCGACGGCGGCGAGGTCGATCTCGGGGACGATCGGCTTGCCCTGCGCGTGCACGCGCAGGATCGCCTCGCGGCCCTTGAGGTCGGGCGCCTCGACGGCGACCTGGCGGTCGAAGCGGCCCGGGCGCAGGAGCGCCGGGTCGAGGATGTCGGGGCGGTTCGTCGCCGCGATGAGGATGACGTTCGTCTTGACGTCGAAGCCGTCCATCTCGACGAGGAGCTGGTTGAGCGTCTGCTCGCGCTCGTCGTGCCCGCCGCCCATGCCGGCGCCGCGGTGACGGCCGACGGCGTCGATCTCGTCGACGAAGATGATCGCGGGCGAGTTCTCCTTGGCCTGGGTGAACAGGTCGCGGACGCGGCTCGCGCCGACGCCGACGAACATCTCGACGAAGTCCGAGCCGGAGATCGAGTAGAAGGGCACGCCGGCCTCGCCGGCCACGGCGCGCGCGAGCAGCGTCTTGCCGGTCCCGGGCGGGCCGTAGAGCAGCACGCCCTTGGGGATCTTGGCCCCGACCGCCTGGAACTTGTCGGGCTCCGCGAGGAACTCCTTGATCTCGTGGAGCTCCTCGACGGCCTCGTCGGCGCCCGCGACGTCCGCGAACGTCACCTGCGGGGTGTCCTTGGAGACGAGCTTGGCGCGCGACTTGCCGAAGCCCATGACGCGCGAGCCGCCGCCCTGCATGCGCGAGAGCAGGAACCAGAACAGCACGCCGATGATGAGGAACGGGATGAGCAGGCCGAGCAGCGAGGACCAGAACGACGGCTGCGCGACCTCGGAGTTGTACCCGTCCTTCGGCTCCGCCTGGACGACCGCGTCGACCACGGCCTCGCCCTGGGGCTGGACGTAGTAGAACTCGACGTTCTTGCCCTTGTTCTCCTCGGTGTCCGTGCCCTCGTCGACCACGTAGTCCTTGGACAGCGTGAGGCGTACGCGCTGGTCGCCGTCCACGATGAGGGCCTGCTCGACCGTGTCGCCCGAGAGCAGCTCGAGGCCCTGGGACGTGTCGATGCGCTGGACGGTCGGGCGCGACAGCGTCGCGAACGCGATCCACAGGATCACGAGGCCCAGGACGATCCAGACGATCGGCCCACTGAGAATCTTCTTGATGTTCATCGGCGACGGGGCGTGCGCCCCGGATCCCTCCGCTCGCGCAAGTGTTCGGGCTCGAAACTACACTCTGGACCTTGACGCCTGCTGGGGATCACGCCTCTGTTCGCCCAGGGCGTGGCCCACGTCCCCTGGGCGCGGGCGCCACGGCGCCCGGACGCGGGACGCCGTCGCACCATCGCGGCGACGGGCGTCCCCGCCTCCCGTTCAGCTCGAGTACACGTGGGGCGCGAGCGTCCCGACGAACGGCAGGTTGCGGTACTTCTCCGCGTAGTCGAGGCCGTAGCCCACGACGAACTCGTTCGGGATGTCGAACCCGACGTACCGGACGTCGACGTCCGTCTTCGCGGCGTCGGGCTTGCGCAGCATCGCCGCGATCTCGACCGACGCCGGACCGCGCGAGCGCAGGTTCGACAGGAGCCAGGAGAGCGTGAGGCCCGAGTCGATGATGTCCTCCACGATGAGCACGTTGCGGCCCGTGAGGTCGGCGTCGAGGTCCTTGAGGATCCGCACGACGCCCGAGGACTTGGTGCCCGACCCGTACGACGAGACCGCCATCCAGTCCATCTCGACGTGGCTGTGCAGGCGGCGCGCGAGGTCCGCCATGACCATGACGGCACCCTTGAGGACGCCGACGAGCAGGAGGTCCTTGCCCGCGTAGTCGCGGTCGATCTGCGCCGCGATCTCGTCGAGCCGCGCACCGAGCTGCTCCTCGGTGAGCAGGATGTTCTCGAGGTCGCCTGCGACGTCCGATGCTTCCACGGGGGTCACTCCTGAGGTGTGGGGGTGGTGGGGGTGCTGAGGGTGGTGAGGGCTCGCGGGGGGATGCTGCGCCGGGGCGTCGTCTCCGGGCCCAGGGAAAGCCTGCCACACGCGCGCGCGGCCCTCAGGTCGCCCGGCAGGTGCACCGGGCCCTGACCCCGCCACGCCGTGACGAGCGCGTCGAGCGCGTCGACGTGCACGGCGAAGAGGTCGCTCGCGGGGCAGCCCGCGCGCAACGCCGCCGTCCGCAACGCCCGACGGCGCAGGGCTGGGTGCGCGGTGGCGAGCACCTCGGCGTCCAGCACCACGCTCGCGGCGACCGCCGCCGCAGGCTCGCCGACCGGGCCGACCTCACCGTCGACCGGGGTCGCCACGAGGGCGGTCAGGAGGAGGTCCGCGGCGAGCGCGTCGAGCAGGTCGGCGTCGTCGCGCAGGAGACTCGCCGTCCGCGCGAGCGCCGGCACCGCCCCGGGCCCGAGCACGTCGACGAGCGCGGGCACGACGCGCGCGCGCACCTGCGAGCGCAGGGGCGGCGCCGTCGTGCCCGGCTGCGCCGCGTCGTCGCCCGGCGCCGGCACGCCGTTCGTGGGGTCGTCCCACCACGCGAGCCCGAGCGTGCGGCAGACCGCCTCGGTCTCCGCGCGTCGCAGCGCGAGGAGCGGGCGCCGGTGGACGCCGCGTCGGGGCGCCATGCCGGCGAGCGAGCGGGCACCCGCACCGCGGGCGAGCCCGAGCAGCACCGTCTCCGCCTGGTCGTCGAGCGTGTGACCCAGGAGCACCGCGGCCGCGCCGTGCCGGGCGGTCGCCGCGTCGAGCGCGGCGTACCGGGCCACGCGCGCGGCTGCCTCCGGACCGTCGCCCGACGCCGGTACGACGACGCGGCGCACCTCCACCGGGTCGAGCCCGAGGCCCCGGCAGCGCTCCGCGGCGTCCGCCGCGACACCGGCGCTGCCCTCCTGGAGCCCGTGGTCCACGACGACGGCGCCCGCGCGCAGCCCGAGCCGGGGCGCGACGAACGCCGTGGCGGCCGCGAGCGCCGTCGAGTCCGCACCGCCCGAGCACGCGACGAGCACGAGCGACCCGGGGTCCAGGTCCCCGAGCGCGCCGCGCACGGCCCGGCGCGCGGCGGCGACGACGGGTGCCGGCCCGCCCACCGGCTCAGCCGTGGACGCGGCGCACCCAGGCGCGCGCGTCGGCGATCTCGCGGGCGGTCGGCAGGTTCTCGGGCGACGCCCACACGGCGTTGAACCCGTCGCGCCCGACCTCCTTCTCGACCGCGCGCACGAACGCTGCGCCGTCGCGGTACTGGGCGATCTTGGCGTCCATGCCGAGCACGCGCCGGAGCACGACGTCGAACCCGGAGCGCCCCTCGCCGTCGCGCCGGGCCTCGAACTTGCGCCGGATGCTCCGCACCGTGCGCACGGTGCGCGGCCCGACGGCGTCCATCGCCACGTCGGCGTGGCCCTCCAGCAGGGCCATGACGGCCGTGACGTCGGCGAGGCGGTCCTGCTCCTCGGGTGTGAGGAGGCCGTCGACGAGGGTCCCGTCCTCGCCGCGCACGGCGTGGAGGACGGCGCGACCCACGGTGGCGAGCTTCTCGCGCAGGCGCGCCTCGGCGAGCCGGCGCGACGACGCGGAGAGCTCGGTGAGGAGCGCGCTCGCCCGCGCGCGCAGGTGGTCGGCCAGCCACGGCGCGGCGGCGAACTGCAGCGCGTGGGTCTGCTCGTGCAGGCACACCCAGAGGCGGAAGTCGGCGGGCTTGAGGTCCAGGGCGCGCTCGACCTGCAGGACGTTCGGCGCCACGAGCACCAGCCGCCCGGGCGAGCCGGTGGCCGCGGGCGACGGTCCGCCGTCGGGCACGGTGCCGGTCGCGGTGCCGGTCGCGGGCGCGGTGCCGCCCAGCCCGCTGTAGGGGTCGAACTGGCCGAGGACCCGGCTGGAGAGGACCGCGAGCACCGACCCCACCTGGGCGGCCCCGACGAGCGCCGTCGCCTGCGGGACGCGTCCGCGCTCGCCGACGAGCGCGTCCGTCACGCCGTCGGTGAGCGACGCCATGATCTCGGTGTTGGCGCGCGCCCAGCGCGCGCGGTCCACCACGTACACGGTGCCGAGCCCGGTCGTCGGCCCAGCCGTCTGCCCCGTCGTCGGACCGCCCGCGGCGGGACTCATGCGCGTCACGTCGAGCACGTGGGGCACCCCCGCCGCCCCCGCCGAGGGGGGCCCCGCGCCCACGTCGGCGCCCCCCGCGCGCCACGCCAGCGGGGCCCCCCGCGCGCGCCC
>NZ_JBHXIC010000051.1:0-14774 GCF_042723955.1 Cellulosimicrobium cellulans | reverse complement strand
TTACAACCCCCCCCCGGCCGCCCCCGCGGCCGCTCCCCCGGGGGGTGTATCCTTCCTCTCAACCCCCTCATGGGGGCCCCCCGGCCCACCCCCGGCGGTGCGCAGCCCGTCGACCAGGTCGGCGAGCTCGTCGCGCGACGCCTGCGGGCCCGGCCGCGCGAGCCGACCCGCGATCTGGGCGGCGGCCGACCAGTCGACGATCGACGTGTCGCCGCGTGACGGGTCGCTGCCCGAACGGCCGTCCTGCTCGACGAGTGTCACCGTCTCACCGTATCCCGGCCCTCTCTCGGCCGGGACACGGGCCCCAGACAGGCCGGAGCGGGTCAGGCGGTGCAGCCGCACTCCGCGAGCGAGGCGACGAAGTCGTCGAAGATGAGGCGCGCGCCGTACGTGCCCCCGTCGGGGACGGCGTCGGCCATGAGGGAGAACACGAGGAGGCGGTCGTCGGCCGTGACGACCGTGCCCGCGAGCGACGTGACGTTCGGCAGGCTGCCCGTCTTGGCCCGCACGACGCCGCGGCCCGCGTTCTCGAGGTAGCGCTCGCCGAGCGTCCCGGACAGTCCCGCGACCGGCAGCCCGACGGCGCCGGGCCGCAGCTGCGGGTGCGCCGGGTCCGCGAGCAGGCCGACGACCTCGTCGAGCTGGGCGGGCGTGACGAGCGAGCCGTCGCCGAGGCCCGAGAGATCGGCGAGCGCCGCGTCCGTGAGGTCGACCCCGAGCCCCTCGACGGCCGACCGGACGGCCTGCGTCGCGCCGGCCGCGGAGCCGGGCAGCCCCGCGTCGATCGCGACGACGCGGCCCACCACCTCCGTGATGGTGTTGTCGGAGTGCTGGAGCAGGTACGCGACGACCTCGCTCAGCGGCGCGGACTCCACCTCGCCGACCGTGCGGCCGTCGTCGGGCGCGGGTGCGCGCACCACGTCCCCCGCCACGGTGACCCCCTGCTCGGCGAGCGCGGCGACGAACGCGTCGGCGGCCGCCAAGGCCGGGTCCTCCGCGCGCGGCGCGTACTCCTCGTCCTCGAGCCGCGCGATGTCGACCGCGAGCGCGGCGACGGGCGCGACGTAGCCGTTGCGCACGCTCGCCGGGTCGACAGTCGGCGCGACCGCGGCGCCCGTGAAGAGCGTGTCGTCGAGGCGGAGCGAGATCGTCGTGCGGCCCGTGAGCCGGAGCTCGCCCGCGACCTGCGCGGCGAGGTCGCCGAGGCCCGCCCGGCCGTTGACGGCCGTCGGGTCGCCGGCGCCCGCGGCCAGCATCATGTCGCCGCCACCCACGAGGTACACGGTCTCCTGGCCCTCGAGGACGGCGCGGGTCGGGAGGGTCGCGTGCGCCCCGGGCGACGTGAGCGCCGCCGCCGCGGTGAGCGTCTTGAGCGTCGACGCCGGGACGTGGCCCACGGTTTCGCCGCTCGCCCCGAGCACGTCACCGGTGGCGGCGTCGGTCACGAGGGCGCCGACGCGGGGACCGAGCCGCGTGTCGGCCGCGAGGCCGTCCACGAGGTCCTGCACGCTCCCCGTCGCCGGGACCGGTGCCGCGGCGTCGAGCGGCGGCAGCCCGACCTCGAGCGGTGGCGCCGCGACGGCGCCCGGCGCGTCGGGGAAGGGGTTCGGCTCCGGGTACGGCGCCGCCGTCGTGAGCACGCCGGGGGCGGCGTCGTACGCGTCCGCGACGGCGTACCCGCCCGCGAGGACGAGCACGACGCCGACGGCCACGCCCGTGCGCGCCCCCCAGCCCATGCGTCTCCCTCGGTCGGTCCCGTCCGCGCGCGCCTGCTCGGCACCGGCGGGCGCCGGTGCCTCCACCGGGACGTCGGGTGCGGGCACGTGCGCATTATCACTCAGCCCGCCCGGTCGGGAGCCCCGTGGGAACCCTTCCGCGCGGACGCCACGTGTCACACTAGTTCCCGCACGACGGCGTGGTCCGTCGTCCACAGACCCAGCCACCGCCCGAGCGTCGCGGTGCCGGTACGACTGGAGGAAGCAGTGGAGTTCGACGTCACGATCGAGATCCCCAAGGGGCAGCGCAACAAGTACGAGGTGGACCACGCGACCGGTCGCATCCGCCTCGACCGCATGCTCTTCACCTCGACGCGGTACCCCGACGACTACGGGTTCATCGAGGGGACGCTCGGCGAGGACGGCGACCCGCTGGACGCGCTGGTCCTGCTCGAGGAGCCCACGTTCCCCGGGTGCCTGATCCGCTGCCGCGCGCTCGGCATGTTCCGCATGCGCGACGAGGCCGGCGGTGACGACAAGGTGCTGTGCGTCCCGACGGGCGACCAGCGCGCCGCGTGGCGCCAGGACATCGACGACGTCTCCGACTTCCACCGCCTCGAGATCCAGCACTTCTTCGAGGTCTACAAGGACCTCGAGCCCGGCAAGTCCGTCGAGGGCGCCCACTGGGTCGGCCGCGCGGACGCCGAGGCCGAGATCGAGCGCTCGCTCCAGCGCGCCATCGACTCGGGGTACCACACGCCGGGTCACTGACCGCGGCGCAGGCCTGGCTCGACGGCGCCGCTCACCCCACGGGGTGAGCGGCGCCGTCGTGCTTCACGGGCGGACCAGGCCGTTCCGGTAGGCCCAGACGACGACCTGGACCCGGTCGCGCAGCCCGAGCTTGCTGAGGACCCGGCCGACGTGGGTCTTGACGGTCGCCTCGGAGAGGTACGTCCGCGCGCCGATCTCGGCGTTCGACAACCCGTCCGCGAGCAGCGCGACCACGTCGCGCTCGCGCTCCGTGAGTCCTGCGAGGGCCCGGTCGCGCGCGGCGACGTCGGGGAGCGCGGGGACCACCTCGGCGAGGAGCCGCCGCGTCGCCGACGGCGCGATGACCGCGTCTCCCCGGTGCACGGTGCGGACGGCGGCGAGCAGGTCCTCGGTCGGCGCGTCCTTGAGCAGGAACCCGGCGGCGCCCGCGCGCAGCGCGGCGTAGACGTACTCGTCCAGGTCGAACGTCGTGAGGACGAGCACCCGGCACGGAGGCATCGGCGCGTCCAGCAGCCGCATCGTCGTCTCGATGCCGTCCATGACCGGCATGCGCACGTCCAGGACGACGACGTCGGCCCGTCGCTCGCGCTGCACGCTCAGCGCCTGTGCACCGTCGGCGGCCTCGCCGACGACGGTCAGGTCCGGTGCGGCGTCGAGCACGGCGACCGCCCCGGCCCGGACGAGCGGCTGGTCGTCGACGACCAGCACGCGGATCACGGGCCGCCGTCCGCACGCCGGGGCGATGCGAGGTTCGAGGTCGGGACCGAGGCCGCGACCGTCCACGCGTCGCCCGCGCGGACCTCGAGCGTCCCGCCCGCCGCCTCGATCCGCTCCCGCATCCCCACGAGCCCCAGGCCAGCGCCGCCCGCCGGAGCGGAGTCCGTGCCGGGGGCAGGTCGGGTGGCACCCGCGTCGTCGGGCGACGGGACGTCGGCCACCTCCACGTGGAGCCCGGCGTCGTGCCACGCGAGGGTGACCACCGTCGACGAGCCGGGCGCCGCATGGCGCGCGCTGTTGGTCAGTGCCTCCTGGACCGTGCGGAACGCGGCGAGCTCGGCCGTCGGACCGAGCGGCACGGGGACACCCGACTCGACGACGCGCACGGCTCGACCCGCCCCGCGGACGCGGCCGACGAGGTCGGGCACGTCCCGGAGCGTCGGCGTCGGCGCCGCGCCCGCCGCACCGACCGGGGTGCCCGCGGGCTCGGCGCGCAGCACGTGCACGATCCCCCGCATGTCTCGCAGCGCCTCACGTCCGGTCTCCTCGACGACCGCGAGCGCCTGCGCCGCGCGCCCCGGATCGGCGCGGCCCACCCGCGCCTGGGCGACGACGACCGAGAGGGAGTGCGCGACGACGTCGTGCATCTCGCGCGCGATCCTGGTGCGCTCGGCGAGCACGGCCCGCTCGGCCCGCTCCTCGCGCTCGGCCTCCGCGCGCTCGCGCCCGGCCAGCGCCTCGCGCCGCACCTGCTCCTGCGACCGCCGGAGCAGGCCGGCGACCCAGGCGACCACGACGAGCGCAGCGAGGAGCAGGCCCAGCAGCCAGGGGCTCGGACCGACCGGCGACGCCGTCACGCTCGGGTCCCCGCGGTACCGGAGCACGGTCGCGGCGGTGCCGACGACACCGGTCACCAGCCCGATCGGGCGCGGCCCCCACGCCGTGCAGGCGTAGACGGAGAGCAGGAACACGAGCGCCGACGGCAGCAGGAAGTAGAGGCCCGAGACGGCGAGCATCCCCGCCACGGCGAGCGCGACGAGCCCGTGCGAGAGCACCGTGGCCGACCGGCGAGCGACGAAGGCGGCGTGCGCCAGCGCGCCGAGCGCGACCAGGGCCCAGGCACGGGCGGCGGGGAGCGACCCCAGCGCGACCGCGCACGTCGCGGGCAGCAGGGCGAGCGCCGTCGCCGTCGCGACGAGCACGTCCCCGCGTGCAGGCCGCACGCTCACGGGACGGCGACCGTTCCTGCGCCGCGGAGGGCGGGGCGCGCGGCGGCGTCGCGCGCGTCCAGCGTCGCGACGAGCAGCGCCACGCCGATCACGAGCCAGGTGCCGTAGGTCAGGGCGACGATGACGGTGATCGCCCCGGCGCCGAGGTCGACCGGACCGTCGTCCAGGCCCAGGAGCTGCGCGGCGGTCCCGAAGACCATGAGCGCCCCCATCGTGAGGCCCGCAGACGCCGCGACCCACCCGCCGGCCCTCAGCACAGCACGGACGACCCTGCCGGGGACCGGGCGGTGCGTCAGCGCGAGCACCAGGACGGCCGCCGTCGCGAACAAGGCGACCTCCATCACCGGCGCTCCCCCCGTGTGCGGCTCGGGCCGTCCGAGCGTACCGCCCAGCCACCAGTAGGCCTTGAGCGCCGGGTAGGGCACGCACATCGCCAGGCCGAGCACCCGCGGCCACCGGCGCCGGACAGGCCGGGCTCCCGCGGTGGCGACCGACCACGTGCTCAGCGTCGTGACGACGGCCGTCACCGCGGCGAGCGACCGCACCAGCGTCCCCGGGACGTCGACCACGGAGAAGTCGCCGGCCGGGATCCCCGTCACCGCGAAGAACGCCCGGAACGCGTCGAGCGCGAGACCTCCGGCCGCCCAGAAGAGCAGGACGACGGCGGCCCCACCGAGGACGGCCGACCGGCGGGACCCGGCACCGTGCCCGCGGGCGGTGGCGACCGCGAGCAGCGCGAGCCCTGCGGCGACGGGTGCCACCCAGGGCGGCGCGAAGATCGCCGAGTACCCGTCCGGTGGCGGCCCCGACCAGCGCAGGACGCCTGCGACGAGGGTCACGGACGCGGTGACCGCTGTCGTCGCGGGGTGCGCGGCGGATCCGGTGGAACGGGTGGACCCGACGGGCGCGGTGGGACGGAACCGGGACGAGGTCGTGTCGGTCGTGTCGGTCATGGGACCAGCCTCACCACCCGGCCTCCCGGTGCGCGTCGCCCTCAGGTCGCGACGGCGCGCGACCCAGGTCCCCGGCTCACCGCGCCCGCAGGCCCGCGACCAGGGTGTCGACGACGACGTCCCGGTCCTCGGGTGACCCGAGGCGCACCGCGTGCTCGATGCCGCACACGAGGTGCTCCACCTGGGCCGGCGAGAGCTCGGGACGCACAGCGCCGGCCCGCTGCGCGCGCGCGAGCACGTCGGTGAGCTCGCCGAGCACCTCGGCCTTGAGCGCGGCGACGTCGGGGCTCGCGTCCGTGGTCGCGAGCAGGACGGCCTGGAGCCCGCCCGCCTCGACGTGCAGGCCCACCACGTCGCGCACCAGCGACTCGAAGGCCTGACCCGGGTCCGGGTCGTCGAGCGCCGCACGGGTACGGTCGCGCAACCGGTGCAGGGCGTCGCGCGTGAGCTCCTCGAGGAGCGCGTGGGAGGTCGCGAAGTGGCGGTAGACCGTCCCGACCCCCACGCCCGCCGCACGCGCGATCTCGTTGAGCCGCAGGTCCTTCGGGTCGGCACCGCGCGCGACCTGGAGGATGCGCTCACGGCTGCGGACGGCGTCGGCGCGGAGCGGGGTCATGGTCCCAGCCTATCGCGTAAACGGATGATCCATCCGGATGAGGTATCGTAACCGGATGGACTATCCGATTGAGAACCACACCCTCACCGCGTGGGACCCGAGCGACCTGCCCGACCAGAGCGGGCGCACCCTGGTGGTCACGGGTGCGACGGCGGGCATCGGCTACTTCGCCGCCGAGCAGCTCGCCGCGGCCGGCGCCCACGTCGTGCTGGCCGGCCGGTCGCCCGAGCGCCTCGAGATCGCGGCGACCGCGATCCGTGAGCAGGTCCCCGCGGCGTCGCTGGGCACAGCCGTCGTCGACCTGTCGTCCCTGGCCTCGGTTCGTGACGCCGGAGCGGAGCTGGCCGCGCTCGACCGGCTCGACGGCCTCCTGCTCAACGGCGGCTCGATGGCGATGCGCGCGCGGGACCGCACGGTGGACGGCCTCCCGCTGCTCGCGGGCACGCACGTCGTCGCCAACGCGGCTCTCGTGGCGCACACCCTGCCCGCCCTCCTCCGCACCGGAGCACGCCACGACGTGCGCACGCGCGTCGTCCACACGTCGTCGGGCTTCGTCGACCGGCTCCGGCGACCCGTCGTCGACGCGCTGCCGACCTCGCGGTCCGGCGTCGTCGCGTACACCCGGGCGAAGGCCGTGACCGAGGTCTTCGCGTTCGAGCTCGACCGGCGGCTGCGCTCGGCGGGTGCGCCGACGGAGACCCTCGTGTCCCGGCCGGGCGTCGGGGTGGACGCCCGCACGCCGCACCGCCCCGGGATCCGCGAGGCGAGCGGCCCCGCGCGGCCCAACCCCTACACGCCCTGGGCTCAGGGCAAGGACGCCGCGGCATGGTCGGCGGTGCGGGCGCTCACCGACCCGGGCGCACGCGGCGGCGAGCTCTACGCTCCGGCGAACGGCCGGCGCGGCCTGCCCGTCCGGGTGCAGCCCGGGGCGCTCACCGCCTCGCCCGCCCCGCAGGACGTCGCCTCCGTCTGGCGCCACCTCGAGGAGCTCGTCGGGGTCGACCTCCCCGTCGCGTCCGGCACGCCCGCACCTGACCACAGGGCCCGGGCGGCCGTCCGTCAGGGACGACCCGCGTAGGGCATCGCGTCGACCCAGCGCATCGCGACCTCGTGCACGGGGCTGCCGGGCTGGCGGGCCTCGATCATCCTGCCGTTCCCGGTGTACATCGCGACGTGGCGGATGGTCGACGGGTCCGAGGTGTCGTTCGCGTAGAAGACGAGGTCGCCCGGCCGGAGCCGGTCGTAGGAGATCTTCTGCACGCGCTGGTACTGCGAGCGCGACGTGCGGGTGATGTCGACGCCCGCCGCGGCCCAGGCGCGCGACGTGAGGCCCGAGCAGTCGTAGCCCGGTCCGGTACCGCCGAACACGTAGGGGGCGCCGATCTTCGTGCGCGCCCACGCGACGGCGGCCCGGCCCTGGGCCGCGCTGCCGACGCCCGTTCCCGGGGGCGGCGTGACGACCGGCGGAGGGTCGGGCGTCGGGGCGGGTGCCGGGTTCGGCGCGGGTGCGGGTGCGGGGTTCGGCGCGGGTGCGGGATCCGGGGCCGGCGCGGGTGCCGGTGCCGGGTCGGGCGCCGAGTTCGCGGGTGCGGGGCTGCTCGTCGGGGGCGCCGCGGGCGCGCCCGACGACCCCCCTGCCGCCGGGGTCTCGACGCGCGTCCGGGCCGCGGCCTCGCGCTCGCTCGCGGCCTGCGCGTCGAGGGCGTCCTGGCGCTGGCGCTCGACGTCGACGCTCGTGGCCCGCGCACGGGCGAGCTCGGCGAGGAGCGCCTCACGCCGGGTCGCGGACTCCTGAACCGCGTCGTCGAGCGCGTCGGACGAGACCTGGGCGGCGGCGAGCGCGTCCCGCGCACGGTCCTCGACCTCGCTCTGGTGCGCGAGCGCCGCGTCGGCCCGGGCGCGGGCGGTGTCGGCGACGGCGCGCGCGGTCGCGTGCGCGTCGACCGCGCGCCCCGCGGTACGGCCGGCGACGCGCTCGGCGTTCTCCCGCTCGACGACCTGGCCCACCCCGTCCGCGTCGAGGACGGCACGCAACGCGTCGAGGTCGGTCGACCCCTGCCGGGACGCGCGGAACAGCGCACCGACCGCGGCGCGCGACTCCGTCTCTCCTGTCCGGGCGGTCGCGAGCGCCTCCTGGGCGTCGCGGACCTCCGCGTCGGCCGTCGCGAGCGCGTCCTGGGCGGCGGCGTACTCCTCCGCCGCGGTCTCGACGGCCGCCTCGGCGGCGGACTGGCGGTCCCGCAGCGCCGCGAGCTCGCTCTCGACGGACTCGACGTCCCGGGCGGCGCCGTCGGCGGCCTCGCGCGCCGCGCGGACGTCGTCGTCCGACGGCGGGTCGGACGACGCGGAGGGCGCGAGCCCGACGCCGAGCACGAGCGCGAGCAGGCCCGCGGCGGTCGCGGACACGAGCCGGCGGGGCGCGGTGGCCGGGCGACGCCGCGCTCCCCCGAAGGGCTCCGGCCGGGCGTCGTGCGCCGACGTCGCATCGTCCATCGCTCCTCCTTCGACCGGTCGCTCGGCGTGTCCCGTTGACAGCACCCGCACGAGTCTGCCCAGAAGGTCCGCGATGCGCCATCGGAGCGGTGTCGACCTTCTCAGGATGTGGTCTCGCATCGCGAGACACCCCTGTCGGCGCGGGCGGAACGCGCCTAGCCTCACGAGCATGTCCCGTCGAATGTGTCGCTGACCCCAGCGCACGTTCGCCTGCCCGCGAGCCGTCGTCGACGACGCCCTCGCCGAGGCATCCCGTCCCGTGTGCGCCCCTCGCCGCGGTCGACGGCTGGCCATCCCGCCCTCTCGTCTCCCACGGCACCCGACCACCCGGCGCGCCGTGCGCCGTCGTCCCACCCCACCACCCCGCAGGAGAGCACCATGAGCACCGAGAACGCCCCCGCCTGGTCCTTCGAGACGCGCCAGGTCCACGCCGGCCAGACCGCCGACCCGACGACCGGGGCCCGCGCGCTGCCGATCTACCAGACGACGTCGTTCGTCTTCCCCGACGCGTCCGTGGCCGCCGACCGCTTCGCGCTCAAGGACCTCGGCCCCATCTACACGCGCATCGGCAACCCGACGCAGGAGGTCGTGGAGAACCGCATCGCGTCGCTCGAGGGCGGCGTCGGCGCGCTGCTCCTCGCGTCCGGGCAGGCCGCGACGACGTTCGCGATCCTCAACGTCGCCGAGGCGGGCGACCACGTCGTGGCCTCCCCGAGCCTCTACGGCGGCACCTACAACCTGCTGCAGTACTCGCTCGCCAAGCTCGGCGTCGAGACCACGTTCGTCACCGACCCGCACGACCCGCAGGCCTGGCGTGACGCCGTGCGCCCGAACACGAAGCTCTTCTTCGGCGAGACGATCCCCAACCCGCAGGCCGACGTCCTCGACATCGAGGCCGTCGCCGCCGTGGCGCACGAGGTGGGCGTGCCGCTGATCGTCGACAACACCGTCGCGACCCCCTACCTGCTGCGCCCGCTCGAGCACGGGGCGGACGTCGTCGTGCACTCCGCGACGAAGTACCTCGGCGGCCACGGCTCCGCGATCGGCGGCGTGATCGTCGACGGCGGCACGTTCGACTACGCGGCGCACCCCGAGCGCTTCCCGAACTACAACACGCCCGACCCCTCGTACAACGGCCTGGTCTACGCGCGCGACCTCGGCGTGGACGGCATCCTCGGGGCGAACCTCGCCTACGTGCTCAAGGCGCGGGTCCAGCTCCTGCGCGACCTGGGCTCGGCGATCTCGCCGTTCAACGCGTTCCTCATCGCCCAGGGCATCGAGACCCTGTCCCTGCGTGTGGAGCGCCACGTCGCCAACGCGCAGAAGGTCGCGGAGTGGCTCGAGGCGCGCGACGACGTCCGCACCGTGCACTACGCCGGGCTGGCGTCGAGCCCGTGGCGCGCGAACGCGGAGAAGTACCTGCCGCGCGGCGCCGGCGCTGTCCTCGCGTTCGAGCTCGACGGCGGCAGCGAGGCGGGGCAGGCGTTCGTCTCCGCGCTACAGCTCCACTCCAACGTCGCCAACATCGGCGACGTGCGCTCGCTCGTCATCCACCCCGCGTCGACGACGCACAGCCAGCTCACGCCCGAGGAGCAGGCCCAGTCCGGCGTGACGCCCGGCCTCGTCCGTCTGGCCGTCGGCATCGAGCACGTCGACGACATCCTCGCCGACCTCGAGCTCGGGTTCACCGCCGCCAAGTCGTCGCTGGGCGCCTGAGCGGCGGCGCCAGCACGCCCGCCAGAACGACGACGAGGACTGCGATGACGGATCTGGACAGCCGGGGCGCCCTGCGCGCCCCGGCCGTACAGTGGCCGACGGTGAGCCCTGTGAACGACGACCTCCTCTCCCCCGCCCCCGACGCCCGACGCGGCCGACGGCCGGACGACTCGGGGCGCGGCGTCGCGCCGTCGCGCGCGCGGGTGAAGGCTCCGGTCCCGGCGACCGGCGCCTGGCGGGACGGGGACCCGGTAGGGCAGCGGCAGTTCGCCGACGTCGGCACGTTCGACCTCGAGTCCGGCGCTCGCCTGCCCGACGTCCGCGTCGCGTACGAGACGTGGGGCACGCTCGCACCGGACGGGTCGAACGCCGTCCTCGTGCTGCACGCCCTCACCGGTGACTCCCACGTCAGCGGTCCCGCCGGGGAGGGGCACGCCACCGCGGGCTGGTGGGAGTCGCTCGTGGGGCCGGGCGCGCCGATCGACACCGACCGCTGGTTCGTCGTCGCACCCAACGTGCTCGGCGGGTGCCAGGGCAGCACCGGCCCGGCGTCCACCGCGCCGGACGGCCGCCCCTGGGGCAGCCGGTTCCCGCGCGTCACGACGCGCGACCAGGTCGCGGTCGAGATCGAGCTCGCGCGGGCGCTCGGCATCTCGTCGTGGGCGTTCGTCATCGGCGCCTCGATGGGCGGGCACCGTGTGCTCGAGTGGGCGCTGCTCGGGCCCGAGGCGGGGATCGACGTCGTCTCGCTCGCCGCGATCGCGACGACGGCGCAGACGACGGGCGACCAGATCGCCTGGGCGCACCCGCAGCTCGGCGCGGTCCGCGCGGACCCGCGCTTCCGGGACGGCGACTACTACGACGCCACCGACGGCGACGGACCGCACGTCGGGCTCGGCATCGCGCGGCAGATCGCGCACGCCACCTACCGGTCCGCGCGCGAGCTCGACGACCGGTTCGGCCGCCTGCCGCAGGGCGGCGAGGACCCCTTCACCGACGGGCGCTACGCCGTGCAGTCCTACCTCGACCATCACGGCGACAAGCTCGCGCGGCGGTTCGACGCCAACTCGTACGTCGTGCTCACCGAGTCGATGCTCACGCACGACCTCGGCCGCGACCGCGGCGGCGTCGAGGCGGCGCTCGCGCAGATCACCGCGCACGCGCTCGTCGTCGCGGTCGACACCGACCGGCTCTTCCTCCCCGGCGACTGCGCGCGCATCGCGGCCGGGATCCCCGGCGCAGAGCCCCTCCGCACGCTCAGGAGCGACTTCGGGCACGACGGGTTCCTCATCGAGTTCGACCAGCTCGGCCCGATCGTCGCGGACTTCCTCGGCGAGCCGGCGCGCGTCCGCGACTGACCGTTCGACCGACCTGTCCACGAGATGGTGCCGTGACGGGCGTGCCCGCCACGTCCTGGCACGATGAAGAGATGGACAGCGACGTGACCGAGGCGGCTCAGCACCTGCGCACCCAGTGGGACCGGCTCGACCGCTGGCTGCGGGACCTCGGGGGCGAGCTGGACCGCGACGCCGGTCGTGCGAGCGTGCTCGACGGCTGGACCGTCGGCGAGCTGGTCACGCACCTCGGTCGCGTCATGGAGACCCTGGCGCTGTGCGGGCCCGTGCCCGCCGGCACCGTTCCCCTCACGCTCGCGGAGTACCTCGGCACGTACCCGGAGCGAGCGGAGGAGATCGAGCACGCGACACGCGCCCTCGACGCGGAGATCGCCGACGACCGCCTCGGGCGCGTCCAGGCCCTCGCCGCCGCCGGCTTCTCCCGGCTCGACGAGCTCGGCGACCAGCACGTCGTGCAGGCGCGGCGCGGCCCCATCACCCTCCACGACATGGTGCGCTCGCGGGTCCTGGAGCTCGTCGTCCACGCCGACGACCTCGCGCGCACCTTCCCGGGCGTGGTCACCGACCCGGTGGACCGCGCCGCGCTCGACGCCGTCGCGGCCGAGCTGCTGCACGTCATCGTCACGCGCGGCGGCTGGGCGCTCGAGGTGCGCGACCCCCGCCTGTGGCTGCGCCTCGCGTGCGGCCGCGTCCCCTACGACGTCGACGAGCTCGCGCGGGCCCTCGAGCCCGTGCACACCTCCGAGGCGGTCCCCGACCTCGGCCGCATGCTCCCGCTGCTCTGACCGTCCCGCCGGTGAGGTGACGCGCGGCACGCACTCTCCCGTGGTTGCGGCGCGGACCGGACCGTAGGTTGGGGGCATGCTCGCCGCCTACGCCGACCACCTCGACCCCGACGACCCCCTGGCCGGGCTGGTCGTCGGGGAACGTCCCGAACCGGAGCCGCGCGAGCACTGGACCACCGTCGACGTGCGCGCCGCATCGCTCAACCACCACGACCTGTGGTCGCTGCGAGGGGTCGGGCTGCCCGCGGACCGGCTCCCCATGATCCTCGGGACCGACGCCGCGGGCATCGCCCCTGACGGCAGCGAGGTCGTCGTGCACGCGGTGATCGGGGCGGACGGGCACGGGGTCGGGCCCACGGAGCGTCGGTCGCTCCTCTCCGAGCGCTACCCCGGCACGCTCGCCGAGCGCGTCGCCGTCCCGACGCACAACCTCGTCCCCAAGCCCCCGGAGCTGACGTTCGTCGAGGCCGCCTGCGTGCCCACCGCCTGGCTGACGGCGTACCGCATGCTCTTCACCGCGGGCGGTGCCGCGCCCGGCGACCGCGTGCTCGTCCAGGGCGCGGGGGGCGGCGTCGCGACGGCGGCCGTCGCCCTCGGCGCGGCCGCCGGGCTCGAGGTGTG
This sequence comes from Cellulosimicrobium cellulans, assembly GCF_042723955.1. Lineage (GTDB taxonomy): Bacteria > Actinomycetota > Actinomycetes > Actinomycetales > Cellulomonadaceae > Cellulosimicrobium > Cellulosimicrobium cellulans_H. The sequence continues at coordinate 1,803 of NZ_JBHXIC010000051.1, read as the reverse complement.
GGTCACCTCCCGCTCGGCCGCCAAGCGCGCCGGGGCCGCGCGGCTCGGGGCGGCCGCGACGTTCGAGCACGGTGCGCGTCTTCCCGCGCCGGTCGACGTCGTCGTGGAGACCGTCGGCCAGGCCACGTGGCGCCACTCGCTCCGCTCCGTGCGCCCGGGCGGGACCGTCGTGGTCGCGGGAGCCACGAGCGGCGACGCGTCGCCCGCCGAGCTGACGCGCGTCTTCTTCCACGAGATCCGCATCCAGGGCGTGACGATGGGGACGCGCGACGACCTCGCGGCGTTGCTGCGGTTCCTCGCGCGGAGCGAGGTGCGGCCCGTCGTCGACCAGGTGCTGCCTCTGGCGCAGGCTCGCGACGGTCTCGCGCGACTCGCTGCCGGAGAGCAGTTCGGCAAGGTGGTGCTCACGCCGTGACGTCGTCGGGCTGGGGTCCGGACGTCCTCGGCGCCGGGTACGAGCAGTGCACGGTCGAGCTGGAGCCCGACGACGAGGGCGAGGTCGTCGTGACCGTGGTCCGCCACCTGCCGGCGACCAACGAGCCGATCCGGCCGGCGCGCGCGGTGCTGTACGTCCACGGCTGGAGCGACTACTTCTTCCAGACCGAGCTCGCCGAGACCTGGCGCGCGCTCGGTGCCGCGTTCTACGCCGTCGACCTCCGCAAGTACGGACGCAGCCTGCGCCCGCACCAGACGCCCGGGTACGCCGACCACCTCACCGAGTACGACGCCGACATCGCCGCCGCGCTCGACGTCGTCCGGGCGGACCTTGGCGCGCACGTCGCCATCATGCTCATGGGTCACTCCACCGGAGGGCTCGTCGCCGCGCTCTGGGCGCACCGGCACCCGGGCGCCGTCCGGGGGCTCGTGCTCAACAGCCCGTGGCTCGAGCTCCAGGGATCGTCGGTCGCCCGGACCGTCTCGGGCCCAGCGATCCGGCAGCTCGCGCGCTTCCAACCGCGCACCCCGCTACCGAACGTCGACCCCGGATACTACGCCCGGACGCTGCGCGACCGCGACGACGGCGCCTGGGTGATCGACGACGCCTGGCGGCCCGTCCCGTCGTTCCCCGTCCGTGCTGGCTGGCTGCGTGCGGTCATCTCCGGTCACGCCCGCGTCGCAGCTGGACTCGCCATCGACTGCCCCGTGATCGTGCTCCTCGCCGAGAAGTCGCTGTTCAGCACCCGCTGGTCCGAGGACATGCGTTCCGCCGACATCGTGCTCGACGTCGAGCCGCTGGCGCGCCGCGCCGCGCACCTCGGGCGGGTCGTCACCATCGTCAGGATCCCCGGCGGGATGCACGACCTCTCGCTCTCGGCTCCCGAGCCGCGCGCGCGGTTCTTCGCGGAGATCGTGCGCTGGTCGGCGGCCTACGGCTGGGCTTGACCGATCCCGGAGGAGCGTCTCCGCGCAAGCCTGCGGGGTGTCAGGGCCTCGCGGACATGAGGGTATGCAGAAATGCCGAAGGCCCACCCCGTGTGGGGTGGGCCTTCGGTGAAGGGTTGTCCGGCGGCGTCCTACTCTCCCACCCCGTCTCCAGGGCAGTACCATCGGCGCTGAAGGGCTTAGCTTCCGGGTTCGGTATGGGACCGGGCGTTTCCCCTTCGCTGTGACCGCCGTAACTCTGTGAACCTTCTCAACACTGGGCACCCCGGGTGGGGGGGTGTGGTGTTGGTGGTTCGGGAACCGCACAGTGGACGCGTAGCATGATGTGTTTGGTGTTGAAGTTGTCGGCTGATTAGTACCGGTCAGCTGCACGGGTCTTTCGTCCCCGCTTCCACGTCCGGCCTATCGACCCAGTGTTCT
>NZ_JBHXIC010000050.1:0-32376 GCF_042723955.1 Cellulosimicrobium cellulans | reverse complement strand
TGGGAGACCGAGACGACGGGGTACGGGCCGACGTGCGTGAGCGGCTCCGCCTCGATCCGGCGCGGCACCTCGACGCGCACAGACAGCCGCGCCCGCACCCCCCCCCCCCCCGGGCCCGGGTTGCGCACGACATGAGCGACGTCGCAGCCGCCGAGCCGGCCCACGAGCAGGAGACCGTCCGCCGCGTCCTGGAGGACACGCAGACCTGGGCCGTCGTCGGCCTGTCGAACAACGCGTCGCGCGCCGCGTACGGGGTGGCGCGCGTGCTGCAGCAGCACGGCAAGCGCATCGTCCCCGTGCACCCGGCCGCGGAGACCGTGCACGGCGAGCAGGGCTACGCGATGCTTGCGGACATCCCGTTCCCCGTCGACGTCGTCGACGTGTTCGTGCGCTCCGAGCTCGCGGGCGCGGTCGCCGACCAGGCCGTCGCGATCGGCGCGAAGGCCGTCTGGTTCCAGCTCGACGTGATCGACGAGGACGCCGCCGACCGCGTCCGCGACGCCGGCCTCGACATGGTCATGGACCGCTGCCCGGCGATCGAGCTGCCGCGCCTCGCAGCTCGCCCGACCACGACGGAGGCGTGACCGTGGCCGCGATCGACACCTCGACCGACCTGGGTGCGCGGGCCGCCGCCCGCCTCGGCGACGAGCAGGTGCTCTGGCTCGTGACCGTGGACCCGGACGGCGCACCGCAGCCGACGCCGGTCTGGTTCAGCTGGGACGGCGCGCACGAGGTCGTGGTCAAGTCCCAGCCGCGCACCGCCAAGCTGCGCAACGTCCGGGGGAACGACCACGTCGCGGTGCACCTCAACAGCACCCGGTCCGGGGACGACGTCGTCGTCCTCACGGGCACGGCCGCGAGGGACGACGGCGGCCTCTCGCCCCAGGAGCGCGCCGCGTACGACGCGAAGTACGACGAGGGGATCCGCGGCCTGGGGATGACCCCCGACGGCTTCCACGAGGACTATTCCGTCACCGTGCGCGTCCGGCTCGAGCGCCTCCGCGGCTACTGAGCGAGCACCGTTCAGCGGTCGAGGCGGGCGGTGGCCTGGTCGAGGGCCGTGCCGAGCTCGTCCTTCGGGATGCGCAGCTCGCCGACCGAGAGCATGAAGGGCGACTCGTCCAGCCCGAGGGCCCGCGTCGCGGGTTCGAGGTCGAGGCCGACGTCGTCCGCGGGGTCGCCCCGGACGTAGAGCGGCATGCCCGACACCTCGGGTAGCACGACCACCAGCACGGCGGCGAGCACGTCCGGGTCCAGCGCGGGACGCCGCGCGTCGTCGGCCGCGACCAGGCTCACCCCGACGCCCAGGTCGCACGCGCCCTCGCAGTTCATCGCACCGGTGTACAGGCTCACCTCGACGGGGAGGTCGGCCTCGTCCAGCGCGTCCTGGACCGCGGGCAGGGCCTTCTCCACGTCCGCGTACGAGACGTTCGAGGTGTCGAACGGGGAGCGCCCGTCGAGCACCGCGCAGCCGGCGACCGACACGACGCACGTCGCGACGAGCGCGGCCGCGACGAGCGTCCGCGAGGCGCGGGGGACCGGGGAGAGGCGCACCCGCAGAGGGTACGCGCTCAGTCCTGCGGCGCGAACGTCAGCACCGGCCGGCCCGTGCGCGGGTGCGTGAGCACCTCGGACCGCACGTCGTAGACCGGGTCGAGCACCTCGGGGACCAGGACCTCGCGCACGTCGCCCGCGGCGACGACCCGCCCGTCCGCCAGGACGACGACGTGATCGCACGTCTGCGCCGCGAGGTTGAGGTCGTGGAGCGCGGCGAGGACGCTCACGCCCTCGTCGGCGAGGTCGCGCAGGACGCGCATGGTGTCGAGCTGCGCGGCGATGTCGAGGTGGTTGGTCGGCTCGTCCAGCAGGAGCAGCGCGGGCTCCTGGGCGAGCGCGCGCGCCAGGTGCACGCGCTGGCGCTCGCCGCCGGAGAGCGTCGCGACCTCCCGCTCGGCGAACGCGGCCATCCCCGCGCGGGCGAGCGCCGCGGTCGCGACCTCTCGGTCGTGCGCGGAGTCGCCCGCGAGGAGCGAGCGGTGGGGGATGCGGCCCAGCAGGACGGCGTCGAGCACGGAGAGCGGGAGGTCGGTCGTCGCGTCCTGCTCGACGAGCGCGAGGACGCGCGCGCGCCGCCGCCGCGGCATTGTGCGCAGGTCCGCGCCGTCGAAGCGCACCTGCGCGGCGTCGTCGGGCCCGGCGGACGGGGCGCGGACCCCCGCGAGCACGCGCAGGAGCGTCGACTTGCCGGAGCCGTTGGGCCCGAGCAGCCCGCTCACCGCGCCCGTCGGGGCGGTGCAGTCGACGCCGTCGAGGATCAGGCGGCCGTCGACCGACCACGACACGCGCGTCGCGTCGAGGCCGCCCGCGTGCTCCCTGCCGGACGGGCTCCGCCCGGGTCCGGGCCCGTCGGCGGGGCGGTCCCGCACGTCGTCGGCGCCGAGCGCCGGGGCGACGTCCGCCGTCGTCCGCGTCGTCTCGCTCATGCGGCCTTCCTCCCGCGCCACAGGAGCAGCGCGAACACCGGGGCACCGATCGCGGCGGTGACGATCCCGACGGGCAGCTCGCGCGGCGCGAACACGGTGCGCGCGAGCGTGTCCGCCCAGACGAGGAACGTCGCGCCGAACAGCGCCGACAACGGCAGCAGGAGGCGGTGCCGCGCGCCCGTGAGGAGCCGGACCGCGTGCGGCAGGATCAGCCCGACGAACCCGATCGACCCCGACTGCGAGACGAGCGCCCCGGTGAGCAGAGCGACGCCCACGAGCAGCGTCCAGCGCACGCGCGCGACGTCGACCCCGAGCGTGGACGCCGCCGTGTCGCCGAACGTGAAGGCGTCCAGCACGGAGCCGGTCGAGGCGAGCAGCGTGCCGAGCACGAGGGTCGCACCGCCCGCGACCGCGACGGACGTCCACGTCGCTCCCGCGACGGACCCCATGAGCCACGAGAGGATCTCGCGGTAGGAGTCGCCGGTCGCGGACCAGAAGATGACGAAGCTCGTCGCGGCCGCCGCGAGCTGGCTCACCGCGAGGCCGGCGAGCACGGTCCGCGTGGGCGTGAGCGCCCCGAGCGCCCCCGCGAGGCCGAGCGCCGCGACGAGTGCGAGCACCGCACCGCCGAACGCGGCGACCGGGAGCAGCACCGTCCAGCCGGCGACCAGCACGAGCACCGCGCCGAGCGACGCGCCCGAGGACAGCCCGAGGAGGTACGGGTCCGCGAGAGGGTTGCGCGTGAGCGACTGCATGACGACGCCGCACACGGCCAGCCCGGCGCCGACCGCCGCGGCGGTGAGCACGCGGGGGAGGCGGAGCTGCCACACCATGCCGTCCTGGAGCGCCCCGAGCGGTTCGAGGCCGAGCAGCCCGCCGAGCCCGAGGTGCGTCGCGACCGAGCGCCACACGTCGCCGACCGCGAGGTCCGCCGGGCCGATCGTCACCGTGACCAGGACCGTCACGACGAGCGCGCCCACGCCGACCGGCACCCACCAGCCTGCGCCACGGCGCGCGCCGGCCCCCGCGTCGTCCCGTCGGGCGGGCGGCGCGGGTGCGGGTCGGGTGCGCAGCGTGGTCACCGGCCGAGCGCCTCCAGCTGCGCCGCGAGGTCCACGACGGCGTCGACGTTGCGCACGCCCGCCTCGGTCGCCGGGAACGGGATCGTCAGGTAGCGGCCCTCGCGCACCGCGGTCATCTCGGCCGTCGCCGGGTTGGACTCGAGCCGCTCGATCTTGGCCTCGGCGGTGTTCCACGCGGCGTCGACCAGGACGAGGACGTCGGGGTCGGCGGCGATCGCCTCCTCCCACGCGAACGCGGTCCAGGTGTCGTGCACGTCGCCCGCGACGTTCTCCAGCCCGACGGCGTCCATGATCATCTGCGGCGCGCCGATGCCCGCGCCGACGTACGGGATGTCGTCGCCGGACGAGTACCACAGGGCCGTGAGCCCGCGCTCGTCCCGGACGACGCCGTCGAGCGTCGCGCGCTGCTCGGCGACCAGGTCGGTGGCAGCGTCCTGCGCGTCGAAGATCGTGCCGACCTCGGTGATCTCGGCGAACACGTCCTCGAACGTCAGCGGGTCCGGCATGTACTCCGGCGCCTTGCACGCGGCAGGAGAGACGTACGTCGCGACGCCGAGCTGCGCGAGCGTCTCGCGGTCGCCCGCACCGTCGGCGGTGAGGTTGGACTCCCAGCCCGCGTAGACGAGGTCGGGCTCGGTCTCCAGGACGGCCTCGGCACCGGGGACCTGGTCCGAGAGCGGCTCTGCCACCGCGGGGACGTCCGCCGCGGCGTCGGCCAAGGACTCGGCGACCGGGCCGTCCGCGAACGCGCTCGCGACGATCCGGTCGCCCAGCCCGAGCGCGAGCAGCATCTCCGTGGCGCTCGACTTGATCGTCACGACGCGCTCCGGTGCCGCGTCGAACGTCACCTCGAAACCGCAGTCGTCGAGCGTGAGCGGGTAGGTCGTCGCCGTCGCGGTGCCCGTCGGCGGGGCGTCGCCGTCGGCGGTCGGGTCGTCCCCGGGCGTCGTGCCCGACGAGCAGGCCCCGAGCAGCAGGGCGAGCGCGGCGGTCGGGAGCGCCAGGAAGGGGCGGCGGGCGGGCGGGCGTTGCGCGGTGCGCGACGAGGGCACGGGAGAGGCCTCCGGGGTCGGGCGCGTCGCGGCGACCCGGGGTGGGCACGCCGCTGCGGCGGTGCGTTCTCGATGCCGACCGGCGAGCGCCGGCCGGGACCGACGCGTCATCTCGCGTCGCGCGGACCCGCGGCACAGATCCGGTGCCGCCCCGACGGGCCAGTGCAGGGCCCGTGGTCCACCGTCAGCCTAGTCCTTCCCCGGGGGCGGCGTGGCAGAGTGTGCGTCGTGACGGAGCCATCGGACCTGCCTGCCCCGACCCCCTCGACCGCACCGCTGCGCGCGGTGGTGACCGGCGCATCGTCGGGCATCGGGGAGGCGTGCGTCCGTTACCTGCGCGCCCGGGGCTGGGACGTCGTCGCGTTCGCGCGGCGTGCGGACCGGCTCGCCGAGGTCGCCGAGCGCACGGGCGCTCACCCGGTCGTGGGGGACGTCACGTCCGACGCCGACGTCGCGCGCCTCGTCGCGGAGGCGGGTGCCCGCGGGCCGGTCAACGCGCTGCTCAACATCGCCGGGTTCGGCCTCGGCGTCGACCACGTCGACGAGGCGAAGATCGACGAGTGGCGCTCGATGTACGAGACGAACGTGCTCGGCACCGTGCGCGTGACCAAGGCGTTCCTCCCGCTCCTGCGTGCGTCACGGCGCGGCGACATCGTCCTCATGACGTCGACCGCGGGTCACGACACGTACGTCGGCGGGTCCGGCTACGTCGCGTCCAAGCACGCGCTGCTCGGGGTCGCCAAGACGCTCCGCCTCGAGCTCGTCGGCGAGCCGATCCGGGTCATCGAGATCGCCCCCGGCCTCGTGCACACGCCGGAGTTCTCGCTCAACCGTTACCACGGGGACCAGGCCGGGGCCGACGCCGTGTACGCGGGCGTCGTCGACCCGCTCACCGCGGACGACGTCGCGGACGTCGTGACGTTCGCGGTCACGCGCCCGCACCACGTCAACATCGACTCGTTGGTCCTGCGCCCCGTCGCCCAGGCCTCGACGTACTCGCTCTGGCGCGCTCCGCTCGTCCCCAAGGGCGTGGACCCTGCCTGATCGTCGCACCGCGGCGCCGCGACGACCCCAGGACCGTGGCGCTGCGCGCCGGACGGGCGTTGACTGGGAGAGGACGGGAGGATCGCGGATGGGCGTCGGCAGGCGGTACGGGCGTGCGGAGGGGTGGGCTGCCCTCGCAGGCGTGGTCTGCGCGGCCGTCGGGTTCGCGGTCGCCGAGCTCGTCGCGGCGCTCGTCGGGCCGGGGTCGAGCCCCGTGTTCGCCGCCGGGGCCGGGGTGGTCGACGCCGTCCCCGGCGCGGTCAAGGACTGGGCGGTCGCGACGTTCGGGACGGCCGACAAGGCGGTCCTGCTCGGCGGCATGGCAGTCGTCCTCGCCGCGGGAGCGGCGCTCGCGGGCTGGCTCGAGCTGCGCCGTCCGCCGTGGGGGTCCGTTCTCCTGGGCGTCGTGGGGGCCGTCGGGGCCGTCGTGGCCGTGGCCAGGCCGGGAGCGAGCGTCGCGTGGGCGCTGCCCTCGGTCGTCGGGGTGGGGATCGCGATCCTCCTGCTGCGCGCGTCGCTCCCGCCGTTGCGCGGACCGGTCGAGGCGACGGCCGTCGGTCCGAGCCTCGACGGCGGCCCGGGGGGAAGCGGCGGCGTCGTCGGTGCGTCGATGGACCGGCGGCGGTTCCTGCTCGTCACCGGGCTCGCCGCCGCGGCGGGCGTCGTCGCGCTCGCGACGTCCCGCGCGGTGTCGGCGGGCTCGCGGGTCGTCACGGCCGCGCGCGAGGCCTTGCGGCTCCCGGCACCGACGACGCCGGCGCCGGCCGTGCCCGCAGGAGCGGACCTGCGCGTGCCCGGCCTGGCCCCGTACGTGACGCCGAACGGCGACTTCTACCGGATCGACACCGCGCTGCGCGTGCCCCAGGTCGACCCCGCCTCGTGGACGCTGCGGGTGACCGGGCTCGTCGACGAGCCGTTCGAGCTCACGCTCGACGAGCTGCTCGCGCTCCCGCTCACCGAGCACCACGTGACGCTGACGTGCGTGTCGAACGCGGTCGGTGGCGACCTCGTGGGCAACGCGCGGTGGCTCGGGTACCCGGTGCGCGAGCTGCTCGCCCGTGCGGGCGTCCAGGACGACGCGGACATGGTGCTCTCCACGAGCGCCGACGGCTGGTCCGCGAGCACCCCGCTCGACGTGCTCACCGATCCCGAGCGGGCGTGCCTGCTCGCGGTCGGGATGAACGGCGAGCCGCTCCCCGCCGAGCACGGGTTCCCGGCTCGGCTCGTCGTCCCGGGGTTGTACGGGTACGTGTCGGCGACCAAGTGGGTCACCGAGCTCAAGGTCACGACGTTCGCTGACGACGTCGCGTACTGGTCCACGCGCGGCTGGTCCGAGCGCGGCCCGATCAAGCTCGCGTCGCGCGTGGACACGCCCCGGGCGGGAGCTCCTGTGCCCGCGGGCGTCGTCACGGTCGCGGGCGTCGCCTGGGCGCAGCACACGGGGATCGCGGGCGTGGAGGTCCGGGTCGACGACGGCACGTGGCGTACCGCGACGCTCGCCGAGACGGTGGGCCCCGACACGTGGCGGCAGTGGTCGTACGCGTGGGACGCGACGCCGGGAGAGCACCGCCTGACGGTCCGCGCGACCGACGCCGACGGCCGTACGCAGACTGACGACGTCGCCCCGCCCGCGCCCGACGGCGCGTCCGGGTGGCACGAGGTCACCGTCCGCGTGGGCTGAGGCGACCGGCGTCCGGCCCGTGGACGCGGGGTTGTCCGCCCCGGGGCCACCCTGGCACCATGTCCGCGTGACCTCCCCGCGCCCCACGAGCAGCACGCTCGTCCTCGCGCGTCCGCAGGTCCTCTCCGCCACCTGTTGTTGAGGGCTCGCGGCGCCCTGCGCAGCCTCGACCTGGTGTCCGCGAGCAGCCTCCCGCCCCTCTCTCCTGACGAAGGGGCGTGACGGTCGCCGGTCTCGTGCCACGGGCTCATCGATGAGTCCCGCGCGACGCCCGGGTCTGCACCTCCGGACGCCCGCCGAGCACAGGACGCGAGACCACCATGGACGTTCCTCCGAGCTTTCCCCGCTACCGCCCGACGACGCCGCTCACCGCGCCGTCGCCCGAGGTCGCCCGCCCGTCCGCGGCGCCGGCCGCCGTCGGGCACGACGCCCGCCCGCCGCTCACGCTCGAGTGGCTCGTCGCGCGGGACATCGACGCCTACACCGCGCGCCGCCGGGCGGCGGCTACCATGGACGCACAGGCGTCGACCCGGCCATCACCGGTGAGCCTCCGGAAGAACGGGACCCGCGCCGTCGGGCAGGCCTGACGGCCCGCGGCCAGGTCCTCACTAGAACCGGACGGGTGGGCCCGTCACAGCCTGCGACGAGCGGTCGGTGACCGCCCGCCGGGCCTGACGGCGTCGGGCACGGGGGGACGACGCCGGCAAGCGAGGTGGTACCGCGGCGAGCCCGCCCCTGGGTGGGGGAGTCGTCCTCGCAGGAGAGCACGACCGACCCGTACCACCACGGCGGACGAACCCGCCGGCCGCTACCCACCGGAGTCCTCGAGACCATGGCCTACCCGCTGCACCGCGCACCCTCGTCCGACCCCTCCGCCCCTGACGCGCACCCCGGAGCCGCGTTCGGCGTCCCCTCCTCCCCGGACCTGCCCGCGATCGAGCGCGACGTGCTCGCCTACTGGGACGCGGACGACACGTTCCGCGCCTCGGTCGAGCGCAACCCCGCCGGCGAGAACGGCAGCAACGAGTTCGTCTTCTACGACGGTCCGCCCTTCGCGAACGGCCTGCCCCACTACGGGCACCTGCTCACGGGGTACGCGAAGGACGTCGTCCCGCGCTACCAGACCATGCGCGGCAAGCACGTCGAGCGCCGCTTCGGGTGGGACACGCACGGGCTGCCCGCCGAGCTCGAGGCGATGGACCAGCTCGGGATCAAGACCAAGGAGGAGATCCTCGAGCTGGGGATCGAGCGGTTCAACGACGCGTGCCGCGCGTCGGTGCTCAAGTACACGAGCGAGTGGCAGGACTACGTGACCCGCCAGGCGCGCTGGGTCGACTTCGAGCACGACTACAAGACGCTCGACCCCACGTTCATGGAGTCGGTCCTGTGGGCGTTCAAGCAGCTCTACGACAAGGGCCTCGTCTACGAGGGCTTCCGCGTCCTGCCCTACTGCTGGAACGACCAGACGCCGCTGTCCAACCACGAGCTGCGCATGGACGAGGACGTGTACCAGGTCCGCCAGGACCCGGCGGTCACCGTGGGCTTCCGGCTCGAGACGGGCGAGCTCGCGCTCATCTGGACGACGACGCCCTGGACGCTGCCGTCGAACCTCTTCGTCATGGTCGGCCCCGACGTCGAGTACGTCGTCGTGGAGTCGTCGTTCACGGGTGTCAAGGAGCGCTACGTGATCGCGGCCGAGCGCCTCGCGGCGTACGCGCGCGAGCTCGCCGACGAGGGCGTCGAGGACGTGACGACGCAGGTCGTCGAGCGGCTCACGGGTGCCGACCTCGTCGGGCGCTCCTACACGCCGCCGTTCTCGTACTTCGCCGGGCACGCCGGCGCGCACCGCGTGGTCGAGGCGGACTTCGTCACGACGACGGACGGCACCGGGCTCGTGCACAACGCCGGCGCGTTCGGCGAGGAGGACAAGGTCGTCTCGGACCGCGAGGGCGTCGAGCCCGTGCTGCCGGTCGCGTCCGACGGGAAGTTCGTCTTCCCTGTCGTCGACTACGAGAGCCTCCAGGTCTTCGACGCGAACGCGCTCATCATCGACCACCTCAAGGGCCGCACGCGCCACGACGCGGCGGCCGCGCAGGGGGAGGCGGCACCGGACCTCGCGCTCGGCGCCACGAGCCCGGGCACGGTGCTGCTGCGCCGCGAGTCGTACGCGCACTCCTACCCGCACTGCTGGCGCTGCCGGCAGCCGCTCATCTACATGGGCGTGTCGTCGTGGTTCGTCGCGGTGTCGAAGTTCAAGGACCGCATGGTCGAGCTCAACGAGCAGATCGCGTGGACGCCCGAGCACATCCAGCACGGCCAGTTCGGCAAGTGGCTCGAGAACGCGCGCGACTGGTCGATCACGCGCAACCGGTTCTGGGGCAGCCCCGTCCCCGTGTGGCGCTCGGACGACCCGCAGCACCCGCGCGTCGACGTGTACGGCTCGTTCGCGGAGCTCGAGCGCGACTTCGGCACGCTGCCGCGCAACGAGAAGGGTGAGCCGGACCTGCACCGCCCGTTCGTCGACCGCCTGACCCGGCCGAACCCCGACGACCCGACGGGCCGCTCGACCATGCGCCGCGTCGAGGACGTCATGGACGTCTGGTTCGACTCGGGGTCCATGCCCTACGCGCAGGTGCACTACCCGTTCGAGAACACCGACTGGTTCGAGCACCACAACCCGGGCGACTTCATCGTCGAGTACATCGGCCAGACGCGCGGCTGGTTCTACACGCTGCACGTGCTCGCCACCGCGCTGTTCGACCGCCCCGCGTTCCGCTCGGCCGTCTCGCACGGCATCGTGCTGGGCTCCGACGGCCGCAAGATGAGCAAGTCCTTGCGCAACTACCCGGACGTCAACGAGGTCTTCGACCGCGACGGCTCCGACGCGATGCGCTGGTTCCTCATGAGCTCGCCCATCCTGCGCGGCGGCAACCTCGTCGTCACCGAGGACGGGATCCGCGACGCGGTGCGTCAGGTGCTGCTGCCGCTGTGGAGCACGTACTACTTCTTCACCCTGTACGCGAACACGTCGAAGGCGCAGGCGCGGGCGGGCGAGCCCGGCGAACCCGCGGGGTACGTCGCGCAGCGCGTCACGCCCGAGCGCGTGGCCGGGCTCCCGGCGCTCGACCGCTACCTGCTCGCGCGCACGCACGACCTCGTCGTGCGCGTGACCGGGCAGCTCGACGCGTACGACATCGCGGGCGCGTGCGAGACCGTGCGCGAGCACCTCGACGTCCTGACGAACTGGTACGTGCGCACGCAGCGCGACCGGTTCTGGGCCGAGGACGCCGACGCGTTCGACACGCTGTACACCGCGCTCGAGACGCTCACGCGCGTCATGGCCCCGCTCGCGCCGCTGCTCACGGAGGAGGTCTGGCGCGGCCTGACGGGCGGACGCTCGGTGCACCTCACGGACTGGCCCGCGGTCACGGAGGACGTCGGGGAGCCGTTCGTCGGTGAGGACGGCTCGTACGCGACCGTCGTCCGCTCCGTCCCGGAGGCGTCCCTCGTGCCCGACGACGCGCTCGTCGCCGCGATGGACGAGGTCCGCGCCGTGGCGTCGGCCGCGCTCGGCCTGCGCAAGGCGAACCAGCTCCGCGTGCGCCAGCCGCTCGCTCGCCTCACGGTCGTCGTGGACGACCCCGCGGCGCTCGCCCCGTACACGGACCTGCTGGCACGCGAGCTCAACGTCAAGGCGGTCGACCTCGAGTCGACCGACTCCGACGCCGCGGACCGGTTCGGCATCACCCAGCGTCTCGCCGTGAACGCCCGCGCCGCGGGACCGCGCCTGGGTCGCGGCGTCCAGACCGTCATCAAGGCCTCGAAGGCCGGGGCATGGCGCGTGGACGACGCCGGGGACGTCGTCGTGACGACGGACGACGGCGACGTCGCGCTCCTGCCCGCGGAGTACGAGCTGACGACCGTGGTCGCCGACCGCGGCGTCGCTGAGGGGGAGGCGCCGAGCGTCGCCGCCGCCGTGCTCGCGGGCGGCGGGTTCGCCGTCCTCGACCTCGTGCTCGACGACGCGCTGCTCGCCGAGGGCTACGCGCGCGACGTGATCCGCGACGTGCAGGACGCGCGCAAGGCCGCCGGCCTCGACGTCGCGGACCGCATCCGGCTCTCCCTCGACGTACCGGGCCAGTGGCTCGTCGCGGTCGAGGAGCACCGGGACCTCGTCGCGCGCGAGACGCTCGCGGTCGAGGTCGTCGTCGAGACGTCGCCGACCGACGCGCGTGCCGTGCGGGTCGAGAAGGTGAACGGCACGGTCGAGGGGACGGTCCGATGAGCGCGCCTCGCGGGAGCGCCGGGCGGCGCCAGAACGCGAAGGACGCTCGCACGGCGGCGGAGGACGCTGCGGCGCGGGCGGACCTCGAGCGCGTCTACCAGCACATCGTGTCCCGGGCTCCCGAGCACGACTTCGACCCGACGATCGACCGGGTGCGGCGCCTGTTCGAGCTGCTCGGCGACCCGCAGCACGCGTTCCGGACGATCCACCTCACCGGCACCAACGGCAAGACGAGCACCGCCCGCGTCGCCGAGCGCCTCGTGCGCGAGCACGGCCTGCGCACAGGGATGTTCACGAGCCCGCACCTGACGAGCGTCACCGAGCGGATCGTCGTCGACGGCGAGCCCCTCTCGGCGCGCCGCTTCGTCGAGGTGTGGGACGACGTCTACCCGTACGTCCAGGTCGTCGACGCCGAGCTCGCCGAGGCGGGGCAGTCGCAGCTCAGCTTCTTCGAGGTGCTCACCGGCGTGGCGTTCGCGGCGTTCGCCGACACGCCCGTCGACGTCGCGATCGTCGAGGTCGGCATGGGCGGCGAGTGGGACTCGACCAACGTGGTCGACGCCGAGGTCGCGGTCGTGACCCCCGTCGCGCTCGACCACGAGCGGTGGCTCGGCAACACGCTCGAGGAGATCGCGACGGTCAAGTCGGGCATCGTCAAGGACGGCGCGACCGTGGTCTCCGCCGCTCAGCGCCCAGAGGTCGAGGAGGTGCTGCGCGCCCGCGCCGAGCGCGTGGGTGCGCGCCTCCTGCGCGAGGGCGTCGACCTCGACGTCGCCGCGCGCCACGTCGCCGTCGGGGGACAGCTCCTCGACCTGCGCACGCCCGCCGCGCTGTACACGGAGGTGTTCCTGCCGCTGCACGGCGAGCACCAGGCGCACAACGCGCTCCTCGCGCTCGCGGCGGTGGAGGCGTTCCTCGGCGGCCGCGCGCTCGACGGTCCGCTCGTCGAGGCGGCCTTCGCGGACGTCACCTCGCCGGGCCGGCTCGAGGTCGTGCGGTCGAGCCCGACCGTCCTCGTCGACGCGGCGCACAACGCCGCGGGCGCGGAGGCGCTCGCGGCCGCGCTCGGCGAGGCGTTCGACCTGCGCCACCTCGTCGGGGTGGTCGCGATCATGGCGGACAAGGACGCCGAGCCGCTCCTCGCGGCGCTCGAGCCGGTGCTGTCCGAGGTGGTCGTGACGCGCAACAGCTCGGAGCGCTCGGCCGACCCGACCGACCTCGTCGAGCTCGCCGCCGACGTGTTCGGGGAGGACCGCGTGCACAGCACCGAGCGGCTCGACGAGGCGCTCCAGATGGCGGTCGACCTTGCGGAGCGGGACGACGCGGTGGGCGTCGGGACGGGCTCGGGCGTGCTCGTCACGGGCTCGGTGGTGACGGTCGCCGACGCTCGGATCCTCCTCGGCCGCGGCTGACGGCCCGGCCGGGCGGGCGGCGCTCCGTCCCGGCGGAGCGTTGCCCAGGACGATCTCGCGCGGCCCCGGGCGCCCGGGTGTTTGATGGAGGCGACGACGGCGACGGGCACGCCGGGCGGGGGTCGTCAGCGTCCGGAGCACCGGGCGCACGGACCGATGGAGGGATGACCGGTGAAGAAGCTGCTCAACGATCCCCAGGACGCGGTGTCGGAGTCCCTGGAGGGGTTCGGCCAGGCGCACGCCGACCTCGTGGAGGTGCACGTCGCGCCGCCCTACGTGTCGCGCGCCGGGGGCGCGGTCCCCGGGAAGGTCGGGCTGGTCTCCGGCGGCGGCTCCGGGCACGAGCCGCTGCACGCCGGCTTCGTCGGCCCGGGCATGCTCGACGCCGCGGTGCCCGGCGCGGTCTTCACCTCGCCGACGCCGGACCAGATCGTCCCGGCGATCCTCGGCGCCGACTCGGGCGCGGGCGTCCTCGCCATCGTGAAGAACTACACGGGCGACGTGCTGAACTTCGAGACCGCGGTCGAGCTCGTCGAGGCCGAGGGCACGCAGGTCACGAGCATCCTCGTCAACGACGACGTCGCGGTCGAGGACTCGCTGTACACGGCGGGCCGCCGCGGCGTCGCGGGCACGGTCGCGGTCGAGAAGATCGCGGGCGCCGCGGCCGAGCGCGGCGACGACCTCGGCGCGGTGACGGAGATCGCGGGCCGCGTCGTCGCGAACGTGCGCTCGATGGGCGTCGCGCTCACCGCCTGCACGGTCCCGCACGTCGGCAAGCCGAGCTTCGACCTGGGCGACGACGAGGTCGAGATCGGGATCGGGATCCACGGCGAGCCGGGGCGGCACCGCATCCCGCTCGCGTCGGCGGACGAGATCACGCAGCGGCTCGTCGACCCGGTGGCGGACGACCTGGGCCTCGCCGACGGCGAGGACGTGTTGCTGTTCGTTAACGGAATGGGCGGTACGCCGCTGTCCGAGCTGTACGTCGTCTATCGTCAGGCGAGGAGGCTGCTCGAGGGGCGCGGCGTACGGGTGACGCGCTCGCTCGTCGGCAACTACGTCACGTCGCTGGAGATGCAGGGTGCGTCGGTCACCGTGCTGCGCCTGGACGACGAGCTCACCGCCCTGTGGGACGCTCCCGTCCGCACGGCTGCGCTGCGCTGGTGAGGCGGTGCCCTTTCGTGCAGTCTCCGAGAGCCGGCGGACCGCCGGCTCGACGGCGAGGAGAGGTGGGGCATGACGCTGGACGTGGCCTGGGCGGACCGGTGGACGCGGCTGAGCGCGGAGCGCATCGCGGCGGCACGGGACGAGCTGACCGAGCTGGACCGCCAGATCGGTGACGGCGACCACGGGGAGAATCTCGACCGGGGGTTCCGCGCGGTGGTCGCCAAGCTCGACGGGGCGGCCGCCGGAGACCAGCCGCCGGGACAGATCGGCGACGTGCTCAAGCTGGTGGCCACGACGCTCATGTCGTCCGTCGGCGGCGCGTCGGGCCCCTTGTACGGGACGGCGTACCTCCGGGCCGCGAAGGTGACCGGGCTCGCGGAGCTCGACGCGCACGGCGTCGTCGCGCTCCTCGAGGGCGCGCTCGAGGGCATCACCGCGCGCGGCAAGGCCCAGCTCGGTGAGAAGACGATGGTGGACGCCTGGCAGCCCGCCGTGGACGCGGCGGAGGGTGCCGCCGACGGTGGCGCGTCGACGGCCGACGTCCTCGCCGCGGCCGCGACGGCGGCGCGCGCGGGCGCCGAGGCGACGATCCCCCTCGTCGCCACCAAGGGCCGCGCGAGCTATCTCGGGGAGCGCAGCGCGGGCCACCAGGACCCGGGCGCCACGTCGACCGCGATCCTGCTCGAGGCCGCGCGCGACGCGGCGACCGCGTGAGCGGCACGGTCGGGGCGCGGGCGCGCGTCGCGCTGGTCCTCGTCTCGCACTCGCAGCGGCTCGCGGAGGGCGCCGTCGAGCTGTCCGCGCAGATGGCTCCCGGCGTGCTGCTGCTCGCGGCCGGAGGGACCGACGACGGCGGGCTCGGCACCAGCTACGACCGCGTGTCCGGGGCGCTCGAGGAGGCGCTCGGCGTCGCGGACGGCGTGGTCGTCCTCGCGGACCTCGGCTCGGCCGTCATGACGGTCGAGTCCGTGCTCGACATGGAGGACGGGTACGACGGGAGGGTCCGGCTCGCGGACGCCCCGTTCGTCGAGGGCGCCGTCGCCGCGGCGGTGACCGCCCACGGCGGCGGGGACGTCTCCGAGGTGCTCGCGTCCGCGGAGCACGCGGGGGGTACCTTCGCGGTGACCACCGGGGGGCCTGAGGGCGACGTGCCCGCCGCCGAGGCCGCAGCTGCTGCGGACGGGGCCGCGCGCGCCGTCGTCACGCTGCGCAACCCGCTCGGGCTGCACGCGCGCCCGGCCGCGGTGCTGGCCCGGCTCGTCGCGGGCTTCGACGCGAGCATCGCGATCGACGGCGTCAACGGGGCGAGCGTGCTCGAGCTCATGAAGCTCGGCGCGACGGGCGGCCAGGACCTCACCGTGACGGGGGAGGGGCCGCAGGCGTCCGAGGCCGTGCGCGCAGTCGTGCAGGCGGTGGAGGGCGGGTTCGGCGAGGTCTGAACCGGCGTCGTGTGGCGCTCGTCACGCGAAATTGCAGTTGATGCAAAATTGCACGGGATGCAAGAATGTATCCCGTGCCGACCTCTCTCCCTGACGTGCCCGCTCGCCCCTCGGTGGTCGAGCGGGCCGCGGCGTGCCTCGCCCCGTCTCCCGGCGGGCTCCGGGAGCGCAAGAAGCGCGCGCGGCGCGAGGCGCTCGTCGAGGCGGCGCAGACCCTCGTCCTCGAGCGTGGCCTCGACGCGGTGACGGTCGAGGACATCTGCGCCGAGGTGGGCGTCTCGCCGCGCACGTTCTTCAACTACTTCCCGTCCAAGGACGACGCCGTGCTCGGCCTCGAGGACTTCTCGGTGCGCCCGGAGGTCGTCGTGACCTTCGTCGAGGGCGGCCCCACGGGCGCCCTGCTCGACGACCTGGAGGTGGTCGTCGCCGACGTGCTCCGGCACCAGGTCGTCACGCCCGAGCGCATGGCGCGCACGCTCGAGCTCGTCCAGCGCGAGCCGCACCTCGTCGCGCGCCACGTCGCGTGGGTCGAGGGCCACCGCGCCGAGCTCGTCGACATGTTCGCCGCACGCCGCGCGGTGCTCCCGTTCGTCCCCGATCCCGAGCTCCTGGCCCTGGTGGTCATGAGCCTCCTGCACGCGAGCACGCGCGAGTGGCAGCAGAGCGACCGCGAGGGCGAGCCGGTGGACCACCTGTCGGGCGTCGTCGGACAGCTGCGCGCGCTGCTCCAGGACTCGCGCGCCCCCGATCCTGCGGCCCGCTAGCCGCACCCTTCATCTCCCCCCACCACCCGACGACGGGCCGTGCCCGTCGGCGCGCCCCGTCCGTCCTGACCGAACCGGATCCTCATGGCCTCCACCACCGCAGCACCGCCCGTCGACGGCGGCAAGCCGCTCGTCGTGCTCACCCCCCGCACCGTGTGGGTGATCTTCGGCGCGCTCATGGCGTCGATGTTCCTGTCCTCGCTCGACCAGTCGATCGTCGGCACCGCGATGCCGACGATCGTGGGCGAGCTCCACGGCGTCGAGCACCAGGGCTGGGTCATCACGGCCTACATCCTGGCGATCGCGATCGTCATGCCCCTCTACGGCAAGTTCGGCGACCTCTGGGGTCGCCGCTGGCCGTTCCTCGTCGCGATCGGGCTCTTCACGATCGCGTCGGCCGGCGCCGGGTTCGCGCAGTCGTTCCCCGAGCTCGTCGCGTGGCGCGGCGTGCAGGGCCTCGGCGGCGGCGGGCTCATGATCCTCTCGCAGGCGATCATCGCGGACATCGTGCCCGCCAAGGACCGCGGCAAGTACATGGGCCCGATGGGGGCCCTGTTCGGCATCGCGGCCGTGATCGGCCCGCTCCTCGGCGGCTGGTTCACCGAGGGCCCGGGCTGGCGCTGGGCGTTCTGGATCAACGTCCCGATCGGCGTCGCGGCGTTCGTCGTCGCGTGGGTCGCGCTCAAGCTCCCGTCGCACCGCTCCGGCCGCAAGATCGACGTCGCGGGCATCTTCTTCATGGTCGTGGCCACCTCCGGCATCGTGCTCGTCACGAGCTGGGAGTCGCTGACCAGCTCGCGCGGCTACGACTGGTCGGACCCGTGGCTCCTGGGCCTCGTCACCGTCGTGGTGGTCTCGATCGCGATGTTCGTCGTGGTCGAGAACCGCGCCGAGGAGCCGCTGCTCCCTCTGCACCTGTTCAAGAACCGGACCTTCACCATCGCGACGCTCATCGGCCTCGTGCTGGGGATGGGCATGTTCTCCGCGCTCGCGTTCCTGCCGACGTTCCTCCAGATGTCGACCGGCGCCGGCGTGACCGAGTCCGGCTTCCTGCTCCTGCCCATGATGGCCGGCGTCATGATCACGGCCATCGGGTCGGGTATCGCGATCACCAAGACCGGCCGCTACAAGATGTTCCCGGTCGTCGGCCTCGCGATCACCGCGGCGGGCATGATCTGGCTCACGCGCATCACCGGCGACATGTCGATGTGGCTCTTCGGGGCCATGATCTTCGTCCTGGGTGCCGGCATGGGCCTCGTGATGCAGACGATCGTGCTCGCCGTGCAGAACGCCGTCGACCCGCACGAGCTGGGGACCGCGACGAGCGCGAACAACTTCTTCCGCGAGATCGGTGCGGCCGTCGGCACGGCGTTGTTCAGCACGATCTTCACGTCACGCCTCGCCGACAACCTCGAGGGCGTCTTCGCCGGGCTCCCCGCGGGCTCGGCGCCGGCCGGGGCCGAGGGTTCCTCGCTCACGCCGGAGATGGTGCAGGCGCTCCCCGAGCCGATCCACACGGGCGTCGTCGACGCGTTCACCGACGCGCTCGCCCCCGCCTTCTGGTACCTCGTCCCGCTCGTGCTCGTCGGGTTCGTCCTCGCGCTCTTCCTGCGCGAGGTCAAGCTCTCCGACGTGGCCGGGATGGTCGCGCGCGGCGAGGCCGTCGCGGACCACGGGGAGCTCGTCGAGGACGCCCCGGCACAGGGCGTGGACGGCACGGAGGACGCCGGCGCGGTCGTCGCGGCCGCGGGCCGCTCCGGCACCGGCGACGACCGGCCCCAGGGCCGGGAGCACGACGGCGCGCCGGTATCCTGACCGCGTGAGCACCTCACCGTCTCAACCCGCCGCGCAGCCGTCCCGCCACGGCCGCGCGGCGGGCCCGGTGCGCCCGTCCCCGGGCGACCGCATCAAGCCCAAGAAGCCCGCGAAGGTCCAGTTCGCCTCGACCACGCTCCTGCTCGAGGCCTTCCTCGTGGTGTTCGCCACGCTCGTCGCCTACGGCCTGCGCGACGTGCCCTACTCGCGCGGGCCGCTCGAGCTCCCGAGCGCGACGTCGATCTGGCTCGTGGGCGGCGTCCTCGCCCTCGTGCTCGTCGTCCTCTCGCGCATGGTCGGCACGCCCGGCGGCTACGTCGCCGGGTCGGTCGTCCAGGTGCCGGTCCTCGCCTTCGGGCTCGTGGTGCCGATGATGTTCGTCGTCGGGGGCCTCTTCGTCGTCCTGTGGGTCGTCTCGATCCGGCTCGGCGGGCGCATCGACCGCGAGCGCGCCGCGTACGACGCCGAGCACCCCGAGACCGCGCCCAACGCCGACTGAGGCGACGCGTGCCCGCGCCCTCGCGGGAGTGGTCACGGCGGCCCGCACGCCGGTGCGGCCGGTAGGCTCGGCGACCATGACCGACGTCGCACCTGCACTGACCGAGACCATCGAGCGCACCCTCATCCTCGTCAAGCCCGACGGCGTCCGCCGCGGCCTGTCCGGCGAGGTCCTGCGCCGCGTCGAGGCCAAGGGCTACACGCTCGCCGCCGTGCGCCTGCTCGACGCGACGCCCGAGCTGCTCGCGGCGCACTACGCCGAGCACGAGGGCAAGCCGTTCTACCAGCCGCTCGTCGACTTCATGCTGTCGGGCAAGGTGCTCGCGGTCGTCGCCGAGGGCCAGGGCGTCATCCCCGGCTTCCGTTCGCTGGCCGGCGCGACGAACCCGACCGAGGCCCTGCCCGGCACCATCCGCGGCGACCTCGGTCGCGACTGGGGGCTGAAGGTCCAGCAGAACCTCGTGCACGGCTCCGACTCGCCCGAGTCCGCCGCACGGGAGATCGCGCTCTGGTTCCCCGAGCTCGGCTGACCTCTCCCGACCGCCCCGTCCTGGCCCGCCGGCCGGGGCGGGGCGTCGTGCTGCGCGGCGGTCGTGCCGACGGCGCCCGGCCGCGCGGGGCGCAGATCCGCGGGTTCGTCGGGGGCCGCCACTAGGCTCGGGTGCGTGCACCTCAAGACCCTGACGCTGCGCGGCTTCAAGTCGTTCGCGTCCGCGACGACGCTGAGCTTCGAGCCCGGCGTCACGTGCGTCGTCGGGCCGAACGGCTCGGGCAAGTCCAACGTCGTCGACGCGCTCGCGTGGGTCATGGGGGAGCAGGGGGCCAAGACCCTGCGCGGCGGCAAGATGGAGGACGTCATCTTCGCGGGGACGGCGGGGCGGCCGCCGCTCGGCCGGGCCGAGGTCTCCCTGACGATCGACAACACCGACGGTGCGCTGCCGATCGAGTACACCGAGGTGACGATCTCCCGGACGCTGTTCCGCAGCGGTGGCTCCGAGTACGCGATCAACGGCTCCGCGTGCCGCCTGCTCGACATCCAGGACCTCCTGTCCGACTCCGGCCTCGGACGCGAGATGCACGTGATCGTCGGCCAGGGACAGCTCGACGCCGTGCTGCGGGCGACCCCCGAGGACCGCCGAGGCTTCGTCGAGGAGGCGGCGGGCGTCCTCAAGCACCGCAAGCGCAAGGAGAAGGCGCTCCGCAAGCTCGACGCGATGCAGGCCAACCTCACGCGGCTCGCCGACCTCACGACGGAGATCCGCCGCCAGCTCGGCCCGCTGGGCCGCCAGGCCGAGATCGCCCGCAAGGCCGCGACGATCCAGGCCGACCTGCGCGACGCGAAGGCCCGCCTGCTCGCGGACGACCTCGCCCAGCTCACCGCGACCCTGGAGCAGGAGATCGCCGACGAGGCCGCGCTGCGCGCGCAGCAGGCCGAGGTCGAGCGGGCGCTCGCGACGGCGCGGGACGCGCTCGGCCGGCTCGAGCGTGAGGCGGCCGAGGCCGCGCCCGCGCTCGGTGCGGCGACCGACGTGTGGTTCCGGCTCTCGTCCCTGCGCGAGCGGCTGCGCGGCACGCAGACGCTCGCGGAGGAGCGGGTGCGCCTGCTCGGCCGACCGGAGCCCGCCCTGCGCGGGCAGGACCCCGAGGAGCTCGAGGCGCAGGCGGAGCGCGTGCGCGCGACGGAGGCAGAGCTCGAGGCAGAGGTTGCCCGGGCGCGCGAGGCGCTCGCGGCGGCGGTCGCGGACCGCGAGGACGTGGAGCGGTCGGCCGGGGAGGCCGAGCGTGCCGTCGCGACCCTGCTGCGCGGTGCCGCGGACCGACGCGAGGGCCTTGCGCGCCTCGCGGGGCAGGTCGCCGCGCAACGGACCCGGGTCGAGGCCGCCGAGTCCGAGATCGGGCGGTTGCGCGAGTCGCTGACGGAGGCCGAGCAGCGGGGGACGCAGGCACGCACGGAGTTCGCGGTGCTCGAGACCCAGGTGGTCGGGGCGGAGGAGGGCGAGGAAGGCCTCGACGCCGAGCACGAGGCCGCCGCGGACGCGGTCGAGCGCACGACGGCGCACGTGACCGCGCTGGAGGAGGAGGCCGCCGCCGCGGACCAGGAGCGCGCCACGTGGAGCGCCCGGATCGAGGCGCTCGAGCTCAGCCTGGACCGCAAGGACGGCGCGGGGGCGCTGCTCGCCGCGGACGGCGTCGGTGTCGTGGGGTCGCTCGCGGCGCTGCTCGGCGTCGAGGCCGGGTACGAGGACGCCGTGGCCGCCGCGCTCGGACCCGCCGCGGACGCCGTCGCGGTCGAGTCGGTCGACGCCGCCGTCGACGCGCTGCGCTACCTGCGCACCGAGGACGCCGGGCGTGCGGGGCTCGTCGTCGCCGCCGAGGGCGCTGCCGACGGTGCACCCGACGGCCACGCCCTGCCCGACGGCGCGCGCTGGGCGGCCGACGTCGTGACGGCTGCCGGGGGCGTCGGCCGCGCGGTCAGGGCGCTCCTCATGGACGTCGCGGTCGTCGAGGACCTCGCGCAGGCGCGCGCCCTGGTGGCTCGTCATCCGGGCGTCGCGGTCGTGACGCGCGGCGGCGACCTGCTGGCGACCACGCGCGCGTGGGGCGGGTCGGCCTCGGCGCCGAGCGTGCTGCACCTGCAGTCCGCGCTCGACGAGGCGCGCACCGCCCACGACGACGCCGCGGCCCGCGGCGAGCGGGCGCGGTTCGCCCTCGTCGGTGCGCGCAACGCCGCGCAGGAGGCGCGCTCCCGGTACGACGACACCCTGGACCGGCTCAACGAGTCGGACGCCCAGCTCGCGGCCGTCGCCGAGCAGCTCGGGCACCTCGGCGCGACCGCGCGCTCCGCCGCCGCCGAGGCGGAGCGCGTGCGCGCGTCGCTCGAGCGGGCGTTGCAAGGCCTCGACGACGCGCGCGAGGTGCTCGCGGGTCTGGTGGAGCGGCTCGACGCCGCGGAGGCGGCGCCGGAGCAGTCGGAGGAGGCCGTCGCCGAGGCGTCGGCGGAACGCGACCGCCTCCTCGCCCTGGCCTCGGCGGGGCGCACCTCGGAGACGGAGGCGCGCCTCGCCCTGCGCACGAGCGAGGAGCGTGCGCGGGCCGTCGCCGGCCGGGCGCAGTCCCTCGCCCGGGCCGCTGCGGCGGAACGCGAGGCGCGAGAGCGGGCGGCGCGGCGGGAGGCCGCGCGGGTGCGCCAGTCGGAGCGCGCGTCGGCCGTGCGCGAGGGCGCGGCGCGCGCCCTCCGCGCGGTCGACCGGTCCCTCGCTCGTGCGGGCGAGGAGCGCGAGGCCGCGGAGGCGGCGCGTGCCGAGCGCGACGCCGCCGTGACGGCGGCCAGGCGCGAGGTCGACGACCTCGCCTCCCGACTCCGGGACCTGACCGACGTCGCGCACCGGGACGAGGTGGCGCGCGCGCAGCAGCAGCTGCGGATCGAGCAGCTCCAGGCGCGCAGCGTCGACGAGCTCGGCCTCGACCCGGCCGTCCTCGTCGAGGAGTTCGGGCCGCACCGCGACGTCCCGGTCGCGTCGGACGACGACGAGCCGCGCGCGGTGCCGTACGACCGCGCGGCCCAGGAGAAGCGGCTGCGCGCCGCCGAGCGCGACCTGGGCCGCCTCGGCAAGGTGAACCCGCTCGCGCTCGAGGAGTTCGCAGCGCTCGAGGAGCGCCACAAGTTCCTCGCGGACCAGCTCGCCGACCTCAAGAAGTCGCGCGCCGACCTCCTGGAGATCGTCAAGGAGATCGACGAGCGCGTCGAGCGGGTGTTCGCGGACGCCTACCGCGACACCGCCGAGCAGTTCGAGCGGGTGTTCGCGCGCATGTTCCCTGGCGGTGAGGGCCGCCTGGTGCTCACGGACCCGGACGACATGCTCACGACCGGGATCGAGGTCGAGGCACGACCGGCGGGCAAGAAGGTCAAGCGGCTCTCGCTGCTGTCCGGCGGCGAGCGCTCGCTCACGGCGGTCGCGCTGCTCGTGGCGATCTTCAAGGCGCGCCCCTCGCCGTTCTACGTCATGGACGAGGTCGAGGCGGCGCTGGACGACGTCAACCTGGGCCGTCTCCTCGAGATCTTCCGGGAGCTCCAGGAGGACTCGCAGCTCATCGTCATCACCCACCAGAAGCGCACGATGGAGATCGCCGACGCGCTCTACGGGGTGACGATGCGCGGGGACGGCGTGACGACCGTCATCAGCCAGCGGATGAACGAGGCGCGCGAGGACGTCCCGGTGTGAGGGGACTCACCCGGTGCGCGAGCACCCCGCCGACCTGGCCCGATGCCTCGAAATCGTTGCAATTCCGGGCCTTGTGAAGATGTAGTGCTGATCGGACGGCTCGGCGTGGCACCGGTCGCGGCGCGTGCCTCGACCCGGATACTGGACCTCATGGTCTGGATGTTCGTATGGCTGGGGCTCACGCTCGGCGTCGCCGCCGTCGTGTTCCTGTTCGCGAGCGTCGTCGCGCGCTCGGAGGCCCAGTCGTCGGCCGCGCAGGGGGACCGGTCCGGAGACCAGGGGATGCGCGCGTTCTGGCGCGACTTCCGCTCGGGGCTGCGTCGGCGGCGTCGGCGCGGGAGCCTCGACGCGCACCACGTCGGGACCGTGCGCATGCCCCGGCCGGTCGACACGAGCATCGACGACTTCTTCACCGCGACCGAGGTGACGTCGAACGCGTACGTCGACGCGGAGGAGCTGACCGACGTCCTGCACCGCGCGCGCGAGCGCGTGCGGCCGCTGCACACGGGGGAGCGCCCTCCCCAGGCGTAGCCGCCGCGTGACCTCCGCTCTCGTCTGAGAGACTTCCGGGGTGAACGACCTCCTCCCGCTCTGGATCGTCCTCGGCGTCGTCCTCCTCGTCGCCCTCGCCACCGTCGGGACCGCGACGGTCCGCCGGCGCGCTCGCCGCGACGTCGTCGAGCCGCCGCCCGCCGCGCCCACCACGCCGCCGAGCACACCCGCCACCGGCACGGCTCCGCCCGGGACCGCGTCCGTCGAGGCCCCGCCCGAGGTCGAGGAGCCGGCGGCAGCCGCGACCGCTCCCGCGATCGAGCGACCCGAGCCCGTCGGCGGCCGGCTCGTCCGGCTGCGCGAGCGGCTCGCCCGCTCCGGCTCCCCCCTGGGCGCCCGCCTGCTCTCGGTGCTCTCGCGCGACCACCTCTCGGAGGACGACTGGGACGAGCTCGAGGAGACCCTCCTGCTCGCGGACGTCGGTGCCGGGCCGGCGGGGGAGCTCATCGACGCGCTGCGCACCAAGGTCCGCGTGCTCGGCGTCCGCGACGCCGCGAGCGTGCGGGACCTGCTGCGCACGGAGCTCGTCGCGCTCGTCGACCCGTCGCTCGACCGCTCGCTCGCGACGTCGCCCACCACGGGGGAGGACGGCGCCCCGGTCCCGGCCGTCGTGCTCGTCGTCGGCGTCAACGGCACGGGCAAGACGACCACCGTGGGCAAGCTGGCGCGCGTGCTCGTCGCGGAGGACCGCAGCGTCGTGCTCGGCGCGGCGGACACGTTCCGCGCCGCGGCGGCGGACCAGCTCGAGACGTGGGGCTCGCGCGTGGGAGTCCCGACCGTGCGCTCGGACCGCGACGGCGCCGACCCCGCCGCCGTGGCGTTCGACGCCGTGCGCCGCGGCCGCACCGAGGGCGTGGACGTCGTGCTCGTCGACACCGCCGGGCGGCTCCAGAACAAGCAGGGCCTCATGGACGAGCTGGGCAAGATCCGGCGCGTGATCACCAAGGAGGCGCCGCTCTCCGAGGTCCTCCTCGTCCTCGACGCGACCACGGGGCAGAACGGCCTCAACCAGGCGCGCGTGTTCGGCGAGGTCGCCGGCGTGACGGGCATCGTCCTCACGAAGCTCGACGGCACCGCGCGCGGCGGCATCGTCGTCGCGGTCCAGCGCGAGCTGGGCGTCCCCGTCAAGCTCGTCGGCCTCGGCGAGGGCCCGGACGACCTCGCCCCGTTCGACCCGGAGCAGTTCGTCGACGGCCTCCTCGGCGACTGACGGGCTTCTCGCCCCGGGTCACGATCGTGTCACGCCGTGATCACGAGCGTGTCGCGATCCGGACGCCGCGCCGCCCCCGCACGGGGGTGAAACGGAACGTTTACGTCCGAGCGACGCTTGTCACACCCGCGTAACACGGTGACACCGCGGGGGAAACCCGCCCGCACCACCGTAGTCCCCGACCGGCCGCCCGGCTGGCGAGGGGAGATGATCCGATGGAGTGGGACACCGGGGCAACCGCGTGGATGCTGACCTCAGCATCCCTCGTGCTCCTGATGACGCCCGGACTGGCGTTCTTCTACGGCGGCATGGTCCGCGCCAAGTCCGTGCTGAACATGATGATGATGTCGTTCGGCGCGATGGCCGTCGTGGGCGTCGTCTACGTGCTGTGGGGCTGGTCGATGTCCTACGGCGAGGCCGGGACGGGTGGCCTCGTCGCCAGCCCGTTCGCGCAGTTCGGCCTCTCGGGGGCGATCACGGACGCCGACGGCAGCGCCGTGGCGAGCACGCTCGGCAACTACCCGAACGTGGTGGACATCGCGTTCCAGGTGACGTTCGCGATCATCACGGTCGCGCTCATCTCCGGTGCGCTGGCCGACCGCGTGAAGTTCGGCACCTGGCTCACCTTCACGGCGATCTGGGTCACCGTCACGTACTTCCCGCTCGCCCACATGGTCTGGGGCGGCGGCTTCCTCTCGAGCAACGAGAACGGCCTCGCGGCGAGGATCTTCGGGGTGACCGACGGCGCCGCGACGGTCGCGCCGATCGACTTCGCGGGTGGCACCGTCGTCCACATCAACGCCGGTGTCGCGGCCCTCGTGCTCGCGATCCTCATCGGCAAGCGCAAGGGCTTCGGCAAGGAGCCGATGCGCCCGCACAACCTGCCGTTCGTCATGCTCGGCGCGGCCCTCCTGTGGTTCGGCTGGTTCGGGTTCAACGCGGGCTCGGCCTTCGGGGCGAACGAGACCGCAGGCCTCGCCTGGATCAACACGACGAGCGCCACCGCGGCGGGGATCATCGGCTGGCTCCTCACGGAGAAGATCCGCGACGGCCACGCGACGTCGCTCGGTGCGGCCTCCGGCGTCGTGGCGGGCCTCGTCGCGATCACCCCGGCCGCGGGGGCCCTCAACCCGGTCACGTCGATCGTCCTGGGCCTCGTCGCCGGCGCGCTCTCCGCCCTCGCGGTCGGCCTCAAGTACCGGTTCGGCTACGACGACTCGCTCGACGTCGTCGGCGTCCACCTGGTCTCCGGCCTCTGGGGTACCGTCGCGATCGGCTTCCTCGCCACCGACACGGGCCTCTTCTTCGGCGGCGGTGCCCAGCAGCTCGTCGTCCAGGTCCTCATCGCCCTCGTCGCCATCGTGTTCTCGGCGGCCACCACGCTCGTCATCGGCCTGATCCTCAAGGCCACGATGGGCTGGCGGGTCAGCGAGGACGCCGAGGTCGGCGGCATCGACCTCGCGGTCCACGGCGAGACGGCGTACGAGTCCATCCAGCAGGGCAGCGTCATCAAGGAGGTGCGGGCATGAAGCTCGTCACGGGAATCATCCAGCCGCACCGTCTCGACGACGTGAAGTCGGCGCTCGAGGCCGCGGGCGTGCGGGGCATGACGGTCAGCGAGGCCAGCGGGTACGGTCGCCAGAAGGGCCACACCGAGGTCTACCGCGGCGCGGAGTACACGGTCGACCTGGTGCCCAAGGTCCGCATCGAGGTCCTCGTGGACGACGCCGACGCGACCGTGGTCACCGAGGTGATCGTCAAGGCCGCGCAGACCGGCAAGATCGGCGACGGCAAGGTCTGGACGGTCCCGGTGGACGACGTCGCCCGCGTGCGCACGGGCGAGCACGGCCCCGGCGCCCTGTGAGGCGACGGACCATCGGATGACCGACCACGCCGACACCCCGACCACGGGCGGGGTCGCAGGGGGATCGGCGGGGCGCCTCGGGCAGCAGCCGGGCGAGCAGAGCGCGGAGGTCCCGTACCCCGAGGGGGTGCGGGACCTCCGCGCGCGGATGCTCGACGTGGCGCGGTCCATGAGCGGACCCGGCCGCAGCGGGATCGCGCGCCGGGCCGCCGTCGTCGACCTCGTGACGTCGTCCCTCCAGGACCTGTGGCGCGACGCGACCGACGGCGTCGCGCCCGACGGGATCGCGCTCGCCGCGGTGGGCAGCCTCGGCCGGGGGGACATGGGACCCGCGAGCGACCTCGACCTCGTCCTCGTCCACGACGGCCGCAGCCACGCGGCCGACGACGTCGCACGCGTCGCCGAGCGCCTGTGGTACCCGCTCTGGGATGCCGGGGTGGACCTCGACCACGCGGTGCGCTCGCTCTCGCAGTGCCGCCAGGTGGCGTCCAAGGACGTCCCCGCGGCCGTGGGCTGGCTCGACGTGCGCGCGGTGGCGGGCGACGCGCTCGTCGTGCACCGGGCGTCGTCCGCGGTCCTCACCGACTGGCGCTCCGCGTCGCGGCGCCGCCTGCCCGACCTGCTCTCCTCGACGCGCGAGCGTGCCGAGCGGTCCGGCGAGCTCGCCTACCTCATCGAGCCCGACCTCAAGGAGTCGCGCGGCGGGATCCGGGACGCGGTCGTGCTCTCCGCCCTGGCCGCGACGTGGCTCACGGACCGTCCGCACGGGTCGGTCGACCGCGCGCACGCGCACCTCCTGGACGTGCGCGACACCCTGCAGGTCGTCACGGGCCGGCACACGAGCCGCCTTCTGCTGGCCGACCTGGACGAGGTCGCCGCGCTGTCCGGGTTCGACGACCCCGACGAGCTGCTCGCGAGCCTCGCCGCGGCCGGGCGCGAGGTCTCCTACGCGCTCGACACGACGGTCCGGCGCGCCCGGCAGGCGCTCCAGCGGCCCTCGATCGCCCGCCGTCCCGTCCTCGTCCGCGGGCGCCGGGCGGCACCGCGGCTGCGGTCCGTCGGCGACGGACTCGTCGAGCACGACGGCGAGCTCGTGCTCGCGGTGGACGCCCACCCCGCGTCCGACCCGCTCCTGTCGTTGCGCGCCGCCGCCACCGCCGCGCGGACGGGCCTCACGCTCTCCCCGGTCTCGGTCGCGAGCCTCGCCCAGTGCCCGCCCCTGCCCGAGCCGTGGCCGCGCGCCGCGCGGGCGGCGTTCCTCTCGCTGCTGGGCTCCGGTCAGGCC
This sequence comes from Cellulosimicrobium cellulans, assembly GCF_042723955.1. GTDB lineage: Bacteria > Actinomycetota > Actinomycetes > Actinomycetales > Cellulomonadaceae > Cellulosimicrobium > Cellulosimicrobium cellulans_H. The sequence continues at coordinate 4,520 of NZ_JBHXIC010000050.1, read as the reverse complement.
CAGGTCGCCGTGTGGGAGGCGCTCGACCTCGCCGGCGTGGTGACCACGTGGATCCCCGAGTGGGCGGGCGTGCGGAACCGTCCGCAGCGCGCCGCCGTGCACCGGCACACCGTCGACCGGCACCTCGTGGAGGTGGTGGCGCGCGCGGCCCGGGACCGCAAGGACGTCGAGCGACCGGACCTGCTCCTGCTGTCCGCGGTGCTGCACGACATCGGCAAGCGCGCGGGCGCCGTCGACCACTCGGTCGAGGGTGCGCGGCTGGTCCCCGCGATCCTCGGCCGCATGGGGTTCGAGCCCGAGGTCGTGGCCGACGTGGAGCGCCTCGTGCGGCACCACCTGACCCTGTCGCGGCTCGCGGTGAGCGAGGACCCGGACGACCCGGCGACGGTCGCCGAGCTCGCCGACGCCGTCGACCACCGGCCGGACCTCCTCCGGGTGCTGCGCGCGCTGACCGAGGCGGACGCGTCGTCGCTCGGCCCGAGCGCGTGGACCGCCTGGCGGGCACGGCTGGTCGACGACCTCGTGGGGGAGACGCTGCGCGCGCTGGGCGCTGTGCCGAAGGACGTGCCGAAAGACCCGGACGCCGCCAGGTAGGCTGGTCCTTCGCGGACGGCCCGTCCTCTGCCAGCCCTGACCCGGACCAGGACCCGGACCCGGGCGCCGGCAGGTGGGAGCGCCGACGCGGACGAGACTTCCGACGACTGGTGAGGATGACGCGGTGTTCAACACGCTGTCGGACCGACTGACATCGACCTTCAAGAACCTGCGTTCCAAGGGCCGGCTGTCCGAGGCGGACATCGACGCGACGATCCGGGAGATCCGGCGCGCGCTGCTCGACGCCGACGTGGCGGTCCCCGTCGTGCGCGAGTTCAGCGCGACCGTGCGCGAGCGGGCGCTCTCGTCCGAGGTCTCGGGTGCGCTCAACCCGGCGCAGCAGGTCGTGAAGATCGTCAACGAGGAGCTCGTCGGCATCCTCGGCGGCGAGAGCCGCGGTCTGCGGTTCTCCAAGACGCCGCCGACGGTCATCATGCTCGCGGGCCTCCAGGGCGCGGGCAAGACGACGCTGGCCGGAAAGCTCGCGCTGCACCTGCGCGAGCAGGGGCACACGCCGCTGCTCGTCGCCGCGGACCTCCAGCGGCCGAACGCGGTCACCCAGCTCAGCGTCGTCGCCGAGCGCGCCGGGGTGCCGGTGTTCGCCCCGCACCCGGGCAACCAGAGCGGGGTCGAGGTCGACGACGTCATCGGCGACCCCGTCGCCGTCGCGCGCGAGGGTGTCGAGACGGCGCGCCAGCGCCAGCACGACGTCGTCATCGTCGACACCGCGGGCCGCCTCGGCCTCGACGCCGTGCTCATGCAGCAGGCCTCCGACATCCGCGACGCCGTCCAGCCGGACGAGGTCCTCTTCGTCATCGACGCGATGATCGGCCAGGACGCCGTCGCGACCGCGAAGGCGTTCGAGGAGGGCGTCGACTTCACGGGCGTCGTGCTCACCAAGCTCGACGGCGACGCGCGCGGTGGTGCCGCGCTGTCGGTGCGCGGCGTCACCGGACGCCCGATCCTCTTCGCGTCCACGGGCGAGAAGCTCACCGACTTCGAGGCGTTCCACCCGGACCGCATGGCGTCGCGCATCCTCGACATGGGTGACGTCCTCACGCTCATCGAGCAGGCCGAGAAGGCGTTCGACGCCGAGCAGGCCGCGAAGATGGCGGAGAAGGTCGCCACGGGGCAGGACTTCACGCTCGCGGACTTCCTGGTGCAGATGCAGCAGATGAAGAACATGGGCTCGATGAAGAAGATGCTCGGGATGCTCCCGGGCATGGGCCAGATGCGCGAGGCGCTCGACAACTTCGACGAGCGCGAGGTCGACCGGATCGAGGCGATCATCCGCTCGATGACCCCCGCGGAGCGCGACAACCCCAAGATCATCAACGGGTCGCGCCGCGCGCGCATCGCACGTGGATCCGGCGTGACGACGAGCGACGTCAACCAGCTCCTGGAGCGGTTCGCGGGCGCGCAGAAGATGATGCGGCAGATGAGCCGCGGCGGCGGGATGCCGGGCATGCCGGGCATGGGCAACCTCCCGGGCATGGGCGGCAAGAAGGCGCGCGGGCGCCAGGCGCCGCAGCGCAAGGTCAAGGGCAGGTCGGGCAACCCGGCGAAGCGCGCCGCGCAGGAGCGCGCGGCCGCGGCGCGGGCGGCAGGAGAGGCCACGGGTCCGGCGGCACCCGCCGGTTCGGCGTTCGGCGTGGGCCGAGCCGACGAGCCCGCGCAGCCGTCGTCGGACGACCTCCAGCTCCCGCCCGGTTTCGAGAAGCTGCTCGGCCGCTGACCGGACCGGCGCCCGCCCGGGGCACGCCCTCGTGCCCCGGGTGCGTCCCGGGTGCGCCCGGGCGCTAGGTTATGTCCGTGGCACCTGCCCGGTGCCTCCCCGCGCCCGCGAACCGGGCCGACCGTCCTGACCGTCCTCACCCAGGAGCCGCATGTCCGCGCTGGAAGGCCCCACGCTGCACGTCCGCGGCCACGTCATCGTCGGCGACGACCGCGAGGTGGGCGACCTGTGGGTCAAGGACGGGCGGATCAGCCTCACGCGGCCGTCGGCGCAGGGCACCAACATGGTCGAGCTCGAGGGCTGGGTGCTCCCCGGCCTCGTCGACGTGCACTGCCACGTCGGCCTGGGTGCCCAGGGCGCGGTCGACGCGGCGACGGCGCAGGACCAGGCCGTCACGGACCGCGACAGCGGCGTCCTCCTCGTGCGCGACGCGGGCTCGCCGCTCGACACGCGGTGGGTCCACGGGCGGCGCGACCTGCCGCGGCTCGTGCGGGCCGGACGGCACCTTGCCCGACCCAAGCGCTACCTGCGCAGCTACGGGCTCGAGCTCGACGACGTCACGCGGCTCCCCGAGGCCGTCCGGCGCGAGGCGCGCCAGGGCGACGGCTGGGTGAAGATCGTGGGCGACTGGATCGACCGCGACCTCGGGGCCGAGGGCGACCTGCGGCCGCTGTGGCCCGACGACGTCCTCGCCGAGGCCGTCGCCGCCGCGCACGCCGAGGCCGCGCGCGTCACCGTGCACGCCTTCTCCGAGGAGGTGATCCCGTCCCTGCTCGCCGCGGGCGTCGACGGGATCGAGCACGGCACGGGGATCGACCCCGACCTGATGTACGAGATCTCCGAGCGCGGGGTCGCGGTCACGCCCACCCTGTTGCAGATCGGCCAGTTCGAGGCGATCGCCCGGCAGGCCGACGAGAAGTACCCGGTGTTCGCGGCGCGCATGCGACGGCTCCACGAGCGACGGTACGAGCAGGCCCGGGCGCTGTACGAGGCGGGCATCCAGATCCTCGTGGGGACGGACGCCGGCGGGACGATCGGGCACGGCCGCCTCGCGGACGAGTGCGCCGAGCTCGTGGCCGCTGGCATCCCCGACGCGGCGGTCGTCGCGGCGGCGAGCTGGCAGGGCCGGGAGTACCTCGGCTACACGTCGCTCGTCGAGGGCGCGTCGGCCGACTTCGTCGTGTACCCGCAGGACCCGCGCGAGGACGTCGGGGTCCTGCGCGCGCCGACGGCGGTCGTGCTCCGCGGCGAGATCGTCGCCCCGCACGCGGGCTGAGGGATCGCGCGCAGGTTGGTCCCGGCCCGTCCGGTCTGGCACAATGTCCCGGTACTCGGCGTGCCCCGGCCCCTCTCTCCGGCGCGTGCCGTGTCCTGAACCCCTTCCTCGTCCTGTCCCCACGGGACGGGTCCGGGTTCGCCCGAACCAGAACCAGGAGAGACCACCACTGTGGCCGTCAAGATTCGTCTGAAGCGTCTCGGCAAGATCCGTGCGCCGTACTACCGTGTCGTCGTCGCGGACTCGCGCACCAAGCGTGACGGTCGCGTGATCGAGGAGATCGGCAAGTACCACCCGACCGAGGAGCCCTCGTTCATCGAGATCACCTCGGACCGCGCCCAGTACTGGCTCGGCGTCGGCGCGCAGCCGACCGAGCAGGTGCTCGCGCTCCTCAAGATCACGGGCGACTGGCAGAAGTTCAAGGGCCTGCCCGGGGCCGAGGGCACGCTCAAGGTCAAGGGCGAGAAGGTCGACCCGACCGCCGCGATCGAGGCCGCCGCCGCGGACGCGGAGAAGGTCAAGGCCAAGGCTGCCGAGAAGAAGACCGAGGCCCCGGCCGAGGAGCCCGCCGACACGGCCGACGAGGCCGCTGCCGACGAGCAGGCCTGATGATCGCCGAGGCGCTCGAGCACCTCGTGCGCGGCATCGTGGACAACCCGGACGACGTCCGGGTGAACGCGAAGACGCTGCGTCGCGGTGACCTGCTCGAGGTCCGGGTGCACCCGGACGACCTCGGCCGCGTGATCGGTCGTGGCGGACGCACCGCCCGTGCCCTGCGCACGGTGATCGGCGCGCTCGCGACCGACGGGCCGGTCCGCGGGGGCGGAGGGGTCGGCGCAGCGCGCCGTGGGCCCCCCACACATGACCCCCCCGGGGGCCCGGCGCGGCGGGCCCGCCCCCCCCCCCGCGGGCGCG
>NZ_JBHXIC010000049.1:28537-32669 GCF_042723955.1 Cellulosimicrobium cellulans | reverse complement strand
GGGGGGCTGTCGTCGGGGGGGCGGGGGGGGGGCCCCCGCCCCCCGGCCCGCGGGGGCTCCCCGGGGGGCCTGGCTGGGACGACGGGACGGTCACCCGCGCGGCGACGTCAGGCGCGCTTGGCGCGCGAGACCGCGCGGGCGCGCTCGGTCTGGTCGAGCAGCACCTTGCGGATGCGCACGACCTCGGGCGTGACCTCGACGCACTCGTCCTCGCGCGCGAACTCGAGCGACTCCTCGAGCGTGAGGTGGCGCGGCGGGATGAGGTTCTCGAAGTTGTCGGCGGTCGAGGACCGCATGTTCGTGAGCTTCTTCTCCTTGGTGATGTTCACGTCCATGTCCTCGTTGCGCGAGTTCTCGCCGACGATCATGCCCTCGTAGACCTCCTGCGTGGGGTCGACGAAGAACGAGCCGCGCTCCTGGAGGTTGATCATCGCGAACGGCGTCACCTTGCCGGCGCGGTCGGCCACGAGGGAGCCCGTCGTGCGGGTCTCGATGTGCCCGGCCCACGGCTCGTACCCCTCGGAGATCGAGGCGGCGATGCCCGTGCCGCGCGTCTCGGTGAGGAAGCGCGTGCGGAAGCCGATGAGCCCGCGCGCGGGGACCATGAACTCCATGCGGATCCAGCCGGTGCCGTGGTTCGACATGGTCTCCATGCGGCCCTTGCGCTGCGCGAGGAGCTGCGTGACGTTGCCGAGGTACTCCTCGGGGACGTCGATCGTCATGCGCTCCATCGGCTCGTGCGTCTTGCCGTCGATCGTGCGCGTGACGACCTGCGGCTTGCCGACCGTGAGCTCGAAGCCCTCGCGGCGCATCTGCTCGACGAGGATCGCGAGCGCGAGCTCGCCACGGCCCTGGACCTCCCACGCGTCGGGGCGCTCGGTCGGCAGCACGCGCAGCGACACGTTGCCGACGAGCTCGGAGTCGAGGCGGTCCTTGACCTGGCGGGCCGTGACCTTGTGGCCCTTGCCGCCCTTGCCCGCGAGCGGCGACGTGTTGATCCCGATGGTCATGGAGATCGCCGGGTCGTCGACCGTGATGAGCGGGAGCGGACGCGGGTCCTCCGGGTCGGTGAGCGTCTCGCCGATCGTGATGTCCGCGATGCCCGCGACGGCGACGATGTCGCCGGGTGCGGCCGACTCCGTGGGGACGCGGTCGAGCGCCTTGGTCTCGAGGAGCTCGGTGATCTTGACGTTCTGGAGCGTGCCGTCGTGACGGGCCCACGCCACGACCTGGCCCTTGCGGAGCTCGCCGTTGAAGATGCGCAGGAGCGCGAGGCGGCCGAGGAACGGCGACGCGTCGAGGTTCGTGACGTGCGCCTGGAGCGGCGCGCCCTCGTCGTACGTCGGCGCGGGGATCTTCTCGAGGATGGTCGTGAAGAGCGGCTCGAGGTCCTCGTTCGACGGGAGCTGCCCGTCCACGGGCTGGTCGAGCGACGCACGGCCGGCCTTGGCCGACGCGTAGACGACCGGGACGTCCAGGATGGCGTCGAGGTCGAGGTCGGGCACCTCGTCCGCGAGGTCGGAGGCGAGGCCCAGCAGCAGGTCCGTGGCCTCGGCGACGACCTCGGTGATGCGCGAGTCCGGGCGGTCGACCTTGTTGACGACGATGATGACCGGGAGCTTCGCGGCGAGCGCCTTGCGCAGCACGAACCGGGTCTGCGGAAGCGGGCCCTCGCTCGCGTCGACGAGGAGGACGACGCCGTCGACCATCGACAGGCCGCGCTCGACCTCGCCGCCGAAGTCGGCGTGGCCGGGGGTGTCGATCACGTTGATCGTGATGCCGTCGGGCTCCCCCACCGCGGCGGCGGCCGGGCCGGCGTAGCGGACCGCGGTGTTCTTCGCGAGGATGGTGATGCCCTTCTCGCGCTCGAGGTCACCGGAGTCCATGACGCGGTCGTCCACGTGCTGGTGCGCGGAGAAGGCGCCGGACTGGCGCAGCATCGCGTCGACGAGCGTGGTCTTGCCGTGGTCGACGTGGGCGACGATCGCCACGTTGCGCAGGTCGGAGCGCACAGACATCTACGGTTCTCATTTCGTGGGGTTCGAGGGGCGACGACGGCCGGCCACCTCTGCGCGCACGGCGCGGGAGCAGCCCGCCGCGGCATCACGGAGCACGGGCCGTCACCCGGGCACGGCTATCCTACCGGGTCGCGGTTCCCGCCACCATGACCCCCGTCACTCCCGGCCGTTCCCCTCGTGCGAGCGGCACCACGACACGTCGCGGCAGAGCGCCGCCTCAGCGCGGAGAACCCTTGCGCGGACGCCGTGCCAACGCGCGCCACCGGTCCGGGCGGTCGGGGTAGAGCTCCTCCCACTGCTCCGAGATGCTCTCCGACACGCGCGTCGTCACGTGCTCCGTCAGCGCCGTGCGCGCCGCCCGGCGCTCGGCGCGCAGGATCGCGGCGTGCTCCGCGCGCAGGGCACGGACGGTGGACACGGCCATCCCGATCATGACGACGGAGAACGGCAGCGCGATGAGGATCGCCGCGGTCTGGAGCGCCTGGAGACCGCCGGCGAGCAGGAGGGCGATCGCGAGCAGCCCCGAGACGCCCGCCCAGAAGACGCGGCTCCACGTGGGCGGATTCGGGTTGCCCCCGCTCGCGAGCATGTCCACCACGAGCGAGCCGGAGTCCGACGACGTCACGAAGAAAACGACGATCAGCAGGATGCCCGCGACCGAGAGGACGTTGCCGAGCGGCAGGCCGTCGAAGAGCAGGAACAGCGTCGTGTCGGTGTCGACCGCTCCGTCGACGAGCATGCTCCCCGGTTCGGTCAGCTCGCGGTAGAGGCCCGACCCGCCGAAGACCGAGAACCACAGGGTCGTGACGATCGTCGGGACGAGCAGCGTCCCGAGGACGAACTCGCGCACCGTGCGTCCGCGCGAGATCCGGGCGATGAAGACGCCCACGAACGGCGCCCAGGAGATCCACCAGCCCCAGTAGAAGATCGTCCACGACGACTGCCACTCGAGCCCGGCCTCGCCCTGGAACGCGGTCGTGTCGAAGGACAGCCGGACGATGTTCTGGACGTAGTACCCGAGCGACTGGACCCACTCCCGCAGGAGGAAGAGGGTCGGCCCCAGGGCCAGCACGAGGACCAGGACGACCCCGGCCAGGACCATGTTGCCGTTCGAGAGCCACTTGATCCCCTTGCCCAGCCCCGACACGACGGAGATCGTCGCGAGCGCCGTGATCGCCGCGATCAGGCCGATCTCGAGGGCCGTGCTCGGCTGCACCACGTCGAGATACCCGAGGCCGGCCGCGATCTGGAGGACGCCGAACCCGAGGGACGTCGCCACCCCGAACACCGTGCCGATGATCGCGACGACATCGATGACGTCCCCGAGCCGCCCCTTCACCCGGTCGCCGAACAAGGGCTCGAGCGCCCAGCGGATCGAGACCGGGCGGCCCTTGCGGTGGATCGCGTACGCGAGGGCCAGCCCCGCGACCACGTAGATCGCCCAGGCGTGGATTCCCCAGTGGAGGTAGCTCTGGCCCATCGCTGCCTGGGCGAGCGCGGCGTCGTTCCCCTCGACGCCCGGCTTGGGGTCGACGTAGTGCGAGAGCGGCTCCGCGACGCCCCAGTAGACGAGCCCGATGCCCATGCCCGTCGCGAAGAGCATCGCGAACCAGACGGGGAGCCGGAACAGGGGCGTCTCCTCATCCTTGCCGAGCACGATGTCGCCGAAGCGGCTCATGCCCATCCACAGGGAGAACACGACGAACCCGGCCACGACGATCACGTAGTACCAGCCGAAGACCCCGATGACGTCCCGCTGGAGCGTGTTCATGAGCGCCGTCATCGTGTCGGTGAAGAGGATGGTCGCCAGCACGAAGAGCAGGATGATCCCGGCCGCCGGGTAGAAGACCCGAGGGTCGGGCCGCCCGGTCCGGGGCGCGTCGGGAGAGTGCGACGGCGCGACGGGCACGCCACCCTCGGCATCAGGCCCGGGGCCCACCGGATCTTCGGCAGTCTCGGGAGGAGTCTCGTGCTCCGGCGCGTCCATGGGCTCCAGGCTTGTCGCGTGGGCGCCACCCGGCAACCGGAACGGGGGGGGGGGGCGGGCGGGGGCGCCGCGCCCCCCGCGGGCGGGGGCGCTGGGGGGGGGGGGGGGGGTGTTACAGCCGCCCGCC
>NZ_JBHXIC010000049.1:0-28527 GCF_042723955.1 Cellulosimicrobium cellulans | reverse complement strand
GTTGGGGTGGTCGTAGCGGGCTCGGGTCTCTCTATGGTCTCCTGGTTTGTGGGGTGGGGCGCCCCCGACACCCGCACCCCCTGGGGGCCGCAGGCTGAGCAGCTGCCCCCGAGGCGTCGTCCCGTACGTCGGTGCGGGGTGGTTCAGAACCCGGCGCCTGCGGTGGGCGGTGCGCTGCGCTCGTGGTCGATGTCGTCGCGCTGCTCCGCGAGCGAGCGCTCCTCGTCCACCAGCGACGACAGCTCGTCGTTCGCGATGTCGCGCGCCGCGGCCTCGAGCAGCGCGTCGCGCGCGGCACGGCGCTCGCGCTGCGCCGCCGGGTCCGGCACCGGCACAGCGGCGAGGAGCCGCTGCGTGTACGGGTGCCGGGGGGCGTGCACGATCTGCGACGTCGCGCCCACCTCGACCAGCTTGCCCTTGTGCATCACGGCGATGCGGTCGGACAGCATCTCGACGACCGCGAGGTCGTGCGAGATGAACAGGCACGCGAAGCCGTGCTCGCGCTGGAGGTCCGTGAACAGGTCGAGGACCTTGGCCTGCACGGACACGTCGAGCGCCGACGTCGGCTCGTCCGCCACGAGCAGCTTGGGCTCGAGCGAGAGCGCGCGGGCGATGCCGACGCGCTGGCGCTGACCGCCCGAGAGCTCGTGCGGGTAGCGGTTGCGCATCGCGCGCGGCAGCTCGACCTGGTCGAGCAGGCGCTCGACCTCGCGGCTGAGCTCCTTGCCCTTCACGCCCTTGTGCAGCATGAGCGGCTCGCCGATGGACTCGCCGATCGGCAGGCGCGGGTTGAGCGACGACCCCGGGTCCTGGAACACGATGCCGACCTCGGTGCGCAGCGGCTTGAGGTCCTTGAGCGTCGCGCCCACCATGTTCCTGCCGACGATCTCGAGCGAACCCCCGGTGACCGGCAGGAGGCCGACGGCCGCGCGGCCGATCGTCGTCTTGCCCGATCCCGACTCGCCGACGAGCCCGAGGACCTCGCCCTGGCGGATCTGCATCGACACCTCGTCGACCGCGCGGAACGCGGCCTGACGGCGTCGGCCCGGGTACTCGATGACCATGTCCTGCGCGTCGAGCACGAGCGGGCGCTCCTGCGCCGCCGCCGGGGCGCGGTCCGTGACCGTGGTCGCCTCGCGCGTGGAGCCCAGGTGCGGCACCGCCTCGAGGAGACGGACCGTGTACGGGTGCTGGGGGTTGCCGAAGATCTCGGCCGACGTGCCGCGCTCGACGACCTGACCGTCCTTCATCACCATGATCGAGTCGGCCATGTCCGCGACCACGCCCATGTCGTGCGTGATGAGGATGATCGCCGCGTCGACCCGGTACCGCAGGTCGCGCAGGAGCTTGAGGATCTCGGCCTGGACCGTGACGTCGAGCGCCGTGGTGGGCTCGTCCGCGACGAGGAGCTTGGGGTCGCACGCGAGGGCCTGGGCGATCATCGCGCGCTGACGCTGACCCCCGGAGAGCTGGTGCGGGTACGCGTCGAAGCGGCGCTCCGGCTCCGGGATCTCGACGAGCCGCAGGAGCTCGATCGCGCGCTTCTTCGCGTCGGCGGGGCCGACGTTGAAGTGCGTCCGGATGGTCTCGACGATCTGGAAGCCCACCGTGTACACGGGGTTCAGCGCCGTCATCGGCTCCTGGAAGATCATGGAGATCTCCTTGCCGCGGACGTGCCGCAGCGAGCCGTGCGACATGCCGATGAGCTCGCGGTCGCCGAGCTTGGCGGAGCCGCGTGCACGACCGTTCGGCGGGAGCAGGCCCAGCAGCGCGAGCGACGACTGGGACTTGCCCGAGCCGGACTCGCCGACGATCGCGAGGACCTCACCGGAGTGGAGGTCGTAGCTCACGTCCGTTGCCGCGGGGTACCAGGCCTTGTCGACGTAGAAGTCCACGCCGAGGTTGCGCACGGTCAGCACGGGGCTGCCCTGGCGCGCGGCCGGGGCCGCGGGAGACGTCTCGATGGCCACGCTGATCAGTGTCCTTCCTGCTGGAGCCGGCGCTCGTGGCGCCGCGACTCTGCGAGCATGGGCGCATGGGTCCCACGCTGGTCTTCCGTTCGACGTACGGCCGAGTCCTCACGGTGGCGACGGGCGTCGTCGCCGTCGCCCTGGTCGTGGTCACGGCCGTGACGGGGGACGTCGTCGCGGTCGTGGGGGCTCTGCTCCCCGCCGCGCTCGTGACGTACCTCGTCTGGATGCTGTTCTGGCGTCCCGCCGTGGAGGTGTCCGACGGCGGGGTCGAGGTCCGCAACGTCGCCCGCACCGTCCACGTGCCGTGGACCGCGTACGAGGGCGTCGAGACCCGGTACTCGCTCGAGGTGCGCTACGCGGGCGGCCGGGTGACCGCCTGGGCGGCGCCCCGGTCGAGCGGATCGGCTCGCTGGCTGCGCAGCTCCCGCAGGAACCCCGTGGACCGGGAGCGCGTGGTCACCGGCGCGAACGCCGAGGCCGTGGCCGAGGCCGTCACGCAGCGGCACGGGCTGCTCGCGGCGGCCGGTCACCTCGATCGCGCGGTGCCCGGTGCTCCCGGCGCCCGCACCACCTGGCACGTCGGGCAGCTCGCCGTGCTGGGCGCGCTCGCCGTCGCGACGGTCGTGGCGCTCACCGCCTGACCTCGTCGGCGCGCCGCGCCGCCCGAGAGGTCCACGACCTCCCGGACGGGCGGCGACGACGGCGGTCATCAGCTCGCCCCGGCCTCACCGGTCGCACCCGGCGTGGCGGCGGCCGTGGGGCGCGCGACGCGCTGCGCGCGCGCCATCTTGCGCTCCGACGGGATCCGCTTCTGGCGCGGGTCGAACGCGTCGCGCAGACCGTCACCGATGAAGTTGACGCACAGCGCGATCGCGACGATGAACAGACCCGGCCACCAGAACAGCCACGGACGCGTCGCGAACGCCTCCTGGTAGTCGCTGATGAGCTTGCCGAGGGAGGTCGCCGGCGCCTGGATGCCGACGCCGAGGTAGCTCAGCGCCGTCTCGAGCAGGATCGCCGAGCTCATGAGCAGGGTGACGTTGACGATGATGACGCCCACGGCGTTGGGCAGCATGTGCTTGAAGATGATCCGGCTGTCGCGCGCGCCGGCGACGCGGGCCGCGTCGACGAACTCTCGCTCGCGCAGCGACAGGAACTCGCCGCGCACGAGGCGCGCGAGCGGCGGCCACAGGACGAGCCCGAGGAACGCGCCGAGGATGAGCGCGTTGCTGCCGCCCGACAGGAGCGCGAGCACCGCGCCGATGACGATGACCGGCATCGTGATGACGAGGTCCGTGAAGCGCATGAGCCACGAGTCGACCCGGCCGCGGTAGTACCCGGACAGCGCCCCGAAGAGGACTCCGGCCACCGTCGCGATGACGCCGACGGACAGCACCACGAGGAGCGAGGTCTGCGTGCCCTGCATGACGCGAGCGAACACGTCGCGGCCGGCCTCGTCCTGACCGAAGATGTGCTCGGGCGAGGGCGCTCCCCCGTTGACGAGCGGGTAGGTCGAGCCCTGACCGGACGCCTTGTACGCGTACCAGCCGTCCCAGCCGCCGATCCCGATGGAGGTGATCGCGAGCGCGACGATGCCGACGAGGAAGACGAGCGCGACGACCGCGCCCTTGTGGTGGAAGAAGCGCCGTCGGACGATCTGCCCCTGGGACAGCCCTTCGACCTCGAGGAGCTCGATCTGGTTCTCGGTCGCGCCGCTCTGCGACGCGTCGTTCGGTGTGTTGCTCATGCGTTCACCCGGATCCGCGGGTCGAGGGCTGCGTAGATGAGGTCAGCCACGATGTTGGCGATGATGGCGAGGGCCGCGACGATGACGAGGTAGGCCATGACGGGGTCGATCTCGCCTCGTTGCAGCGAGTTGAGGAAGAGCAGGCCCATGCCCGGTCGGGCGAAGACCTTCTCGGTGATGATCGCGCCGCCCAGCAGGGTGATGACGTCGATGGGGACGATCGTCGCGAGCGGGATCAGCGTGTTGCGGAAGCCGTGGCGCATCACGACCGTCCGCTCCGGCAGGCCCTTGGCCCGCGCGGTGCGGATGTAGTCCTGGCTCATCACCTCGAGCATGCTCGCGCGCGAGTAGCGCGTGTAGCCGGCGAACTGGATGAGCACGAGCGCGATGGTCGGCAGGAGCAGGTGCGTGTACTGGTCGAGGACCTGCACCCAGAAGTTGCCGCCGAGGTTCGGCGTGCTGTTGCCGATCGTCGGGATGGGCCGGCCGTTGATCGCCGTCGCGTTGAAGTACGCGGGCCAGACACCCATGACCTTGTCGACGAAGATCATCGAGGCCACGAGGACGGCCGTGATGCCGGAGGCGCGCGCGGACACGCCCTTGTCGGGGCCGCCCCACGCGTACCCGATCCCGATGCCGACACCGACGGCGACGACCCCCAGGACGAGCACGAGCCACCAGTTGTCCACCTGCTTGAGGACGGACTGGATCGGGAAGTAGATGACGACGCCGACCAGGACCGTGGTCAGCGAAGCGTAGAGCGCGCGGCGGTTCTTCAGTCCGGACACCAGGGCGGTGATCGCGAACGCGAGGGCCGTGCCCGTGACGATGATGATGACCGGACCGAGGTTCGGCTCCGCCCACCACCCGGAGAGCTGGAGGTAGAGCAGCGCGAGCGCGCTGGCGGCGAAGCCCATCGCGAAGACCGTGAGCCGCCGCTTGAGCGTCCCGCCGAAGGCGAGGGACCAGAACAGGCCGATCACGACGCCGACGATCGCGATCACGAGGATCGAGAGGTTCGGGTCCCGGAGGAAGTCGTTGAAGCCGATCGCGCCCCACTGCTTGAGCAGGACGGCGACCCAGAAGGCCGGGAGCGAGTAGAGCACGAACGAGACGAAGATCGTCAGGTAGTCGAACGTGCTGTACTGCCGCAGCGCGCTGACGATGCCGACCATGACGCCGAAGACGACGGCGAGGACGGTCGCCGCGGCGACGAGCTGGATGGTCGAGATCACTGCGCCCTGGAGCAGCGTCGTGACGGACTGGCCACTCTGCCAGGCTGTCCCGAGGTCACCGGTGACGAAGTCGCCGAGCCACTTGAAGTAGCGGATCACCGAGGGCGTGTCGAGGTCGAGCTCGGCGGTGCGCTGGGCGATGAGCTGCGCCTTGTTGGGCTTCGTGCTCGACTCGAGATCCATGAAGATGTACGGCCGGATCGCGGCGTCGACGAGCAGGAACATCGCGAACGTGGACACGAGGAGGGTCGCCAACCCTGCCAGCACACGCCGCGAGATGAAGGAGAACATCGGAGGTCTTACCTCGCTGGTCGGTAGGGACCCCGGGTCTGGGGCCGGTCGATTCTACGCGCGGGTCTCGCGCGATCGTGAACCGAGGGGCACGGGACGCCGTGGTGAGGACGTCGGGGTTCGGGAGCACGCGAGGACCGGGGGTCCCGACGGGCGGGCCGTCGAAGACCCCCGGTCTCCTGCGTCCGGACAGGCCCGCCGCCATCCTCGCGGACGGCGACGGGCCTCGTCAGGCGGTGTTCAGGACTCTCAGCCCTCGAACGTCCAGTTCCAGAAACCGTGGAAGATCGTCGGGCTGATCGTGATCGACTCGACGCCCTTCAGGTTCTCGTCCCAGCCCTGGATGGCCGGGAACTGGAAGATCGTCACACCGAAGCCGTCCGCCCACAGGTTCTTCTCGACCTCGAGCTGGAGCTGGAACTGCTCCTCGGGGTCGGTCGAGACCTGGAGATTGTCCAGCGCGGCGTCGACGGCCGGGTTGTTGTACTGGCCGTAGTTGTTGACACCGGGGTTCGGCGTCCAGCGGAAGTTCGCGTCCGACTCGGTGACCGCGGTCGACGTGGACTGCCAGCCGAAGAGCGAGGCGTCGTACTGGTCCTGGCCGGTGGCGAGCAGGGTGCCCCACTCGGCGGCCGGACGGCCCGTGTCGACGATCTCGAAGCCGGCCTGCGAGGCGGTGTCGGTGATGAGCGCGAGCTCGTTCACGCGACGCGTGTTCTCGTTGTTGTACGCGAAGCGCACCTTGACCGGCGTGGCGACCCCGGCGTCGGCGAGCAGCTGCTTCGCCTTCTCGATGTCACCTGCGGCCGGGTAGAAGTCCGAGCCGTTCTCCGCGACCATCTGGTCGTAGTTCGGCGAGCCCGGGATGAGGATGTTCGAGTTGCGCACCTCGGCGTCCGGGTTGAGCGGCTTGATGAGGTTGTCGACGATCGTCTGGCGCGGGATCGTCAGCAGGAACGCCTGGCGGACGGCCTTGGCCTTCTCCGCGTCGCCGCCGTAGGTCTGCGGGTCGAACGGACCCTTGTTCTGGAAGACCAGGTCGACGTGCTCGTACGTGCCCTCGATGCCCGAGTGGGTCTCGATGCCGTCGAGCGCCTCGAGCGCGGTGCGGACGTCGGCCGAGGCCTGCGGGCCGATGAGGTCGACCTCACCGTTCTCGAGCGCCTGGACCTGGGCCATCGGGTCCTCGATGTAGCGGACCGTGATGGTGTCGACCGCGCCCTTGTTCTTGCCCTGGAAGTCAGGGTTCGCCTTCAGGGTGAGGTACTGGTTCTCCTTGTAGTCCTCGAGCGTGTAGGCACCGTTCGAGACGTACAGCGAGGGGTCCTCGGGGAGCGAGGTGAACTGGAAGCCCTCGTTCCAGAACTTCGAGATCTTCGACAGCGCGGCGGTGTCGTTGTTGAGGATCGCGTCGCGGACGGCGGCCTTGGCCTCCTCCGCGTCCTCGATGCCGAGCGCCTTCTGGCCGACGACGTGGGCGGGGACGAACTCGTTCGTCCAGCTCAGCTCCCAGTCACCGAACGGCTTGTCGTAGACGACCGTGATGGACTTGTTGTCCTCGGAGATCTCAGGGTTCTGCGAGATCAGGGCGATGCCGGGGTCCGAGCCGTCGAAGTAGACACCGGCGTCCACCTCGGCCTGGTTCGTGACCTCGCCGGTCTCCGGGTCCGTCTCGGCCTCGACCGTGTTGAACTTGCCGGACTGGCCGGCCCAGTCGAGCAGCAGCTCCGTCGCGTCGACGGGCGTGCCGTCCGACCACTTGGTGTCGTCGCCGAACGTGTACTTGATGGTCAGCGGGTCGTCCGAGACCTTCTCGTACGTACCGAACGACTCGTCCTGGACGAGGTTCAGGTCGGCGTCGTAGTAGCTGAAGCCGGAGTTCAGCACGTAGTTGATGATCGCGTTCTGCGTCGCGTTGCCGTTCGACGAGCTGAGGTTCAGCTCGTTGAGGGGGGCCTCCCACGCGACCGTGACGGCCGACTCGGTGTTGATGCCCGCGTCGTCGGTCTCGGTCTCGCCGTCACCCGACGTGCCGCTGCACGCGGAGAACAGCAGTGCCCCCGTGACCGTCACGGCGAGGGCGGCACTGGTGCGCCTGATCTTCAATGTTCCTCCTCCAAGGGATGGTGAGCGCGTACGAGGGAGCGTCGTTAGCCCCCCGGCCGCCCCGTCACCCGCGCGTCCGGATGGTGTCGGCGCGCGTGGACGGGAATGCCCACCACGGTTTGAGGCAACGCTACCCAGCAAGTTGCGACGCTTCTCCCCCTTGCCCGGTTGCTACGGTCGATCGTTACCGAGTTGATACTGGCCGGTACGGGGACGTTCTCACCTTGCGACAGCAGGGAAACACGCGCGAAACGTCCCCTGGCCTGCTCCGGCGTCCGTCCCGCGTCTCACGATGCGGCAGACGGTCAGGCGCGCGTCCTCCGTCTCGACGGACGCACCGCACCCGGCCGGGCGTCGGGCCGTCCGAGGTCGGCGCGGTCACGAGGCTCGCGACCGGTCGGCGACCTCCGAGCAGACGAGGAAGCCCACCGTCGCCACGGCGCCGTGGACGAGGTCCGGGCAGGCGCGGCTCGTCGCCTCTCTGGGTCTCGGCTCGACCGGTAGGCCGGCCGCCTCAACCCTGCCGATTCGCCGCGACCGCGCGACGCACGAGCTGGCGAAGCTGGTCGTCGTCGATCTCCGAGTCCTCGAAGAGATCGATCGCCCGGATCGTGGCGCCGTCCAGCCGTGCGTTGAAGAGGCCCGCCGGGTCGTCCACCCGGGCACCCGCGGGAAAGGTCAGCCGCACGGCTCTCTTCAGGAGGTCCGCCATGCAGACGTTTCCCTGGCAGACCCACGTGGGGACGCCCTCCGGTCTCGAGGGCTTCCGCCACTTGATCTCCTCCACGATCTCCGGGTCCGCGCTGAGGACGACGCGACGGACTCGGGCGAGCGTCTCCGCCCGCCACCCGCCGGCGACGGCGACGATCGCGTCGATCTCTGTCCCTGCGGACGTCTCGTCAGGGCTCACGTGTCCGGGGTCTCCCACAAGTGCCATGGTCGTGCCTCTCGTGCGTCGGGGGCGGCTCGTCTGCTCGGGTCGGTACCCGCTCAGCTCCAGGAGCCACCGGCGAGCTGACGCGTCGTCGCGTTGAGCCTGTTGAAGAGGTTGGTCGTCGCGACGTAGAGGACCAGGGCGGCCAGCTGGCGCTCGTCGAAGAAGCTCGCCGCCTCGTCCCACACCTCGTCGGGGACGGCGTCCGGTCGATCGGCGAGCCGGGTGACGCTCTCTGCCAGCGCCAGCGCGGCGCGCTCCTCGTCCGTGAAGTACGGCGTCTCGCGCCAGGCGACCACCGCGTGCAGACGCTCGTCGCTCTCGCCCGCCTGCTTCGCGGATCTCACGCCCGAGTCCACGCAGGAGCTGCAGCCGTTGATCTGGCTGGTCCGTAGGTGCACGAGCTCGAGCGTCGAGTGCGCCAGGTCCGTCTGCCGGGCTGCCTTCATCAGCGCGAAGATCGCACCCGAGGCGCCCTCGAGGAGCATCGCCGGGTTCGACATCCGAGGCGTCGCGACGGGGGTCGTGGAAGTCATCTCAGTTCTCCTTGCCGTGGTGGCTGCTCGGTACGTCTCGAGCCTCGCAGGCCACCCGACCCCGAACAACGACCGGTCGAGCAACGTCCCTTGCGCCACGGGTTAACGATCGGCAGGACGACGCCAGCTGCGCGGGCGGACCTCGTGGCACGGCCGTCCACGAGACCCGACGCCGTCGTCGTCGATCCGACCGGCGTTCCGCCCGGATCGATACTCTCGGCGCGTGCACGACTACTACAGCCCGGAGCTGACGGAGGAGCAGAAGGCGGCCCTCGACCGCGAGAACGTGACCGTCCTGGCCGCCGTCCAGGCCGCCCTGGGCAACATCTCGCCCGACGTCCGCGCGCTGTTCGTGGACGCCAGGACCAACCCGACCGTCCTCCACTTCGTCGTGGCCGACGGTCGGGCCGAGGCCTGCCAGGAAGACATCGACGACACGGTCGCCGAGTTCCAGGCCCAGACCTGGGGCGGTCCCGGGCTGGATGCCGTCGCTCGGGTGCACGTCGAGGAAGCACCCCGGGACTGGAACCGCCTCGGCTGGCGGCCGGTCTACTGGGCGGCCGGCTGGAGCGCCTGGCGCCGGTAGCGCACGACGAGCCGGGTCAGCCAGGTCAGCCGGGTCACACGTTGAAGCGGAACTCCACGACGTCGCCGTCGGCCATGACGTAGTCCTTGCCCTCGACGCGCGCCTTGCCCGCGGCGCGCGCGGCGGCGACGGACCCCGTCGCGACGAGGTCCTCGAAGGAGACGACCTCGGCCTTGATGAAGCCGCGCTCGAAGTCGGTGTGGATGACCCCTGCGGCCTGCGGCGCGGTCCAGCCCTTGCGGATGGTCCAGGCGCGCGCCTCCTTGGGACCCGCTGTGAGGTAGGTCTGGAGCCCGAGGGTGTCGAACCCGACGCGCGCGAGCTGGTCCAGCCCGGCCTCGTCCTGCCCCGACTCGGAGAGCATCTCCTTCGCCTCGTCCGGCTCGAGCTCGACGAGCTCGGACTCGAACTTCGCGTCGAGGAAGATCGCCTGGGCCGGTGCGACCAGCGCGCGCAGGCGGTCCTGCAGGTCGTCGTCCACGAGGCCGGCGTCGTCGGTGTTGAACACGTAGATGAAGGGCTTGGCCGTGAGGAGCTGGAGGCTCGCGACGTCGGCGAGGTCGAGCCCGGCGGCGGCGGCGCCCTGGAAGAGCGTCGTCCCGGCCTCGAGGATCGCCTGCGCCTTCTGGGCGGCGTCGAGGAGGGCGGCGTCGCCCTTCTTGATCTTCACCTCCTTCTCGAGGCGAGGGACCGTCTTCTCGAGCGTCTGGAGGTCCGCGAGGATCAGCTCGGTGCTGATGGTCTCGATGTCGCCCTCGGCGTCCGTCGAACCCTCGACGCGGACGACGTCCGGGTCGGCGAACGCCCGCGTCACCTGGCAGATCGCGTCGGCCTCGCGGATGTTCGCGAGGAACTTGTTGCCGAGCCCCTCCCCCTCGCTGGCGCCCTTGACGATCCCGGCGATGTCGACGAACGACACGGTCGCGGGCAGGACGCGCTGGCTGCCGAAGATCTCGGCGAGCTTGTCGAGCCGCGGGTCGGGGAGCGAGACGACGCCGACGTTCGGGTCGATCGTCGCGAACGGGTAGTTCGCGGCGAGGACCTGGTTGCGCGTCAGGGCGTTGAACAGGGTGGACTTGCCGACGTTGGGCAGGCCGACGATGCCGATAGTGAGTGCCACGTCGCCCGAGTCTACGGGCCGGGGCCGCGGTGCGCGGACCCGGCCCGGAGCTCAGGCCGCGGACATCACCTTCTGGAGCAGCTCGGGCGCGCGCCGGTCGTACGCGCGGGCGCCCCAGCGGACGCCGAGGAGCAGGACGACCACCCCGACGGCGACCCCGACGACGAGCGTCACCCAGCCCACGACCGGCAGGTCGGCCAGGATCGCGACGAGCCCCGGCACGAGGAACGGGAGCGACAGCGCGAGGACGAGCAGCATCGCGACCGACTGCGCGACGAGCGTCGCCATCGCGGCGCCCTGCGGCTGCTTGAAGGGGCTGTCGCCGGGCTTGGGCACGGGGTACAGCAGCCGCGCCGACGTCGCGCTCGAGACGCCGGTCGCGACCAGGAGCGTGCCGACGGTCAGGCCGAGCAGCGCCGGCAGCGTGTCCCACCGTCCCGCCACGGCGACCGAGACCACCGCGAACAGGAGCGACACGGCGCCCCCGGCGACGAGCACCGGGAGGGCGCGGCCCCACCGGTCCGCACGCCCGGAGACCCCCGTCGACACGTGCAGCGCGAACGCCGTGTGGTCGTACGCGATGTCGGCCGAGATCGAGAAGCCGAGGATCCACGCGGTGAACGGGGCGAGGGCGAGGAAGATCTCGGACCCTGACCCCCCGCCCACCACGAGCAGCACGACCGGGATGAGCGGGACGACGGCGATGGACCCCGAGTAGCGGGGGTCGCGGAGCCAGTAGGTCGCGGTGCGCGCCGCGACGGCCCCGGTCGGCGTCGCAGGGAACCGGGAGAAGAAGCCCAGCCCCTTGGCCCGACCCCCGGAGCCCGCCGCGGGCGGCGTCACGAGTGCGCGGGCGAGCGCCTTGTCCCACACGACCCACGCCAGCGCGAGCGTGGCCAGCACGACGACGAGCCGCGCGAGCGCGAGGCCCCACGCGCCGTCGTGCACCGCGGCACCCAGGCCCCACGGGGCGCCGAACGGGGTCCAGGCCGCGATCTCGGCGAGGCGCGTCACCATGCCCCGCACCGCGTCCCCGTCGACCGGGCCCTCACCGAGCTGCGAGCCGACCCAGGCGAAGGCCGGGCCGACGAGGACGAGCGGCACGAAGGCGGCGATCGTCACGACCTCGCGGTAGCGGCGCGACTCGAGCAGCGGGGCCAGGGCCGTCGTCGTCGCCCGGGAGCCGACGACGCACAGCGCCACCGCGAGGACCGCGCCGACGAGCGCGGCGAGCACCGCGAGCGGCGTGCGCCACCAGGCGAAGGAGACACCGAGCGCGGCGAGGGTCGTGACGATCCCGGGGATCGACACGACGCCCGCGACGGCGAGCCCGGCGAGGAGCCGGCGCTGCGGGATGCCGAACAGGACGAAGCGCTGGGGGTCGAGGGTCGCGTCGACCCCGAACGCGAAGAGCGGGATCACCCACCACCCGAGCACGGCGAGCGCCCCGACGAGGATCATGATCGACCCCGCGAGCGCCGGGTCGTCCGTGCCGAGCACGACCATCCCGACGACGAGCATCCCGACGACGAAGAGCCCGTAGAGCGCCCCGACGAGGAACCCGATGGTCTGCCACACGCTCCGCCGGAACGTGTTGCCCATGAGGGTGAGCTTGAGCCTTACGAACTGCGCAACCACGCCAGGCCCTCCGTGCTCTGCCGGCCACCGACGAGTTCGACGAACCGGTCCTCCAGGCTCTGGTCGCCGCGCACCGCGTCGACCGTGCCGGCCGCGAGCACGTGCCCGCCCGCGACGACGGCGACGTGGTCGCACATGCGCTGCACCAGGTCCATGACGTGCGACGACACGACGACCGTCCCGCCGCTCGCCACGTAGCCCGCGAGGATGTCGCGGATGTTGGCGGCCGAGACCGGGTCGACGGCCTCGAACGGCTCGTCGAGGACGAGCGTCCGCGGCGCGTGGATGAGCGCGGTCGCGAGCGCGATCTTCTTGGTCATGCCCGCGGAGTAGTCCACGACGAACGTCGTGGCGTCCTTCGCGAGGTCGAGCGCCGCGAGCAGCTCGGCGGTGCGCTCGGCCACGGTGTCCCGGTCCATGCCGCGCAGGAGACCCGCGTAGGTCACGAGCTGCGCGCCGGTGAGCCGGTCGAACAGTCGGACGCCGTCGGGCAGCACGCCGAGCTGTCGCTTGCCCGCGGTGGGGTCGGTCCAGAGGTCGGTGCCGTGCACGTGCGCGGAGCCCGCGTCGGGGCGCAGCAGCCCGGTCGCCATGGACAGGGTCGTCGTCTTGCCCGCGCCGTTGGGCCCCACGAGCCCGTAGAACGAGCCCGCCGGCACGTCCAGGTCGATGCCGGCGACGGCGATCTTCTCGCCGAACCGCTTCCACAGCCCGCGCAGCGAGAGCGCGGCGGCGGGGTCGGGCGGCGTCGGGAGGCCGGGCGGGGTGCCGGGGAGCGGCTCTGGTGCGGCGCCGTGCGCCAGGCCCGGCGCGGGGGCGGGCGCGCCGGCCGGCGCGACGGGCGGTACGGGGGTGGGATCGACCATGCGGCCAACGTAGCGGAGCCCTCGGACCTCCGCCGGTGCCTTTCGTCACGACCTGTCCACCAGGGCGCGCGCGACGTGTCGGGCGTCGTCGTGTCGGTCCCCCGTGGGAGGGTGCCGCCATGGACACCTCGGGATGGTTGCTCTTCGCGGTCGGCCTCGTGCTGGGGCTCGTCGGCGGTGCCGCGCTCGTCCTCACCGTGCGGCGCGCGTCGCCCGACGCCGCCGCGGCAGAGGTCCGTCGGCTCACCCAGCTCCTGGGGCAGGCGCAGCAGGAGGCGGCGCGCGGCGCGGGGCTTGCGGAGCGGCTGGAAGCCGAGCGCGAGGGCTTCGTGCGCCAGCTCGGCGCGGCCCAGCGCAGCGCCGACGAGCGCCTCGACCTCGCGCGCGCGACGCACGAGCAGCAGCTCGCCGAGCTGCGGGCGGCGGCCGAGCGCCGCGTCGAGGAGGTCCAGGGTGACCACCGCCGGCTCGAGGCGCAGTTCGAGGCGCTCTCGCGCAAGGTGCTGGCGGCGGGGACGGAGCAGTTCCTGGTCCAGGCGGAGGAGCGGCTGCGCCGCAGCCAGGAGCAGGGCGCGGCCGAGCTGGAGCGCCGCGAGGAGGCCGTGCGGCACCTCGTGGAGCCGCTCGCGGGCGCGCTCGAGAAGGTGCGTGCCGAGGTCGCCGAGGCCGAGCGCGCGCGGCTCGCGGCGCAAGGCAGCCTCGCCGAGCAGGTGCGCGGGGTCCGCGACGCGTCGGAGCTGCTGCGGGTCGAGACGTCGCAGCTCGTCACCGCGCTGCGGTCGTCGCAGGTGCGCGGGGCGTGGGGCGAGCTCCAGCTCCGCCGCGTGGTCGAGGCGGCCGGGATGCTCCCCCACGTCGACTTCGTGGAGCAGGACCAGGTCACGACCGACGACGGCGCGCTGCGCCCCGACATGGTGGTCCGCCTGGCCGGGGGCAAGCAGGTCGTCGTCGACGCCAAGGTCGCGTTCCTCGGCTACCTCGACGCGCAGGGCGCGACCGACCCCGCGGTGCGCGCCGACCGGCTCGCCGCGCACGCGCGCCACATGCGCAAGCACGTCGACGACCTCGGCGCCAAGCGGTACTGGGACCAGTTCGGCCCGGCCCCCGAGTTCGTCGTCATGTTCGTCCCGGCGGAGTCGTTCCTCTCCGCCGCCGTCGAGCAGGACCCGTCGCTCCTCGAGCACGCCGTCACGAAGAACGTCGTCATCGCGACGCCCATGACCATGGTCGCGATGCTACGGACCATCGCGTACGCGTGGCGGCAGGACGCCCTGGCCACGAACGCGCAGCAGGTGCTCACGCTCGGCAAGGAGCTGCACGGCCGCCTCGCGGTCATGGGCTCCCACCTGGCCAAGCTCGGGCGCCAGCTCCAGAGCGCCGCGGACTCCTACAACCGGACAGTCGGATCGCTCGAGACGCGCGTGCTCGTCAGCGCGCGCCGGTTCGCCGACCTGCACGTCGTGGACGACGACCTCACGACGCCGCCGACGGTGAACCCGCAGCTCAGCGCCGTGAGCGCGCCCGAGCTGCTCGCGTCCGTCAACGAGTCCGTGGTCGCCATCGACGAGCGCCCCGAGGACCGCGAGGAGTCCCGTCGGGAGCCGTCGGCCGGCGGGGCGAGCGCGTGACCGCCCGCCCGGAGCCGGCGGCTGCGGCCGACTCCGGCGCGGCCGTCAGACGGGCTGGACGGAGAGCGAGGTGCGGCCCCCGCGTGCCGGACGACCGCCGTCGGACCCGGACGACTTGAGGTCCGCGCGCAGCTCGCGCGGCAGCGAGAACATGAGGTCCTCCGTCGCGGTGCGCACCTCCTCGACCTCGCCGAACCCCCGCTCCGCGAGGTAGGCGAGCACGTCGTCCACGAGGATCTCGGGCACCGACGCGCCCGACGTCACCCCGACGGTCGTCGCGCCGTCGAGCCAAGCCGGGTCGATCTCCTTCGCCCGGTCGACGCGGTACGACGCCCCGGCACCCGCCTGGAGCGCGACCTCGACGAGGCGCACCGAGTTCGACGAGTTCGCCGAGCCGACGACGATGACGACGTCCGCCGCGGGCGCGAGCTTCTTCACCGCGACCTGGCGGTTCTGCGTCGCGTAGCAGATGTCGTCGCTCGGCGGGTCCTGGAGCGTCGGGAACTTCTCGCGCAGCCGGCGGACGGTCTCCATGGTCTCGTCGACCGAGAGCGTGGTCTGCGAGATCCACACGACCTTGTCGGGGTCGCGGACCACGACGTCGTCGACGTGGTCGGGCGAGTCGACGACCTGGACGTGGTCGGGCGCCTCGCCGGCCGTGCCCTCGACCTCCTCGTGCCCCGTGTGACCGATGAGGAGGATGTCGTAGTCGTCCTTGGCGAAGCGGACGGCCTCCTTGTGCACCTTGGTCACGAGCGGGCACGTGGCGTCGATCGTGTCGAGGTTGCGCGCCGCGGCGGCGGCCTTGACCGCGGGCGAGACGCCGTGCGCCGAGAACACGACGCGTGCGCCCTCCGGCACCTCGTCGGTCTCGTCGACGAAGACCGCGCCGCGCTCGCTCAGCGTCTCGACGACGAACTTGTTGTGCACGATCTCCTTGCGCACGTACACCGGCGCACCGTAGTGCTCGAGCGCCTTCTCGACCGCGACGACGGCCCTGTCCACGCCCGCGCAATAGCCACGCGGCGCGGCCAGCAGGACGCGCTTGCGGGGTGCCGCGTTCTGCGGGGCCGCCTCGGACGGGACGGCGGGGCGGTCGGACGGGTGCGCGGACGAGCCGGCGGGGAGGTCGCTCACGCCACCGAGTCTAGGCGAGCGCCCGCGCGCCGACCCCGGTGAGGCCCGTCACCACCGGCCGCGACCGCGCCCCAGCCGCCCTCCTCACAGCACCGACGCCGGTGCTCCACCGTCCCTCCGCGACTCGCTCGCACGAGGGGCACGGGCGCCGGACCGGGAGACGGATCTCACCCCGGCGGGACGGCGCTCCGGGTCGCCGGACGTCCGACGTCCCCGGAGGATCGAGTGATGGCCGACGACCTCGACCCGACCGAACCCCAGACCCCTGACGCGTCCGACCAGCGTGCGTCCGGGGAACCCGTCGACCCCGCCGAGCCGACGCGACGACGGCGCCGCGTGTGGCCCTGGCTCGTGCCCACGGTCGCCGTCGTGGTGGCGGGGACGCTCGTCCTCGCGGCGTCGCTGGAGCACGACCGGTGGGTCGCGTCGGTCGAGGAGCACCACACCGAGGTCGAGCAGACGGAGCGCGACACCGTGACCGCCCGCGCCGAGGCGGAGGCGGCCTACCTCCCCCGCCTCGCGACGCTCGCCGTGGCGGAGCTGGTCGGTGGCGCCGTGCTGGCGCAGAGCGAGGGGCAGGTCGAGGACCCCGCCGTGCGCGACCCGCTGGCGGCGGCGCTGCCGGAGGCCGCGACGCTCGTCGGGGCGCCCGTCGAGTACCCGGTCGAGGACCGCACGGTCGACGCGCTCACGCGCCCGAACCCGTTCTTCCCTCGCTCCCTGCCGGAGCGCCGGTTCGAGGTCGTCACGGGGTCTGTGCCGTCGCCCGAGGCGCTCGACGACGCGACGGCCGCAGTCGTCGGGGCGACGCAGGACGTCGCGACGGCGTGGCAGCAGTGGGCGTACGACGGGCTCGAGGACGCCGTCGCGGAGGGCCGCCCGGTGCTCACCGAGTCGGCGGGGCTCGTCTCCGACGAGGCGCACCGCACGTCGCTCGACGCCGCGCTCGCCGCCGCGGGCCCCACGCTCGACGCCGACGTGGGCGGTGCTCCCGTCGCCGAGACCGTGGCGCAGCGGGACGCCGTGCTCGACGCCACCGAGGCGGTGTGGAGCGACCGGCTGGCGCTGACGCTCCAGCAGCGTCGGGAGCTGGGGCGGGCGCAGGGGGTGGACTGCACGGTCGACCGGTGCGTCGCGCTGACGTTCGACGACGGGCCGGGCGCGGACACCGAGCGCCTGCTGAAGACGCTCGCCGAGAAGCACGTCACCGCGACGTTCTTCCTCGTCGGGACCAACGTCGAGAAGCGCCCGGACGTGGTGCGGGACACGGCCGCCGCGGGCCACCTCCTCGCGAACCACACGTGGGACCACCCGCAGCTCACGACGCTCGACGACGACGAGGTGCGCGCCGAGCTCGAGCGCACGCAGGAGGCGATCACGACGGCCTCCGGCGAGACACCCACGTTCCTCCGGCCCCCGTACGGCGACGTCAACGACCGCGTCCGGTCCGTCGCGACGCGCACGGGGCTCCAGGTGATCCTGTGGAACCTCGACACGCTCGACTGGAAGACCAAGGACGCCGCGGAGACCCGACGGCGCGCCGTCGAGGGTGCCCGGCCGGGCAGCGTCGTCCTCATGCACGACATCCACGCCACGACGGTCGACGCCGTGCCCGGCATCATCGACGACCTGCGCGCCCAGGGGTACGTGCTCGTGACGGTCGACCTGCTCGCCCCGTGAGCGGCCGCCCGACCATGGCGACGCCCGCTCCGAGCGGTGGGCGCGCCGGGTGGGCGTGGGTGGGGTGCGGCAGGCTGGTCCCGTGACCGCCTCGCTCCCGCTGCCCGACGACGTCCCGCGGCCGGGCACGCCGTCCGCGCGGTCCCCCCGTCCCGGGGACCGCGGCCCGCTGCCGGCGCGCGCGCTCGAGACGAGCGCGGACCATCCCTGGCCCGTGCGGCTCCTCGCCCGCAAGATCGAGCAGTACGTCGACCGGATGGCGCCCGTGTGGGTCGAGGGGCAGGTCGTGCAGCTCAACCGCCGTCCGGGCACGTCGACCGCGTTCCTCACGCTGCGCGACACCGACCTCGACATGTCCCTGCCCGTCTCCGCGGCCACGCGCGTGCTCGACGGCACGCCGCTGGCGGAGGGCGCGCACGTCGTCGTGCACGCCAAGCCGGTGTTCTGGACGCGGCGCGGCACCCTCCAGCTCCAGGCGCGCGAGATCCGGCCGGTGGGCGTGGGCGACCTGCTCGCGCGCATCGAGCACCTCAAGCGCGTGCTCGCGGCCGAGGGGCTGTTCGACGCCGACCGCAAGCGGCCGCTGCCCTTCCTGCCGAAGGTCGTCGGGCTGGTGTGCGGACGGGAGTCCAAGGCCGAGCACGACGTGGTGGTCAACGCACGCGCCCGCTGGCCCCAGGTCCGGTTCGAGATCCGTGAGGTCGCGGTCCAGGGCGCACACGCGGTCCAGCAGGTGGGTGACGCGATCCGCGCGCTCGACGCCGACCCGGACGTCGAGGTGATCGTCGTCGCGCGTGGCGGTGGCGCGGTGGAGGACCTCCTGCCCTTCTCGAACGAGGCCCTCGTCCGGGTCGCGGCAGCGTGCCGCACCCCGCTCGTGAGCGCGATCGGGCACGAGACGGACAGCCCGCTCCTCGACCTCGTGGCGGACTACCGCGCCTCGACCCCGACGGCCGCGGCGAAGCGGGTCGTCCCGGACGTCGCGGAGGAACGGGCCCGGGTGGCGCAGGGCCGTCACCGGCTGCGGGCGGCGGTCGCGGCGCGCGTGGCACGGGAACAGGCCCTGCTCGACGGCCTCCGGTCCCGCCCGGTCCTGGCCGCGCCCGGCACGATGCTCGCCGACCACGCCGAGCGCGTGGCCGCGCTGCGCGACCGCGCGCGGCGCGCTCTCGACACGCGGCTCGTGCGCGCCTCGGGTGAGGTGGGCCGGTTGGAGGCCCAGGTCCGTGCCCTGTCGCCGGCGTCGACGCTCGAGCGGGGGTACGCCGTCGTGCAGCGGACGGACGGCCACGTGGTCCGCTCCCCCGACGACGTGGCGGCGGGTGACGTGGTCCACGTGCGGCTCGCGCAGGGTGCGCTCGACGCGGCGGTCACTGCCACGCACGACGACGGGCCCGCACCCGACGCTTCCCGGGGCGCGCCGTGAGGCGCGTCCCGCACCCCGAGGTGTCCGGCTCCCGGACGCCCGGTCCGACCACGATGCACAGATGGGGTTGAATACTGCCGTGACTTCCTTTGACAACGCTGTCACGCCCGACGTCGCGACGCTGTCCTACGAGCAGGCGCGTGACGAGCTCGTGCAGGTCGTCGCGCGGCTCGAGGCCGGCGGCGAGCCGCTCGAGGCGTCGCTCGCGCTCTGGGAGCGCGGCGAGGCGCTGGCCGCACGCTGCCAGGAGTGGCTCGACGGCGCGCGTGCCCGGCTCGACGCGGCACGCGCCCCGCAGGCGCACGACGAGCACGACGAGCACGACGAGACCCCCGACGACACCACCGGAGACGACCGATGAGCACCTCCCCCGCCGCCCCCTCGACCGACGGCGCCCTTGCGCAGGGCGAGCACGTGCTCGTCGTCGGAGAGGCGCTGATCGACGTCGTGCACCGCGCCGACGGCAGCGTCGACGAGCACCCCGGCGGCAGCCTCGCCAACGTCGCCCTCACCCTCGGGCGGCTCGGCCGCGACGCGCGCCTGGCCACGTGGCTCGGCACGGACGAGCGCGGCGACGCGATCCGGGCCTGGCTCGACGACTCCGCCGTGACCCTCGCCCCCGGCAGCACCGACGCCGACCGGACCAGCGTCGCCACCGCCCACCTCGACGCCCAGGGGGCCGCGACCTACGAGTTCGACCTGGAGTGGCGCGTCCCCGCCGGCACCGCCCCGGGCGCCGGGACGCTCGCCGTGCACACCGGCTCGATCGCCGCCGTCCTCGAGCCCGGCGCGTCCGACGTCCGCGCCCTGGTCGCCGCCGCGCGCGACACCGCCACGATCACCTACGACCCCAAC
This sequence comes from Cellulosimicrobium cellulans, assembly GCF_042723955.1. Classification (GTDB taxonomy): domain Bacteria; phylum Actinomycetota; class Actinomycetes; order Actinomycetales; family Cellulomonadaceae; genus Cellulosimicrobium; species Cellulosimicrobium cellulans_H. The sequence continues at coordinate 8,769 of NZ_JBHXIC010000049.1, read as the reverse complement.
GCCCGCCCCGCCCTCATGGGCGACCCCGCCGACGCCCTCGCCCGGATCGAGGCGCTCGTCGCGCTCGCCGACGTCGTCAAGGTCAGCGACGAGGACGTCGCGTGGCTCGTGCCCGGAGCGGACCCGGTCGCCGTCGCCCGCCGGTGGCTCGCGCTCGGTCCCGCGCTCGTCGTCGTGACGTTCGGCGGCGAGGGGGCCGTCGCCGTCACCGCCGCCGGGGAGCAGCGCGTCGCCGCGCCGCGCGTGGACGTCGTGGACACCGTCGGCGCGGGCGACTCGTTCATGGGCGCGCTCGTCGACGGGCTCTGGGAAGCGGGCCTCCTCGGCGCGGACCACCGCGACGCGCTGCGCGCGATCGACGCCGCCACGCTCACCGGCCTGCTCGAACGCTGCGCGGCCGTCGCCGCCGTCACCGTCTCCCGCGCCGGCGCCAACCCGCCCCGCCGCGCCGAGCTCGCGTCCGCCTGATCGGCAGGCCGGCGCGCCTCGGGGGACGCACGGAAGCCGCCCGGGAGAGTCGCCCGGGCGGCGCCCGGCGCCCTCAGACCTGGGCGTCCTGCTTCTGCGCGCGCTCCAGCGACCGCCGGCGGTCCTCGGTGTTCTCCTCCTCGATGCGGTCGGCCTCGGCGTCGTCGCGCGTGAGGTTCTCGCTCGTCTCGGGATCGAAGATCATCATCTTCGTCGGGTCGAACCACAGCTCCGTGGTGTCGCCGTCGCGCACGCGCGACGCGGAGTCCAGGGCGACGACGAACTGGCTGCGCAGGCCCTCGCCGTCGAGCTCGCGGTCCAGCTCCTCGAGCTGGCCCTTCACGGACTCGTGCATGTCGAACGGCACGTAGGCGTAGAGCTCCGCCCCGAGCCACTCGGTGACGTCGATCTGGATCTCGAACGTGTGGCCGCGGTCCTTCTTGGACGGGTCCACGAGCCGCGCGTCCTCGAAGTGCTCGGGCCGCAGTCCCACGATGACGAGGCTCCGGTCGCCCACGACCGCCGCGACGTTCTCTGGCATGTCGAACTCGCCGAACGGCAGCGTGATCCGCCCGCCCGACACCTCGCCCGGCAGGAAGTTCATGGGCGGCGTGCCGATGAACCCCGCGACGAACAGGTTGACGGGCTGCTCGTAGAGCCCGCGCGGGCTCGCGACCTGCTGGAGCACGCCGCGGCGCAGCACGGCGACGCGGTCGCCGAGCGTCATGGCCTCGGTCTGGTCGTGCGTGACGTAGACGGTCGTCGTGCCGAGCCGCCGCTGGAGGCGCGCGATCTCGGTGCGGGTCTGCCCGCGCAGCTTGGCGTCGAGGTTCGAGAGCGGCTCGTCGAAGAGGAACGCCTTCGCGTCGCGCACGATCGCGCGTCCCATCGCGACGCGCTGGCGCTGGCCGCCGGAGAGGTTCGCGGGCTTGCGGTCCAGGTGCTCGCGCAGGTCGAGCATGTCTGCCGCACGCTCGACCTTCCCACGGATCTCCTCCTCGCTGTGCTTGCCCTTGGCGAGGCGCAGCGGGAACGCGATGTTCTCGGCCACCGTGAGGTGCGGGTAGAGCGCGTAGTTCTGGAAGACCATCGCGAGGTCGCGCTCGCGCGGCGCCTTCTCGTTGACGCGCGCGCCGTCGATGTCGAGCTCGCCGGACGTGATGTCCTCGAGTCCGACGATCATGCGCAGGACCGTCGACTTCCCGGAGCCGGACGGTCCGACGAGGATGACGAACTCGCCGTCGGCGATGTCGAGGTTCACGCGGTCCACGGCGAGGAACCCGTCGCCGTAGCGCTTGACGATGTCCTTGAGGGTGATCGACGCCATCAGCTCTCTCCTCGGGTTCGACGTGCGGCACGGTGCCCGACGGCACGGGCGGGCCGCGGCGGTGCCGCGGCGGGCTGCGGGGCGGTGGGCGGGGCGGTGCGGCTCATCCCTTCACCGCCCCCTGGGTCAGGCCGGAGACGATCTGGCGCTGGAACAGCACGACGAGCACGACGACCGGGATCGTCACGACGACGGCCGCCGCGGAGATCGCGCCGGTCGGCTCCTCGAAGTACGACGCGCCGGTGAAGAACGCGAGCGCCGCCGGGACCGGACGGGCCGCGCTCGTCGACGTGAGCGAGATACCGTAGACGAAGTCGTTCCACGCGATGAAGAACGCGATGAGCGCCGTCGTGAAGACGCCGGGCGCCGCGAGCGGGACGATCGCCTTGCGGAACGCCTGCCAGGGGGTCGCGCCGTCGACCTGCGCGGCCTGCTCCAGCTCCCACGGGATCTGCCGGAAGAACGCGGCGAGCGTCCAGATGGAGATCGGGAGCGTGAGCGACAGGTACGGGATGATGAGGCCGAGCCACGTGTCGTACAGACCGATGTTGCGCCACAGGTTGAACAGCGGCGTGACGATCGAGACGACCGGGAAGATCGAGACGCCGAGCGCCGTCGTGAGGATGAGGCGCTTGCCCGGGAAGTTCAGGCGCGCGATCGCGTACGCGCACAGCGTCGCGAGCACGACGGCGATGACGGTCGCGATGAGCGAGATGCCGATCGAGTTGCGCAGCGCGGAGAGGAACAGCTCCTGCGCCGACCCGCCCGAGGCGAGGATCTGCTCGTAGTTGTCGGTGCTCCACTGCGGCGGCAGGAACGTCCCGGAGTTGATGTCGCTGGGCCCCTTGAAGCTCGTCATGAAGATCGACAGCACGGGGAACAGCGCCCCGACGAGGACGACGACCGTGATGACGGCCCACCAGATCTTGGCCCGGGTGCTGAGGACGCTGCCCATCACTTCTCCCCCCTCGCGCCGGCGAGATCCACCTTGAAGAGCTTGATCGCGATGAAGCAGATGAGCACCACGCACAGGAACAGCAGCACGGAGATCGCCGAGCCCATGCCGATCTGGAGCTGGCCGATCGAGGTGCGGTACGCGAGCAGGGACAGCACCTCGGTGCCGTTGGCGCCGTTCGTCATGATGAAGACGTTGTCGAAGATGCGGAACGCGTCGAGCGCGCGGAACAGGACGGCGACCATGATGGCGGCCTTCATGTTCGGCACGATCACGCGCGTGAACCGCTGCCACGCGGTCGCGCCGTCGACCTTGGCGGCCTCCTCGAGGTCGCCCGGCACCTGCGCGAGGCCGGCGAGCAGCAGGAGCGAGATGAACGGCGTCGTCTTCCACACCTCGGACATGATGATGACGAACAGGCTCGTGCCCTGCTGCGCGAACCAGTTGAGGTCGGGTCCGATGCCGGGCACCCAGTCGAACCAGTGGTTGACGTACCCGGACGTGATGTCGAACGCGTAGAACCACGCGAACGCCGAGACGACGGTGATGATGCCGTACGGCACGAGGATGGCCGTGCGCAGGAGCCCGCGCAGGCGCTTGATCGCGCGGTGCATGACGAGGGCGAGCGCGAACCCGAGGACGAGCTCGATGAGCACGGTGACGACCGTGATGAAGAGCGTGACGCCGAGGTCGCGCCACCACACCGAGTCCGTGAGGATCACGACGTAGTTGTTCAGACCGACGAACGCGCGGTCGTCCGGGGCGGTGAGCTTGTAGTTGAAGAGCGAGTCGTAGACCGCCTGGAGGATCGGGTACAGCGTCACGGCGAGCATGACGACGAATGCCGGCCCGGCGAGGTACCACCCGAGGCGCGCCTCGGCGCGGGCCCGGTCGCTGCGCGCGGCCTTCGCGGCGGCGTCGGGCGCGCCGCGGGACCCGCCGCGCGACTCGCCGCGGGACACAGCGTCGCGGCGGCTCGGCGACCCCTCGGTGGTCGACGGCGTGGAGGCGTGCCGGCCGCGGGGTGCGGGCTCGGCGGGAGGTCCGGCGTTCACAGGAGTCGCTCCCCTCGCAGGACGGCGGTGATGAACTCGGTGGACTGCTGCGGCGTCGTGTCGGGGCCGACGGACGCCGGTGGGTACCACGTCTGCTGGAGGCCCGTGGAGATCTCGTTGTAGTACGGCGTCTGCGGCCGCGGGGCGGCCTGGTCGAGCGAGTCGCGGATGACGTCGTACATGGGGAAGGCCTCCTGGACGTCGGGGTCGTCGTAGGCCTTGATGCTCGCGGCCGGGTTCCCGTTGGTCACGAAGTACTCGGCCTGGTTCTCCGGGCTGACGATGCACTGCGCCGCCTCGTACGCGAGGTCGGTGTGCTTGCCGAACGCGCCGATGCCGAGCGAGATGCCGCCGTAGGGCGGACGGGCGTCCTCGTCCTCGGTGGTCTGCGGGTAGAGGGCCCAGCCGATGTCGTCGAGCAGGGACTGGTCGAGCGACCCCGCGTCGACCGCGCCCTGGGTGGAGGACCAGACGAACGGCCAGTTGACCATGAACGACCCGCGGTCACCCTGGAACTTCGTCAGGGAGGCCGGCTCGTCCTCGCTCGGCAGCCCCGGGCCGCCGACCCCCGACGTCCCGATCTCGCCGATGATGGTCGCGGCCGCCTTGCCCGCGTCGGTGTCGAGGCCGAGCTCGACCTCGTCGGCCGGCGCCTCCGGGTTCTCGAGGATGTGCCCGCCCGCGCCCTCGACGAGCGCGTTGATCCACACGGTCAGCGACTCGGCCTTGGCGCCCTGGACCGCGAGGAGCTTGTCCTGGTCCTGGGCCGCCTGCATGATCTGGTCCCACGTGACGGGCTGCGACATGTCGAGCCCCGCGGCCTCGGCGACCGACTTGCGGTACCAGAGGAGCTGGGTGTTGGCCCAGAACGGGATGGCGACCAGCTCGTCCTTCCACGTCGACGCGTCGATCGCGCCCTGGACGACGTCCTGCGTCGTCGCGTCGGCGACGTCGCCGGGCACCGGGGCGAGGAAGTCGGCCTCCGCGAACTCGGCGATGAACACCGGGTCGAGGCTCATGATGTCGATCGACGAGTCCTTCGCCGCGAGGCGGCGGGCGAGCTGCTCGCGCTGCGACGCGGCGTCGCGGGGCAGGAGCTCGGTCTGGATCCGGTACGCGCCCCCGGCGGCCTCCGTGCAGGAGGCGGCGATGTCGGCCTGGCCGCCGTTGTCCGGGTTGATGTACCACGTGAGCACCGGCGTCCCGTCGTCGCCCGGGCCGCACGCGGCGAGCGGCGCCACGAGCCCCACGGCGACCAGGACGGCGAGCGCTCGGGTGCGTCGACGCACGTCAGCTCCCCTCGGTCGCGGCTTCCCCGTCTCCGGGGTGTCACCCTTCATGGATACCGCCCCCCGGCCCGGCCCGCCATGCGAACGGGCACCTCGGGCACGCCCCGACCTGCGCGATGATGGGGGCCATGACCTCTCCCGCCCCCGCACAGCCGGTCCGTTCGCTCACCCCTGCCGAGGCGTGGGCGACGCTGCGAGCCGGCAACGACCGCTTCGTCGCCGACGCCCCGCTGCACCCCTCGCAGGGCGCGGACCGCCGACGCGAGACCTCGGCCTCGCAGCACCCGCACACCGTGCTGTTCGGGTGCTCGGACTCGCGCGTCGCGGCGGAGATCATCTTCGACCAGGGCCTCGGCGACATGTTCGTCGTGCGCACCGCGGGCCACGTCGTCGACACCACGGTGCTCGGCTCGATCGAGTACGGGGTGGACATCCTCTCCGCGCCGCTCGTCGTGGTGCTGGGGCACGACTCGTGCGGCGCCGTGGGCGCCGCGGTGGAGACGCTCACGACCGGCGCCCAGGCGGACGGGTTCGTCCGGGCCGTCGTCGACCGCGTCATCCCGTCGATCGCGAAGATCACGGGCGCCGGCAACGGCTCGCTCGAGAACCTCGACCCCGCGGTGCTGCGCCGCGAGCACGTGCGCAACACGGTCGACATGCTCCACTCGTACTCCGCCGGCCTCGCGGCCGCGGTCGCGGAGGGGCGCTGCGCGATCGTCGGCGTCGAGTACGACTTCGCCGAGGGCCGCGCCCATCTGGTCGACGTCGTCGGCGACGTCGGCGAGGCACCTCTCGCCGACGCCTGAGGCCGCGACGACGACGCGCGACCGGCCCGCCCCGCAGCCCGCGTGACCTCCGTCACGCGGGTTGCGGGTGCCCGCGGGCGGTGCGGCAGGATGGCCCCATGACTGCATCTCCCGAGGCTTCCGGCGCCGCCGCCGGCGAGGCCGTACCGACGACCGAGTACCGCATCGAGCACGACACCATGGGTGAGGTGCGCGTCCCCGCGCAGGCCCTCTACCGCGCGCAGACGCAGCGCGCCGTGGAGAACTTCCCGATCTCCGGCACGCCGCTCGAGCGCGGCCACATCGAGGCCCTCGCGCGCGTGAAGAAGGCCGCGGCCCGGGCGAACGCCGAGCTCGGCGTGCTCGACGAGGACGTCGCCGCCGCCATCGTCGCCGCGGCCGACGAGGTCGCGTCGGGCGCGCACGACGCGCACTTCCCGGTGGACGTCTACCAGACCGGGTCCGGGACGTCGTCGAACATGAACACCAACGAGGTCCTCGCGACGCTCGCCACGCGCTCGCTCGGGCGCGACGTACACCCGAACGACCACGTCAACGCCTCGCAGTCCTCCAACGACGTGTTCCCCACGTCGGTGCACGTCGCCGCGACCGCCGGGGTCGTGCGCGACCTCGTGCCCGCGCTGGGCCACCTCGCCGAGGCGCTCGAGGCCAAGTCGGCGGAGTTCGCGACCGTCGTGAAGTCGGGCCGCACGCACCTCATGGACGCCACGCCCGTGACGCTCGGGCAGGAGTTCGGCGGGTACGCCGCCGCGATCCGGTACGGCGTCGAGCGCCTCGAGGCGGCGCTCCCCCGCGCGGCCGAGGTCCCGCTCGGTGGCACCGCCGTCGGCACGGGCATCAACACGCCCGCCGGGTTCCCGCAGCGCGTCATCGCGCTGCTCGTCGAGGACACGGGCCTGCCGCTCACCGAGGCGCGCGACCACTTCGAGGCGCAGTCCTCGCGCGACGGCCTCGTCGAGCTCTCGGGCGCGCTGCGCACGATCGCCGTCTCGCTCACCAAGATCTGCAACGACCTGCGCTGGATGGGCTCGGGCCCGAACACGGGCCTCGGCGAGATCTTCATCCCGGACCTGCAGCCGGGCAGCTCGATCATGCCGGGCAAGGTGAACCCGGTGGTCCCCGAGGCCGTGCTCATGGTCGCCGCGCGCGTGATCGGCAACGACGCGACCGTGGCGTGGGCGGGCGCGTCGGGCTCCTTCGAGCTCAACGTCCAGATCCCCGTCATCGCGCAGGGCGTGCTCGAGTCGATCCGCCTCCTGGCGAACGCGTCGCGCGTGCTGGCCGACAAGACCGTCGCGGGGATCACCGCGAACGTCGACCGGGCGCTCGCGCTCGCCGAGTCCTCGCCGTCGATCGTCACGCCGCTCAACCGCGTGATCGGCTACGAGGCGGCGGCGAAGGTCGCGAAGCACTCCGTCAAGGAGGGCCTCACCGTCCGCCAGGCCGTGCTCGACCTCGGCTTCGTCGAGCGCGGCGAGGTCACCGAGGCGCAGCTCGACGAGGCGCTCGACGTGCTGTCGATGACGCGCCCGCCGCAGGCCTGATCCACCGGACCGATCGGGTCCGCCCGGCTCTCGGCGTCTGCGGTGTCTGGGCGGTCGGTCAGTAGTCGACCGGGTCGAGGCGGCGCAGGACGACGCCGAGCAGCCGCGCGAGCTCGGCGCGCTCGGCGTCGTCGAGGTCCGCGAGCGCAGCCCGCTCCCGGTCGAGCTGCTGGGGGAAGACCTCGTCGACGAGCGCGACGCCGTCCCCCGTGAGGGCGACGAGGACGCCGCGGCGGTCCCGCTCGGCGACGGTCCGCTCGACGAGCCCGGCGCGTTCGAGCCGGTCGAGGCGCTTGGTGATCGACGCACCGGGGGCGCCGGTCATCGTGGTGACCTCGCCCGCCCGCAGCGGCCGCCCCGCGCGCCGCAAGGCGGCGAGCACGTCGAACTCCGCGCGCGACACGTCGTGGCGGGCGGCCGAGCGTTCGAGCGCGCCCTCGAGGAGACCGGCGGCACGGCGCAGCCGCGCCCCGACGGCGGAGGTCGAGGTGTCGAGGTCCGGCCGCTGCTCGGCCCACTCCGCTCGCACGCGGTCCACGTAGTCCACCGACCCAGGATAGGGCGGACCTCACAGTGTTTCACTAGTGAAACATCCTCGAATCACCGGTACGGTGGACCGGTCATGCCGCTCCTCTCCTCGATCCCCTTGCCCGCGCCGCCCGCCCTCGCACCCGTGCGTGCCGCCGCCCAGGACGTCCTCGACCCCGCCCACCTGCGCGACGCGCTGCGCGTGAGCCCTGCCGACGCGACCCTCGCCGCCGCGCTGCGGTGCGGCGCGGCGGTCGCCCTCGCGATCGCCGTCCCGGGCCTGCTCGGCCGCCCCGACCTCGCGGCGTTCGCGTCGCTCGGCGCGCTCACGTCGCTCTACGGCCGGTACGACCCCTACCGCCGCCGCGCTGCCCTCCTCGCCACCGTCGGCGCGCTCATGTCCGGCACGATCGCGGCGTTCACCCTCCTCGCCGTCGCCGGCGTGCCCACGCTCGTGACGACGGCGGCCGTCGCGCTGCTCGCCGCGGGCGCGACGGCCTTCTGCCTCCTCGTCCGGACCGGTCCGCCGGGCGCGACGATCGTCGTCTTCGCCGCGGGAGCCGGGCTCGCGGGCTCACCCGCGCTCGCCGACCTCGGCCCGCGCGTGCTCGCCGCCGCGTCCGGCGCGCTCCTCGCGTGGCTCGTCTGCATGTCCGGCGCGCTCGTGCGCCCGACGGCACCCGCGCGCCTCGCCGTCCGGCGCGCCGCCGACGCCGTCGCAGCGGTCGTGCGCGAGGCGGAGACGCTCCCCGCGGTCGTGCCCGAGGCACGCGCGGCGCGCGCCGCCGTCGCCCGGG
>NZ_JBHXIC010000048.1:0-33760 GCF_042723955.1 Cellulosimicrobium cellulans | reverse complement strand
GCAACACGAAGACCTTCACCGCCGCGCTCGTCCTGCTCCTGGTGCACGAGGGTCGGCTGGGGGGGGGGGGCGCGGCGGCCCCGCGCGGGCGCGCGGCCTTCTCGCCCGGGGCGCGACCGCCCCCGGCACGAGCCTCGCCGGCCCCGGCGAGCGACGACCCAGCGAGACGAACGAAGGAGGCGACTGCGATGGCCGCGGTCACCGGACCGGCCGGTGCGCTCGGAGCGACGCGCCCGGCACGCCTGAGGGGACGACGTCGTCCCGCCCCGGGCGGGGGAGCGACGAAGGGCGGATGGCGGGTCACACCGTGGCTCTTCCTGCTCGTCCCTGTGGGCATGCTGCTGCTCTTCACCTACGTCCCCGTGGCGAACATGGTGTGGTACAGCTTCACGTCCTGGGACGGGCTCGACCCCGTCAAGGAGCCCGTCGGCTGGAAGAACTACGTCGAGATCTTCACGCGACCCGAGATCTTCCGCGTGTTCCTCGTGAGCCTGTACTACCTCGTGGGCGCGGCGGTCCAGCTCGTGCTCGCCCTGTACTTCGCGACGATCCTCAGCTTCAGCACGCGGTTCCGGAACTGGTTCAAGGGGATCATCTTCTTCCCCTACCTCATCAACGGGGTCGCGATCGGGCTCGTCTTCCTCTACTTCTTCCGGCCGGGCGGGACGCTCGACGCGTTCCTCGCGGCGTTCGGGTTCACGGAGCCGCCCCTGTGGCTCGGTGACCCGTCGCTCGTCAACGTCTCGCTCGCCGCGACGAGCGTGTGGCGCTACATGGGCCTGAACTTCGTGCTCTTCCTCGGGGCGATCCAGTCGATCCCGAACGAGCTCTACGAGGCGGCCGACCTCGACGGCGCGAACGCGTGGCAGAAGTTCCGCTTCATCATCGCGCCCGGGATCCGCCAGATCATCGGGCTGTCGGTGATCCTCGCGGTGTCCGGCGCGCTGTCCGTGTTCGAGATGCCGTTCATCATGACGGGCGGCGCGAACGGGTCGGAAACGTTCGTCATCCAGACCGTCAACACGGCCTTCACGTTCTCGAAGGTGGGACTCGCCTCTGCGATGGCGGTCGTCCTGCTGATCATCGTCCTGCTCATCTCGTGGGTGCAGCGACGCGTCGTCCCCGACGAGAGAGGTGACCTCGTATGAGCGCCGCACCGCTGCGCACGTCCGCCGCGCAGGACGACGCCTCCCGGACGGAGGACGCACCGGCATCCCGGACGGCCCCCGGTCCGCGCGACGTGGCCGACCCGCGGCTCCCCGCGCCGTCGGCCGCCGACCGCGTCCGAGCCGGCTGGGCGCGCTGGACGCGCGGGGCGAGCCCGGTCCTCGGCCCCGTCGGCACGACGCTCAAGTACGCCTCGCTGGTCGCGGCCTGCCTCGTGGCGGTCGTCCCGCTCGTGACGATCTTCATGGCGTCTTTCAAGACGCAGGCCGAGTTCCGCGAGACGGGCCCGCTGGACCCGCCGTCGAGCTGGACGAACCTCGACAACTTCGTCACGGCGTTCACGCGCGGGGGCATGCTCCAGGGGTTCGTCAACACGACGATCATCCTCGTCGTGGCCCTCACCGGGACGATCATCATCGGCACGATGGCCGCCTACGCGATCGACCGCTTCACGTTCCGGGGGCAGCGGCTCGTCGTCGGGGCGTTCCTGCTCGCGACGCTCGTGCCCGGCGTCACGACCCAGGTCGCGACGTTCCAGATCGTCAGCGGTCTCGGCCTGTTCAACACCCGGTGGGCCGCGATCGTGCTGTTCATGGGCACCGACATCATCTCGATCTACATCTTCCTGCAGTTCATGAAGTCGATCCCGAGGTCGCTCGACGAGGCGGCCATGCTCGACGGCGCGAACCGCCTGACGATCTACGCGCGGATCGTCTTCCCGCTGCTCAAGCCCGCGATCGCCACGGTGATCATCATCAAGGGCATCGCGATCTACAACGAGTTCTACCTGCCCTGGCTCTACATGCCGAAGCGGGACCTCGGCGTCATCTCGACGTCCCTCTTCCGCTTCAAGGGCCCCTTCGGCGCACAGTGGGAGGTGATCTCCGCCGGGACCGTGCTCGTCATCGTCCCGACGCTGGTCGCGTTCCTGCTGCTGCAGCGCTTCATCTACAACGGACTGACCTCAGGAGCCACCAAGTGACGAGCACGACCGCCCCGACGCCGACCGCACCCGCCGTGCCGGCGACCGACCCCGCGCGCCTCGTCCGGCGTGAGCTCCACGCGGGCTGGACGGCGCGCGCCGTCGCGGGGCCGGTCCCCGCGCACGTCGCGGGCGTGGAGGTCCCGGCCTCGGTCCCGGGCAGCGCCCACACCGACCTGCTCGCGGCGGGGCTGATCCCCGACCCGTACCTCGACGACCACGAGAACCTCGTCGCGTGGGTGGGGCGCTGCGACTGGGAGTACCGGACGACGTTCACCTGGTCGGCGACGGACGCACCCGGCCTGGATCGCCACGACCTCGCGTTCGACGGCCTCGACACCGTCGCGACGGTGTCGCTCAACGGCACGCGCATCCTGAGCGCGCGCAACCAGTTCCGCACGTTCCGCGTCGCCGTGGCGGACCTGCTGCGCGAGGGCGAGAACGAGCTCGTCGTGCGGTTCGCGTCCCCCGTGCGGTTCGCGGACCGCGAGTCGCTCGCGCTCGGCTACCGCCCGCAGGTCAACAAGCACCCATACAACGCGATCCGCAAGTCCGCGTGCAGCTTCGGGTGGGACTGGGGGATCGACGCGCCGTCGGTCGGGCTCTGGAAGCCCGTGCGCCTCGAGTCGTGGTCGACGGCGCGGGTCGCGTCCGTGCGCCCGCTCGTCTCGGTGGACCTGCCCGACGACGCGTCCTCCCGGGCGGGTCACCTCGCCGCCGCGCCGGGCCGGGTCACGGTGCACGTCGACGTCGAGCGGGCGTCGCTCGGCCCGGACGCACTCGGAGCCGCCGGCGACGGGCCGCTCGCCGTGCGCGTCGCGCTCCGCGGCCCCTCCGGCCGCCACGACGCCGAGGTGGCGCTCCCCGCGGGCGCGACGACCGCCGTCGTACCGGTGGACGTCCCGGACGCGGCGCTGTGGTGGCCGCGCGGGTACGGGGAGCAGCCGCTGTACGACGTCGAGGTGACGCTCACCGCGGGCGACGGTGCGCTCGACGGGTGGGCCGGGCGCACGGGCTTCCGCGACGCGCGGCTCGACCTCACGCCCGACGAGCACGGGACGTCGTTCACCGTCGTCGTCAACGGACGCGAGGTGTGGGTCAAGGGCGCGAACTGGATCCCCGACGACGTGTTCGTCCACCGCGTGACGCGCGAGCGCTACGCCGCGCGCCTCGACCAGGCGGAGCTCGCGAACATGAACCTCCTGCGCGTGTGGGGCGGCGGCATCTACGAGGCCGACGACTTCTACGACCTGTGCGACGAGCGCGGCATCCTCACGTGGCAGGACTTCGCGTTCGCGTGCGCCGCGTACTCCGAGGACGAGCCGCTCCGGTCGGAGGTCGAGGCGGAGGCGCGCGACAACGTCACGCGCCTGACCCCGCACCCGAGCCTCGTGGTGTGGAACGGGAGCAACGAGAACATCTGGGGCTTCGGGGCCTGGGGCTGGGACCTGCGGCTCGAGGGCAAGTCGTGGGGCCTCGGCTACTACACCGAGCTGCTGCCCGGTGTCCTCGACGAGCTCGACGGGACGCGCCCGTACACGCCGTCGAGCCCGTGGTCGGGGAGCCTCGACGTGCACCCCAACGACCCCGACCACGGCTCCATGCACTCGTGGGAGCTGTGGAACCGGCAGGACTGGCCGCGCTACCGCGACGACGTGCCGCGCTTCATGGCGGAGTTCGGCTGGCAGGGCCCGCCCACGTGGTCGACGCTCACGCGCGCGATCAGCGACGACCCGCTGACGCCCGAGTCGCCCGGCATGCTCGTGCACCAGAAGGCCGCGCAGGGCAACGACAAGCTCACGGACGGGCTCGTGCGGCACGTGCCGCTGCCGGACGACATGGAGGACTGGCACTGGGCGATGTCCTGGAACCAGGCGGTCGCCGTGCAGGTCGCGGTCGAGCACCTGCGCTCGTGGGCACCCCGCACCATGGGCTCCGTGGTGTGGCAGCTCAACGACTGCTGGCCCGTGACGTCCTGGGCCGCCGTGGACGGCGACGGGCGCGCCAAGCCCCTCCTGCACGCCCTCGCGCACGCGCACGCCGACCGGCTGCTCACCGTCCAGCCGCGCTCGGCGGACGGCGGTGTCCCGGCCGGCGACGAGACCGACCGGCTCGTCGTGGTCGTGGCCAACGACACGGACGAGGCGTGGTCGGGTGACCTCGTGGTGCGACGCGTGTCCTTCGACGGCACGGAGCGGCGGGCGACGTCGGTCCGGACCCGGGTCGACGCGCGCGGGACCACCAGCGTCGAGGTGCCGCGCGACGTCGCGACGCCCGACGACACGGCGGCCGAGCTGCTCGTCGCGACGCTCGGTGGCGCCCGCGCGCTGTGGTGGTTCGCCGAGCCGCGCGACGCGTCGCTCACGCCGCCGCGCCTCGTCACCGAGGTGCACCGCGAGCCCGCTGGCTGGGCCGTGCGGGTGACGGCGGAGAACCTCGTGCGCGACGTCGCGCTCCTGGCCGACAAGCTCCACCCCGGCCTGCGCGCGGACGACATGCTCGTCACGCTCCTGCCCGGCGAGTCCGTGACGTTCCACGTCACCGGGCCCGACGCGGCGCTCGCGGGCGTCGAGCCCGGGGCCCTCGTCGCCCCGCGCGTGCTGCGCTCGACGAACCAGCTCGTCACCGGCCGCGGCCGGCGCTGACCCCGTCCCGGAGGGAGGGACCCGGTGACCGACCGGGTTCCTCCCTCCAGGGCTCCTGGGTCAGGTGTTCCCCGCGAGCAGGCGGTCCACGGCGGCGAGCGGGATGGGCTCCCAGTCCGGGCGGTTGCGCGACTCGTACACGACCTCGTAGAGCGCCTTGTCGAGCGTGAGCGCCCGCACGAGCGCCTCGGACGTCGCGCGGTCGACGCCGGCCGTGTCCGCCCGGTCGTACGCGTCGAGGAACGCGGTGCGTGCCTGGACGGCCCACGCGGCGTCGCGCGCGCGCCCCACGGCGGCGGCGTAGTCGAACGACCGCACGATCCCGGCGACGTCGCGCAGCGCGAGGTCCGGGCGCGTGCGCTCCGCGACGGGCCGCAGGGGCTCGCCCTCGAAGTCGAGCACCTTCCAGCCGAACCGGCGCGCGTGCAGCACCTGGCCGAGGTGCAGGTCGCCGTGGACGGTCTGGAGCCGGGGGAGCGCGTCGGGGACGCGCGTGACGTTCGCGAGGCGCGCCGACGTGCGGTCCCAGAAGGCGGCGACGTCCGCCGCGCGCCGCCCGAGCGCGCGCGACGACGCGACGGCCTCGTCCGCGCGCCGGCGCAGGTCCGCGACGAGCCAGCGCGCGTCGACGGGCGAGCCGACGCCGAACGCGCTGCGGAGCGCGGCGTGCAGGTCGGCGAGCACCCGGCCGAGGTCGGTCGCGAGATCGGCGAACGAGGCGTCCTGCCCCGCGTAGGAGCAGGCGAGGTCGAACCCGTCGCGCGCGCCCTCGACGAACTCGCTGAGGATCGCCAGGTGCGCGGAGCGGGGCGCCTCCGGGCCCGGGGCGGTGCCCGACGGCGGCGCCCCGCCCTCCGCGGTCGGCTCGCCCGCTCGGTCGTCCGCGCCCGGGTCGACGGCGGCCGGGTCGTCCGCCGCGTCCCACCGCACCTCGAGCCACGCGAGCGGCCGGGGCACCCCCGCCCAGCCCTGGGCCGCCAGGGCGCGGGGGATGGTCACGTCGGGGTTGGGTCCGATCGCGATGGCGCGCAGGACCTTGAGCATGCTCCCGCCGGCGACCCGCGGCAGCAGCACCGAGCTGTTCGACTGCTCGACGCTCAGCGCGCGTCCACCGGTGAGGTCGGTGTCGGCGTCGGGACCTCCGCCGCGGGGACTCGCCCCGCCCGGTGCCGTGCCGTGGCTCTCCCACTCCGCCACGGCCAGGAGGGCCGCCCAGCACGCGGGGTGCGCGGCGCCGTCGTGCACGACCCACCCGGCGTCGTCGGCGCCGCCCGGGGCGAGCGTCCCGATCGACGCCGCGCCACCCGGCGTCGCGACCCCCGACGTCGCGCCGCCGGGGGTCGCGCCGCCCAGGGCCGCGTCGCCCGGCGGCGTCGCCGGCTCGAGCACGAGGGGCACCTGCACGACGAGGTCCACGCCCTCCCCGACGAGCCGCAGCAGGTGGAGCTCGACCCGCGTCCCCGGCCACGCGTCGTCGGGCGGGCCGGGCGTCGTGGCGGACGCCGGGACGTCGAGCGCGAAGGACAGCCACGGCACGTGCCGCACGGCGACCCCCTTCACGGGGTACCACCGCCGCGCGGGCAGCCAGGCGTCCAGGAGCTCCATGAGCTCCGCCGAGGGCGGGTCCGTCCGCCGTACCGTCACACGTGCCTCCCGGGTCCAGGTCGCCTTCATGCCATCACGCGAGCGTCGCACCCGCCGCACGAGGGCTCGGAGAGGGCGGACCCGGTCAGGCGGGATCGGTCACCACGAGCCAGTAGAAGTCGCGCGACCCCCACGTCATGACGACGCGCTCGTCGTCGTCGACGGCGGGGAAGTGGGCGCCTCCGAACACGTCGGTGAGCGTCGCCCCGGCGTGCCCGGGCACGTACACCGAGGCCGAGCGCGCGGTCGCCGAGAGGTTCGCGACGCACAGGACCGTCTCGGTCGGCGTGCGGCGCAGGAACGCGAGGATCGACTCGTTGTCGCACTCGAGCGGGACGAAGTCGCCCGTGCCGAAGGCCTTGTGGCGCCGCCGGACCTTGAGCATCCCGTGGACCCAGTGCAGCAGCGACGTCGACTGCTCGAGCTGCGCTTCGACGTTGACGTAGCCGTAGTGGTGCACGAGCGACTGTACGAGCGGCAGGTACACCTTGCCGGGGTCGGCGGTCGAGAACCCGGCGTTGCGGTCCGGCGTCCACTGCATGGGGGTGCGCACGGCGTCGCGGTCGGGCAGCCAGATGTTGTCGCCCATCCCGATCTCGTCGCCGTAGTACAGGCACGGGCTGCCCGGCAGGGAGAGCAGGAGCGCGTGCGCGAGCTCGACCTCCTTGCGCGAGTTGTCGAGCAGGGGAGCGAGCCGGCGCCGGATGCCGACGTTCGCGCGCATGCGCGGGTCGGGCGCGTACCACCCGTACATGGACGCGCGCTCCTCGGTGGAGACCATCTCGAGCGTGAGCTCGTCGTGGTTGCGCAGGAACGTGCTCCACTGGGCGCCGGGCGGGATGTCGGGCGTGTCGGCGAGGATCTCCAGGACCTGGTTGGCGCGCTGGTCCCGGATCGCGTAGTAGATGCGGGGCATCACGGGGAAGTGGAAGCACATGTGGCACTCGGGCTCGTCCTCGGTGCCGAAGTAGTCCACGACCTCGCGCGGCCACTGGTTCGCCTCGGCGAGCAGGATGCGCCCCGGGAACTCGGTGTCGACCATGCGCCGCACGCGCCGCAGGAACTCGTGCGTCTGCGGCAGGTTCTCGCAGTTGGTGCCCTCCGCCTCGTAGAGGTAGGGCACCGCGTCGAGCCGGAACCCGTCGACGCCCATCTGGAGCCAGAACCGCGCGACGTCGAGCATCGCGTCGGCGACCCGCGGGTTCTCGAAGTTGAGGTCGGGCTGGTGGGAGAAGAACCGGTGCCAGAAGAACTGGCGGCGCACGGGGTCGAACGTCCAGTTGGACGTCTCGGTGTCGACGAAGATGATGCGCGCGTCCTGGTAGCGCGTGTCGTCGTCGCTCCACACGTAGAAGTCGCCGTACGGGCCCTCGGGGTCGGCGCGCGACGCCTGGAACCACGGGTGCTGGTCGCTCGTGTGGTTCATGACGAGGTCGATGACGACGCGCATGCCGCGCGCGTGCGCCTCGCTCACGAGCTCGGCGAAGTCGGACGTCGAGCCGTACTGCGGCGCGATCGCGGTGTAGTCGGAGACGTCGTAGCCGCCGTCGCGCAGGGGTGACGGGTAGAACGGCGGCAGCCACAGCGCGTCGATCCCGAGCCACTGCAGGTAGTCGAGACGGTCGATGAGGCCGCGCAGGTCGCCCGTCCCGCTGCCGTCGGAGTCGGAGAACGCGCGGACGATCACCTCGTAGAAGACCGCGGTGCGGTACCAGTCGGGGTCGTCGGACAGGCCGGGACGCGCGTCGACGGGCGCGGCCGGCTGGCGGCGCGGTGGGAGCGCCGCGACGGGGACGGGGGCGGTGATCGGCGGCACGGGGGCGGGGCCGGCAGCCGGCCCCCGGACGGGGACCGGTGCGGCGTCACGGGGGAACGTCATGCCGGCCTCACGTGCACGACGTGCGCGACCTGGCGCATCGGCTCGAGCCGCACGTACACGTCCTGGCCCCAGCCGTAGCTCTCGCCGGACAGCTCGTCGTGCGCGACGAACGACGGCGCCCAGGGGTCCTGGCCGTCCGCGAGGGGTGGCAGCCCGAGGGCCGCGAGGTCGAGGTGCACGTTCGACTCCTGCGGGGAGTGGGGGTCGAGGTTCACCACGACGACGACGGTGTCGGCCTCCCCCGTCGGGGAGTGCTCGGCGGGCAGGTGCCGCGAGAACGCGAGCACCTGGTCGTTCGTCGTCGGGTGCACCGTGAGGTTGCGGAGCTGGCGCAGCGCGGGGTGGTCGCGGCGGACCTCGTTGAGCCGCGCGAGCAGCGTCGAGATCCCGATCTCCTCCGCGAGCGCCCAGTCGCGCGGCTTGTACTCGTACTTCTCGTTGTCGATCTGCTCCTCGACGCCCGGTCGCGGGACGTTCTCGACGAGCTCGTACCCGGAGTAGATCCCCCACGTGGGCGACCCGGTCGCGGCGAGCACCGCGCGCACCGCGAACCCGGCCACGCCGCCGTGCTGGAGGTACGGCGGGAGGATGTCGTGCGTCGTCGGCCAGAAGCTCGGCCGCATGTACGCGCCCGCCTCGCCCGAGACCTCCTCGAGGTACTCGGCGAGCTCGTCGCGCGTGTTGCGCCACGTGAAGTACGTGTACGACTGGTGGAACCCGATGCGTGCGAGCGTGTGCATCATCGCGGGCTTGGTGAACGCCTCCGAGAGGAACACGACCTCGGGGTTCGTCGCGCGCACCTCGGCCAGCAGCCACTCCCAGAAGTCGAGCGGCTTCGTGTGCGGGTTGTCGACGCGGAACGCCGTGACGCCCCGGTCGATCCACACGCGGACCACGCGCAGGACCTCCGCGTAGATGCCTTCGGGGTCGTTGTCGAAGTTCAGCGGGTAGATGTCCTGGTACTTCTTGGGCGGGTTCTCCGCGTACGCGATCGAGCCGTCGGCGCGCGTCGTGAACCACTCGGGGTGCTCGGCGACCCAGGGGTGGTCGGGCGAGCACTGGAGCGCGAGGTCGATCGCGACCTCGAGACCGTGGCGCCGGGCCTCCTTGACGAACGCGCGGAACGTGCGGTCGCTCCCGAGCTCGGGGTGGATCGCGTCGTGGCCGCCGTCCTTCGAGCCGATCGCGTACGGGCTGCCCGGGTCGCCCGGGAGCGCGGTGAGCGAGTTGTTGCGGCCCTTGCGGTGGGTCGTGCCGATGGGGTGGACGGGCGTGAGGTAGACGACGTCGAAGCCCATCGCGGCGATCGCCGGCAGGCGGCGGGCCGCGGCCGTGAACGTCCCGGAGCGCCAGCGCCCGTCCTTGAGCCGGCGCGCGCCCTCCGAGCGGGGGAACATCTCGTACCACGCGCCGGCGAGCGCCAGCGGGCGCTCGACGCGCAGCGCGTACGTGGCCGACTCCGTGACGTGGTCGCGCAGTGGCGCGCGGTTTAGGGCGTCACGCACCTCGGGCGACGTCGCGGCGGCGAGCCGGGCCTGGGCGGGACGGCTCGCGTCGGCGAGCGCGGCGGCCGCGTCGGCGAGGGTGCGCGCGTCCTCGGGGGAGCGCGTGCCCGGGGTGCCGTCCGCGCCGGGGAGGGGGACGGCGTCGGCCAGGACGCGCTCGAAGAGGCGGACCCCCTCGGCGAGCATGAGGTCGACGTCGACGCCGGCCGCGATCTTCACGCTCGCGTCGTGCGCCCACGTGCCGTACGGGTCGCTCCACGCCTCGACCCGCAGCCGCCAGTCGCCGACCGCGTCGGGGTGCAGCGTGGCGCGGAACCGGTCGAGGCCGGGCGCGACGTCCGCCATGCGCGCGGTGCGCTCGGCACCGTCGGGGGCGACGAGGACGGCGGTCGCGGCGACGGCGTCGTGCCCCTCGCGGAACACGGTCGCCTCGACGGGCACCATCTCGCCGACGACGGCCTTCGCGGGCCACCGGCCGCCCTCGACGACGGGGGACACGTCCAGCACGGGGATGCGGCCGATCGGGGCGGCGGGTGCGGGTGCGGGGGTGCGGTGCGGCGCGGGGGCCGGAGGGGTCGACGTCACACGCACAACGTATCGATGCCCACGGGGGGCAGGCACCTGGGAGCGGGGTCGGCGCGTCGTCGGGCGGGTGCGGGCGACGGGGTGACGCCGGGGTGAAAGTTCACGCAAGCGTGACGTGCGTGTGACACCGCGAGGGTGTGCACCGGCCTCGGCCTGCGTAGTCTCGTCCCCGTGAGAGCGATCCGACGGTTCACCGTCCGCACCCTGCTGCCCGCCGAGCTGCGCGACCTGGACGAGCTGGCCCACAACCTGCGCTGGTCCTGGCACGCCCCGACGCGCGACCTGTTCGCCGGCATCGACCCCGAGGCGTGGGCGTCGGCGCACGGCGACCCCGTCGCGCTGCTCGGCGCGCTCGGGCCGGAGCGGCTCGCGGAGCTCGCGGCCGACGGCGCGTTCGTCGAGCGCGTGCGCGCCGCGTCGGCCGACCTGCGCCACTACCTCGACGACGCGCTGTGGTACCAGCAGCAGGCGGCGTCGGAGGAGGGGAGCGGTTCGCTCCCCGCCGCGATCGCCTATTTCTCGCCCGAGTTCGGCATCACGTCGGTGCTGCCGCAGTACTCCGGCGGCCTCGGCATCCTCGCGGGCGACCACCTCAAGAGCGCGAGCGACCTCGGCGTGCCGATCGTCGGCGTCGGGCTCCTGTACGGCGCCGGGTACTTCAAGCAGTCGCTCACGCGCGACGGCTGGCAGGTCGAGACCTACCCGCTGCTCGACCCGGACGGTCTTCCGCTGACCCTCCTGCGCGACGACGACGGCACGCCCGCGCGCGTGTCCCTCGCCCTCCCGGGCGGGCGCACGCTGCACGCGCACGTGTGGGTCGCGGCGGTCGGGCGCGTGCCCCTGCTGCTGCTCGACTCGAACGTGCCGGGCAACGACGAGGCTGCGCGCAAGGTCACCGACCGCCTCTACGGCGGCGGCGGCGAGCACCGCCTCCAGCAGGAGCTCCTCCTGGGCGTGGGCGGCGTGCGTGCGCTGCGCCTGTGGTCGCGCCTCACGGGCGCCCCGGCGCCGGAGGTCTACCACACCAACGAGGGGCACGCCGGGTTCCTCGGCGTCGAGCGCATCCGCGAGCTCGTCGAGCAGGGCCTCACGTTCGACGAGGCGCTCGAGGCCGTGCGTGCCGCGACCGTCTTCACGACGCACACGCCGGTGCCGGCGGGCATCGACCGGTTCGGCCGCGACCTCGTCACGCAGTACTTCGGCGGCGACATGGCGGTGGACGGGCTCCCGGTCGAGCGCGTCCTCGCGCTCGGCGCCGAGGACTACGACGGCGGCGACCCGACCGTCTTCAACATGGCCGTCATGGGCCTGCGCCTGGGCGGCCGCGCCAACGGCGTCTCGCTGCTGCACGGCGAGGTGTCGCGCGGCATGTTCGAGGGCCTGTGGCCGGGCTTCGACGCGCGCGAGGTCCCCATCACGTCCGTGACGAACGGTGTCCACTCGCCCACGTGGGTCGACCCGGCGCTCGCGGCGCTCGAGGCCGAGCGCCTGGGGCTGGACGAGCTCACGGCCGAGCACGCGTCGTCGGGCTGGCTGCGCGGCGACGGGGGCGGCGCGGTCAGCGACGGCGAGCTCTGGGCGATCCGCCGCGAGATGCGCGGCCGCCTCGTCGACGAGGCGCGCCGCCGTGTGCGCAAGTCGTGGCGCGAGCGCGGCGCGACCCCGGCCGAGCTCGGCTGGGTCGACGACGTGCTCTCGCCCGAAGTGCTCACCATCGGCTTCGCGCGCCGCGTGCCCACGTACAAGCGGCTCACGCTCATGCTGCGCGACCCCGAGCGACTCAAGGCTCTCCTGCTGCACCCCGAGCGCCCCGTGCAGCTCGTCGTGGCCGGCAAGTCGCACCCCGCGGACGACCAGGGCAAGCGCCTCATCCAGCAGCTCGTGCGGTTCACCGACGACCCCGAGGTGCGCCACCGCATCGTCTTCCTGCCCAACTACGACATCGCCATGGCGCAGTCGCTCTACCCGGGCTGCGACGTCTGGCTCAACAACCCGCTGCGCCCGCTCGAGGCGTCGGGGACGTCGGGCATGAAGTCGGCGCTCAACGGCGGGCTCAACCTGTCCATCCTCGACGGGTGGTGGGACGAGTGGTTCGACGGCGAGAACGGCTGGGCCATCCCGACCGCCGACGGCGTCGAGGACCCGGACCGCCGCGACGACCTCGAGGCGTCGGCGCTGTACGACCTCGTCGAGCAGCAGGTCGCGCCGCGCTTCTACGACCGCACGGCCGACGGCGTCCCGGACCGGTGGCTCGAGATGGTCCGCCACACGCTCGCGACGCTCGGGCCCAAGGTCCAGGCGACGCGCATGGTCGGCGAGTACGTCACGCGCCTGTACGCGCCGGCCGCCGCGGCCGGGCGGACGCTGGCCGCCGACGGGCTCGCCCCGGCGCGCGAGCTCGCGCACTGGAAGGAGTCCGTGCGGTCCGGCTGGTCGCGCGTGCGCGTCGACCACGTCGACTCGTCCGGCATCGGCGAGGTGCCGCAGGTCGGCGACCGGCTCACGGTGCGCGCGTACGTGTCGCTCGGGGACCTGCGCCCCGAGGACGTGCAGGTGCAGGTCGTGCACGGCCGCGTCAGCGAGGCCGACGTCATCGAGGAGTTCACGGCCGAGCCGCTCGCGCTCGCCGAGACGTACGAGGCCGGCCGCTACGCGTTCGCCGGTGAGGTCGTGCTCGACGCGTCCGGCCCGTTCGGCTACACGGTGCGCGTCGTCCCGACGCACGACGGCCTCCCGAGCGTCGCCGAGCTCGGCCTCGTCGCCAACGCCTGACCCAGGACTGCCGAGGGAGAACCGGGTCTGCCGAAGTAGTACGGCGGTCGGCCGAGGTAGAACGCTGGTCGGCCCAGGTAGAACGCTGGTTGCCGAAGTAGTACGGGTGTCTGGCGAGGTAGAACGCTGGTTGGCCCGGGTGGAGGTCTGGTCGTGGCCGGCCTCCACCTCGGCGCCGGCGTGGCCTGGTGCCCGACGGCGTCGCCTCGCCGGGAGTGCCTCCCGCCCCGCGGTTGTCCACAGATCCGGCGAACACGCCCCACAGCGTCCCGGTTCCCGCCACGCTGGGCCGATGAACGAGTCATCGAACGTCTCCGAGTCGTCGACCCTTGACCCGATCACGCCACGCAGGTACGCGTCCTCGCGACCACCCGGGCGCTACACCGCGGACACGGTGGGACCGCGGGGCGTCCCGGCGGCCGTCCCGTACGACCGTCGCCGCCGTGCCGAGCTGACCGCTCGCGCACGAGATGGCGAGCTGGTGCGGGTACGGCGCGGCGTCTACCTCCCGTCTCCGCACACCGCCGCCCACGCACGCGAGCAGTGGCTGCTCGCCCAGGTGCGCGGCGTCGTCGACAGCTTCACCACGCCGTTCTGGGTGAGTCACGACACCGCGGCGCTGCTCTGGGGATGCTGGACGTGGCGGCTGCCCCCGTTCGTGCATCTGACCCAGCTCGCGAACCCGCGGGTCGAGCGTGAGCGCGACCCGACCCTGCGGCGGCACTGGACCGCCCTTCCGCATCGTGATCGCACACACCTCGACGGCGTCCCGGTGACGAGCCTCGAGCGCACCGTCGTCGACTGCGCCCGCTCGCTGCCCCTCGAGCGCAGCCTCGTCGTCGTGGACTCGGCGCTGCGGCTGGGCGCTGACCGGCAGGTCGTCGAACAGGTGCTCGACGAGTCGCGGGGCAAGCGTGGCGTGGTCCGTGCGCGTCGCGCGCTGGAGCTCGCGGACGCGGCGTCGGAGTCCCCGGGCGAGACCTTGCTCAGGCTTGCCGCGACACTGGGCGGGCTGCCGACACCCCGCCCGCAGGTTCCGGTCTCCACGCCCCGCGGCCGCTACGTCCTCGATCTCGCCTGGGTCGACGCGCGCGTCGCGATCGAGTTCGACGGTGCCGTGAAGTACTCCGGCGGGGCGTACGGGGACCCGGCCGCGGCACGACGTGCGCAGGACGTCCGTGAGGCGGCGCTCGTCGCCGCCGGCTGGTCGGTCGTGCGGTTCATGTGGGAGGACCTCGGCGACCCGGTCGCGGTGGGCTGCCGTCTGGCGGAGGCACGCCGGCTCGCGCTCCGACGCCAGGCCTCCCGGAGGGTGCCCCTCGCGCCGAGGTAGAACCGTGGTCCGCCGAGGTAGAACGCTGGTAGGCGGAGGGAGGCCCCTGCTGTCACCGAGACCTGGTCGGTGATCTGAGCGCGACCCAGGCCAACCACGTTTCTCTCGCCGGACCAGCGTTCTCTCTCGTCGGACCAGCGTTCTACCTCGGCAGCCCGGGTGCTACCTCGAGAAGGGAGAGGTAGCGGGTGCGGGTGCGGACGACGTAGGCGAGCTGGGTCTCGATGCCGTCGACGAACTCCTCGCGGTAGACCGCGTCGACCTGCACGGAGATGGCGTAGTAGAGGCCGGTGAAGGTCGCGATGGCGACGGAGACCCTGAGGAGGGTCTGCGTGACGACGAGGTCGGCTCCACCCACCCCGCCCCCGCCCGCGAGCGAGAGCGTCTGCTGCCACGTTCCGCCGTCGACGTCCCACAGCGCCATGACCTCCGGCGTGACGGTGAGGGCGCCCAGCGCCATGAAGAACACCCCCATGCCGAGGCTCACCACGAGCACCTGGAGGAGCTGGCTGCTCGCGATCATCGTCGCGAGGTTCGCCGTCTGGCCGCGGCTGAAGCGCGTGGCGCGCTCGTGCCCGGGCAGCCGCGCGGCGGTCTCGGCGAGAGCCTCGCGCGCCTCGGCGGGGGAGCGCAGGCCGACGAACAGCACGACGAGCAGCGCGAAGAACGCGCCGAGCACGACGTCGGCGATGCCGTGCGTGCGGTCGAACACCTGCCAGACCTCGGCGTTGTAGAAGAGCACGAGCGAGAACACGAGCAGCAGGGGGAGGAGCCGCACGAGCCGCAGGAGAGCGGCGCCGAGCTCGTCGGTGACACGCGCGAGGCCCCACCACAACGACGACAGCACGCCGTACCCGACGACGACGCGCACGACCCCGAGCAGGACCAGGTTTCCCGTGACGGTGAGCAGCGCGTCGCCCCACTGGCCGCCGAACACGAGGGGCAGGAGCGCCGGGACGAGCACGAAGAACGCGAGCTCGGGGATCCCGACCGACTGGGGGAGGGTCGACCACGGGCGGCCGCGGAGCACGTTGAGGCCGGCGTACGCGGCCGCGACGATCGCGGCACCCCCGAGGAGAGCGAGCACGTTGGCCCAGGCAGGCCAGCCGGACCGGATCGCGCCGCTCAGCTCGCCCAGCAGCACCACGAGCAGGAACGGTGCCGACCGCCCGAACACGTCACGGTCCACGGAGTGGCCCTCGACCAGGAGTGGGAGCCCGTTGCGGCGAAAGACGCGCTCGCACGCGGCGACGTCGGGCGCGTCAGCCTCCGGGTCGGCCCCGGGCTGGTCGACGAGGAGTGGCGAGGGCGGTTCCTCGTGGCTGGCGGATCCCGTGCCCGAGGTGGGGCCGGTCCGCCCGGGCAGGGACGCGTCGTCGTGCACGTTCATGCACGGTGACCCTACCGGCCGCGACACCCCGCGCGACGGACCCCGACGGCCGGTCGCCGGTGAGCGGGGTTCTCTCTCCCGGAACCAGGGTTCTACCTCGCAAGACCGACGTTCTACCTCGGGGAACCAGGGTGCTACCTCGGTGGACCGGGGTTCTACCTCGCGGGGTCTGGTTCACCCCGCATAACCCGGCCTCGACCTCGAGGGTCAGCCGAGCTCGGCGGCGAGCGCCCGGCCTGCGACGCGGCCGGAGTAGAGGCAGCCGCCGAGGAAGGTCCCTTCCAGCGCGCGGTGGCCGTGGACGCCGCCGCCCCCGAACCCGGCGGCCTCGCCCGCCGCCCAGAGCCCCGGCAGCACCGACCCGTCCTGGCGGAGCACGCGCGCGGAGGTGTCGGTCCACAGCCCGCCGAGCGTCTTGCGCGTGAGCACGGACAGGCGGACGGCGAGCAGCGGCCCGTCCTTGGGGGTCGTGAGCGGGCGCGGCGGCGAGACGCGGATGAGCCGGTCGACGCGGTAGCGCCGCGCCATCGCCGTGGCGACGACCTGCGGGTCCTTGCCGAGACCGGTGCGGACCTGCTCGTCGCGCAGGTGGACGATGCGCGCGAGGGCGTCGGCGTCGATGTGCCCGCGCGAGCCCGGCGTCGCGTCGACGAGCGCATTCATCCCGGCCGCGAGCTCCTCGGGCGTGTCGGCCCACACGAACTCGGGCGACTGCTCCGCGAACCGCGCGACCGGGCCGACGGCGCGTGGCAGGACGCGCTGGGCGAGCAGCCTGACGTCCTTGCCGGTGAGGTCAGGGTTCTGCTCCGAGCCGGACAGCGCGAACTCGGACTCCATGATCGCCTTGTTGAGCACGAACCAGGAGTGGTCGTCGCCGCGCTCGGCGACGTGCTGGAGCGCGCCGAGCGCGTCGAACCCGGGAAACAGCGGCGCGGGGAGCCGGTTGCCGTCGGCGTCGAGCCACAGCGAGCTCGGGCCGGGCAGGATGCGGATGCCGTGGTCGGTCCAGACGGGGGAGTGGTTCGCGATCCCCTCGGGGTAGTGCCACATGCGGTCCTCGTGCACGAGCGCGGCGCCCGCGTCGGCGGCGACGCCGATCATGAGCCCGTCGGTCGAGTCGGGGACGCCGGAGAGCATGCGCGCGGGGAGCCGGCCCGCCGTCTGCGGCCACCGCGAGCGGACGAGCTCGTGGTTCGCGCCGATCCCGCCCGACGTCACGACGACGGCGCTCGCCGCGATCTCCACCTCGCCGACGACCTCGCGCGACGACGGCGCTCCGCGCTCGACGTCCGACGGCGCGAGGACCTCCGCGCGCACGCCCGTCACCGCGCCGTCGGTCTCGACGAGCGACGTGACGCGGTGCCGGAACCGCAGGTCGAGCAGCCCGGCGGCGCGCGCGTCGAGCGCCGCCCGGACGAACGGCTCGAGGATCGCCGGCCCGGTTCCCCACGTGACGTGGAAGCGCGGGACGGAGTTGCCGTGCCCTCCGGCGGCCGTCCCGTCGGCGCCCGAGGTCACCGGGTACCCGCCGCGCTCCGCCCACTGCACGAGCGGGAACCACCGCACACCCTTGTCGTGCAGCCAGCCGCGCATCTCGCCCGCCGCGAAGTCGACGAACCCCCGCGCCCAGGCGTACCCGTGGCGGTCGGGGCCCTCGCCGCGGTCGGCGCCGGGCGCGAACCGCGCCGACCCGAGCCAGTCGTCGAACGCGAGCTCGGCGGAGTCGGTGACGCCCATGCGCCGCTGCTCGGGCGAGCCGACGAGGAACAGGCCGCCGAACGACCACCACGCCTGCCCGCCGAGGCTCGCGGCGGGCTCCTGGTCCAGCAGGACGACGCGCCGTCCCGCTGCGGTGAGCTCGGTCGCCGCGACGAGGCCGGCGAGCCCGGCCCCCACGACGACGACCTCGGGGTTCTCGATCGTGGGGGAGCTGACGGAGGAGTCGACCGCGCTGTCACTCATGGGCGAAGACTAGAGCACGCCGATCGGCGCCGGGAGTGGTGAAGGAGCTGCCGCCGCCAGGTCGCGACCGGGGTTCTCTCTCGTGTGACCAGGGTTCTACCTCGTGTGTCCGGGGTTCTACCTCGGCAGGCCCGGGCTCTGTGCCGGCGGCGCGGAGACGTAGACGCGCAGGCTCAGGGCCTCGAGCCCGACGACGTCCCCGGCCCGCGCCGTGCCGTCGCCGTTCGCGCGGTCCCGGTCCTCGGGGTGCTCCCAGTCCGAGTCCCACGCGAGGTCCCAGCGCTCGGTGTCGCCGCCCGACGCCGCGCGCACGCCCGGGAGCGTGACGTCGACCGGGTCGAGCGCTCCCGCGAGCACGACGAGCACGTCGGCGTCGCCGGGCGCGGGCGCGGTCCGCAGCATCTGGAGCGTCCGGACGGCGGGGTCGTGCCAGGACCCGTGGTCGAGGAGCTCGCCGTCGGCGTCGAACCACACGAGGTCGGGCACGCCGACTCCGGCCCCCGGGCCGAGAGCTCCCTCGCCGACGTGCCGCGGCCGGCCGGTGTAGAACGTGTCGGGGCGCAGCGCGGGGTGCTCGCGTCGCAGGGCGAGCAGGTGGCGCGCCGTCGCGAGCAGGTCCTTGCGCCACGGCGAGAGGTCCCACGACACCCAGGACGTCGCGTCGTCCTGGGTGTAGGCGTTGTTGTTGCCACGCTGCGTCCGGCCCATCTCGTCGCCCGCGGTGAGCATCGGGGTGCCGGCGGCGAGGACGAGCGTCGCGAGGAGGTTGCGGATCGACCGGCGGCGCAGGGGCGCGATCTCGACCCCGAGCCCGAGCGCGTCGAGCCCGGCGCCGCCGCCCGTCCGTGCGTCCGGTGCCGCGACCGGTCCTTCGAGCCCGTGGTTCCAGGACCGGTTGTCGTCCGTGCCGTCACGGTTGTCCTCGCCGTTCGCGAGGTTGTGCTTGTGGTCGTACGCGACGAGGTCGGCGAGCGTGAACCCGTCGTGCGCGGTCACGTAGCTCACCGACGCGACGGGCCCGCGCAGCAGCGGCGGGTCGGAGTGGCCGAACAGGTCGGCCGAGCCCGCGAGCCGGGTCGCGAGGTCGCGCACGCCGTGGCCGGGCCGCCCGTGCGACGCCTCGCGCGCGTCGGCGAGCCAGAACTGGCGCGCCGCGTCGCGGAACCGGTCGTTCCACTCCGCCAGCGGCGGGGGGAACTGGCCGGTCCGCCACCCGCCGGGCCCCACGTCCCACGGCTCCGCGACGAGCTTGAGCCCGCACAGCACCGGGTCGGTCTGGAGCGCGACGAGGAACGGGTGGTCCGGGTCGAACCCGGCGGTCCCGCGCCCGAGCGTGACCGCGAGGTCGAACCGGAACCCGTCGACCCCTACGACCTCCGCCCAGTACCGCAGCGAGTCCAGCGCGGCCCGCACCACGGCGGGGCGCCGGAAGTCGAGCGAGTTGCCCGTCCCGGTGACGTCCGCGAGGCGCGCGGGCGAGCCGCCGTCGTGCAGGTAGTACCCGGCGTTGTCGAGGCCGCGCCACGACAGGTGGTACCCGTCGGCGCCGCCCTCGCACGTGTGGTTGTGCACGACGTCGAGCAGCACCTCGATGCCGGCCTCGTGCAGCAGGTGGACCATGCCGCGGACTTCGTCGAGGACCGCGCCCGGCCCGGCCTCCCGGGCGGCGCGCGTCGCGTACGCGGCGTGGGGCGCGAAGAACCCGAGCGTCGAGTAGCCCCAGTAGTTCGTCCGGCCGCTCGCGAGGAGGTGCGGCTCGGGCACGTTCGCGTGCACGGGCAGGAGCTCGACGGTCGTCACGCCGAGCGACCGCAGGTGCTCGATCGTCACCGGGTGCGCGACGCCCGCGTACGTGCCGCGCAGGTGCTCGGGCAGGGCCTCGAGCCGCTGCGTGAGGCCCCGCACGTGCGCCTCGTAGATCACGGTGTCGCGCCACGGGACGCGCGGCCGGGGCGCCAGGGTCCCCGTCGGCTCGGCCACGACCACCGCGTGCGGCACGAACGGCAGCGAGTCGCGCGCGTCCGCCGGGCCGTACGGGTCGCTCCCGACCTGGCCGTGGATCGCCGGGTCGTCGACCAGCTCGCCCACGAGGCCGCGCGCGTACGGGTCGACGAGCAGCTTCGCGGGGTTGTGCCGCAGCCCGGCGGCGGGTTCCCACGGGCCGTGCGCGCGGAACCCGTAGCGCTGCCCGGGACGGACGCCGGGGACGTGGGCGTGCCAGACGCCGTACGCCGGCCCGGCGAGCGCGACGCGGCGCTCGCGGTAGCGGGCCGGGTCGTGGGCGGGCAGCGCCTCGTCGACGACGTCCACGAGGCACAGCTCGACGGCGGTCGCGTGCGACGCGAGCACGGCGACGTCCACGCCGTCGCCCGCGACGCGGACGCCGAGCGGCGGCACGAGGGCGTGCCGGTCGACGGGCCCCGACGTGCGCGGGAGCGCGGTCGGGGCGGTCGGCTCGGGGAGGGAGGAGTCCAGGGGCACGTGCACCCGTCCATTGTGGCGGGTGTCACCGGCTCGTCCCGCCGCCCGCCGGTAGGCTTCCCCGAGCGGGCCGGGAACCTCTCCGGCCGACCGCCCAGCGCACAGGGAGAGCAACCGATGCGGATCGTCGTCGCCGTGAAGTACGTCCCGGACATCCATGCGGACCGGGGCTTCGAGGGCGGGCGCGTCGTGCGCCGGGCCGACGAGGGGACGCTCAACGAGCTCGACGAGAACGCGGTCGAGGCCGCGCTGCGCCTCAAGGAGGCGCTGCCGGAGGCGGAGCGCGAGACCAGCGAGGTGATCGTCCTCACGGTGGCCGGGCCCGACGCCGACGGCGCGGTGCGCCGCTCGTACCAGCTCGGCGCGGACCGCGGCGTGCGCGTGAGCGACGACGCCGTCGCGGGCTCCGACTACTTCGGTACCGCGCGCGTGCTCGCCGCCGCGGTGCGCCGTCTCGCGGACGAGGCACCGGTGGACGTCGTCGTCACCGGCATGGCCGCGCTCGACGGGCTCGGCTCGGTCGTCCCCGCGCTCCTGTCCGCGGAGCTCGGGCTCCCGCAGCTCACGCTCGCGGGGAAGCTCGAGGTCGACGGCGAGCCGGGCGCGCGCACCGCGCGCGTCACGCGCGAGCTCGACGGTGTCGAGGAGGTCCTCGAGGCTCCGCTCCCCGCCGTCGTGTCGGTGACCGACCACGCGAACGACCCGCGCATGCCCAACTTCAAGCTCATCATGGCGGCGCGCACGCGCCCGGTGGAGGCGTGGAGCCTCGCCGACCTCGGCGTCGACCCGGCGCTCGTCGGTGACGCGGGCGCCCGCTCGCGCGTGCTCGACGCGGCGCCCCGCCCGCCGCGCCCCGACGCCGAGATCGTCGTCGACAAGGGCGAGGGCGGGCGCGCCCTGGCCGAGTTCCTCATCCGCAACGACCTGGTCTGAGAGGCGTCCGCACATGAGCACCCCCGGGACCCGTACCGTCCTCGTCCTCCTCGACTCCGCCGGCACCGAGCTGCGCTCGCCCGTGCTGGAGCTGATCACCGTCGGCCGCTCGCTGGGGCGGGTCGAGGCCGTCGCGCTGGAGGCGCCGAGCGTCGACGTGCTCGCCCAGCTCGGTGCCTACGGCGTCGCGCTCGTGCGTCAGGCCGAGCCGTCGTCGGGCGGGGAGGTCGTGACCGGCGACGCGCTGCACCTGACGCCCGTCGTGGCGGAGGTCCTCGCCGCCGCGACGCGCGCGTCCGACGCGGACGCCGTCCTGCTCACGTCGTCCTTCCCGAACAAGGAGGCGGCCGCGCGCCTCGCGTTCCTCACCGAGGCGGGCCTCGTCGTCGACGCGTCCGCGCTGACCGACGGCGGCACGCACCTCGTCGCGGACAAGCGCGTCTTCGCGGGGTCCTGGGACGTGCGCAGCGAGATCGTCACCGACCCCGCCGTGCTCACCCTGCGGGCCAACTCCGTCGTCCCGCAGCCCGCGGAGGCCGCCGTGGCGACCGAGGTCGGCGCGCTGCGCCTCGAGCTCTCGCCCGCCGCGACCGCGGCGCGCGTCGTGTCCCGCACGGTCGACGAGTCGGCCGGCGCGGGTCGCCCGGCGCTCGGCGAGGCCGCGATCGTCGTCGCCGGGGGCCGCGGCACCAACGGCGACTTCGGTCCCGTCACCGAGCTCGCCGACGCGCTCGGCGCGGCCGTGGGCGCGACGCGCGATGCCGTCTACGAGGGCTGGCACGACCAGTTCGTCGGGCAGACGGGCGTGACCGTCGCGCCGCGGCTGTACATCGGTGCGGGCATCTCCGGCGCCCCGCACCACCGCGGTGGCATGCAGGCCTCGCAGGTCATCGTCGCGGTGAACAACGATCCCGAGTGCCCGCTGTTCGAGATCTCGGACTTCGCGGTCGTCGGCGACCTCGCGGACGTGCTGCCCCAGGCGGCCGAGGTGCTGCGCGAGCACCGGGCGTCCCAGGGCTAGGGGCCCTCGCCGACGGCCCTGCGGGTCGCGCGGG
Source organism: Cellulosimicrobium cellulans (assembly GCF_042723955.1). GTDB lineage: Bacteria > Actinomycetota > Actinomycetes > Actinomycetales > Cellulomonadaceae > Cellulosimicrobium > Cellulosimicrobium cellulans_H. The sequence goes on along the minus strand of NZ_JBHXIC010000048.1, from coordinate 11,427 downwards.
TCGTCGGTGGCCCGTGCACCGCGGTCTTCGTCGCGAGTGCGGTCGTGACGGTCGTCGCGGGGACGGTCGCGCGCGCCTGACGGCACCGCCCACCGGCACGCGAGCACCGGTCCGTCGGCACGGACGCTGCCCAGGGGGCGGACAGCCGGTGCCGAGAATTCACCCGGCGTCCTCCGGGTGGTGGCCGGCCGGTCATCGACCGTTCCTAGCGTCGGGCCGACTCCCCGGTGACGGGGAAGCCCCCCGACCTGTGGAGACGACCGATGACGATCACGCCTGCCCCCGAGCATCGCCCCCTGCTCTCCGTCGCGCCGCACGCGCGCGGCAAGCGCAGCCCCGTCACCTGCCGGCTGAAGTGCGCGGACGCGTGCTCGCACCCGGTCCCCAACGAGAGCGCCAACGAGACGTTCCGCGACGTCGTCGCGGGCGCGATGTCGCGCCGCGCGCTGCTGGGCGGGCTCGCGGTCGGCGCCGCGGCCGTCGTGCTCGGCGCCCAGACGATCGGCGCGACGCCGGCTGCCGCGCAGGGCGTCACGACGCACGGAGGCCACGGCGGCGGCCGCCCCCAGAAAGGTCTGGCCTTCGGCGCGATCTCGCCCCAGCCCGCGGCGCGCGACGCGTTCGTCGTGCCCGAGGGCTACCGGTGGCGCCCGGTGATCCGCTGGGGCGACCCGATCCTGCGCGGCGCCCAGCCGTTCGACGTCGCGCGCCAGACGCCCGAGGCCCAGGCCCGGCAGTTCGGCTACAACAACGACTACCTCGACATCCTGCCGTTCGAGCGCCAGCACGCCCTCGCCGGCGCGCAGGGCCGGGGCAAGGGCCCGGGGCGCGGCACGCGTGGCCTGCTCGTCGCGAACCACGAGTACACGAACCCGGCGATCATGTTCGACGCCTCGTACGACGCCGCGACCCGCCGCGCCATCGAGCGCGCCGCGCACGGCATGTCCGTGGTCGAGGTGCGCCGCCGTCGGACGGGCACGCCCTGGGACTACGTGGCCGACAGCCGGTACAACCGCCGCGTGCACATGACGACCGAGTTCCGGCTCACCGGTCCGGCGGCCGGCTCGGACCTCGTCAAGACCGTCGCCGACCCGTCGGGGACGCGCGTGCTGGGCACCCTGAACAACTGCGCGGGCGGCACGACCCCGTGGGGCACCGTGCTGTCGGGCGAGGAGAACTACAACGGCTACTTCCGCACGTCGGGCACGGGCCACGACGCGCGCTACGGCCTGCGCGACGCCGCGACCGGCTACGGCTGGGAGCTCGACGACCCGCGCTTCGACGCCCGCAACCCCGGGTACGAGAACGAGCCCAACCGGTTCGGCTGGATCGTCGAGATCGACCCGTACGCGCCCGACGAGGCTCCGGTGAAGCACACCGCGCTCGGTCGCTTCAAGCACGAGGGCGCCAACGTGATCCTCTCGCGCCGTGGCAACGCGGTCGCGTACATGGGCGACGACGAGCGCTTCGACTACGTGTACAAGTTCGTCTCCTCGCGCACGATGCGCCCGGGGAACAGCGACAGCGCGCGGCGCCACAACAAGACGCTGCTCACCGAGGGCTCGCTGTACGTCGCGCGGTTCCGCGGCGACTCGCCCGCGTCCGAGATCGACGGGTCGGGCGCGGTGCCGTCGGACGGCGCGTTCGACGGCCGGGGCGAGTGGGTCCCCCTCGTCCTCGACGGGCGCAGCCAGGTCGCGGGCATGAGCCTCGAGGAGGTGCTCGTCTACACGCGCGTCGCGGCGGACACGGTGGGGGCGACGAAGATGGACCGCCCGGAGGACGTCGAGCCCAACCCGGTCACGGGCCGCGTCTACGTCGCGTGCACCAACAACACGTCGCGCGGGCCGGCGGCGGCCGAGGCCGCGACCGAGCCGAACCCGCGCAACACCAACCGCGACGGGCACGTCGTGGAGATCGTGGAGGACCGCGACGACGCCGCGTCCCTGACGTTCCGGTGGAACCTGCTCCTCGTCGCGGGCGACCCGGCCACGAACACCTCCACCTACTTCTCGGGCTACCCGAAGGACAAGGTCTCCCCGATCTCCTGCCCGGACAACCTCGCGTTCGACGCCGAGGGCAACCTCTGGATCTCGACCGACGGCCAGCCGAGCACGATCCAGAAGTGCGACGGGCTGTTCAAGGTCACGCTCGACGGCCGGGAGCGCGGGCGTGTCGAGCAGTTCCTCTCGGTGCCGCGCGGTGCCGAGACGTGCGGGCCCCTCGTGGACTCCACGGACCGCATGGTCTACGTCGCGGTCCAGCACCCGGGTGAGGACGGGTCGTTCGACGCCCAGGCGTCGTACTTCCCCGACTACGTGACGCCGGGCGCCCCGGTGCCGACGGGGGCGTTCGCCGGCCCGCGCCCGTCCGTCGTCCAGGTCTGGCGCGACTGACGTCTCCTGTCGGACGGAGGGGCCCGGAGCCGCGACGGCGCCGGGCCCCTCCCTCGTCCGCGACAGGGACGCTCAGAGACCGAGATGCTCCAGCCAGGCGACGGCCGCGACGCCCTGGGCGCGCTGGAACGCGCGCAGGCGGGGGATCGTCGGGACGGCGGGCTTGCGCGCGGAGTGCAGGAAGTACCCGGCGATCCCGGCGACGACGGACCGCAGGTCGGCGGGGTGCACGTCGCTCCCGAGGGGGTGCGCGGCGAAGGTCGACGCCGCCCAGGCGCCCCCGCGTGCGCGCCGTGCCGCGTCGGCGCTCACCGTGACCGGCTCGCAGACGTCCGCGACGCCCTGCATGACGACGCTGGGCAGGAACATCGCGAGGTCGAGCCACGCCGCACCGCGCGACGCGTGCGGCCAGTCCACGAGGTAGACCTTCTCCGGCGTGAGCAGGATGTTGTCGGCGCGCAGGTCGCCGTGCACGAAGGACTCGCCCTCGCACGCCACGAGCGCCCCGCGCTCGGCTTCCGCGAGCGCGTCGAGGTGCGTGGCAGCCCAGGGCGCGACGGCGGGCAGGCGCGGGTCGGGGTCCGCGCGGAGCGCGCGCCACCCGGTCGCCATGTCGGCGAAGTCGGGCCCGGTCGGCGGCAGGCGCATCGCGCGGGCCCCCGGGACGGCGGCGACGCGGACGAGCGTGGCGAGGACCCGGTCGAGCTCGTCGGGGTCCCAGGGCGTGGCCGGCACGTGCCCGTCGACGACGTCGAACGCGAGGGCGATCCAGTCGCCGTCCCCGTGGCCCCAGGCGAAGCGCGGGGCGGGGACCGCGCGCGGCAACCGGGTCGCGACCTTCGCCTCGGCGCGGTGGAGGTTGGCCGCCACGGGCTCGTCCGCGGTCCGGGCCGCCTTGACGAAGAGGCGGGTGCCGTCGTCGAGCGTGAGGACGGACGCGAGTCCGGGGCTGAACCCGGACGAGATCGAGCGCTCCTGCACGACCCGCCCGCCCGCGACGGCCTCCAGCTCGTCGCGCAGCGCGAGCGGCAGGTCCCCCCAGAGCAGGCGGCCGCCGCCCGAGGCGACCGGGACGTCCCCGGCGGCCTCGACGGCGGGCGGTGCGGCGTCGTCGGGCATCGAGATGCCACTTCCCCTGTCGGTGGCTGGACGGTCTCGTCCTCGGCACGTTTCCCGTCCCGCGGCGGCGTGTGGCGCGCGACGGCGGTCCTGCGACCGGGACGAGCACCCGGCGACGGCCGGGCGCAGACCTCCCACAACCTAGCGCTTCTCGCCGGGAAGTCCAGCGCCGCCCACTCCTCGGACCGCGAGCGCCGTGGTGCTCCGTAGACTGGGTGATCGTGACCCACCCTTCCGGCCCCGTCCCCGCGGCGGCCGCGTACCTCGACCACGCCGCCACGACGCCGCTCTCCGCGGCGGCGCGCGAGGCGTTCGTCGACGAGCTGTCGCGCACCGGCAACCCGTCGTCGCTGCACGCGGCGGGGCGTGCCGCCCGCCGCACGGTCGAGGAGGCGCGCGAGTCGGTCGCCGCGGCGCTCGGCGCGCGCCCGAGCGAGGTCGTGTTCACCGCGGGCGGCACCGAGGCGGACAACCTCGCGATCAAGGGCCTGTTCTGGGGCCGCCGTACGACGGACCCGCGCCGGCTGCGGATCGTCGTCTCCGCGGTCGAGCACCACGCGGTGCTCGACCCGGCGTTCTGGATGGCCGAGCACGCGGGCGCGGAGATCGTCCTGCTGCCCGTCGACGGCGAGGGCCGCGTGGATCTTGCGGCGCTGCGTGCGGAGATCGCGGAGCACGCGGACGAGATCGCGCTGATCTCCGTCATGTGGGCCAACAACGAGGTGGGCACGCTCCAGCCGGTGCAGGAGGTCGTGCAGCTCGCGCGCCCGCACGGCATCCCCGTGCACTCCGACGCGGTGCAGGCGGCCGGGCAGGTCCCGGTCGACTTCGCGGCGAGCGGGCTCGACGCGATGACGGTGTCCGGGCACAAGCTCGGCGGCCCGGTCGGCGTCGGCGCGCTCGTCGCGCGCCGCGACGCGCCCCTCACGCCCGTGCTCCACGGCGGCGGGCAGGAGCGCGGCGTGCGCTCCGGCACGCTCGACGCGCCCGCGATCCGCGCGTTCGGCGTCGCGGTCGCGGAGGCCGTCGCGCGCCGCGAGGAGCGCGCCGCCCATCTCACGGCGCTGCGCGACGAGCTCGTCGCGGGCGTGCGCGAGCGCGTCCCGGACGCCGTGCTCAGCGGGCCCGAGCCGGGGCCCGCCGACCACGACGCCGTCCGCCTGCCCGGCAACGCGCACTTCACGTTCCCCGGTGCCGAGGGCGACTCGCTCCTCTACCTGCTGGACTCCGCGGGCGTGCAGGCCTCGACCGGCTCGGCGTGCCAGGCGGGCGTGCCCCAGCCCTCGCACGTGCTCCTCGCGATGGGCGTGCCTGAGCAGGACGCACGTGGCGCGCTGCGCTTCTCGCTCGGTGCCACGTCCACGTCCGACGACGTCGCGCGGCTGCTCGACGCCCTGCCCCGCGCCGTCGAGCGGGCCCGGGCGGCGGGGCTCGCGTCCGGCCCGACGCGCGCCTCCGCGCCGTCCCGCGCCGCCGTCCCGACCCGCGCGGGGGGTGCCGCGTGAGGGTGCTCGCCGCCATGTCGGGCGGCGTCGACTCCGCCGTCGCCGCGGCGCTCGCGGTCGAGGCGGGGCACGAGGTCGTGGGCGTCCACATGGCGCTGTCGCGCAACCGGGACCAGTTCCGCACCGGCTCGCGCGGGTGCTGCTCGATCGAGGACGCGGGGGACGCGCGGCGCGCGGCCGACGTGCTGGGCATCCCGTACTACGTGTGGGACCTCTCGGAGCGGTTCGAGGACACGGTCGTCGCCGACTTCCTCGCGGAGTACGAGGCGGGCCGCACGCCCAACCCGTGCGTGCGCTGCAACGAGCACATCAAGTTCGAGGCGCTGCTCGACAAGGCGACCGCGCTCGGCTTCGACGCCGTCGCGACGGGCCACTACGCACGCGTCGTGACGCGCGGGGAGGCCGACGCCTCCGCCTCGGGCGGGGTGCGCACGGTGCGCGAGCTGCACCGCTCCCCGAACACGGCGAAGGACCAGTCGTACGTCCTCGCGGTCATGGGGCCCGAGCGCCTCGCGCGCGCGATGTTCCCGCTCGGGGACTTCGCGTCGAAGGACGAGGTGCGCGCCGAGGCCGCGCGCCGCGGGCTGTCCGTGTCCGCGAAGCCCGACTCGTACGACATCTGCTTCGTCGCCGACGGCGACACCCAGGGCTTCCTGCGCGACCGCCTCGGCGCGCGGCCGGGCGAGATCGTCGACGCCGAGGGGACGGTGCTCGGCGAGCACGACGGCGCCTACGCGTACACGGTCGGCCAGCGCAAGGGCCTCGGCATCGACCGCCCCGCACCGGACGGTCGTCCGCGGTACGTGCTCGACGTGCAGCCCGCGAGCAACCGCGTGGTCGTCGGGCCGGCCGAGCTGCTGAGCGTCGACCGCATCGAGGCCGGCGCGGCGGTCTGGTTCGACGACGCGCGCCCGGCGGCGGGGGAGCAGGCCGACGTCGAGGTGCAGGTCCGCGCGCACGGCGCCCCGGTCGCGGCCCGGGTCCGGGCCGTCGGCGACGCGATGGAGGTCGAGCTCACGGGCACGCCCCTGCGGGGCGTCGCGGCCGGGCAGTCGCTCGTCGTCTACGCCGGCCCGCGCGTGCTCGGTCAGGCGACGGTGGACCGGGCCTACCGCGCCGCGGCGCGACCAGCCGCAGAGGCGACCGCGCGACCGGCCGCTCAGCCGACGCCGACGGGCGCGGGGTGAGCGAGCGCGCGAACGAGCGCGGACTCGTCGCGCACGCACCAGTGCTCGGCCTCCTGGCCCTCGGCGAACCGCAGCACGTGCATCTCGCGCACCCGGAAGCGCCGTCCCGTCGGGGCGACGCCGCGGAAGAACCCGGTGTGCCGCGCGCTGAGCTCGACGTGCAGCGCGACGAGGTCGCCCTCGGCGACCGCGTGCAGGACCTCGACGCGCTGGTCCTCGAAGGCCTCGTCGTACCAGTGCATCGTCGCGAGGAGGGCGTCGGCGCCGCCCTCGCAGCCGGGCGACGTGTCGTGGTTGCGGAACCCGGGCGCCAGCAGCGTCGCGAGCGCGTCGCCGTGGTTGCCGGGGATCGCCCGCGTGTGCACGGCGACCGCCGTGGCCTTGTTCTCGTGCGTGCCCATGTCGGAGCCCTTCCGCCAGGCGGCCGCGCGGCCCCCGGACCCCGGCGGGGTCGCGGCACGGCTCGGTTTCCCAGTGTGCTCCTGGAGAGAGGTGGACGGCACGTGGTTCGTGACGAGAGGTCGGGCGCTGCCCGCGACGAGGGTTCGCGCGGGGGTGCGGCATGACCGCGGTGAGCGGTCTCGGCCCGTGGCCGGGCGGCGAGGGCGCGGACGTGCTGGAGGCGCAGCTCACGGTGCTCGGCGACCTCGCGGAGGTGCCGACAGGCGTGCGCGGGGTCCCGTTCCTCGTGCAGCTCCCGGGGCGTGGCCCCGGCGCGGACGCGACCGGGCGGACGGCCGCGCTGCTGCCCGGCCTCCCCGTCGAGCTGGGGCCGCACGGGTGGAAGCTCGCGGACCACGGGGGCGCGGACCTGCGCCGGGCGGACGCGTACCTGCGCGAGGACCTCGAGGCGCTCGCCATCGCGGGCACGGGGTACTCCGGACCGCTCGCCGTGACCGTCACCGGGCCCTGGACGCTCGCCGCGGACGTGTACCTCGCGCGGGGCGACCGCGTGCTGTCCGACCCGGGTGCCGTGCGCGAGGTCGTGCAGGCGCTCGCCGTGGCCGTGGGGGAGCACGTCGCGCAGGTGCGCCGGCAGGTGCCGGGGGCGGACGTCGTCGTGCAGGTGGACGAGCCGCTGCTCGCCCAGGTCGGGGCGGGCGTGCTCCCGTCGTTCTCGGGCTTCTCGCGCCTGCGCGCGGTCCCGGGCCCGGACCTCGTGGAGGGGCTGCGGCCCGTGCTCGACGCCGCACGCGCCGCGTCGGCGTCGACCGTCGTCCACGTGGGTCCGGCGTGGGTGGGCGTGGCGCCCGTCGTGCTCGCGGGCGCGGACGCAGTCGGCCTCGCGCTCGGCGGGTGGGACGAGCGGCTGTGGGAGACCGTCGCCCGCGCGGTCGAGCGGGGCGTCGGCCTGTGGGCCGCGCTCCCGCCCGCGAAGGTGTCGCAGTGCGCCGGCCCTGCGCTGGGCGAGCTCGCCGACACGGTGAGCGTGCCGTGGCGCCGCATCGGGCTCGCGCTCCCGGCGCTCGACGACGTGACGCTCCTGGGCGCCGCGCGCGCGGCCGGCGGCGGACCGGGGCGCGGCGTCGCGGGCACCCCCGACGAGCACCGCGCCCTCCTCGCGAACCTCGGCCGCGTCGCCGACGTCCTGGCCGAGCGCGCCCACGCCTGAGCGCCACCTGGACGTCGGCTCGGCGGCTTCCCGCACACCGCTCGTCGTGCGTACGCTTGACCTCGCGCGGCGGTCACGACGGCGACGTGCGGACGGCCGCGCCCCGGCTCTCCGGACGGCACGGACGTGGCCCGGCGCCGACCCCGTTCCCCTCACCGCGAAGGACCCCCATGCCCTTGCTGCGAGCCGTGCTGTTCGACCTCGACGGCGTCCTCACGCCCACCGCCGAGCTCCACATGCGTGCCTGGGAGCGGCTGTTCGCGCCCTACAGCGCCGCGCACGGGCTCGCCCCGTACACCGCCGCGGACTACTTCGCGTCGATCGACGGCAAGCCCCGGTACGACGGCGTCGCGACGTTCCTCGCGTCGCGCGGCGTCGAGCTGCCGCGCGGCGAGGCGACGGACGCGCCCGGCGAGGGCACGGTGTGCGCGCTCGGCAACCGTAAGGACGAGATCGTCAACCGCATGTTCGCAGACGAGGGCATCGCGCCCTACCCGGGCTCGGTCCGCTTCCTCGACGCCGTGACCGCGGCGGGGGCCGCGGTCGCCGTCGTGTCGTCGTCGCGCAACACGCCCGCGGTCCTCGCCGCGGCCGGGCTCGCGGACCGGTTCGCGGTCGTCGTCGACGGCAACGTCGCCGCGCGCGAGCACATCGCCGGCAAGCCGGCTCCCGACACCTACCTGCGGGCGGCCGAGCTCCTCGGCGTCCCGGCCGCGGAGGCGATCGTCGTGGAGGACGCGCTCTCGGGCGTCCAGGCCGGCGCCGCCGGGGACTTCGGGCTCGTGCTCGGCGTCGACCGCGGCGTGGGCGCCGACGCGCTGCGAGCCCACGGGGCCGACGTCGTCGTCACCGACCTGGGCGAGCTGGACGCGACGGTCCTCGACCGCCCGCGCGCCGCTGCGGCGTCGACCACGACCGCACGACCCGACGAGGAGAGCGCGTGATCCGCAAGACCGCCGACGAGCAGAGCACGGTGGACCGCCTGCGCTTCCCGGCCGAGCCGTGGCGGCTCGTCGAGTCGCAGTTCTCCGCCGACGACCTCGGGGTGACCGAGACGCTCTTCGCCGTCGCCAACGGCTACCTCGGCATGCGCGGCAACGTCGAGGAGGGCCGGGAGTCCCACTCGCACGGCACGTTCGTCAACGGGTTCCACGAGACGTGGCCGATCCGGCACGCCGAGGAGGCCTACGGGTTCGCCCGCGTCGGGCAGACCATCGTCAACGTCCCCGACGCGAAGGTCATCCGGCTGTACGTCGACGACGAGCCGCTCCTGCTGCCCGTCGCCGACCTCGTGGACTACGAGCGGTCGCTCGACCTGCGGGACGGCGTCCTGCGCCGCGAGCTGCTGTGGCGCACGCCGTCGGGCAAGCGCGTGCAGATCCGCTCCGAGCGCATGGTGTCGTTCGTCGAGCGGCACCTGGCGATCATGACGTTCGAGGTCACGCTGCTCGACGCCGCGGCGCCCGTCGCGATCTCGTCGCAGATCCTCAACCGCCAGGACGGCCAGGACGAGTACCACGTGCGGTCCGCGTCGCTCGGCGAGGGGTTCGACCCGCGCAAGACCGACCAGTTCTCCGGGCGAGTGCTCCAGCCGCAGACCCAGTGGGGCGACGACGAGCGGCTCGTGCTCTCCTACCGCGCCACGAACTCGGGCATGACGCTCGCCGTCGCGGCGGACGACCTGCTCGAGACCGAGAACGAGTGGGACGTCCGGACGCAGGTCGACGAGGACCTGGCCAAGCACGTGTTCCGCGTCCACGCCGAGCCCGGCCGGCCCATCCGGCTCACCAAGCTCGTCGCGTACCACACCTCGCGCGGCGTGCCGTCGCGCGAGCTCGTCGACCGCTGCCGCCGCACGCTCGACCGTGCGCGCGAGACCGGCGTCGAGGCCCAGGTCGCGCTCCAGCGCGGGTGGCTCGACGACTTCTGGGCGCGCTCCGACGTCGAGATCCCCGGCCAGCCCGGCATCCAGCAGGCCGTGCGCTGGAACCTGTTCCAGCTCGCCCAGGCCACGGCGCGCGCCGAGGGCAACGGCGTCCCCGCCAAGGGGCTCACCGGCTCCGGGTACAGCGGGCACTACTTCTGGGACACCGAGATCTACGTCCTGCCGTTCCTCACGTACACGAGCCCCCGGTACGCGCGCAACGCGCTGCGCTTCCGCTACCAGATGCTCGACGCCGCCCGGCGGCGCGCGGCCGAGCTGTCGCAGAAGGGTGCGCTCTTCCCGTGGCGCACCATCAACGGCGAGGAGGCGTCCGCGTACTACGCGGCCGGCACCGCGCAGTACCACATCGACGCCGACGTCAGCTACGCGCTCGTGCAGTACGTGCGCGCGACGGGCGACATCGACTTCCTGCGCCGGGAGGGCGTCGACATCCTCGTCGAGACCGCGCGCATGTGGGAGGACCTCGGGTTCTGGCGCGCCAACGGCGACGACAACTTCCACATCCACGGCGTGACCGGCCCTGACGAGTACACGACCGTCGTCAACGACAACCTCTTCACCAACGTCATGGCGCGGTTCAACCTGCGCGCGGCGGCGATCGTCGTCGAGCGCATGAAGGCCGAGCACCCCGAGGACTACGCGCTGCTCGTGGACCGGCTCGGGCTCGGCGCGTACGAGGCGGCGGAGTGGGTCCGCGCGGCCGACCACATGTCGATCCCGTACGCCGAGAGCATCGGGATCCACCCGCAGGACTCGCACTTCCTCGAGCGCGAGATCTGGGACCTCGCGCACACCCCCGCGAACAAGCGTCCCCTCCTGCTGCACTACCACCCGCTCGTCATCTACCGCTACCAGGTGCTCAAGCAGGCCGACGTCGTGCTCGCGCTGTTCCTCCAGGGCCAGCACTTCACCGCGGAGGAGAAGCTCGCCGACTTCGAGTACTACGACCCGTTGACCACGGGCGACTCGACGTTGTCCGGCGTCGTGCAGTCGATCGTCGCGGCCGAGGTCGGGTACCACGAGCTCGCGCTCGAGTACTTCGTGTCGTCGCTGTTCGTCGACCTCGCGAACCTTCACGCGAACGCGGCCGACGGCGTGCACGTCGCCTCTGCGGGCGGCACGTGGTCCGCGCTCGCGTGCGGGTTCGGCGGCATGCGCGACTCCGACGGCGAGCTGAGCTTCGACCCGCGCCTTCCCCAGGACTGGGAGTCGCTGACGTTCCGCGTCCAGTGGAACGGCTCGCGCCTGCGCGTCACCGTGCTCCCCGACGCGATCGAGCTCGACGCCGAGACCGGCGACGGCGCGCAGGTCGCGGTGCGCGGCGAGAAGGTCAAGGTCGTCCCGGGAGAGGTCGCGCGCATCACGCTCGACGGTCAGGGCCCGGTGAAGCCCGGCCGCCCGAGCCTGCGCGCGCTCTCCGGCAACCGCCGCGACGACGGCACCCTCATCACCGCGACGGTCCCGCACTCCTGACCTCACCCGCAGGGAGAGCCCTGGTCGCCCGAGGTAGAACAGTGGTCACGCGAGGTAGAACCTAGGTCACGCGAGGTAGAACCGTGGTCACGCGAGGTAGAACCGTGGTTGCGCGAGGTAGAACCCTGGTTCTTAAGCCCGACGGCGCGTGGTCGGGTGGGGTGGGCGGGGTGGGTGGTGGTGCCGCGTC
>NZ_JBHXIC010000047.1:14137-35521 GCF_042723955.1 Cellulosimicrobium cellulans | reverse complement strand
GGGGCGCCGACCCGCACGGGTCGGCGCCCCTCCGTGCGTCTGCCCTGCGGGTCGAACCGTGGCGCCGCGAGGTAGAGCCCCGGTAACCCGAGGGAGAACGGCGGCCACGCGAGGTAGAACCGTGGTCACGCGAGGTAGAACCGTGGTCACGCGAGGTGGACGCCTGGTCAGCGCCCCTGGGCGCGCGCGATCGTGAGGACAGCGCGCTCGACGGCGAACACCGGGTCCCGCCCGGCGCCCTTGACCTCGGCGTCGGCCTGCGCGACGGCGCTGATCGCCGTGGCAAGCCCCTCCGGCGTCCACCCCGCGAGCTCGCGGCGTGCGCGGTCGACCTGCCAGGGGGCGAGGCCGAGGTCCTTGGCGGCGATGCCGCCGCGGCCGCGCATCGCGCCGACCTTCGCGAGCGCGCGGAGCTTCATCGCGAGCGCGGCGACGAGCGGCACAGGGTCCGCACCGGTCGCGAGGGCGTGGCGCAGGAGCGCGACGGCCTCCCCCGCGTTCCCGGCGACGGCCGCGTCGGCGACGCGGAAGCCGGTCGCCTCGACCCGGCCGCCGTAGTAGCGGTCCACGACGGCCTCGCTGACGGTGCCGTCCGTGTCGGTGACGAGCTGGCTGCACGCGGCGGCGAGCTCGCGGAGGTCGTTGCCGACCGCCTCGACGAGCGCGCGCACCCCCGACGCGTCGATGCGGCGGCGGGCACGACGGAACTCGGCGGTGACGAACGCGGTCTTGTCGGAGTCCTTCTTGATCGCCTCGACCGCGACGACCGGCGCACCGCTCGCCTCGATCGCGTCGAGCATGCGTTTGCCGCGCACGCCGCCCCCGTGGACGACGACGACGGTCGTCTGCGGGTCGGCCGTCGGGACGTAGTCCACGACGTCGGCGGCGAGCGCGTCCGTCGCCGCCTCCGCCCCCTCGATGACCACGACCTTGGCCTCGCCGAACAGCGACGGGCTCGCGGCGACCGTGAGCATGCCCGCCTGATAGGTCGCCCCCTCCATCGTGACCTTCTCGACCTCCGGGTCCCGCTCGCGCGCGAGCCCGACGATCGCGTCCACGGCACGCTCGGCCAGGAGCGACTCGGGGCCTTGCACCAGCACGACCGGCGCGATCCGGACGTCGTCCCACGCGAGCGACGGGCCGGCGGACGGGCGGGCGGTACGGGTCGGCGCGGGCATGGCACCAGCCTCCCACGAGCCACCCACCGCGCGAGAACACCGGCGCGTCCTGGCTCCCCTGGCTCGCCGGCTCCCGGGCGCCCCTAAGCCCCCGAGCCCGCCCCCCTGGGCCCCGGGCTCCCTTGGCTTCCCGGGAATCCCGGGCCCCGTCCGCCACGGTACGGACGGCATGCGTCCCGCGGCCGGGACGCTCCGGCCGCGTCAGCCGCAGCCTGCGGCGGCGAGGAGTCCGTCGCGCACGACGAGCGCGAACGTCCCGCACGTGTCCGTCCGCAGCACCGTCGCGCCGACGCCCTGGTAGAGGTCGAGGGCCCGCTCGGTCGGGTGCCCGTAGGTGTTCTCCCCCGAGCTGACGAGCGCGACCGTCGGGGCGAGCAGCCGGGCGAGGCGGTCGGACTGCGTCGCCGAGCCGTGGTGCGCGACCTTGACGACGTCGACCGGGCCGGAGCTCCGTTGCGCGAGGGTCCGGGCGAGCGCCGCCTGGCCGGCGTCCTCCAGGTCGCCGAGCGCGACGACGTCCATCCCCGCCACGTGCAGGAGGAGCGCCACGCTCGCGTCGTTCGCACCGCCGTCGGACTCCGCGACGCCGGTACGTGCCGCGCTCGGGCGCGCGGCGCTCGTCGGCCCACCGCCCACCCCGGCCTGGAGCACCTCCCACCGCACGCCGCCGGTACCGGGGCCTCCGGACGAGCCGACGCCCTGACGGCCGTCCACGTCGTCCGCGCCTCCCGCGCTGCCGGTGGCGCCCGGCTGTGCGACCTGGACCGGGACGCCCGCGTCCGTGAGTGCGGCGAGCGTCCGTTCGGCCTGCTCCGGAGGATCGGTCGTCGCGGTGACGAGGGCGCGCGCGACCGTCCGGCCGCGCAGCACGGCGTCGAGACCGCCCACGTGGTCGGCGTGGAAGTGGCTGAGGACGAGGAGGTCGACCCGGTCGACGCCGAGGCGGTCGAGGCAGTCGCCCGCCGCGGCTCCCGCTGGCCCCACGTCCACGACCACCGCCGACCGGGGTCCGGAGCGCAGCACGAGGGCGTCGCCCTGCCCGACGTCGCACGCGACCACGGCCCAGTCCTGCGGCACCGGACCGGCCGTCACGACGAGCGGGCGCACGAGCGCGACGACGAGCACCACCAGCCCCACGACGACGAGCGCACCGGCCACGACCTGCCCCGGGGACCGGCGCGGCATCCTCGGCCTCGTGCCGGGCCAGCCCTCGCCTCGGCGGCCGTGGGACCACCGGCGCCGGGTGGTCCGGAGCGCCCGGGCGACGCGGTCGCGCAGGGGCGGCGACGACGCTCGCCGGACGGCACGCCGCTCCCCGGCCTCGCGCAGCGCGCGCGAGCGGAGCACGACGGCGAGCAGCACGACGGTCCCGAGCGCGAGCAGGACCAGCCCGCCGACGCCCCCCGGCCAGGGCAGCCGCGCGCCGGGGAGACCCGCGAACGCCTCTGCGACGCCCGCGATCCACCCGGTGAAGATCCCGGCGGTCCACCCGAGCGCCGTCGCCGCGGCGGGCCACCAGGGCGCGACGAGGGTGGCGAGGACGCCCAGGACGGTCGCAGGGCCGAGCGCCGGGGCGGCGAGCAGGTTGGCGGGGACGGACCAGGTGCTCACGCTCGGGTCGAGCAGGACGAGCACGGGGGCGCACGCGGCCTGGGCGGCGACGGGCACCGCGACCACGTGCGCTGTGGTCCGCCCGCACCACGGCGCCATCCGGTGGGCGAGGGGCGTCGTGAGGAGCGCGAGCCCGGCCGTCGCCGCGACCGAGAGCACGAAGCCGTACGAGCGGGCGAGCCCGGGGTCGAGGACGAGCAGCACGACGACGCCCGCCGCGAGGGCGGCCACGGCGCGCGACGGCCTGCCGAGCGCGATGCCCACCACCCCGACGGCGCCCATCGCGGCCGCCCGCAGCACGCTGGGCTCCGGGTGGACGAGCACGACGAAGCCCGCCATGGCCGCACCGGTGATCATCACGCGCGCCCAGCGGGGCGCGCGGGCGAGGACGCACAGCCCGGCCACGCAGGCCACGACGATCGCGAAGTGCCCGCCGGACACGGCCGTGACGTGCGTGAGCGACGTCGTCCGCATCGCGTCGTCGAGCACGGGGTCGAGCCGTGAGGTGTCGCCGACCGCCACGCCCGGGACCAGCCCGCGCGCCTGCGGGCTCAGGCCCTCGGTCGCGTCGAGGAGCCCACGGCGCATCGCGTGCACGCCGCGCAGGAACGCGCCCGGAGGTTCGACGACCCGCGGCGGGCCTTCCGTCCGGAGCATCGTCCGGTCACCCTGAACGGCGAGCCGGCCCGTCGCCACGACGGACGCCCCGTACGGGAGGTCCTCCCAGCCGTCACCTGTCCCGGTGACGACGGCGGCGCCCGCCGCGGCGGTCGTCACGCCGCGCGCGGTGAGGTCGTGCAGGGAGACGCGTACCTCGTGGCGGTCGGTGGCGCCCGACCACGGGTTCGACCGCGGCACGACGGCGGAGCGCACGGTCGCGGTCACCGTCGCCGTCGCGCCCTGGCCGGCCAGGGCGGCGAGCGCCTGCCGGTCGGCGAGCTGCGCTCCCGTGGACAGGAGCACCGCCGCCACGCACGCGACCACCAGGGCGACCTGTCCCAGCACGCGCCCGGTCGGGCCCGACCGCACGGGCCAGCCCGGACCGGACGGACGTCGTCGGTCTCCCGGCCCCGGCGGCACGCGCGCGACGCCCGGGGACGTGACGGTGTCCCGGCCCGTCGGCGTCCCACGGCGGGCTCGTCGCGCGCCGAGCAGCACGCCGCCGAGAACGACGCCCAGCAGCACGACGGTGAGCGACGCACCGCGCAGGACCACGGTCGGCGCAGCGCCGACCGCGAGGAACGCCGTCGCCCAGGCCGCGAGCGCCGCCGGGACGAGCCGCAGGTCGGTCACACGCGGACGAGGTCGCGCACGTCCGCGAGGACGGCGGGCCCGATCCCGCTCACCTCGCCGAGCTCGTCGACCGCCGTGAACGGACCGTTCTCCTCCCGCCACGCGACGATGCGCTCGGCGAGCACGGGCCCGATCCCGGGCAGCGCGTCGAGCGCCGCCGCGTCGGCCGCGTTGAGGTCCACCGCTCCGCCCGCGGTGGTCCCGGCCCCGGGTGGTGCCGACCCCGCGGCGGGCACCGCCTCGCCGGGCCGTGGGACGACGATCTGCTCCCCGTCCGCCACCGTCCGGGCGAGGTTCAGGGCGGCGAGGTCGGCCTCGGCGGTCGCCCCGCCGGCCGCCTCGAGCGCGTCCGCGACGCGTGCGTCGGCGGCGACGGTCACGAGGCCGGGCGCAGCGACCTGACCCACGACGTGCACGACCACGCCGCCCGACGGCACACCCCCGGCATCCGCGCCCTCTCCTCCTCCCGCTGCGGCGCGCTCCGCGGTCCCGCCGTCGGTCGTCGCGCCGGCGCCCGCCAGGGCGACGGACTCCGCGTCCGGTCCCGTCGACGGACCGCCGGTCGGCGTCGCCTCGAGCGGCGCGACCGGGGTGACCCCTCCGGCCGGGGACCGCAGCAGCACGACCCCGGCCGCGAGGAGGAGCACGACCACCAGGGCGACCACCGCCGTCCGGGGCCGCAGCGCCCACCGGCGGCGCCCCTCCTCGCCGAGCTCGGCGAACCCCGCGTGCGACGTGGGGTGCCCGTACGTCGCGGTGTACGCCGTCGCCGCGGTCCGGGCCGCACGGGACCGCAGGCGGTCGACCGCCGCGTCGCCCAGGCCCGCGGGACCGGCGCGCCCGGCGTCGTCCGTCCCGGCGTCGTCCGTCCCGGCGTCGTCCGCGACGTCCGCGCGCCAGCTCTCGTCCACGTCGGGACGCGGCGGGAGCCACCCCGTGGCCGTCTCGTCCGGCCCCCGCGCACGACCGCGTCCCCGGCGATCACCCTCCTCGGGCACGGGCGGCGCTCCCCGGCCCTCGGACACCTCTCCGCCGGGCGCGGGTGCCGCGCCGTCGTCCACGGGGCCGAGCACCGGCATCCCGAGACCGCCCGGCCACGAACCGACGTCGGGCGCGGCGTCGGGGTTGCCCGGCCGTCCGACCTGCGGAAGGGTCGCGGTCGCCGGGTGCCAGGCGAGCGCTGGTCGCCCCGTCCCGGTCACGGTGCGCAGACGCTGCCGGACGACCGCTCCCTCCCGGACGGGGTCACGGGCGGGACGGGCGTGCTGACGCGGCTCGGGTCGTGGGGTGCTCACGTCGCGCACCGTACGGAGGTCGGGCAGGGCGGGGTCCGGGCGCCGGACGCACCTGTGGACGAGACCGTCCGCGAGCGGTGCTGTGCACGGCCAGGACCAGCGGTGCCTTCCCGTGGGAGGCCGGGGCGACGGGGCTCAGTGCGCGGTCGAGCGGCCCTCGACGCCCGAGCCGCGGTCCGCGAGCTCCGCGACGACGACCGCCAGCACTCCCGGTCCGACGTGTGCCCCCAGCACGGCGCTCACCGGGGTCACGACGGCGTCCAGGCCCGTGCGAGCGGTCAGCTCGGACGCGAGCCGGTGCGCGCCGGCGTCGTCCCCGACGTGGTGGACCGCGAGCACCGGCCGCGTGCGGCGCGCGGCGGAGTCGACCGCGACCGTCGTCAGTCGCTCGACCGCCGCGGCCTTGGTCCGGACCTTCTGCACGACCTCGATCTTCCCGTCCCGGACGGCCAGCAGCGGCCGCACGCCGAGCACCGTCCCCAGTGCCGCCGACGCCGCGCTGAGGCGGCCGCCGCGGCGGAGATGCTCGAGCGAGTCGACGAGGAAGACGGCGCGGCTCGCGTCCGCGACCTCGATCGCGCGCCGCGCGACGACGTCCGTGCCCTCCCCCGCCGCCGCGGCCCGGGCAGCGGCCTGCGCGGCGAATCCCAGCCCCATCGCGACGGTCCGGGAGTCCACGACCCGCACGGGGACCGGTGCGTCCGCCGCCGCGAGCGCGGCCGCGTGCACCGTGCCCGACAGCTCGCCCGAGAGGTGGACGGAGACGATCTCGCGCGCCCCCGCGGCGGCGGCCGCGGCGTACGCCTCGGCGAAGGCGTGCGGCGTCGGCTGCGAGGTCGTGACCCGGCGACCGGCCTGGAGGTGCGCCGCCACGTCCTCGGCGGTGAGGCCCACCCCTTCGAGGGAGGAAACGTCGTCGACGATCACGTGCAGCGGGACGGAGCGGAGCCGCTCGTCGGGGACGGGCGGGAGGGACGCCGTCGAGTCGGTGACGACGTGCACGCGTTGGTCGGTCATGGCCGCGCCACCTTACGGCGCGCGGGGGCCGTCGCGCATCCTGGCCCGGCTGCGCCCGCGCGGCGCCGCCCCTACGATCCGAGCATGGCCGACGACGCCGCACAGTCCCCGACCAAGCTCGCCGCCCTGCGCGCGGCTGCCGCGCAGGCGGCCGCGGAGGCCGCCGAGGCCAAGGCCGTCGCCGCGCAGGCGGCCCTGGAGGCCGCGGAGGCGGCCGCTCAGGCGGACGCCGCTCCCGACACCGCGACGCCGGAGAGCGCCGAGGCGTCGACGACCGGCACCTCCGCCGGGACCGCCGGCGCCTCCGGGACCGCTGACCCTGCCGAGGCGAGCGGCTCACGTGAGGGGGCGGCGCCGTCGGGCACCGAGCCGAGCGTGGAGGCCGGGGCGCCTGCCGAGGAGGCCGCGCCGTCAGGCGCCGGGCCGCTCGAGGGCTACGCCGCCGAGGTGGCGGCCGGCTACGCGTACCGGGGCGGCACGCTCGCGCTCGGCGCGCTGCTCGAGGGCGAGCCGGGGTCAGACCCGACGCCGCGCGCCGACGTGCAGGTGGGGTTCGCGCTCAGCATGCTCAACCGGCACGGGCTCGTCGCGGGCGCGACCGGGACCGGCAAGACGAAGACGCTCCAGGGCATGGCGGAAGGACTGTCGGCCGCGGGCGTGCCCGTGTTCCTCGCGGACGTCAAGGGCGACCTGTCCGGGCTCGCCGTGCCCGGCGAGTCGAACGAGAAGATCGTGGAGCGCTCGGCGTCGATCGGGCAGGACTGGAGCCCGACGACCTTCCCCGTCGAGTTCTACTCGCTCGGCGGGCTCGGGGCCGGCGTGCCGATCCGCACGACCGTCACGGACTTCGGCCCGCTGCTGCTGTCCAAGGTCCTCGGGCTCAACGAGACGCAGGAGTCGAGCCTCGGGCTGATCGTCCACTGGGCCGACTCCCAGGGGCTCGCGCTGCTCGACCTCAAGGACCTGCAGTCGACGATCGCCTACCTCACGTCGGACGAGGGCAAGGCGGAGCTCAAGGGCATCGGCGGGGTGTCGAGCGCGACCGCCGGCGTGATCCTGCGCGAGATCGTCGCGCTCCAGGCGCAGGGGGCCGACGTGTTCTTCGGCGAGCCCGCGTTCGCGACGTCGGACCTGCTGCGCACCGCCCCCGACGGCCGCGGCGTGATCTCCGCGCTCGAGCTGCCTGCGGTGCAGGACCGCCCCGCGCTGTTCTCGACGTTCCTCATGTGGCTGCTCGCCGACCTGTTCCAGGAGCTCCCCGAGGTCGGGGACGCCGAGAAGCCGCGGCTCGTGTTCTTCTTCGACGAGGCGCACCTGCTGTTCACGGGCGCGTCGAAGGAGTTCCTCCAGCAGGTCGTGCAGACGGTGCGGCTCGTGCGGTCGAAGGGCGTCGGCGTGTTCTTCGTGACGCAGAGCCCCAAGGACGTCCCCGCCGACGTGCTGGCCCAGCTCGGCAACCGGGTCCAGCACGCGCTGCGCGCCTTCACGCCCGACGACGCCGCGGCCCTGCGAGCGGCCGTGCGCACCTACCCGACCTCCCCCTACGACCTGGAACGGCTGCTCCAGTCGCTCGGCACGGGCGAGGCCGTCGTCACGGTCCTCACGGAGAAGGGCGCGCCGACCCCGGTGGCCTGGACCCGCGTCCGCGCGCCGCAGTCGTCGATGGAGCCGGTGCCCACGGCCGTGCTCGACGGGATCGTCGCGGCGTCGCCCGGGTTCGCGCGCTACGGGACGGCGGTCGACAACGAGTCCGCGTTCGAGCTGCTCCAGGTACGCGTGCAGGAGCAGGCAGCCGCGCGGGCCGCGGCTGCGGCCGCCGAGGCCGAGGCGGCGGCTCAGGAGAAGGCGGCGAAGGAGGCCGCCAAGGAGGCCGAGCGCGCGGCCAAGAAGGAGCAGGCCGAGCTCGAGAAGATGCGCGCGAAGCTCGAGCGCGACGCCGCGAGGTCCCGGTCCGGGTCGGGCTCGTCCGGTTCGTCGCGCTCCCGCGCGGCGAACCCGCTCGACTCGTTCCTCCGCTCGGCCGGCACCCAGCTCGGCCGCGAGCTCACCCGCACCATCTTCGGCACCCGCCGCCGCTGACCCGCCCGCGCCGCCCCAACCGCTGAGTGCATGAAATAGTCGCGTCCCACCCCGGTGGACGCGACTATTTCATGCACCCACGAAGCGGTTGTCCACAGTTTCGCGTGCGCGGGTTCCGGCGCAACGGGCGGCGCGGCATCCTCGGTCGGCATGGTGATCAGCCAGAGCCCGACCGGGCCCTTTCGCACGCGCACGGCGCAGACCTTCGGCATGACGCCTGCGTCGCTCCGGAGTCCCGTGTTCGAGGCTCCTTTCGCCGGGGTGCGCGCCCCGCGCGGGAGCCTGGGGTCAGTCGTCGACCTCTGCGTCGCGGCGGCCCGCGTACTCCCGGACGGCGCTGCGTTCAGCCACGTCACCGCGCTGCGCCTGCTCGGGGTCGAGGTTCCCTGGCGTCTGGCCCCCGACGACCGCGTCCACGTCGTCGCACCGCAACGGTGGCAGCGTCCCCAGCGGTCGAACGTCGTCGCGCACTTCTGCGGCCAGGCCGCACTGACCATCACCACCGCTCACGGGCTTCCGGTCACCTCCGCGGCCCAGACCTGGCTCCACCTCTCGCACGCCCTGCTGCCGGACGACGTCGTCGTGCTCGCGGACGCCATGACACGACGCAAGGCCCCGGCGACGACCGTCCGAGAACTCCGGCAGCTCATGGACGCGACGTACAAGATGCGCGGCATCGTGCGGTGCCGCGAGGCGATCGACCTCGTCAGGCCGGGGACGGACTCGAGCATGGAGACGCGCACCCGGCTTCTCCTGGTCCAGGCCGGTCTGCCGTGCCCGCAGGTGAACGCCCCGGCGTACGGCGACGCCGGGCGGTTCCTCGCCCTGCCCGACCTCTCCTACCCGGAGCTGCGCATCGCGATCGAGTACGACGGCGACGTCCACCGGACCGACCCGGCGACGTGGCGGCGTGACGTGGAACGCCGGCAGCGGCTCGAGGACGCCGGCTGGATCATCGTCACGGCGACGGCCGACGACGTGCTCCGCTTCCCCGAGCGCCTGGTGCGCCGAGTGCGCGCGGCGAGGGGACGCCGTCGGGCACCAGGCCAACCGTGAGTGTATGAAATAGTCGCGCCCGACAGCCTCGGACGCGACTATTTCATGCACTCAGCGGGTCGGGGCGTCAGACGACGATGTTGACCAGCTTCGGGGCGCGGACGATGACCTTGCGGACCTCGGCGCCGTCGATCGCGCGCACGACGTTCGACTCCGAGAGCGCTGCGGCGGTGAGATCCTCCTCCGTGATCGACGGCGGCACCTCCAGGCGGGCGCGCACCTTGCCCTTGACCTGGACGACGCACGTCACGGTGTCCTCGACGAGGTAGCGCTCGTCGGCCGTCGGGAAGGGCTCGTGCGCGAGCGAGCGGTCGTGGCCCAGGCGCTGCCACAGCTCCTCCGCGATGTGCGGCGCGACGGGCGCCGTCATGAGCACGAGCGGCTCGACGGCCTCGCGCGGCACGCGGTCGAGCGACGTGAGGTGGTTGTTGAGCGTGATGAGCTTCGCGATCGCCGTGTTGGGGCGCATGTGCTCCATCTCGACACGCACGTCCGCGATCGCGCGGTGCACGGCGCGCAGGGTGGCGGCGTCGGCGGGCTCGTCGACGACCGTCAGCTCGCCTGTCTCCTCCGAGACGACGTTGCGCCACAGCCGCTGGAGGAACCGCTGCGACCCGACGACGGCGCGCGTCTCCCACGGGCGCGACAGGTCGAGCGGACCCATCGACATCTCGTAGACGCGGAACGTGTCGGCGCCGTACTCGGCGTACATCTCGTCGGGCGTCACGACGTTCTTGAGCGACTTGCCCATCTTGCCGTACTCGCGCTGCACGACCTCGCCGTTCCAGCGGTACACGACCTCGCCCGAGCCGTCGGACGCGGGCTCCTCCGTGACCTCGGCGGCCGGCACGTACTGGCCGCGCGCGTCGGTGAACGCGTACGCCTGGACGTACCCCTGGTTGAAGAGCTTGTGGAACGGCTCGACGCTCGACACGTGGCCCAGGTCGTAGAGGACCTTGTGCCAGAAGCGCGCGTACAGCAGGTGCAGGACGGCGTGCTCGACGCCGCCGACGTACAGGTCGACTCCCCCGGCGCGGCCCGCGCTCGGGTTGTGCTCCGGGCCCATCCAGTAGCGCTCGAGCCCCTCGTCGACCACGACGTCGTCCGCGCCGCCGTCCCACCGCGGGTCGAGGTAGCGCAGGTAGTACCAGCACGACCCCGCCCAGTTGGGCATGGTGTTCGTGTCGCGGCGGTACTGCTTCGGCCCGTCACCCAGGTCGAGCGTGACGTTGACCCACTCGTCGTTGCGGCCGAGCGGCGCCTCCGGCGAGGAGTCGGCGTCGTCGGCGTCGAACGTGCGGGGCGCGTAGTCCGGGACGTCGGGCAAGTCGACGGGCAGGAGCGCGTCGGGGATCGCGACGGGCTGGTCGTTCTCGTCCCACACGATCGGGAACGGCTCGCCCCAGTAGCGCTGGCGGCTGAACAGCCAGTCGCGCAGACGGTACGTCGTGGTGCCCTCGCCGAGGCCCTTGCCGACGAGCCACTCCGTGATGCGCCGCTTGGCCTCCGCGACGTCGAGACCGTCGAGCGAGACCTCGTCGTTCGACGACCCGACGGCGACGCCATCGCCCGTGTACGGGCCGGTGAAGTCGTCCGGCAGCCCGCCCACGGGCTCGACCGTGCGCACGACCGGCAGCCCGAACGCCTCGGCGAACGCGAAGTCGCGCTCGTCGCCGCCGGGGACGGCCATGATCGCGCCGGTGCCATAGCCCATGAGCACGTAGTCGGCGGTGAAGACGGGGATCGTCTGCCCGTTCACGGGGTTGACCGCGAGGTGCCCGGTGAACACGCCCGTCTTCTTGCCCGCGTCGGCCTGGCGCTCGACGGCCGTCTTCGCGGCCGCCTCGCGACGGTAGGCGGCGACCGCCTCGACCGGCGAGCGGTGCCCGCCCGTCCACGCGCTCGACGTGCCGTCGGGCCAGTGCGCCGGGACCTCGTCGAGCAGCGGGTGCTCGGGCGAGACGACCATGAACGTCGCACCGAACAGCGTGTCCGGGCGGGTCGTGAAGACCTCGATCTCGCCGCCGGACTCCGCCGCGGCGTCGTTCGCGCCGTCGGGCGTGCCGAGCACGGCGAACCGCACGAGCGCGCCCTCGCTGCGACCGATCCAGTTGCGCTGCATCGCCGTGACCTTCTCGGGCCAGTCGATGAGGTCCAGGTCGTCGGCCAGACGGTCCGCGTACGCGGTGATGCGCATCTTCCACTGGCGCAGGCTGCGCTGGAAGACCGGGAAGTTGCCGCGCTCGGAGCGGCCGTCGGCCGTGACCTCCTCGTTCGCGAGGACCGTGCCCAGGCCCGGGGCCCAGTTCACCGGGGACTCGTCCACGTACGCGAGGCGCTGGGAGTCGACGACGGCGCGGCGCTGCTCCGGCGTGAGCGTCGCCCAGTCCGCGCCCGCCTCGACACCGTCGACTCCACCTGGCACCGGCCGCGCACCGGAAGCGTGCTCGGCCTCGAGCTCGGCGATGCGGCGCGCCCGGCCGCGACCGCCGTCGGGGCGCAGCGCGTCGGCGTCGTACCAGGAGTCGAAGATCTGGAGGAAGATCCACTGCGTCCAGCGCACGTAGTCGGGGTCGATCGTCGCGAAGGTACGGCGCGAGTCGTGCGCCAGGCCGAGGCGGCGCAGCTGCCGACGCATGTTCGCGATGTTCGCCTCGGTCGTCACGCGCGGGTGCTGGCCCGTCTGCACGGCGTACTGCTCGGCCGGCAGGCCGAACGCGTCGTAGCCGAGCGCGTGCAGCACGTTCTCCCCGCGCATGCGCCGGAAGCGCCCGACGACGTCCGTCGCGATGTACCCGAGGGGGTGGCCCACGTGCAGGCCCGCGCCCGACGGGTACGGGAACATGTCCATGATGAAGTACGGGCTCGCGCCCTCGGGGCCGTTGCCGTCGCCGTCCGTGAGCTCCCCCGTGGGGTTCGCGGCGAAGAACGTGCCCCGCTGCTCCCAGAGCTCCTGCCACTTGAGCTCGATCTGCTCCGCGAGCGCCGGCGTGTAGCGGTGGGCGGGGCCACCCGCGGCGGGGGTGTCCGGGGCGTGCGGGATCGAGGTGGTGTCAGGCGTGGTCACCCGGCCGAGTTTACCGGCCGGCGAGAGGCCCGACGGCGGCCCGTCCACCCCGTGCGAGGATGTGCGCCGTGATCATCGTGACGACCAACGAGGTGCCCGGCTACCGCATCGACGCGGTGCTCGGCGAGGTGATGGGCATGACCGTGCGCAGCGCGAACATCGGCGCGAACTTCGTCGCGTCGTTCCGCTCGATCGGCGGCGGCGAGGTGACCGAGTACACGAAGCTCGTCTACGAGTCCCGCCAGGAGGTCATGCACCGCATGGTCCAGGAGGCGCAGCGCCGTGGCGGGAACGCGGTCGTCGGCATGCGCTTCGACACGGGCGAGATCGCGGCCTCGTTCTCGGAGGTGTGCGCGTACGGCACCGCGGTCGTCGTCACGCCGATCCCGGCGGGCCAGCCCGGCGCGACGACGCAGTCCGCCCACCAGGCGCAGGGCGCCCCCGCACCCCAGCAGCCGGGCGGGCACGGCTACCCGCAGGACGCCGCGCCGGACCAGCCGGCCTGGCGCTGACGCCCTCCGCGGGGCGCGCCGCCGGACCCTCGCGGGGCCGCGTCGCGCCGGCGCGTGTCAGAACAAGGTCATGATGATCGGGCCCTTGACCAGCAGGATCCACGCGACGAGCGCGACGTAGCCGATCGCCAGGAACAGGTGCCGGTTGCCCACGAGGGTGCGCCGCACGCCGTCCCCCGCCGGCAGGTACCCCTCCTGGACCGCGTGGACCACCTGGTACCAGAACAGCGGGAGCATGGCGAACCACACGACCATGCAGTAGGGGCACATCGCCGAGATCTCGTACATCGTCGTCCAGATGAGGAAGACGATCAGGCCCATCCCGAGCGTCGTCCCGCCGAGCAGCGAGAGCCAGTACCAGCGCGGGAGCCGCGCGCCCGCGAGCAGCACGACGCCCGTCGTGATGACGACCGGGAACGCCGCGATGCCCAGCAGCGGGTTCGGGAACCCGAGGAGCGCGCCCTGCCAGGAGTCCATCGCGTCGCCGCAGTCGAGGAGCGCGTTGAGGCTGCACGACGGCACGTGGTTCGGGTCCGCGAGCTTGAGGAACTTCTCGATCGCCAGCGCCGCCGAGCCGGCGAGACCGATCGCGCCGAGCACGACGAGCAACCAGCCCATCGTGCGCGCGCTGATCGGGCGAGGACCGGACGACGGCAGCAGCTCGTCGTCGTGGTCGGCGGACACGCTCGCACCGGCGGTGGCGCTCTTGCTCACGGGGACGCTCCTCGTGGGTCACCGGCTCGCGCCGGACGTGACGGGGCGCACGGCGGTGCGCGCAGGGCACAACCTACCGCGCGTCGCTGGGTCCCGGCTGGGAGCACACCGAGGAAGAGCCCCGGCCCCGCGAGGTAGAACCCGGCGGGTTCTACCTCGGCAGGGCGGGCTCCTCGGCGCGTGAGCCGGCGTCGTCGGAGACGGTGGCGACGACGTCGGCGGGGCGGCGGGCGACGAGGAGGATGATCGCGAGGCCGGCGACGGTGAGGACGACGCCGGTCCAGGCGGGGGCGAGGTAGCCCCAGCCGGCGGCGATGACGAGGCCGCCGAGGAACGCTCCGTTCGCGTTGCCGACGTTGAGCGCGGAGTGGCACAGCGCCGCGCCGAGCGAGGGCGCGGCGGGCGACAGGTCCATGAGGCGGGTCTGGAGCGAGAGGCCGAGGACCTGGGAGGTGACGCCGAGCAGGAAGAGCGACAGCACGGCGGGGACGGGGTGGTGGCCTGTGAGGGCGAACAGCGCGAGCGTCACGCCGGTGGAGGCGAACCCGAGGTAGACGGTGCGCATGACGGAGCGGTCGGCGAGCCGGCCGCCGAGCACCGTGCCGACGGTCATGCCGACGCCGAAGATCGCGAGGACGAGCGGCACGGCGGCGGACGACAGACCGGTGACGCGCGTGATGGTCGGCTCGACGTAGGAGTAGACGGCGAACATGCCGCCGAACCCGACCGCGGCGCCGACGAACCCGAGCCAGAGCGGACCGTTGCGCAGCGCGCCGAGCTCGCGGCGCACGCTCGAGTCCTCGTTGCCCGCGCCGACCGGGATGAGCCGCCACAGGGCGGCGAGGGTGACGAGGCCGAGCACGCCGACCACGACGAACGCGGCGCGCCAGCCGAGCTGCTGCCCGGCGAAGGTCGAGAGCGGGACGCCGACGACGTTCGCGATCGTCAGTCCGGCCATCATCGTCGCGACGGCGCGTCCGCGGCGCCCGGGACCGGCGACGGCGGCACCGACCGCGGCCCCGACGCCGAAGAACGCGCCGTGCGGCAGCCCCGCGAGGAACCGCCCGGCGACGAGCGTCTCGATGCTCCCGGCCGTCGCGGAGAACAGGTTCCCGAGCGTGTAGAACGCCATGAGGGCGAGGAGCAGCGTCTTGCGCGGCAGGCGCGCCGCGACGACGGTGAGCAGCGGGGCCCCGACGACCACGCCGACGGCGTAGGCCGTGATGGCGTGTCCCGCGGTGGGGATCGAGACGTCCAGGTCGGTCGCGATGTCGGAGAGCAGCCCCATCGTCGCGAACTCGGTCGTGCCGATCGTGAAGCCGCCCATCGCGAGCGCGAGGAGCGCGGGGCCGGCCCCGCGCAGGCGGCCGTCGCTCGCGGAGGGGGCGTCCGCGAGGGGCGCGGACGTGGCGGGGCTGTCGGTCATCGTGTCCTCGGGCGTCGGGCGCGGTGCGGCGGTGGAGTCCTCGGACCGAAGCAGTGATCGAATCGATTCGAGGGGTGTCGGCGGCGTCGGCGACGAGAACAGGGGCAGGCGGCCAGTCTAGGCGGAGACGGGCTCCGCGCGCACGACCCACACGTGGTCCGCGGCGCGCAGGCCGAGCTGCGCGGGCGGCGTCGGACGCGCGACGTCGGGACCGGAGCCCGGGCCGGCAGCATCGGGCGGCGACCAGACGACGGAGAGGATGCCCGCGTACTCGCGGCGCTCGCGCACCTCGACCCCCGTGTCCAGGCCGACCCCGATCTCGGCGAGGTAGCGCAGGACGTCCGGGTCGGCGTCGGAGATCCGCACGACGGTCCCCCGGTCCCCCACGACGAGGTCCGCGAGCGGGACCGCGGGCGGGCGGACGACGGTCCCGTCCGCGCCGGGGATCGGGTCCCCGTGGGGGTCGCGCGTCGGGTGCCCGAGGCGCGCGTCGATCCGCTCCATGAGCAGGTCGGAGACGGCGTGCTCCAGCACCTCGGCCTCATCGTGCACCTCGTCCCAGCCGTAGCCGAGCTCGGACACGAGGTAGGTCTCGAGGAGCCGGTGGCGGCGCACCATGGCGAGCGCGAGGCTGCGCCCGCGCTCGGTGAGCGTGATCGCGCCGTACGGCGCGTGCTCGAGCAGACCCTGGGCGCTGAGCCGGCGGACGGTCTCGGACACGGTCGAGGCGCCGACGCCGATGCGCTCGGCGAGCAGCTTGGTCGTCACCTTCTCGTCCGACCACTCCTGGGCGGCCCAGACGACCTTCAGGTAGTCCTGGGCGACGGGCGTCAGGTCGGTCGGGTGGTCCACGCGACCACCCTAGGTCACGGACCCGTCCCCGGACCTCAGGGCGCCGCGGGCCGGACGAGCTCGAGCCGCACCTCGACCGTGCCTTCGTCGCGCACCTGGACCGGCGCGGCCGGCGGCACGGCGATGCCGTAGTCGGAGAAGCGGACGCCGATCGCACCGGTCGCGAGGACGCCGTCGCCGGACCGCTGCGCCTCGAGCGCGACCGTCACGGCCTGGGTCTCGTCGCGGATCGTCAGCGCGCCCGACGCCTCGAGGCGCACCGGCGTGGTCGTGGTCCCCAGCTCGCTCACGTCGAGCGGCGAGGTGAGCGAGAAGAGGGTGGTCGGGTAGAGGTCGGTCTCGAGGGCCTGCTGGAGCTGGCGGTCCGCGACGGAGGACCCGGTCCGGAGCGTCGTCGTCTCGACCGTCACGGTCGCGGTCTCCAACGACCCCGACCGCACGCGGAACGTCCCGGTGACGTCCGGGGTGACGCCCAGGAGCACGGCCTCGTCGGCCGGGACGTCCAGCACGTCGGCACGGAAGCCCGCCTCGGACCCTGGCCCGACGACCCACTCGCCGTCGACGTCGAACGGCCCCGGCTCGGCGGGCGCCGCGGACGCGGTCTCCTCCCCCGGCGACTGCAGGCCCAGCGGCGGCGGCGTCCGGCCCTCCTGCACCTCCGAGTACACGAACGGCGCGAGGAGCACCACGACGAGCGCAAGGACCACCGACACGACGATCCAGCGCGTGGACCTGCTCATACGGCACATCCTGCCGTGTCCGGGCCCGCGCGGCGAGGACCGACGCGCACCCGCTCAGCCCTCGGTGGCGGGGGCGTCGTCAGTCGGCTCGTCCGCGGGGACGTCGCCGCCCTCGACGCCCTCCTCGCTGCCGTCGTCACCGGCCGGCTCCTCGACCACCGGCACGCCCGACGGCGTGGGCCAGGCGATGCGCGGCCAGACCTTCGCGGACTCGTCGGTGCCGATCTGCACGAGCTGCCAGTCCACGATGCGGCGCCGCTCGGGGTCGAACCGCAGCACCGTCATCTCGGCCGTGCCCTTCAGGGGACCGATGCGGAGCTGGTCCTTGACCGCCCCCGCGGTGCTGCCGCTCACGTACCGGACGCCGCCGCCCATCCGCTCCGGCCCGGACCGGGTGTGCATGTGCCCGGAGATCTGGTTCGGCACGCAGGCGGAGTCGAGCGCCTCGTTCCCCATGCGCGGCGTGTGGATGAGGAGGAGGTCGATCCCGTCGCCGTCCTCCTGCTCGGCGCACGCGACCTCGGTGAGCCGGGCCGCGTACTCCTCGGGGGTCTCCTCGCGCGGCGGCTGGCTGCCCAGGCCGAGACGCGTCTCGAGCGGGTCGCGGTCGCCGAGGATGCGGATCCCCTCGACCTCGACGACCTTCCCGTCGAGCACGGTCTGGCCGTTGGCGCGCTCCTGCGCCGAGGTCTCGACGCTGTCGTGGTTGCCGTCGGAGACGACCATGGTCACGCCCTTCGGCACCGCGGACGCGAACGAGTCGACGCAGAACGACTCGACCGCCGTGCCGTTCATCGTCGTGTCCCCGGCGTTGAGCACGATCGACGACCCGGAGCGCTCCGCCGCGGTCCGGATGAGCGGCGTCATCCCCGTGTTGCAGTGCAGGTCGCTCACGACCAGGAGCGTGACGAGGTCCTCCTCGGCCGCAGGCTCCGGGGCGGGCTCCTCCGTCGCCTCGGCGTCGGCCGACCCCTCGGCGCCGGAGACGTCGCCCCCCGCGTCCTCGTCACCGGTGCCCGACGGCGGGGCGCCGCTCGTACCGTCCTCGTCCCCGGTGTCGGTCCCGTCGGGTGACGTCGCGTCGTCGGGCGAGGGCTCGTCGTCGGACGTCGCCGTCGCCGCGGGCAGCGGCGCGGTGAGGCGCTGGATGCGGTCACGCCGGTCCCACGCCGCGACGAGGTTGGCGTCCGCCCGCGCGTAGAAGTCCTCGTTCTCGCGGTAGAGGTCGATGAGCATCGCGCCGTAGGTGTCGACGACGCCCGCGAGCCGGCCGGTGATGCGCGCACCCTCGAGCGGGGTCCCGTCGAACACGGCGGACGCGCGCTGGGACGGACCGGTCGTCGTCCCGGGGTCGCTCGCGACGAGCGAGACGCCGACGAGGGACACGAGGACGACCCCCGCCGTGATCTCGTAGGTGCGCGGCGCGACGCGCTCGGTGAGCTCGCGGCGGCGCGGCGGTCCGAGCAGGAGGTAGAGGCCGGCGCCGACGGCCGCGACGACGAGGATCGCGAACCCGGTGCGCTGCAGCGCGTCGACGACGAGGGCCCGGGCGACGGAGCCGATCGTCTCCTGCGGGCCGCCGAAGAACCGCAGGTAGTCCTCGAGGTCCTGCGACAGGCCCTCGAGCGTGTCGGCCTGCCCGACCGCGGTGAGGTCCGCCGGGATCTCCTCCACCGTGACGTCGGCGCCGAGCCCGAGCGGCAGCGGGGAGTCGATCTGGATCGTCCCGAGCGGGCCGAGGTCGACGGTGACGAGGCCGTTCGTCGTGACCTCGTAGCGGGCCTCGTGCGGGCCGAGGCTGCGCTCGGCCGTCGCGGTCGTCACCCCCCACACGACGCACGGCACGAGCGCGAGCAGGACGGCGAGGGTCCAGCGGACCCAGCGGGGCGGGGTGCGGTGCGGACGGCTCATCACGCCCAGCCTCCCGGATGCGGGCCCCCGTCGCCAACCGCGAGGACCGCGCTCCCCGCCGCCAGGGTGCGGCGGGGCGCACGGGACGGCGCGTCGTCAGGACTTCGCGTTCCGCAGCGTGACGAGCGCCACGCCCGCGGCGACGAGCATGAGCACCACGCCGATGAGCGACGTCGTGCCCACGCCGCTGCCGAACGCTGCGTGCGCGGAGTCGAGCAACGACTGCGCCTGCCCCGCGGGCAGGGTAGACGCGACCTGGGTGGCGCCGCCCAGCGTCTCGGCCGCGGCGACGGCGTCGGCCGCGGGGACGCCCGCCGGGACGACGACGTTCGCGTGGTACGACGCCGTGAGGATGCTCCCGAGGACGGCCGTGCCGAGCACTGCGCCCACCTCGTACGCGGTCTCCGAGATCGCGGACGCCGCACCCGCCTTGGCGGCGGGGACGGACGACACGATGAGGTCGTTGGACACGGTCTCGGCAGCGCCGACGCCGAGCGACAGCACGACGAACGCCACCATGAGGAGGGCGAGCGTGCTCTGCCCCGCGCCCGCGGCGACGACCGCGTACCCCGTCGCGGAGAAGAGCAGCGCGACGGCGACGACGTGCGCGGGCCGCACGCGGCGCACGACGCGCACCACACCGAGACCCGCGACGATCATCACGACGAGCCCGGGCAGGAGCGCGACGCCCGCCTGCATCGGCGTGAGCCCGAGCACGAGCTGCACGTCCTGGGACACGAAGAACAGGAACCCGACGAGCGAGAACACGGACAGCAGGTTGACCAGCACGGCGCCGCTGAACGCGCCGTGGGTGAACAGGCGCACGTCGATCATCGGGTCGGGACGGCGAAGCTGGCGGCGCACGAAGAGCGCCCCGGCGGCCAGCCCGACGACGACGCTCCCGACGGCGAGCGTGCTCACCCCGGACTTGGCGAGCAGCTTGATGCCGTAGACGACGGGGGTCATGGTCGCCATGACGAGCCCGATCGACAGGACGTCGATGCGTCCCGGGGCGGGGTCGCGCGACTCGGGCACGAAGAACGGCGCGAGCGCGAGCAGCAGCACGAGCACGGGCACGGCGAGGAGGAACACCGAGCCCCACCAGAAGTGCTCGAGCAGGAACCCACCGACGATCGGGCCGAGCGCCGACCCGGCGGCGAACCCGGCCGCCCAGATCGCGATGGCCAGGCGGCGCTCCTCGCGGTCGACGAAGACGTTGCGCAGGAGCGAGAGCGTCGACGGCATGAGCATCGCGCCGAAGAAGCCGAGCGCCGCGCGGGACGCGACGAGCGCCCCGGCCGTGGGCGCGTAGGCGGCGATGACCGACACGGCGGCGAAGCCCACCGCGCCGGTGAGGAGCAGGCGGCGGCGCCCGACACGGTCGGCGAACGAGCCCATCGGCACGAGCAGGCCGGCGAGCACGAGGGGGTAGATGTCGATGATCCACAGGAGCTGCGTCCCGCTGGGGCGCAGCGACTCGGAGATCTGGGGCAGCGCGAAGCTCAGCACGGTGTTGTCGATCGACACGAGCAGCACCGGGAGCATCAGCACGGCGAGCGCGAACCAGCGACCGGCGGCGCCGCGCGCGGGTCCACGCGTCGCGGGCGCGTGCGGGGCGGCCGAGCCTGTCGGGTTCGTCGTCACGGGGGTCGTCACGGCGAGAGGTCCTTCCACGTCTTGCGAGCGGTCGGGGCGACGCGGTGGCGCCGAACTTCCAACCGTCCAGACGGTACAGTAACGCTCGTGAGCCCGGTCGTCATCCCGCGGACGGTGTGACGCTGCGCACCGCCGCCGCTCCCCCGCCGATCGCCGCCGTGCCTCCGCCGAGCGCGCGGCCGAGGCGCACGTGCTCCCACTACCCTCGGAACCATGCCGCCGCCCCCTGCCGCCCGCGCCAAGGTCCTGCGCGCGTTCGCGTCCCTGCTCGTCGAGCAGGGCGAGCGCGCCGCCACGCTCGAGGCGGTCGCCGAGCGCGCCGGCGTCTCCAAGGGCGGGCTGCTCTACCACTTCGGGTCCAAGGACGCGCTCGCCGACGGCCTCGCCGCGCACCTGCGCGAGCTCACCGCGACCGACGTCGAGGCGATGCGCGCCGCGCCCGCGGGCGCCGTCGACTACCTCATCCGCACCTCGACGCTCGTCGACACCGAGTTCGAGCTCGTCTACCTCGCCGTGTCCCGGCTCGCGCAGGGGTCGTACCCGCGCGCCCGCGCCGCGCTCGACGGCGCGCACGACGCCTGGACGCGCACCGTGCTCGACGAGGTCGGCGACCCCGTCGTCGCGCACGCGATCGTCCTGCTCAGCGACGGGCTCTACGCACACGCCGCGCTGAGCAGCGACGTGCTCGGGCGGGTCACGGACGGGGCCGCCGACGGCGCGGACACCACGGGCGAGGATCTCGCCTTCCGCGGCCCGCGCCCCGGCGACGACGTCGACGACCTCCTCGACCTCATCGCGGAGCTCGTGGCACTGCGCCGCGCGTCGAACGCCTGAACCGACACCCACGAGACGCGAGAAGGGGGGGCGGGGGGGGGCCGGGGGCGGCCGACCGGCGGGGGCGGCGGGGGTCTCGCGCCGGGCGGCGCCGCCCGGGCCCCGGCCCCCGCGCGCCCCCGCCGCGCACCCGCCCCGCCGGC